>CADBCS010000064.1 GCA_902793195.1 uncultured Coriobacteriaceae bacterium | reverse complement strand
CCGTCCATGATGGCGTCCATGTGGATGGACATGCAGTTGTTGCGGTAGTCGTAGTCGCCCACCATGTCCATGTAGTCCACGCGGCGCTCGGGGTCCATCGTGGCAGCCTGCACGGCAAGCACGTCCTCCTTGTTCCACAGCAGGTGGACGGCGGTGTTGTGCAGACGCTCGGACTCCTCGAGAAGGGCCGCCTTGCCGGGGAACTCGTGGCCAAAGCGCACCAGGCCGCCCCAGCCGCAGTCGTAGGGGCTGTGATACTGCAGCTCGCTGTCGGCGGGCAGGCTGCCGGTGAGGAGGAACTTGTCGCCCGGGATGTCAAAGCGGATGTTGAAGTGCTCGGCCAGCTGGAAGATCGAACCCTCGCAGTGCTGGTTGACGTAGGCGAGGCGGCCGATCTCCTGGATGCCAAACTCGGCGCCCACGTCGAGGAGGCGCTGGTAGACCATCTGCGCGTCGGCAACGTTGCCGTGGACCTCGTAGGCGAGGGTGCCCGACATGCCCGTGCGGAGCACGCGCACCTTGGCGCCTGCCACCTCGGCGTCGCAAGCGTACATGAACTTGAGGTCGTGGAGGTCCGCCTGGCAGGCCTGCTCGACGACCTCGAGCGAGCGCGCGCCGCACAGCTGGAGCACGAAGTACTCCTCGCGCAGGTTGCGCGACTGGATGTCGAACATGCCGCCCATCTGCTGGTTGAGGAAGGCGGGGTCGACCAGGTTGAATGCCAGGAAGTCCTCGTCGCCCGTGCGGATGAGGATGCCGTCGGTGAGAACCTTGCCACCGTCGTCGCAGAAGATGACGTGGCGCGCCTTGCCCACGGGGAACGTGCGGAACGTGTTGACGGTGGCGAACTCGAGCATCTTGAGGTAGTCGGCACCGTGGACCTCGTAGATGTTGAAGGGGTTGAGCGCGCAGTGGAGCGAGCACGTGTCGTGTACGACATCTCCTCCACGTCCCAGCGGTCGAACGCGAACGGGTG
This sequence comes from uncultured Coriobacteriaceae bacterium, assembly GCA_902793195.1. Classification (GTDB taxonomy): domain Bacteria; phylum Actinomycetota; class Coriobacteriia; order Coriobacteriales; family Atopobiaceae; genus RUG440. Next base: position 1,128 of record CADBCS010000064.1, on the reverse strand, counting down.
CAGCTGCCAGGCGCCGTCCGCATCGGGCATCCAGGAGCTCTCGGGGCAGACGAACACCTTGTTGCGCGGGACCAGGTTGGGGATGAGCGGAGTGAGCTTGACGGACGGAGTGACGTTCATGGAATTCCTCCTTTGGCTATTTGCCTCTGACCTTGGGCGTCGCTACTCTCATTCTTAGGTTCGTTATGCGAAATGGTTATAACGAACGACGCTTGGTCATGCATGTTTGGTATGACGGAGGCCCAGATGCGCATTCAGCACATGAGAGAGTTCGTGGCCATAAAGGAAGAGGGCAACATCTCGCGTGCGGCTAGGAGCCTGTATATGACGCAGCCCGCGCTGAGCCGCCACCTTGCCGAGTTGGAGCGGGAGCTGGGTGTGAGATTGGCAGAGCGCGACAAGCACTCGGTTACGCTCACGCAGATGGGGGAGCGCGCCTATAAGAGCTTCCGTCAGATTCTGCGCACGTACGACAACATGACCGAGGACATTGCCGGCTACAAGCAGGGACTCACCGGCCGGCTGCGCATCGGCATGCTCTACTACACCATTCGCCGGGACTTTGGCGATGCGATGGAGCGCTTTGCGGAAGAGTACCCCAACGTGGAGCTCAGGCGCTACTCGTACCAGCCGCAAGAGGTGTTTCAGGCACTGGTGGAGGAGCGCATAGACGTGGGCGTCCTTCCGCGGGCGAACTATCCCGATGCCGGCTATCTGCGCTATCAGGACATCTTGGAGAGCCCGCTTGCCGCCCTGATGGCGGCGGGACACCCCCTTGCCAGCTGTGACCATCTCACCTTGGCCGACCTTGCGGGACAGCCGACGGTTCTTTTGCGGGACGACCCGTACTCCAACCTGTGCTACGAGGAGGCGCTCTCTGGCCACGGCTTTGTGCAGGAGAACGTTGTGTACACGGACAACATCGACACCGTTCCGATGGCGCTCAAGGGCGGACGGTGTGTCTACCTCATACCCCAGGCGCTGGATCTGCCCGGCTTCGAGGGCGAACTGGCGCGCGTGCCCATCCTCGAGCCTGGCCTCTCCGTGGCCAAGTCACTCGCATGGCGGGCCGACAACGACAACCCCCTGCTGCCGCTGTTCCTGGAGATGGCAAAGAGGTAGTGCACT
>CADBCS010000063.1 GCA_902793195.1 uncultured Coriobacteriaceae bacterium | reverse complement strand
GCGCTCTCCGAGCGCCCGTCAACCACGGCAGACGGGCGCTCGGAGAGCGCCCCTACGGGGGTTACCACCCCTGCCGTCTCAACCTTCTTGAACCAAAAAGGGATACTCCTATCTTTAAGTCGTTGCATTTTTAAGCCTTTTATCGAATGCTTATGGATGCAATGCAGATTCTGGCGGGCAGGGTTGCCGAAACGGGTTGATGAGAGCCTTGCTTCTCGCAGGGGAGTCCGGCAACCTGCCCCATCCGGGCGAGGCCGCGGATAAGCTGGATGAGGGTGGCCGCGCGCCATTCCTCGGATCTCTTCTAGGAGGTAGCGGTCCCGGGTGCGGTAGCAGGAGCCCGCCGCTAGCGGAAGGAGCCGCCCATGATCTACGCAGGTGTGGACATCGCCAAGGTGGACCACGTGATCGGCGCCGTCGACGAGACGGGGGCCGAGGCCGCAAGGCCCATGAAGTTCAAGAACTCGGAGGCCGGCTTCGAGAGGTGCATAGCGTGGCTGGAGTCCGTCGCCGAGTCGGAGGACGAGGTCTTCGTCGGCATGGAGGCCACCGGCCACTACTGGAAGGCCTGCTTCGCCTACCTGATGGCCGCGGGCTACCGCGTGTGCGTCGTCAACCCCATGCAGGTGCACGCGATGCGCAAGCTCAAGAGCCTGTCCGGCGTGAAGAACGACCGCATCGACTCTTGGCTCATAGCCGAGACGCTGCGCCAGGGCGACTACGACGAGACGAGGCTGGCCACCGACGAGGTGCAGGCGCTCAAGCAGCTCACCCGCTACCACCAGGGGCTCAAGCAGGAGCTCGCCGCCGTGAAGACCCAGGCCATATGCGTGCTCGACGCCTACTTCCCGGAATACGCGGCGCTGTTCTCCGACATGGGCGTCCTCGATAGCGAAGCTGCTCTCCGAGGGCTCGCGCGGCAGGCTCGGCGACGCCAAGGCCGCCGAGGTCAAGGCCGCGGCGAAATCGTCGGTCGGCATAAGGCTCGGCGAGGAGGCCGCCTCGTTCCAGGTCAGGACGATGGTCTCGCAGGTCGAGTTCCTGAACGCCACGATCGCCAAGGTCGAGAAGGAGGTCGCCTCGCTGCTCGAGAAGGTCGAGCCCAACATCACGACCATCCCCGGCGTGTCGACCGCCACCGGCGCCCAGATCGCCGCCGAGATAGGCGACGTCAGGAGGTTCAGGAACGCCGCGTCGATCGTCAAGTACGCGGGGCTCAACTCCGGCGTCGACGAGTCGGGCAAGTACTCGGCCGAGGGCGTTCCCATAACCAAGCACGGCTCTCCCTACCTGCGCAGGTCGCTGTGGCTTGCCGCGAACCGGGCCAGGCAGTACGACCCCAAGCTCAAGGAGTACTACGACAAGCTGCGCCGCAAGGGCAAGCCCCACCGCGTCGCGGTCACGGCCGTGGCGAGGAAGCTGTGCCACGTCGTCTACGCCGTCATGCGCGACGGGAAGCCGTACGACCCGGCCAAGTAGCCTGACCCGCATATCGCCTTTGCCGCCATCGCGTCCGCGATGCGCCCCATTGCGCCCGAAAGCATTCGATATTCGGCTGTCAAAGTGCGTTAATCGGATAAATCTACTCGGCTTCAAAAAACTTCGGATTATCCCTTGACTTCATATAGCTGGTCTCCCCTTTTGGCTCTTTTGGCTCACGCCGGAACCAAGAGGGGCAAGGGGCAGGAAGGACCAAAAAGGGAGTATCCCCTTTTGGTCCTTTTTTGGTCATTTGCATTCTTGTTGAAGGGCGAGGCCGAGGCAGCGGACCTGAACGCGCCCGGGGCACACGAGGCGCCCCGGGTACGTTGAGCCACCTTACTCCAACATGCGAGCTGTTACGGCGATGATCTTGGCCATCTGGCAGCGGGTTGCCTTGTCAGCCGGGCCGAAGCGGTGCGACCCGTCCGAGTAGCCGGAAACGATGCTGTTGGCCACGCAGTAGGCCACGCCTTCGCGTGCCCATGGGGCAATGGCGCTGTAATCCGAGAACGACGCGATGTCCGCCGTTGCTGCAGGCTGGGCAGCGGGGCCCGTGCAGTAGCGGGCTATCATGGTGGCAAGCTGCTCGCGGGTCACCTTGTCGTCGGGGCCGAACGCGTAGTACTTCCCAGGCTCGCCGTAGCCGGTTATCACGCCCTTGGCCACGCACCAGTTGACGGCCGCCGTATAGTACTTGCCGGATTCCACGTCGGGAAGTCCGCTTTTGTTGCTCGCGTAATCAGCGGGGACGTTCGTGTCGGTCGAATCCGGGTTGGCCAGACGGTACAGGACGGTAGCCGCCTGGGCGCGGTTTAGGTCGTCATCGGGCCCGAACAGGGTTGTCCCGGCATAGCCCGACATGAGCCCACGCGCCACCGCATAGTCCAGATACAGCGTCTGCGTGTCCGGGAACGCGCCTTCGGGCACCTTCATGTACCAATCGG
>CADBCS010000062.1:1921-2517 GCA_902793195.1 uncultured Coriobacteriaceae bacterium | reverse complement strand
CGAGCCCGCCTACGAAGGATGGCTCGACGGCGCGGTCGCATACTGCCAAGAACACGGCACAGAGAACGGCGTGCTCGTCGAGGTGACGGGCCTGATGTCGCAGGGATTCTCCACCGACACGGTCCAAAGCCTCACTTTGATCATGCCATCGATGGATGACGAGAACGGTGAGGAATGGGACCCCATGACGCCCACGGAGGTAAAGGCGGGAGACATCTGTGCAGACGTGTACTTCGCAGAGCCTGTCGAGGTCACCAGATGGGCGCACCTCATGGGCGTGCGCGGCATCGCCACGCTCGACCCCGCGCAAGAGAACAAGATCATCATCCGAGGCGCCATAGAGACTGACGACTAGCGTTTGCGGGCAGCAGGCGCCGCAAATCCCGCGAAAACCGGGTAAGCGGCCCGCCTGGACATATCACCCCCAGGGTGAGTGCCATGTCCGTCGCAATCGGCTACGAAGGAGTCGAACTTCTCATAAGTCGCGTCCGGCTAACGAACGCGACGCTCCTGTGGCAGTTACGCATCGAGGTTTGTACTAGTCCACAAAGAGATCGTCTGCCGGTACGACTGATTGGACCATGCCCGAGTATGCG
>CADBCS010000062.1:0-1897 GCA_902793195.1 uncultured Coriobacteriaceae bacterium | reverse complement strand
GCCATACGTCGTTACAATGGTCACGTGTATGGAGTCCCTGCTCTTCGTAAGCTGTCGGAAGTCAGCCGCTTTGTGGCGCAGCGACTCGTCAACTGTCTTGGTCACCACAAAGTCGTTCCGCGCGTACTTCATCTCGCAAAGATTCGTTACATGGTCTCTCCTCGCGATGACCAAATCTATCTGGCTGCCGTATATGCCATTGTCGGGGTCGGACTTGCACGACCACGAGCAAACCTCCGTAAGCACCCCGCTGATGCCGAGCGCCCGCTTTATCTGCGACACATGTTCCAGACAAACGCGCTCGAAAGCCAGGCCACACCAGGCATTATGGAGTCCCGAATCGGTCACGCGCTCCCAAAAGAACTCGTCTTTGTCCCCGTCCGCGAGGAACTTGTAGTGGAACAGGGTGAAGTTGTCCACGAGCTGATAGAGCGCATCACGCTGTTTTTTCCCGTACGCACGATACCTTCGCAAGAACCCGCAGCTCTCGAGCTCGCCCAGCTTCTGGGTGAGTGCCCCCGAGTCAGCCAGCGACGTTGAGGAGAGTATCTCCTCCCTGGTCATGCCGGCCTTACGCCTTGCCAGGGCAGACACGATAGCGAGGTAGTCTGACGGGTGCTTGAACAGCGACGAAAAGAGATAATCGAACTCCCTCTTGAGGGGCGCGTCTCTCGCAAAGAAGATGGCATCGATGTTTTGGGCGAGACTCTTGCCCCTCTGAAGGAAATCCCAGTAGAACGGAATCCCACCCATCACCATATAGCACTCCAGGATCTGATATCTATTCATCTCTATACCCTTGCCCATGAGCATGAGTTCGCATTCGCGCAGGGTAAACGGACGCAGGTGTATTTGCTTGGTCAGCCTGTTGTACAAGCCTCCCTTGTTGTGGACGATCTTGCTCAGCATCCATGAGGTCGCGGAAGCGCATACAATAAACACGATATCCTTGCGTGCCGACGCCCATCCATTCCAGAAGTTCTCGACAGCCGTAATGAGCCCGCTTCTGGGCGTATCCATCCACGAGAGTTCGTCAATGAAGATGACCTTTTTCCCATCGGGCGTCATGCGGATGAGCTCCTTGAGAAGGCTAAACGCTTCGAGCCAGCTCTTTGGTTGAGGGAAGTCCCTCATTCCCGCATCCCTCAACGATTCGGAAAAGGCGTACAATTGGTCGCGCAATCCGCCGTCGGCAAGGCCGGCGTGCTGAAAGGCAAACCGATATTGGAAGCTTTCCCGCACGAGGAGCGTCTTTCCGACGCGCCTCCTGCCGTATACGGCAACGAACTGAGAATACTCGTCATCGATGGTTGACCGTAACAGTTGTACCTCTTCTTCACGAGCGACGAACATGTCTGCGCTCCTCATAATTCGCGGTAAACCAATGAAATAACTAGTTACCGCAAATTATAGCGCTATCGAGCATGGTCGCTTTCCGTCCCGAGATGAGTCCCTGGGCCAAGCGAGAAGAACGCCGTTTAGGTCGCAGACGGACCGAGCCGCCCATCCCCCAACGGAAGGGACGGGTAAGATGGAGGTCGCGTGTCCGCGGGCGTGTTGTGTCGCGAATCCAGCCTTCGGTGTCCATTTGGGAAGATTGACGCACACGTGGCTTGGTTAAACTACGCACGTCTTTCTTTCTCATGAGTTGAAAGTGCCCATAACGCCATAACAGGGCATGCGAAAACGTCCCCGCACCTGCACGTTTAGCCTGCGGGGGCGCGTTCGCCCGGCTGTTCCCCGTGGGGCTCACCGACCGCGGCAGCGAGTTCTCGGACGCCGAGGGGATCGAGCGGTTCGCCGACGTTGCGCTAAGTTTTGCAGACGCGCGTCCGGGGCTGGCGCCAGCATGCCGAAAAAACACAGGACTAGCAGCGCGTTCTCCGCCCGCGTGCGC
>CADBCS010000061.1 GCA_902793195.1 uncultured Coriobacteriaceae bacterium | reverse complement strand
TGCGGCTCGTCGAAGTTGCGGCACGTGAGCGGCTCGCCCTCGAGGGTGTGCGTGAAGAAGGCCGAGCAGGACGGCCTCGTCGCGCCGGACTCGTCGAGCTTGCGCAGGACCTCCTCGGAGTAGTAGTCCTTCGCGTAGTCGAGGTAGTACAAGTAGCCGTCGTCGTCGAGGCGGCCGGGCACGCCGGCGGCCGGGAGCTGGGAGCCGGCCTCGAGGGACGTGCCCTGGCTCTTCTCGGCCGCGGGGGTCGCGGGTGCCCGCGCGCAACCCGACAGGGCGAGCGCGCAGGCAAGGGCGCACGCGGCCACGCCGCGCGGCATCGCCCCGACTCGAGGCGATCTGGCTCGTCCCATGACCGTCCCCCTCTCGCTGCGCGCTTGGTCGCACGCCGCGCCCGGCGGCGCGCCGGCACTACAGGTCAGAGTACGGGGCGACCGTGCTTGGCGAGAAGCTCCTGGGCGGTGAGGCAGGCAAGGCAGTCGCAGTACTTGGCGCCCGCCTCCTTGCGCTTGAGCGCGTGCGCCTCCATGTCGGCGGCAACGTCCTCGCCGAGCATCTGCTTCGCGGCGCCACGGGCGAAGACGATGACCTCGTCGATGGTGGTGTGGTGCTCGTCGAGGGCGTCGAGCAGCTTGGTCGTCGCCTCGTCGGCGTCGGCGCCGGCCGCGATCGCGTCCTTCCACGCCTGGCACGCCGCCAGGGTCGTCTTGGAGCTCGAGGGGGCTCCAAGCAGCACGTCGACCTTCTCGGTCGTGTAGTCGAGCAGTTCCTTGTCCATGGCAATCCCCTTTCGACAACGCTCCGTCGCACATGCGTGGGGCCATTGTCGCATGCGCCCGCGCGGCGGGGACCCTCCCTTCGGCAGGCGCTACGTCGCGGACGATGGGACGCGTGATGCGCGTCGAGCGCAGCCTGGTCACGCCAGCGACCGCTAGCGGTTGTCCCAGCTTCCCTCCGTGGAGCCGACGGTCTGACCCACGCCGTGTGCGCCGTTGATCGTGACCGTGTACTGGTAGCCGTCTTCGAGCACGGTCAGGTTGGGAGCCCCCTCGACCTCGTCGAAGACCATCGTCTCGTAATAGCCGTTGGGACCGAACTGCTCGTTCTCCCCGTACCACTCGGTTCCGATGGAATCCTTCACGGAGTACTCGCCGCCCGGCAGCCGCGTCTGGACGGTGCCGCCTCCCTTGATGAACAGGGTCTCGGCCAGCTTGTTGTCCTTGGTGAATACCGAGATGTAGCAGCCCTTGTTGGCGTCCTCCTCGTTGACGACGAATTCGAGGATCATGCTGTCGCTGGCCATGTCGGGGTCGTGGAAGAGCTCGCCGGTCTCGGGCATGGCCTGCACGCATGCGGCGGCGCGCTGCTCCCAGTCGCCGTAGGCGCTCTTCTCGAAGGCCTGCTTCGCACTGTAGAACTTGCCCTCGCCGAACAGGGCGCTCGCGCGGTCGTACTCGGCCTTCGCGGCGTCTTCGACGCTGGGCCGGCTTGTCGCCACCGGGTTGCGCAGGAGTCGAGGGCGAGGCGTTACCACCGCAGCCAGCAAGGCCCAACGCCAACATGAACGCGCAGCACGACAAAACGCTTACCAAGGATTTCCGCATGGGTCCCACCCCTCCCAAACGCTTGCGAACCGATGCTTTCATTTTACCTGCGGGCGGCTCGGAGCCGATTTGCGAACCGAACCAACGGCCGCTCGCGTAGAGGAAAGGCGCCATGGCGCACGCGGGCGAGAAGAGCCTCGTCCGTCATCGCATGACAGGCGACCCCGAACAGCCCCGAAGGGCCAGCACATAGTCGGTCGTGGGAACTGGGTTTGGACCAACAAGCTCCGGGTCATGAGAACGGAGAGCCACGGCATCAAACATGCTACTTTCAAACGGGCGTCCCGTTTGACAAAGCCATGGGAACACGTCGGGGGTCCTTCCTTGTGGGCAGGGGCAGACGGCCATGCTGGACAACGTTCTGAATCCCTTCTTGTGTCGAGCCGTTTGAGGTCAAATGGCAGCAGCCAGCCAATGTTTCGAGGCAGTTATGCTGCAATTCTCGTAGCATAGATTCTGAGTCTGCAACTGATGGTCGTCGGGTGTGGTAGCCGTCGCGGAGAGGACGTGCGCTTAAGGCTGCAATGCAAGCGGCAGCGACGGCAACAGAAGGAGGACTGCCATGGAGTCGAGGAAGATGCGGATCATGGGCATCCTACTTGGGCTGGCGATGGCCCTAGGTCTGATGCCGGGCCTTGCGCTTGCAGAAGGCGGTGAGCTCCAGGCGGCCAGCGGCAAGCCGCCGCAAGCCATTCAGGCGACCGTCATGTCTGTCTTCACATCCGATACGGGAAAGAACATCGACGCTAAGGTGGTTGAGGGCGGTGGCGCGCTCAGCTACGCCGTCAAGAGTGGTAGCGAGGGCTACATTGCCGTGAACGAGTCGACCGGAGAGCTCACGATCAAGTCCGCTCCGTCAGACAACGTAGCCTACGTCACTGCAACCGCAGCGGAAACCGATGCCTATGCGCAAACCTCCGTGGATGTGCCCGTAAGGGTTTACGACAAGTACAAATACGAAGTCAGCTTTTGGACGATTCAGTACTCGACTGGCTACAGAGTTTACAACTTGAGCTCGCTGGACATTAAGCTGTTCGACAAGAGCGGCACGAAAGTGGGAGAGACGACCGTCGAGAACCCAAAAAAGGGCGATAAGGTTGAGGTACTCGCAACAAACTTCGCAGACAGAGTTGAGATGACTGCGCATATTCAGCTTCCAAAGCGCGACCCCTTCACGCTCACCGGATCCGGTGGAATAGGCGGGAGCATCAATGTGTGGAATCCATCGAGCTATTCGGGAAAAGTCTTCACCTGCAACTACGGGATGAATGCGCCGGAACCAGACTATGCTGCCCCCGTCGCCAAGACCACTCTGACTGCCAACGGCACCAAGCAGACGCTACTCTATCCGGGAAGTGTCTCAGTCGGCGGACAGATGCAATATTGCCCTGGAACTGAGTCCGGACCGAATTGGAACGAGTGGTGGACTGGGTGTCCGAGAGCAGTTGATCCCGGCACGTACTACGTGTGGTGGAGGACCCATAACTATGCTGGCCGCAGCGCTAGTTACGTCGGCCAGGGACGTAGTGAGGTGGCACCGCAGTGCATTGAGGTGACAATTGGCAAGGGCACCATCAGCCCAACCGTCGACATGGAGGGGTGGACCTACGGCGAAGAGGCCAAGACGCCCACCGTCACCGGCAACACCGGCAACGGCACGGTGACCTACGAATACAAGGTCAAGGGCGCAGGCGACGACACGTACACCACCGCCAAGCCGACGGGTGCGGGTGAGTATACCGTGCGGGCAACCATTGCCGACACCGAGTTGTACAGCGGAGGGAGCGCGACCAAGGACTTCACCATTGCCAAGGGCACGGCGTCCACTCAGGACGTTCGCGTTATGGGAGTCTTGTCTACCAGTGATGCAGATACTGCCTGGGTGGCCAGCGTCGAGCAGCCTTTGGCGGGCATGATGCCCAGCGAC
>CADBCS010000060.1 GCA_902793195.1 uncultured Coriobacteriaceae bacterium | reverse complement strand
GACAAGCTCGTCGACGAGCTTGCCAGGGGCTGGCCGATGGAAAGGGTGCTGCGAAAGTGAGCAAGGGCAAAGGAGCGGAAGCTACGTCCAGAGGTCGGTAATGAACATGGGTGCGCTTGCATGCGACTCGCCCGTTTGCGCTGCCAAGGCAGGAACTCATAGCGGTTGCTGATACCATGTTGGGGCATACCTGGAATGTGGGGAGAGGCACGTATGTTGTTTTTGGACGAGGAGCTTACGCTCAGCACCACAGATCGCTACATCTACGACTACGTGTGCAAGAACCTGGATCGCGTGGTGTACATGCGCGTTCGTGAGCTGGCGGAGGCATGCAGCGTCTCCCCGTCCACGGTCATGCGCTTTTGTGAGCAGTTTGGCTGCAAGGGATACAGCGAGTTTCGCTTTCGTCTGCAGGAGTATGCGGCCAAGCGAGGCGTGGAGGCCGCGCAGCCATACGACGTCTCGGCGGACATATCCTTTTTGGAGCAGATGCGCCGCAACGTGTACGAGCGGGAGTTCTCTGCCGCAAAGGCGATCATCGACACGTCCGACATCCTGTTCTTTGTGGGGGTAGGCGCCTCCGACATTGCGGCGCGCTACGGGCAGTATTACTTCTCCTCGTTTGTGGGCCTTTCGGTCGCCATTACGCATCCCGGCGACGAGCTCGTTCGCTTTCGCGGCAATCGGCGTGCGGGCAGCATCGCGGTAATCGCCCTTTCGGTCTCGGGCGAGACGGGGGAGGTGCTGGATTTCGTTGACGAGCTCAGGCACGAGGGAGCCCGCGTCATCTCCATTACTGGCCCCGGAAGCTGCTCTTTGGCGGACCGCAGCGACGTGAGCATAGCGACGCACCGCTCGCGCGGCACGACAGAGAGGGGCGTTAAGGACACGAGCTCGCAAATACCCGTGCTGGCAATCGTGGAGTACCTGGCGCGCATGTGCGCCGTTGGCGCCGGAGAGCAGGGCGCCTGATCGCGGTACGCCGTGTTCCAAACCTGGAACAAAATCCCAATCGAGGGCACGTGTTCCCAACTGTCCCAATGCCGTTCAAATGAATCCGCGCGCCTGTTAGGCTGTCCTTGGCAAGCGAGTCAAGGAGGTTGCGAGTCTGATGAGAATTACAGGTGGAGAAGTCTTTACGGTACGCGACGGCGAGGCGCGGGGCGCGCGCACGCAAGGACGCCTCGAGAAGCGCGACGTGTACATTGGCGCCGACCGAACCTTTGCAAGCGGTCCCGCGCCGGCAGACGACGAGGTGATAGACGCCTCGGGCTGCTACGTGATTCCCGGGCTCGTGGACGTTCACGTGCACGGCTGCATGGGTCACGACTTTAGCGACGCAAACGAGGAGGGCCTGCGCGAGATGGCGGCCTACCAGTTTGCCCAGGGCGTCACGTCCTTTTGCCCGACCTCGATGACGTTTCCGGAGGAGCGCTTGGCCGCGATCTACAAGACGGCTGGTTGCGTGCCCGATGACGGGGCACATGCGTATGTGGCGGGCATCCACATGGAAGGCCCGTTTGTCTCGCTGGCAAAGAAGGGCGCGCAGAATCCCAAGTACATTACGGCACCAGACATGGCAATGCTGGATCGCCTGCTGGAAGTGGCTGCGGCTCCGGTGCGAGTGGTGACCGTGGCGCCAGAGATTGACGGCGCGCTGGACCTCATCGAGCGCTTCCACGACCGGGTGCACTTGTCGCTTGGCCACTCGGCGGCGTCCTACGACGTGGCGCGTGAGGCGTTCGAGCGCGGGGCGGACCGCGTGACCCACCTCTACAACGCGATGCTGCCCTTTAGGCACCGCGAGCCCGGCATCGTGGGCGCGGCGGCAGAGCGCGAGGACGCGTTCGTCGAGCTTATCTGCGACGGCCTGCACGTGCATCCCTCGGCGATTCGCGCGACGTTCGCGCTGTTTGGCGCGCACCGCGTGGTGCTGGTCTCGGACTCCATGCGTGCCACCGGCCTTCCGGACGGCACGAGTGAGCTGGGCGGTCAGGTCGTGTACGTGAGGGGCCGAAGCGCCACCCTGGAGGATGGGAACCTGGCGGCGTCGGTCTCGTCGCTCATGACCTGCATGCGCTGCGCGGTGGAGTTTGGGATCCCTCTGGAAGACGCGGTGCTCGCGGCGGCGACGAACCCC
>CADBCS010000059.1 GCA_902793195.1 uncultured Coriobacteriaceae bacterium | reverse complement strand
CGTGCATCTCCGCCATGCGAATCTGCACCTCGATAGGCCGTGCGTCGGGGCCGATCACGGTCGTGTGAAGCGACTGGTACAGATTGGCTTTTGGCGTGGCGATGTAATCCTTAAACCTTCCCGGCAATGGATGCCAAAGCGCATGCACGGCGCCAAGCACCGTGTAGCAGTCCTCCACGGTCGACGTTATAACTCGCAGCGCAATGAGGTCATAGATATCGGTAAACTCCATCCCCTTGCGGTGCATCTTTTGGTAAATGGACCAAAGGTGCTTTGGGCGGCCCGAAATCTGGAAGTTCTGCACTCCCACGCGGCGAAGCTCGTCCGAGAGCGTCTTGATCGCCTCGTCGGTGTCCCGCTCGCGCTGCGTGCGCGAATCCTGCACCATGCGCGCGACGCGCTCATATTCCTCCGGCTCCAAATAGAAGAACGAAAGGTCCTCGAGCTCCCACTTGATGGACGAGATGCCCAGTCGGTCTGCCAAGGGAGCATACACATCCATGGTCTCGCGGGACTTGAACACGCGCTTGTGCGGTGGCAGGGCGGCAAGCGTACGCATGTTGTGCAAGCGGTCTGCGATCTTGATAATCACCACGCGAATGTCGCGCGACATCGCGAGCACCATCTTGCGCAGGTTGAGCGCCTGCTTCTCATCCATGTTCGACACTTGGATGTTCGTAAGCTTGGTAACGCCGTCAACGAGCTCGGCAACCGTCGGTCCAAAGCGCTCGGAGAGGTCGGAGAGCGTAGCCGTCGTGTCCTCCACCGTATCGTGCAAGAGCGCCGCGCAGATGGTATCGGCGTCCATGTGCAGGTCCTTGGCAAGAATCAGGGCGACTTCCACGGGATGGTTGATGTATGGCTCGCCAGACCGCCGCCGTTGGTCCTTGTGGAACTCCGCGGCAAACCAATAGGCCCGCTCGACCTTGTCGCAGCTCTCTTGGTCAAGAAAGCTGTCACACGCCGTTTGCAACAGCCGGTAGTTGTCGGCACCAGGTATCTCGTCGGAATCAATCATTCTCTGCAATGCCATTGACCTCATGCCGCGACCCCTCTCGTCTACCTGTCTACCGTATGCCCAAACCCCGGTACGATGGGCTTGTAAACCCGCTCGAGCATCTCTTGGGGAAGCGAGCCGAGTGCCCAGTCGCGGAAGTCCACAAACTCATGCTGCAGTCGACAACCTTCGGAATACCTCACCGACTCAGTTAGGTCAACATGCTTGGGAGACACCGCCATTATAAGTCTTCTGCTATCTCCAAACCCTTGGACATCTAGGAAGCCAAGCTCGGCAAACACGCCGATGCCCGACTCGATTCCGCCGTCAGTGAGCTGACAACGACCGTCCAAGTTGCAGACCCTATCAAGAATCTGCTGGTTGTTTAGCTCGACGACCCGCTGGGGACTGTCCTTTGCCACGCCCATGAGCACGCGATACAGTACGATCATGTCCTTTCGGGCGGGAGCCGCGGCCTCCAGAATACGCTCGTTTATACGGGCATCGTCACTCCCAAAGAGGAGCTGTATGGTTGCCGGCGCTCCGTCACGCCCCGCCCGACCGCTCATCTGGTTGAACTCGGTGGAGCCAAAGGGCATATGATAGAGCACGACGTTTCGGATGTCGGGAAGGTTGACTCCCTCGCCAAAGGCGCTGGTGGCGACGACACAGGTAAGCGGACCTTCTCGGAACGCGCGCTCGATTCTCAAGCGCAGCGAGCGTTCCAGGCCCGCATGATAGAACGCAATCGCATGACCCAGTTCCGGGACACCCGCACGAAGCGTTCGCACCAACAGCTCCGCCTGCTTGCGTGAATTGACATAGACCACCGTCTTTTGGCCACTGGAGACCAACGAGGTGAGCAGCATGTCTCGGTCACGAAGGTCACGGTGATCGACTATCTCCAGGTTTGGACGAGAGGTCTCATCCACAATGACGTTCTTTTGGTTTATGCCCAACAGGCGACATATCTCGCGTGCCACAGGCGCTGGCGCCGTGGCGGTAACCGCAAGCGTCGCAGGATCGCCCAACGCATGGAGCACGTTTGGCAGGGAAGCGTAGGCGACGCGATCGCCTCCTTGGGTGGAACCGGCATGATGCGCCTCATCCACCACGACAAATCCCACTCGGTTTGTGCGTGCGAACCGATCCACATGAATCGC
>CADBCS010000058.1 GCA_902793195.1 uncultured Coriobacteriaceae bacterium | reverse complement strand
TGCATGCTGGAAACCCACCAGTCGTTCCGACGTCACGTACAGGCGGGTTCGCGAGAAGAGCGGAATCCAAGCGGCATCATCCTGCACAATTGTACGCTCCAAATCCCGATACTCTGCCAGACGTTTATCTGCATCGGTAATCGTACGTGCGTCGCGTACGCGATTCATGACGTCCATCTTAGGATAGCAGAGACTGCGGAACTTCGTGTTCTCTGGACTGCCGAAAAACGTGTAAATATAGTTGTCGGGATCGTTGTAGTCGGCGGTCCACGTTGCCGTGTAGCAGGCGAGGTCACCGCTCTTGCGCAGACTCATGAACTCGTCTTCGTTTACGACGTCGATTGACGCATTGACTCCTATGGCCTTCCACATCTCCACGGCGTGCTCTGCGAGCGTCATCTCCGCCTGCGTTGAGGATGACTTCACAGAGAAGGTCAGGTCGAACCCGTCGTCTTGGCCGGCTTCCTCGAGGAGTTTTTGTGCCTGTTTCGTATCGTACGGAATCGCGGGGAGGTCGGGGTCGAAGCCATAGAGCCCATGCGAGAAGATGCCGTTCTCTACCAACCCGCGCCCGCTATAAACGACGTCGAGCAGTGTGCTGCGGTCGAGTGACAGCTGCAGTGCCTTGCGCACGCGCACGTCATCGAGCGGAGCGACCTTCTCGTTGAGGGCGATGTAGCTGATGCCGATCTGCGGGACCTTCTGGATTCGATCCTGGTAGATGTCGCCGTGGATGAAGAACTCTGCCGCACTTCCCTGATCATCAAGGTCGAGGATGTCCAGTTTGCCGTTCTCGAACATCATCCGGATCTCTTCCGGATCCGTGATGAAGCGCAAGTCCAGTCCCGCGCTCTTGGGGGCGTCATCCCAGCAGTTGTCGTTAGCCACGAGCAGCATGCCTTTGCCAGGTTTCCACTGCTCCAGCACGAACGGGCCAGTCCCGATCGTGTGGGCTGCATCCGTGCCAAACAGGTCGCCGGCCTCAAGTGTCGTGTTCTCGTCCATGATAGAGGCGCCCGGCATGGAGAGACAGGCCAAGAACGCCTCGAAGGGCTGCTCAAGAGTGATGGAGAAGTCTAGGTCGTCGAGCACTTTGAAGCCCTCGAGCTCATCCGTCTCTCCCGCCTCCAGAGCTGAAGCGCCGAGAATGATCTCTGCGATGTCTTGGTTGCAGGAGTCTGGATGCGTGAGCAGGCGCTTGAACGAGTACAACACATCCGAAGACGTCAGCTCGGCTCCGTTGCTAAAGGTTACGCCCTCTCGCAGGTGGAAGGTGTAGGTCCTGCCATCCTCCGACTTCTTCCACGACTCGGCCAGGGAGGGCATGACCGTCACGTTGCCGTCGTTGTCAGGCCGCATCTCCACTAGGCGGTCGAACACGTTTGTAGCGATGGTGTAGTGGATGGACGTACACTGGAAGTCCACCGTGTCCGGCTCCTCCTCGATGGCGACAAGGAAGCTGGAAGTGTCGAGTTCCTGCCCCGCGGCCTCGGTGGGCGTGGGAGTTGTCTTTTGGTTCCCACAGGCCGTACACAGGAAAACAAGAGCCAACAGCAACAACGCTGCCTTTCTTCGCAAATCACCCATGGCAAGCTCGTTTCTTGATATGAATGGCCCCGGCACCACTTTATTCTACATGAGCAATAACACGAATTGCAACGTATAATGCCACGTGGAGCAAACAAGCACGCGAAGCGTGGCGTTTTCGCAGTACTATCGTCGTAGCCGAAAATGCATAGGCTGGGTTTGGTGAAGCAGCACTGATTGCGAACGATGAGGAGATGCACGTGGAAACCGAACGCATAGCCATCGAAGGCATGCACTGCGCCAATTGCTCAGCACTTATCCAGAAGATGGTGGGCAAGATGGACGGTGTTGAGTCGTGCGAGGTGAACCTCGCCGCAAACAATGGCACCGTCGAATTCGACCCCGCCGTCACCAACATGCCAGCCGTCATCGAGACGATCGTGGACCTTGGCTACGGTGCCACGGTCATACCGCGCGGGGGGCGTGCGGCCTTTGACGAGGAGCGGCGAGCACGCGAGGCGCAAACGACATGCTCGCTTGGTACGTCGGCTGCACGGATGACGGCGAGACGAGCGTGCTCAGGGCTGTGGGTGATCTTATGCCCGCACGTGAGGCTAACGCAATTGCTCGTTCGGTATCGGCGTTTGTGAGTGGGCCTGGGCTGGACGCGAACATGTGGCTCGATTACTACAAGTATCGTCCGTACATGGCGGGCCGTGAAGAGGTCACCAGATTGCACAGAATCCATTTGTAGCGGCTTGTCGCCAAGCATCGCATCAACAACTCTCAGGCCGTTTAGCAAACAAAACCACTAGTCGGGCGTCCGAGGCATGGATCTCGGACGCCCTGTTCAATTTAGGCACGGGTGTTCCTATTCTTGGCGTCTAACGGCTTCTTGAATAGTGGTCTCTTAAGAAGCGGATGATTTCC
>CADBCS010000057.1 GCA_902793195.1 uncultured Coriobacteriaceae bacterium | reverse complement strand
TTCGCCCAGAAGTAGCGACGACGCCCGCACAGCGACGCAGCGGAGGCCCCGTCATCGCGCGATGGCGGGGCCTCCCTCATGGCGCAAACCGTCGGGGACCGTCCCTTCCGGTGCAGTCGCCGTCCGTCGGGGACGGTCCCTTCCGGCTGGTCTACGGATGTTGCGCAACAGCATGGCGCAAATTCTTGATATGGTAGTGTCGTGTTGGGACGAACGGAGGGAGATGACCATGAGGTACAGACGGGCTTGGCTGCCAAAGAGGATTTTGGGCATGTTCATGTGCGTGGCCATTGCTGTGGGGGGAGTCCCCACCACGTCTTTTGCCCAGGAAGGGCGAGAGAAGGAGCGCTCCGAAACGCATCACGTGGTGACGCAGTCGGACGACGCGGCGAGGGAGAAGTCCCGATACAAGATACCAGACGAGGCGGAGTACGAACCTGGCAAGGTGCTGGTGGGCGTGCCGGAAGGCACCGCCGTCGAGGATGTGATTAACAAGATAGGGGGCGGTAACGTCGAGGGTGTAAAGCCCCTCAAGGTCAACAAAGTTACCGATGACATCATCTCGGTCGACTTGCCCCAGGGGACGAATCTGGAAGACGCAATCAACCGAATCGTGGACTCGGGCGTCTCGGATGTCGTCGAACCAAACTATGTTGCCGCCACGCTCGCGACGGCAGACGAGGTGGAGGTCGTCCCCGAGCAGGGACCCAGCCAGCAGCAGGCTGACGAGCCGTCCGACCAGCCCGCGACGGCCGCGGGACAGGGCGACAGCCCCGAGGCGGTGGCCGAGGAGGGCACGCTCCCAGGCGGCGAGGCGACCGAGGAGGTGCCCGTGGCGGACGTGGGTGCGGAACCAACCGACACGGCACCGGAGGAGGCGCCCGAGGCGGGCGCAGACGCAGGCGCGGACGCAGACGCAGGCTCGGACATGGCGCTCAGTACGCAATCCGCCTACCACGACGGAGTGCAGGCCAGCAGCGTGGTTAACGACCCGCGAGCGCAGGACCAGTGGGGGCTGGAGAGCATGTACACCCCAGAGGTATGGAAGGCCGGAATCCGGTGCAACAGAAACGTGAGCGTGGCCGTCCTCGATCGCAAGGTCAACATCCAGAACCCCGATATCAAAAACAACATCGTCCCGAACTCGTTCTACGACGCGACGACAGAGTACTACTACGACGATGTTCCGGAAGATTTGCGTTCGCACGGCGATCACGTCGCGGGCATCATCGCCGCAGAGGCGAACAACAGCACGGGCATCGCGGGCGTGTCCTACAACGCTCGGATCGTGCCGGTGCAGGTCTTCGGCGAGGACTCTATGAGCGCCTATACGGAAGAAATCGTTCGCGGTGTCGATTACGTGATACAACACAAGGCCGATTGGAACATCCGCGTCATAAACTACTCGGCCGGCGCTTATGGCTACAGCAGGCTGCAACATGATGCGTGGGACAGGGCGTACAGGGCAGGCATTGCCGTGGTTGCCTCCGCTGGCAACGAAACGACCGCGGAATTATCGTGGCCGAACTGCTTCCCAACCGTCGTGGGCGTTATAGCGCTCGGCAATACGTCGGGAGTTATGAATGGCGTCCAGGGACGCCACCAGTACCCCACGCAGGTCTCGCTGGCGGACTTCTCAAATTACAACGACCATGGCAGGTGGGGGATCAAGGGCAGGAACATCGCGGCGCCCGGCGTGTCCATTTTGAGCTATTCGCGCGACAACGGCTTCTTGCTGTGGGACGGCACCTCCATGGCGGCGCCGCAGGTCTCGGGCGTGCTCGCCCTCATGTTCGCTGTCAACCCGTACCTCTCGGTGGACAAGGCCATGGCGCTGCTGTATGCCTCCGCGCGCGACCTCGGCCAGTCGGGCTGGGATGACACCTACGGCTATGGCGAGGCGAACGCCGCATACGCCGTCTATCTGGCCCAGGGAGGCAATGCCAGGGGCGGTCTCGGGCTCAGCCCCAAGCCGGCCTCAAGCATCGTGCCGAGCTTCGACCGTCCCTACGAGTATTGGCGGGCCCCCAGGCTCATGGCTCAGGGCGACACGAGCAGCGAGTATTGGTACGGAAACAGTTCGTATGGATGGAGCTTCGAGTCGAGCGACCCGGGTGTGGTGCAGGTCTCGAAGAACGGGAGTTACCTCAACTATAACGCGGTCGGTACCGGGGAGGCACTCATCTACGTCAAGTGCAACGGTACGGTCGTGGATGCTGCGCTCGTCAACGTGGTGGGCGAAATCGTGGGCGACGACACCATTGGGGTGGGCGAGGGCGACTACTACGACGTGAAAGGCGGCGAGCTCTTCGCTTGGAGCTGGTCATCCGACAATCCGGCGATTGCCTCGGTGGACGAGGAGGGCTACCTTACGGGCGTAGGGGTTGGGACGACCACCATACGCGCAACGTACACTACAAGCGACGGTAGCTCCATCAATCTTGCGAAAAGCGTCACGGTTACAAACGCAAAGAACATATGGAACACGTTCGTAGACCTGCCCGCCGAGTTCACGTATACGGGCGCCCCCATTGACGCCAAGCCGGAGATCGAAGACTGGGATACCTTCGAGGAACTGAGGGAAGGCGTGGACTATCGTCTGCGGTACGAGGACAACAAGGACGTGGGTAAGGCGAGAGTCTATGTTGAGGGGATAGGCAGATACTACGACGATTATTACGTCACCTTCGACATTGTCCCGGCAACGCTGACGGCCACCTATGCAGGTGCGACCATAACCCGCGGAGAGGCGGCGCCCACGACGGTGCAGGTGACGGGCTTCGTGGGTGGCGAGAGCGCCGCCACGGCCAAGGGGTACAAGGCGCCCTCGGTGAGCATAACGGACGAGCAGCG
>CADBCS010000056.1 GCA_902793195.1 uncultured Coriobacteriaceae bacterium | reverse complement strand
TACAACGGGCACCTAGGGCACGGGGACACCTACAAGTTGCGAAAGAAGGTCATGGGCAGCTACGTGCTGCGTTGCCCACACGAAGGGGAGTAGGGCCGGGTGCGTGCGCTATACTGCGTGTATGAACAACGAGGAGGTGGCGAGCATGATGTATCCCTTCATGACGCTCAACGACGACACGGAGATCACCCACTCCGAGACGCTCCCGGGCGGCCGCGTGCGCGTGTACATAGAGACCCCCGACGAGAGGGGCGGCTTTCGGAGCGCGACGTGCTGGCTTCCCGACTACCGCTGGGAGGGCGTCTGCGGCTACACGGCCTCGGAGATGTCGTTCTTCAAGCGCCTCGTCCGCAACAACGCCCACCTCATCCTCGGCTTCGCGACGGATGGGGGGATTCTGAGTGCCACAGCTTCTTAGGGTCGGTCCCTACGTCGTCTGCTTCTGGTCCAACGAGGGCAGCCCGCTGGAGCCAGTGCACGTTCACATCGCCATGGGTCGGGCGGAGGCGAACGCAACAAAGCCCTGGATAACGAGTGCCGGTAAGGTGCTCCTTTGCATCAACGACTCGCGGATTCCCGATAGGCAGCTCAGGCGGCTGACACGACTGGTCGAGGCGAACGCTGACGCTATTGTCGCGTCGTGGATCGAGCGCTTTGGCGAGGCAAAATACTACTGCTAGCAAGCTGGGATGCGCCATTTGCACAACTGGTCGCCGAGGTGCCGGACGTGGACGGTCCGGCGCCAAAGGAATCGAAAGCCCAATGCGGGCGTCCGCTCCTCCGACGGCATGTGTTCTTCCGCCCGGTGGCGTCCCTGTCGTGCGGGCGTCTTCTTTGGGCCAGAAGGGAACAAGGCTCCTTTGTCCGAACGCACAGACCGGCCCCACCCGGGATCGCGGTTTCGGGCCATCCGGGCTAAGCGGGGGAAACGCCAATGTTATCGTTGTTGACGGGTTAGCCGTTCGAGTTCACGTTGCCGTCGTCGTTCACGATCGCCGCGCAGGTGTTGTTCGGGTTCGTCCCCGCCGTGCGCAGCCACCAGTTGCCGTTGCCACGTTTAGCCCTGTCCCCACGTGCATGGCACGCACGGGCAGGATATCACATGCGCGCTATGGATTTACGTGACATAATGGAGCCATCCCAATGGCATGGCGGCCGAGTTGGTTTGCCGCGCAGAATGAAAGGGTGATGCAACATGCGAGCGAGGACGACAACGAGCATAGGGAAGAAGGTGACAACTGCCCTGCTCGCGCTGGCGATGGCGCTGGGCGTGGCGCCGGGAGCGGCACTGGCGGACGAGGGCGGCAAAGCCATCTCCGGGCTGGGTACGAGCGTCATAGCTGCGCCTGAGGGCGCCGGCCGGTGGAGCTACGTATACTACGGCAAGTACGCTGGACAATCGGTGAAGTACCGCGTGCTCGCTCCGAGCACCACGAAGTTCGGCGGCACTACCATGCTGCTTGACTGCGACTCGATCCTGTACACCTCGAAGTTCCACGATAACTCCAACGCGTGGTCTGGAAGCGTTGTGAAGGGCGAGCTGAACGGTGGCGTGTTTCTCCAAGACACTAATAAATTCACCTTGGCCGAGCAGGCCGCGATTGCGCCGAGTACCGTCGAGTCCCACGAGCTGGTTTTAGGCGATGACGCCGGGAACGTCGCGCGGTGGACAAAGGACAGCTTCGCGAACTACGTCGCGCTCACCGGTGAGAAGGTCTTCCTGCTCGACGCGGAGGACGCTTCCAATATAGACTACGGCTATGTGGTAGCTGATACGAGCGCCGACCCCCGCGTGAAGAAGTACGCGAATAAGGAGAGCGGCCACTGGTGGCTCCGCTCCGCCAGAGCGATCGACTCGAGCTACGCTGGCTACGTGTACTCGGATGGCGATCTGTTCTTTAACGACGTCAAGGACACCGACGTTGGCGTTTCCCCCGCTTTCAACATCGATCTTAAATCTGTAATCTTCTCATCTTTAATCTCCGGCGAAGCCGGGCAATCGGGAGCCGAGTACAAGCTCACCATAAAGGACGACGACCTTGAGGTGAAGGAGGCGAGCGCCACCCGTAGCGGCAAGACGGCCACCATCTCCTACGCCATGGCGGGCGAGAGCGTCACGGGCGACACGCAGGCCTCCTACGTCGTGCTCAAGAACGCGTGGGACGCCGAGGAGAACGAGGTCAAGGGCTACGGCAAGCTCGATCCCGCCGGAGAGGGCAAGGGTACTTTCAACCTGGCCGCCGCCGGGTGTGGCGAGACGGACGTCTGGGGTGCTGACTACCACGTCTACGTGCTGGCCGAGAACGTGAGCGAGGGCAACGCGACCGACTACGCGAGCGCGCCCGTGGAGATCAAGGAGGCTCCCATCACGCTCTTCAAGGTCGCCGTCGCCGAGGGCATCGATCACGGCACCGTGACCACCGACAAGTCCGAGGCCGCCGAGGGCGACACCGTCAAAATCACGGCCAGGGCCGACGACGGCTACGAGCTCGACACCGTGACGGTGACCGACGCCGACGGCAGGCAGGTCGAGACCAAGGACGGCTCCTTCACCATGCCCGCGTCCGACGTGACCGTCTCGGCCACGTTCACGAAGAAAGCCTCCGACGTCCCGCCCGTGAGCGTGACGGCGCACGTGCAGCGCAAGGGCACGCTGCCCGCCGTCAGCGGCGGCGCCATCGCCGGCACCACCGGCAAGAGCCTGCGCATGGAGTCCGTCCGCCTCACCGTCGACGGCGCCAGCGCCGCCGGCGGCATCGAGTACCGCTCCCACGTGCAGCGCAAGGGCTGGGAGAAGATGTGGGCGAAGGACGGCGCGATGGCCGGCACCGAGGGCAAGAGCCGCCGCATGGAGGCCGTGCAGATACGGCTCTGGGGCGACATGGCCGAGAAGTACGACGTCTACTACCGCGTCCACTCCCAGCGCTACGGATGGATGGCCTGGACCAAGAACGGCCAGTCCGCCGGCACCCAGGGCATGTCCCGCCGCACCGAGGCCATTCAGGTCGTGCTTATGAAGAAGGGCGATCCCGCTCCCGCTAAGAACTTCAATGGCGCCACGCAGACCTACGCCAAGGCCTTCGTGAAGAAATAACCACTGGGGGACAGTCCCTTTCTGGCGAATTAACCACTGGGACAGACCCCCCAGTGGTTAATCTGTCATCTGGAGCCGCGCCTACGCCCGCGCCACCGCCACGTGCTTGTGCGCGTCGAAGGCCACCGCCCACAGCAGGGCGCCGGCGCCCGCGAGGCCGTGGGCGTACCTCTTGGGC
>CADBCS010000055.1 GCA_902793195.1 uncultured Coriobacteriaceae bacterium | reverse complement strand
TCGTCGATCTCATCGATCGCAGTATCCGGTTTTCAAGGTTCGCCGCGCGTCGTCGGTGCGCCGCGCGAGGAATGACTATACGCCCCTTCCGGGCCGTTTACGGTGTAAATCCGTTCATTCACGGAGTCTACACATTTGACCACATACCTCGTGTGAGAAAGTGGATGGCTGTGAGCGCTAAACGACGCACCCCCACCGGCCGCTGCGATGCCGTTGGGGGTATACCCATCTAAGTCGTACACATGCTGGTCGTGAGACTACCCATCATGCCGCGTCGGGCAGCTGTTGGCCAGCGGGCTCGGGTTGTGCGGGCTCCTCGCCCTGGGAGTGTGAAGCCTCGTTGGACGCAGGCACCTCGGGTGATGCGGGCGTGCCCTCCCCAGGCTGTTCCGCGGGTTCCGACTGCGAGTCTGCCATGACACCGGAGGATGCAGTGGGATCGGCCACGGACTCCGAGCGCGCATCGGGCTGCTCGGCTGCCGCCGCCTCGGGGTTCTCCTGAAGCGCAGGATCGGCCGGTTGACTCTGCGTCGTGGTTAACGGGGTGCCGCTCTGCGACTTGCCACCGCCCGCAAGCGCCGTGGAGTCCGGCACGGTGGACTCCACGGCCGTGTTCGAGTCGACGATCTTGTACGCCTCCGACGTCGCGTCCTTGCTTGGGTCGAGGGGCGAGGTAAAGTCTTCGTCGAAGCCAAAGAGAATGGAGCCGTTAGGCATGTTGGTACGGCTTGGATCGAGCGCGAGCGCGTGCATGTAGTTGAGGAACGTGCACACGAACTGGGCCGAGGGTGCCAAGGCGGCCGCAGGTATGTTTACATTGCCCCCCTCTCGGCCTTCCAGCAAAAACGTCCTCTCGAACTCGAGCGAGGAACCGTAGTACTTGTTGCCCGCGGCATCTGTTGGCGAGATGCTGTATATCACCTGATCAAGCGTCTCTCCCTTGTTCATGCGCTCCAGAATGCTGTTGAGCCCCATGCGAATCTTGTCGCTCGAGATGGTGGTAACGCCCCCCGTTTGGCTGATGGATGAGTCACCCGCCTGCCTTGCCGCAAGTTCTCCCAAATACAGCACGGCAAGGTATCCACTCACATACTGGGAGACCGATGGGTCTACGGACTCGCCGTTCGCGGTGGCATCCGGTGACGATGCCTCGAGCAGGAAGTACGCAACCTTGTCGCTTGGAATTCTGGTGAGGTAATTCTGTACGATTGCCTCCGGGGTATACGCCGCATAGGACTGCGACGCGCCTGCAAGAAGCTCGAAAAACGAGCGCCTATACTGATACGTGTTCTCGACCGCCGACGCAGTCCCCTCGATAAACCATACGGGATAGTGCGTGTTCTTGTAGCGTGCAATCGCCTCTTCGTCGGGGGTCATGAGCTCAGTTATGGCGTGCTCGGGAGTGGTGGTGCCCGCCATGCCCGTACGGTTGTAGTCATCCATAAACGCATGGAACATCTCGTGAACCAAGGTGTTTTGGAACGTCTCGAATTCCTTGCCGTCTTTGAGGATGTACAGTTTGCCAGATTTGTCCTCACCCGTAATGGACTCGAGGTCCACGCCAAGCATATAGCCGTAGTGCACGGTTCCGTTGGACACGAAATGCCTGCCCCTCACATAGGCAAGGGCCGATTCGGCGGACTCGTGATTGATGTCACCGTCCCTGTCACCATGCTCGTAGTAGATGTACAGGCCGATTTCGCGCCCGATCTTTCCCTCTTCGAACCCCTGCTTGAATGCGGGGAACTTCTCCAGCAGAAGATTGACCGCCTGGGGCTGCAGCTTGTTTATGATGAGGTCGATGACCCACTCGAGGTCGGAGGTGCTCAGCTCGTCCTTTGCCGTCTGCGAGCAGTAGATGTCTACAAGGCTGACGCTCTTCTTGCCGTTTTGCTTCCTCTTGGCGGGGGCGGGCTCCGCAGGCACCTGCCCCGTGTTTCCGGGATCGACCTGCGTCGATTCCTCGTCCCCGACATCTATGCTGGCCTGCTCTTCCTCGTTGGTGTTGCCGCGCGCAAAGAGCCCGCGCAACGATGCGGGAATGATGTAGGTGATGCCGGTTGACGCATCGTAGACCGATATGATCTCCTGACCGCCGAACAACTGGGTAAGGGAGTCGGACAACTCAACCGTGTAGCCGTCCGTCGATTCTGCCACCGCGTACCCGTCGGGAATGTAGAACGCAAGTGCGGGAAGATACGCTTGACCCTCTTCCGCAGTCGTGGCGAGCTCCATGTTTGAGCCCACCCACATAACGGGAATGTCCCAGGACTCGCCCTCTGCCGATGAAACCTTGGCCGTGTCGTCCAATGCGCTGCCGGCCTGTGGGGCCGAAACGTCGTCGATCACGAGCTGCGAGAGTTGCCGCTCGGCGTCTGACGCACCACCTTGGCTGTTCATACGCACGGTTTCCTGCGCGAATGCCAGCGATGGCAGACACGTCGTCGCCACCAGCACGGTGCAGAGAATTATGCAGATGAGCTTTCTTGTGGTCCGTTTTAACATAGGCACTTCCTTTGCCACGCGTGCATTTCGTTGCCCATAGTTTACCAGTTAGGGCATTTCTCCTAGCACATTGGTTCCATTTGCGGCCGTTGCTGATGTACACTAATTCGCAAGTTTTTCACCCTTCTTTTTTGGAAAGGACACCCATCATGAAGCAATCCTACGTACGCCTCGCCGTTGCCGCTGGTCTTGCCGCCACCCTTGGTCTGGCTGGTTGCTCGTTTAGCGCCAGCACCGAGACCACCACGAGCACGAGCGATGGTGAGACGACCACCACCACGACGACCAAGACCGAGAACGGCCAAACGACGACCGAGACCACCGAGACCACGACCAACGCCACCGAGGATACTGCCAAGTAGTCTGCTTTCATTGCCCCTTTCGTTACCCGGTTGCTATAAGAGAGGAATTACATCATGAAGTTCTCTACTGCGCGCCTTGCAGTTACGGCCGGCCTCGTGGCCTCGCTTGCCCTTACCGGCTGCTCCGTTAGCTCCAAGTCCGAGACCACCACGAGCGTGAGCGACGGCGAGACCACCACGACCACCACGACCACGTCCGAGAACGGCCAGACGACGACCGAGACCACCAAGACGGATGACACCAAGACCGACGCGAACGCCGGCGCCCAGGATGTCTCGCAACTCAAGGAGTACGGCATCGCCGCAATTGGTGCCCGTTACGTTCTGCCCGAGGGCTTTAAGTTCACCGAAGCCAACACGGACATTGACCTTTCGTCCAAGTCCGTTGCCTTCCAGTTCGCCGACAGCGACACCTGCGAAGGCTTCCTGCGCTTTATCCCCGTAGAGCAGGCGACCGACGTGTGGAGCGACAGCTTCCTGAGCGATGTTGAGACGCAGGCCAAGGAGGACGTGACCAACGGCGGCGGCACGGTCAAGAACGTTACCCGTGGCGAGGCGGCTCGCGGCGACAAGAAGTTCCCCACGATTCTCGTCGAGGTCGAGAAGGACGGCCAGACCATGTACATGGAGTTCCTGTACTTTAGCGTTGACGACGAAGATGTCCACTCCGTTGGACAGCTCGGCGTCACCGGCAAAGACAAGGACAAGATCGACGCCATGATCAACGGCTTCCAGGTCGAGTAACCTCTAAGCAAATAAAAAAGGCAGCCCCCTGATAGACCGCATTGAATCTATCAGGGGGCTGCCTTTGTTCTTTCTTGCTAATACGTAACGCAAAACAAAAAATGCCCGTCGTAGGTCAGCGACGTCCTGCTCTCCCACGGGCTTACCCCGCAGTACCATCGGCGCTCGGGGGCTTAACTTCCGGGTTCGGGATGGGACCGGGTGTGCCTCCCCTGCCATGGTCGCTGACCAACGACGGGCATTCTGCTGTCAGGGCCGTGCCCTGAGGGCCGCACAGCGCGACTCGCGACGAAACCCCCCACCTCGGACCGCGTCGCCCGGACATGGGAAGAGAAGAGCTCGGCCGATTAGTGCCGCTCGGCTGAGGCGCTCGCACGCCTTGCACCTGCGGCCTATCAACCTGGTGGTCTACCAGGGGCCTTACCGAAGGGAGAACTCATCTTGGGACTGGCTTCCCGCTTAGATGCTTTCAGCGGTTATCCAGACCGGACACAGCTACCGGGCGATGCC
>CADBCS010000054.1 GCA_902793195.1 uncultured Coriobacteriaceae bacterium | reverse complement strand
CGAGCTAAGCCAACAGGCCCTGCGTCCAGCTGGACGCAGGGCCTGTTGGCTTAGCTCGGAAACTGTGTGTACGAATCGTGCTATGCGCGCTTGGGGACGATGGCGTGAGTCAGCCAAGTGGCAACCTCATCCAAGGGGACGTCCACGCGCTCGCCCGTCGCACGATCCTTGACCTCCGCCATGCCGTTCTTGACGCCGCGCTTGCCCAGAACCACCTGATACGGGAAACCCATGAGGTCGGCATCTGCAAACTTTACGCCTGCACGCTCTTTGCGGTCATCGAGCACGACCTCGAGGCCCGCCCGAACGGCCTCGGTTGCGATGCGCTCGGCAACGTCACGAACCTCGCCCTTTACGTCGAGCGGCACAATCTCCACCTCATAGGGAGCCACGCATACGGGCCAAACGATGCCGTGCTCGTCGTGATGCTGCTCGACAACAGCCTGCAACGTACGGCTCACGCCGATGCCGTAGCAACCCATCTGGAACGGCTTCTCCTTGCCGTCCTCGTCCATGAAGGTTGCCCCCATGGCCTCGGAGTACTTGGTACCGAGCTGGAACACCTGGGATACCTCGATGCCGCGCGCAGCGCTGAGGGCCTTGCCACAACGCGGGCAGGCATCGCCCTCCTGAGCGGTCGCCACGTCCACCCAGTGGTCATCTGAGATTGCGAAGTCGCGTCCTCGGAGCGCATGCACAAAATGATAATCCGCCTCGTTCGCACCAACGACCCACCACTCGCTCTGTTGCAAGCTCCTGTCAGCAAACATGGCGATTCCCTCGGGAAGCCCCACGGGACCAATGAAGCCCTTTACCAACCCGTAGTACTCAATCTCCTCGTCCGTCATGAGGTGGAACTCGCCAAAGGCATGCTCGGCCTTCACGTCGTTCATCTCGTGGTTTCCTGGCACGAACACCACTGCAGGCTTTCCCTCGCCCGTAACGATTGCCAGCGCCTTTCGGGTGCCCGACTCGCTCATGTTGAGGAATGCGGCAACGTCGGCTATGGCTGCGCACCCCGGCGTAAGGATCTTCTGAAGGTCGCCGGACTCCCCTTCCGCCACCGTGATTCCGGCCGAAGCCGCCTCGGTGTCTGCGGCAAAGCCGCATTCGCAATACACGAGCTCCGCCTCGCCGGCATCCGCCACGGCCATGTACTCGACGCTCGTGTCGCCACCGATCTGTCCCGAGTCGGCAACCACAGGCAAGGCCCTCAGCCCGCAGCGCTCGCAGATGCGTGCATAGGCGTCCTTCTGCTCCTCGTAGGTGCGCTGCATTCCCTCTACCGTCGCGTCAAAGGAATATGCGTCCTTCATGATGAACTCTCGACCGCGCATGAGGCCAAAGCGGGGACGCATCTCGTCACGGAACTTGTCCTGGATCTGATACAGCGTCACAGGTAGCTGCTTGTAGCTGCGCAGCTCGTTGCGCACCAAGTCGGTGAACGTCTCCTCGTGCGTCGGACCGAGACAGAACTCGCGACCGTGACGGTCCTCCATGCGCATGAGCTCGGGACCGTACTTCTCCCAACGTCCGGAGTCGTGCCACAGCTCCCCGGGAGTCACCATGGGTACGAGCATCTCCTGTGCACCAATGGCCTCCATCTCCTCGCGGATGACAGCCTCGATCTTGCGCAAAGAGCGCCATGCCAGGGGTAGGTAGCTGTAAAGCCCAGCTGCGGTCTTTCGTATCATGCCGGCACGCAGCAGCAGCTTGTGACTGGCAAGCTCGGCCTCGGCCGGATCCTCCTTGAGCGTCGGCGCGTAGGTGGTGCTCATCTTGGCATAGTTCTTCACGACAGAAACCTTCCTCTCAACAACCATGTTGTAGTGGTCGCAACGCATCAACTAGAAACGACGCGCAATCTCATTGAACAGTTCGTCCACCAAGTCGTCCTCGGGCACGCTTCTCAACGGCTCGCCACCAGCGAAGATCACGCCACGTCCCCTGCCGCACGCAATGCCAATGTCCGCATCGCGTGCCTCCCCTGGTCCGTTTACCACGCAGCCCATAACGGCAACGCTAATGGGTGCGCGCACGTCCCTCAGCCGCACCTCGACCTCCTCGGCCATGCCTATGAGGTTGACCTGGGTTCGTCCGCATGTGGGGCAGCTCACGAGCTCTGGCCGCATCCTGCGCATACCCAACGCTCCCAGCAGCTCCCAGGCAACATCGACCTCCTCGATGGGATCTGCCGTAAGCGAGAGGCGCATGGTGTTGCCGATACCCTCTTCGAGCAGAACGCCCACGGCAGCGCAGTTCTTGACCGTCCCTTGCCGGAGCGTCCCCGCCTCCGTCACACCCACGTGCAGCGGATACTCGGGCAGACAGTTTGAGAGCATGCGATACGTCTGTATGGTCACCGGCACGGAATGAGCCTTTGCCGAGAGCACGATGTCGCCGAAGCCCCGCTCCTCGAAGTGCCGCACGAACGATTCGCATGACGCGACCAGTTTTTGTGCCAGCGAGAGATCGCCCCGCTCGGCCACCTTTGGGTCGAGTGACCCCGCATTGACTCCAATTCTAATGGGAATCCTCGCGTTGCCAGCCTCATCGATTACAGCGTCAACACGCTCCATCGAGCCGATGTTGCCCGGATTTATGCGCAATGCGGCGGCACCACGTCTTGCGGCACCAATGGCAAGCATATGGTCAAAGTGTATGTCTGCGACCACGGGAATCGGAGACGCGTCACAGATGGCGGAGAATCCGTCCAAAGCCGCCTCGTCGGGCACCGCCACGCGTATGATCTCACAGCCCGCCTGCTCAAGCTCGCAGATCTGAGCGAGCGTGCCCGCCACGTCGGTCGTCCTGGTGGTGCACATCGACTGCACGCTCACCGGCGCAGATCCGCCCACGACAACCGTACCGACCTGGACCTGCCGCGTCTTATGCCGAGCCACGTCCAGCCTGTTAGAACCCATACGTTCCATAGATAGTCCCCTACGTAAAGATCAATCTCACGATGTCGTTCTTCACCACAACAACGAACACGAACGCAAAGAACGCAAGCCCCACGTAGCTTATCCAGAGCCGCGCCTTCTGCGACAGGGAGCGCCCGATGAGGGCCTCGATTACCTCGATGACAATCTTTCCACCGTCCAGCGGAGGAATGGGCAGTAAGTTCATGAACCCGAGGGACATGGAGATTGCCGCCATGAACGCAAGGACATCAAACAGTCCCTTGCTCACCACCTCGGATGCCATGACGGATATGCCCACGATGGACGAGGACTGGTCGAGCACCTTCATTGTTTGGGTGGGCACGATGAGCTGTGCGCATGTTTTGGCCACCGTGGCCGCATATCGGAACGCGCTGACAATGGACTCCCCCAGCGTGAGGCGATATGCCTCGTAGGTGGGGTTGACGCCGATGACTTCCACCGGCTTGTCCTCTGGCAGGTCTACGCGAACGGTCCGCGCCTGCCCGTCACGCTCGATGCGCAGGTCAAAGTCCTCGTTGGCGGCACACGCCGTCCTTATCTCGTCTCGCGTGTCCTCCCAGTTGGAGACTGCGACCGAATTGACCTCCAGGACCTTGTCGTTCGCGCGTAGACCCGATTGGGCCGCAACCGAGTCCTCCACAACCGAACCGATGACCGGTTGGTTGATCGGTCTCTGAAACTCCATGGACAGGAACGAGCCCGTAACCAGCACGAACGCCAGAATCACATTGACGAGTGGTCCCGCCAGAAGAATGGCGAGCCGCTTGAAGAACCCACAGCCAAGATATGTGTTGCTGCGTTCCTCGGCAAGCTGATCTGCCGGATTGGGCAACACGCGCGGTGCACCCGCCTCCGTGACTCCCTCTCCTTCGAAGTCGTGCCCATAGTCGTACTCCGTGAGCAAGTTCGCATCGCGCCGCAACGTCTCGAATGCCGCAGGATAGTCGCGCTGAGTCGGCTTCTCACCCAGATCGGGATTGTAGTACGGCCGTACGGCCGACCAGTCACTGAGGGTGATCAGCAGCGCATATGCGCGATCCACCTCTACGCCAAGCTCCGAGGCGACCTTCTCGGCCTCGATGCGACCTTCGCGCTGTACGATGGCAAACGCATCCGCCAAAAGCTCGTCCTCGGTTCCCTCCATGCCGCAGATGCGATTGTACCCACCCAGGAGAAATGGGGTTACGCCGAACTCGGTCCCTCGCTTCTTGCTCTTTACAAAGAGCCTAAAGCGACAGGGA
>CADBCS010000053.1 GCA_902793195.1 uncultured Coriobacteriaceae bacterium | reverse complement strand
CGCCAACGCCTTCCTGGGCGTCAACCACTCCATGGCGCACAAGCTCGGCGCGTTCCACCACATCCCGCACGGCTGGGCCAACGCCGTCATCCTCACCCGGGTGATGCGCTACAATGCGGCCGAGCGTCCCACCAAGATGGGCACGTTCCCGCAATATGCATATCCCCACGCCAAGGAACGTTATGCCGAGTTCGGTCGTGCGTGCGGCTTTACCGGCGCAAACGACGACGAGGTGTTCGAGAACTTCATCGCCGGCATCGAGGAGCTCAAGGCCCACGTGGGCGTACAGCCGACCATCAAGGACTTTGGCGTGGACGAGCAGTACTTCCTCGACACGCTCGACGACATGAGTGAGCAGGCTTTCAACGACCAGTGCACCGGTGCCAACCCGCGCTACCCGCTCATCAGCGAGATTCGCGAGCTGTACCTGGACGCCTACTACGACCGCGAGCCGAGCTCCTACGAGGATTAGGCAATCAATTGGGTAACAAGGGGCGGGGCACAACGTGTCCCGCCTTATTGGACGATATGTAGCACGAGGAGAGAGCATGATTCTTTCGGATAGCAAGGTGGAAATCGTTCGTCGCCACAACAAGGTGGTGTATCAGGATGGCAATCGCCTCATCAAGGTGTTCAATGATCGCAAGCCCGGTTCCGACGTGTTCAACGAGGCGCTCAACAATGCTCGAATCACCGAAGCGGGCGGTCGCGTTCCACGTGTTCTCGAGGTGAGCCAAGTGCGGGATGGGGAATGGGAAGGAAGCTGGGCCATCGCCCTCAACTTCATTCCCGGCCGTTCGCTTGCGGACATCCTCGACGAGGGCGGCGCTCGGGCAGACGAGTACTTCGACCAGTTCGTTGAATTGCAAATTGAGGTTCAGACGGCGGACGCGCCCCTGCTCAATCGGCAGAAGGACAAGCTGCGTCGCATGATCAACAAGGTTAAGACGATTGACCCATCCGTCCGTTTTGACCTGCAGATGCGTCTTGACGGCATCAAGGGTGGTAACAAGGTGTGCCATGGTGACTTTGTTCCCTCGAACATCATCGTTCCCGATGACGGGAGCGAGCCCTACGTATGCGACTGGGCCCACGTTTCGGCCGGCATTCCCGAGGTCGATGCGGCTCAAACCTACCTGCTGCTCATGATGGAAGACGAGAAGCTTGCGCAGAAGTACCTGACGCTCTACTCGAAGAAGGCTGACATGGCCAAGCAGATCATCATGCACTGGGTTCCCGTCGTCGCCGCAGCAGAGCTGGCTCGTGGTCGCAAGCAGCGCGAGAAGTTCCTCATGAGCCAGGTTGAGGCACTCTTCGAGAACCTGTAAGCCTATGAGTACCGAAGTCCACTAGCGTTTTGAGCATTGACCCCCGCAGAGCATTGCATGTGCCACGCGGGGGCCAACGCCAAAAAGACTGTCGAACGGAAATGAGGTCGTATGCGGTGTGCGATTCCCAACAAACGGCAACTGGGCATACAGCTAGTTGCGATGGTGCTGTGCGCGCTACTGCTCATCGCCATGGGAGCTTGCACGCCGTCGACCACAACTACGGCACAGCAGGACAAGGATCTCGTTGTGGCGGAGGCCAAGAGGGTCTTGGAGCCATACAAATCCATTACAAGGGAAGATCTATCCAAGGGCCATCGTCCCATTGCCGGGGATGACCAGACAGAGGTCTTTAGCCAATGGGGAATAGACCCGTACGAGATGTGTGCCATTGTCCTCAGTACGTATGACTACCAGATTGATGATGTTGTCATCGATGGTGATGCCGCAACGGTCCAAGTTACCGTGCGATTCGTGGATGTGGCCGCCGCGATGCAACGCGTGATTGCGAACGGTAATACCGAGGCGAATGTTTCCGCGTTTGGGGAGCTATATCGAAGTGATGACGGCAGCGGGACCGTTCAGCTTGTGTACAAAGAGTTGCTCGATGCCATTGCAAACGAGAAGAGTCGCACAAGCGCGGAAGTCAAACTCATGGAGCGCAAGGTGGACGGCACGTGGTTTGTAGACGCGTCGAGCCTCGACGCAATCGTTTCGGCTGCTTTTGGGGCGATTGCATGACACGTATACAAACACACATTCCTACGAGGGCTGCTTAACGTACTCCAAAAACGAAAACGGCACGCCGGAAGGTGTGGTGCTGACGGGGGAGGACGAACGAATGACCCATCTTTCATCCTCGTCCAGATTTGGGAAGTACGTATCGGCTGGGACAGTGACCTTGTGATAGGTCACCAGAGCCCGTTTGCAATAGGGAAGGAGTTGATGGTAGACCGACTGCCCCCCAATGAGCCACACGTGATCGGGGTCATCGGACTCCACAAGCGATAGCACCTCATCAATTGTATGCGCGACCTCTGCTCCACTTGGAGAATAGGTTTGGTCTCGCGTAAGCACGATGTTTCTTCGGCCCACAAGCGCTCCACCCGGGAAACTCTGGAATGTGTTTCTGCCACACAACACGGTGCCACCCATGGTAGTTTCCTTAAAAAAGCGCATGTCTGCAGCGTTCCTAACCAAGAGCTTGCCTTGGTACCCAATGGCCCAGTCCTGCGTTACGGATACTATGGCGTTCATCGCGTCATCCTCCTACACGGCAACGGGAATGTTCCTCACCTGGGGTCCGCACACGTAGTCGGTGACATACAGGTCGTCGGTGGTAAAGGAATAGAAGTCAAGCACATCGGGATTGAGGGAGACGTGCGGTGCCGCATGGCGCGGTCTCGAGATGAGCTCCTCCACAATGGGAACATGGCGGTCGTAGATGTGTGCGTCGGCAATCATGTGCACGAGTTCACCTGCGACCATGTTCGAACACTGCGCGACCATCATGAGCAATATGGCGTATTGGCTCACGTTCCAGTTGTTGGCAGTAAGAACGTCCTGACTCCTTTGGTTGAGAACCATATTGAGCGTGAGTCTACCGTCAGCACGATTGTCGTCCGTAACGTTAAACGTACAGCTATAGGCACAGGGGTACAAGCGCATGAGATGGAGGTCTTCGATACAGTACAGGTTGGTGATGATTCTTCGTGAGAAAGGCTCTTCCCTAAGATCTTTGAGCACACGGTCCATCTGGTCGAACGATCCGTCAGGATATGTGCTCACCTTGCCAACCTGATAGCCATACGCCCTACCAATGGATCCATTCTCGTCGGCCCATTCGTCCCAGATATGGGGATGAAGGTCGGCGATATTGCTCGACTTGCGTTGATAGATCCACAGAATCTCGTCCATGCAGCTCTTGAGGGCGGTGCGTCGCAAGGTGAGTGCTGGGAACTCCTTGCGAAGGTCGTAACGGTTGCACACGCCAAAGCGTTTGATGGTGTATGCGGTGCTTCCGTCTGGCCAATGCGGACGAACCTTCTGGCCTTGGGTCGTGGTACCGTTGCTCAAAATGTCCTCGCACATGGACACAAACAGGTCGTCGGCCCTACTCACGGCGCATGCGCCCCCTCCCAGTCATGTGTAACAGCAGGCAAGACAGTCTGTTCTATTTTGCCTTGGCGGCGGTCTCCATCGCGTCCTCGAGCATGCCTGCCGCACTCTCCACGGACTCGATAGTCTCCTCGTCAAGATCCCAGAGTGTCTTCTTGTTAATCTTGTCGGTTGTCTTGAGCAGCGAAAGCTCCGCCTTGGTGGTCTCCCATCGTTTCGCGGCATCGGTCTTGGCGGTTCCCAGCGCATCCTTTACAATGCCATCCTTGTCGGTGCTTACCGAGGGAACCTCTATGCCATCTATGGCCTTGGATGCCTCGTCGCACAAGCCGATTGCCTTCTCGATCT
Organism: uncultured Coriobacteriaceae bacterium; assembly: GCA_902793195.1. Classification (GTDB taxonomy): domain Bacteria; phylum Actinomycetota; class Coriobacteriia; order Coriobacteriales; family Atopobiaceae; genus RUG440. The sequence continues at coordinate 1,195 of CADBCS010000053.1, read as the reverse complement.
GCTCTTGCTGCTTGTCGTCGTTACGCGATGCGGCATTGAGGCAATTGACGATCTTCGTGTTGTAGTCATCATCCGTCTTGACAGTGGAACGCACGAAATCTCGTACCGACGACGGAGTGTTTGCATACGAGGAGGCGCTTACCACATTGCCCAGCGAAGTGGTGTAGAACGCCAGATCGAAATCGAGAGCCTCCTTTACGCTGCATGTCCCGTACGAATTATCGGTGTCTTTATTTGAGACGTCCTGATCGCCAAACTGCTCGTTGTAATACTCCAAGAGGTCATCGAGGTCGGGCTCCTGCGACCCATCACCAACAAGGTCGTCATAGGTCATGGCGCCACTGCCATCCGCGCCCTCCATTGCCGCCGTGGTGACTATCGCCGACACACAGCCACCGCAGACAACCGCAAGGAGAACAAGGAGCAAAGCGGTAATTCCAAAGACAATATACGCGAACGAACCCGACTTGTTTTCCTCAGATGATGTGGTTGCGCTGGCCGACTCCTTTATCTGTGGCTTGTCATTCTGGTTCATGGGTGACCTCCTCATTCCTCGTGCCATACAGTGTACTCCTAATGAGCGTCGGCTGATGCACGCATGATTTCCGCAGCGTTTCGTTTGCTCGTTTCGACATAATTGCCTCTTCAAGTCGAGGAGGCGTTCGTTCTATAATACATGCACATGAACGTGCTGCTTGTGCGCAATGAGACGATTCAGTTTGTACAGAGAGGTTTGCGATGGCCAGTTCATCAATGCAGTCGGTGGAGCGATATCAGGATACCGATACGTACCATGAGGCAAGTCCAGAGAGAAGGCGTCAGATGAACCGCTACAAGAAGGAGTGTGGCATCTCGGACGAGCACATGTATTTGCTTCTTTACCAACAGGATTTGGAGAACACGCCAGAGGCGACGCGTCAGAGGAGCACCATGTCGAGCACCGCGATGCGCTGGGCGTTCGCGGGGCCGTTGTGGCGCTTCTCCCACTCCTCGCGGAGGCGGTCCTTCTTGCTGATCACGCGGGTGCCGCTGCCGTCCGAAGTCGGGACGGTGATCGTGCCGGACAGATCGCTCTCGGTGCGCAGGATGCCGGCCGGCTGCCCGCCGTTCGCGTAATAATTGGCGTTGTACTCCTGCGCCGCGATCGCGCCGCGGATGATCTCGCTGGCGCGCTCGAGATAGCCGATGCCCTGGT
>CADBCS010000052.1 GCA_902793195.1 uncultured Coriobacteriaceae bacterium | reverse complement strand
CGCATGGTGTGAACCTGCTCGCTTGGAACCAAATCGCTTCTTACGTCTGCGAGTTCTCCATATGAATCCTCGATGGTGCCGAGTCGATGGATGCCTACCCTCTTCGAGCTCAGCATGGTTGAGAACAACGAGGCGCCACAGGAGCAGATGAGCTTTCGCTGGGCAATCTCGCGCCACAGCTCTCCGCTTATCGTCCTTGTTGCAAACAACTCGTCAGAAATGCCTCCAAACAGCGAGGGTGTGCAGGGTGCTCCCACAGACCCCATGACGACCGCCTGCTTTGTCTGGGATAGCATGGCGACTCCCGTTGGCACGTCGACGTGCTGAGCATCGATTGCCACGATTAGGTCGAGAGGTGTGGCGTTGCCATCAGACGACTGGTTGGCCAACAGGAAGGAGGGCAATATGGTGTTTTCTACCAGATGAATGGGACAGAGGTTGAAGAGCGCACGCAAGTCGTGCTGAGCGCTTTGGTCAGCACAGGCCATCAGCCATCGACCCTCCAGAACGTGAACCGATAGCCAGAACTCAGCCGGACGTATGGTCACGTCCAGGATCTCGTCTAGGCCGCGGAGCGTTCCCTCGCGACCATCAATCACCGATTCGAGCAGAGTCGCCTGCTCCACCGCAAGCCCGCAGGACGTGACGAGCCTCTCGATCGCCTCAAGACATTGCTTGCCGTCGTCGGATGCGTCATGGACGCGACGAGAGAGATGTGCCGACACGCCGCGCAAGCGGTCGATATCGCTTTCGATGCGATCGATCTCGCGTTGATATGCCTTTCGTATGTCCTCGACGCTCTCGCACCCTATCGCCAACGTCTCACCCTCCAGAATGTGTCGGGCGATGACCTCCCTCTGACTTGGTCCCCTGCGCGCCATGATGCCCTTGCGTATGGGATAACGCTTTGCAAGACGCTCCCACACCGAAAGACGCTTGCGTACGGCGTTGTGCTCGCGCCTGAGTCTTCCGAGCTCGGTAACGGTTACCTCCCTTTGGATGATATACTTCGTGGCGTGACAGACCTTCTCGTATGCAGAGAGCAATTCATTTCTGTCCTGGTCGATAATCCTGAGCCGCTCGGACAATCGTGAGGTGGCATCGGCAACATCGCGAAGACGCATTCCCAAAAAGCTGGAGCAGCAGTCTAGGAAGTACATGGTTGCCTTAGGGACATACCATGAATCGGAGAACGTGGCACTCGCACCCTCGTTGCAATGGCCGATGGGCTCAGTCAACACCCTTCCGCCATCGTAGGTACCCGCATCACCCGCAACGTGATGCATGATAATCGAGACGATGGGACCGAGAGTCCTTCTGCTGGCGGACCCACCATTTCCATGAGCATGTTTTCCATACGAAATGCGCGGCAGCCACCGTGACGAAAGCGATGTCTGCCCTGCCAACGGCCTTTCGTCGATGAGTCGCGCGATCGCCTGCAGCTCATCATGGGGAGCCGTGCACACGATGGCGGGTGCGGCGTCCCCCCTCAACACGCTGTCGGTGATGGCCTGTCCCATAATCGCAAGCGCCATACGTAGGCTATTGGTGCCCTTTGGCGTATGCAGAGCCAACGAACCGCCACTCGTATGCCGTGCGAATTCGATTACGGTTTCGCGCTCCTCGGGACTCAGCGAACCCATGTCGCCGGGCATTCCCGTGACGAACAGCCTGCCAGTCACTGGCGACTCCTCGCCCATATTATGCGTCAGGGATGCATTGTCGGATTTCTGATTTCCATCGTCGTTCCCCAGCTCCCCGATCCCTTCGTCCCCGTCAAGACACAGAATGTCTGCGAGGGCACCCAGCCGTTCGACCTCCTGCTCCCCCAAGCGATTACGCAGGTTATTGAGTATGATGCCCGACGCCGCTATGGGATCGTGGGTTTCACAGATGGTGAGCAACGACTCGTTGGACTCTATATGGAAAGAGTCTCGTTTCATTATCTCTTCGCTTACGGAAGCAACGGCGCGGAACAGGTCCATGGCACGCACGGCGGCCGTCTTCCAGCTTCCGTCGTCGGGGAGGGTGGCCATGGCCATCTGATGCGCGCGGTAGGCATCTATGTCGCAGACGGTAAGGGGCTCGTCAAACGATCCGTCACGCTCGAGTCTCCTCAACGAAATCCAGGCAGGCTCCCCGTCGCGCGGTCTTAGCTTGCCGTCGGCTTGCAGATAGCCTGGCAAATACAGCAACGGCTCCCCTTGGTCGTTTTTTTTGGAGTCGTCGACCAAACGTGCGAGGCAGGCAATCACGGGAACCTCCTGCTCGCCAAAGCCAACCTCCGCATGCAGACGGCTATACTGCTCGAGAATCCGTTGGGTGAGGCTAAGCGACAAGGCGCCGGACGAAAGCTCGTCGAATCCGAGTCGCCAGCATTGAGCAGATGACGCAAAAGGCGCGAGTCGCCCACCACCAAGACTTGCGACGTCAGCAAGATACGCGAGCACCTTTTCGGTTTTGGTCATGGCTCTCCCCCTCGGATACTATTGAGCTACGTCTGGGTACGGCAAGTCTATCCTAACAAGTCGCATCCGTGTCGCTCACATCGCGCATTTTTGCCATAACTTACGCTCCTGCGCTCACACCGTTCTTTCATCCTTCGGATTCGACCGTCCACGGAACATTGTTTTGCGTCCTTGCGACCATGTGAGAAAGTAGCGCTACGACTCGAGGCTCCCCTAAGCGGGGAGCCGTCAATTTTTTTGCGTAACGCCCGCACCCGAGCAGCAACCTCACCATGAATCCAAAACCTCGCACAGGCCCTTCTGCCTTAGCCTGCGAGGAATCGTCGCCCATATTACCCCGACTACGGAATAATTGGGGCTCATCGCCGTTTGCATGGGAATGCCATCCGGAACAATGCCTAGACTGGTATCGTTCTCAGGTGCAATGGCACCCCAACCACAAGAGAAAGGCACGCCCATGACCATGCTGGTTAAGCTCGACCAACACCACAACTGGCGATTGAAGTATCACCTTCAGATGCCCAGCGGCAATATTACCGACCCGAACGGACTGAGCCACTTCAAAGGCGTCTACCACATATTTCACCAGTACGAGCCGCGTTGGCCGCGTGAGGCCGGCCATGGCTGGGGTCACTGGTCGAGCCCCGACCTGCTCACGTGGTATTGGCACGGCGGAGCCATCATGCCGAGCGTGCAGACAGACAAGAACGGCTCCTACTCCGGGTCGGGTATCGTGAACGGTGACGAGCTGTGGCTGTACTACACGGGCAACGAGCTTATGCCAGGCGGCAGGAAGGCCGGATACGACTACGACTTCAAGGGTCGCAAGGCCAACGAGACCCTCGTCGTGTGCAAGGACGAGGGTGACAAGTGCCATATAACCTTGGGCGAGAAGCGTCCCGTGCTGTGCAACGACCAATACCCCGCCTATGCGTCCAATCACGTACGCGACCCCAAGGTGTGGAAGGAAGACGGCTCTTGGTGGATGCTTCTGGGTTGCCGCACCATGGAGAGCCACGGCTGCGCGCTCATGTATCGCTCCGATGACGGCATCAAGTGGGAGATGGCCGGCTCCGCCACCAATATCGGCGACGGTCCGTTTGGCTACATGTGGGAGTGCCCCAGCGTCGCGCAGTTCGACGACAAGGAGTTTCTGTTTGTGTGTCCGCAGGGCGTACCCAAGCAGCAGTATCGCTTCCAGACCATCCACAACTCCGGCTATTTCCCTGTCGAGGGCAAGGTCATCGACATTCTCTCGCAGGACCCCGGCAAGCAGGATGCCGAGGGGCCCTATCCCTGCATGAACATGGACGACTTCATCGAGTTGGACTTTGGCTTCGACTTCTATGCCTGCCAGGTGTTCGAGGACGAGAAGGGTCGTAAGATTCTCATGGCATGGGCCGGCGTTGCCGACATGGAGTTCGAGTACGACGTCCCCACGACCCCCGAGTGGGCTCACACCCTCACTATGCCGCGTGAGCTCACGCTCAACGAGGCCGGAAGGATTTGCCAGTGGCCCGTGGCCGAGATGGACACGCTGCGCGAGGACGAGGTCGAGTGGAGTGCCGAGGCCGCAGATGGCGCCACCGGCTACATGGGTTCATCCAGCTATGACAAGTTCAGTATGGTCGGCGCCATTGGCGCTCGCCTCAACGGTATCGGCGATATCACTATCGACGACATCGAGGGCAAGGGCCATGTCATGCTCAATGGCGACCTCGAGTTCGTCATCAACGACCATGACGCCGAGTTGGTATTCCACAGTCATGCAGGTCGCTTCCGCTCCATACGTCGCCTCCCCTACAGCGCGCTCACGGCTGGCAAGATCGAGTCGCTGCGCATCATGGTCGACACCTCCTGCGTAGAGATCTTCGTCAACGGTGGCGAGGTGACCATGACCACACGTTGGTTCCCACTCGACATCAAGAACCTTGCCGTGACTTCCACGCTAAAGGGTGAGCATCACGCCTGGAACCAGCACGGCTGGACCTTCGAGAATATCGCATAGCACGGACCCAGATAACGGTTTGCCCCCGTTCCCACAGTGCTCGTGTGGTAACGGGGGCTTATTGGTTGCCGAACTACCGTCTGGACAATGGGGCCGACGTTATTTGATTGTAGCAAGAATCTTCTCGAAGAACTCAGGTGTCTCCATTCCCAATGCTCGTGCATACTGTGGCATCTCGCGTACCTTTAACGACCTGCCGCCCGATTCAACTTTGCTAATCATGGACTGGGTCGTTTGCAACCTTTCGGCAAGCACCAACTGACGTATTCCCCGCTCAACGCGAAGGCGACCGAGCTGGTCTCCAATCTTTCTGTCCAATTCGTCATAATCGAATGCACGCCTCACGAGGTACCTCCTTGGCCATCAATCATTCTCTACGAATATTGATGGCATCCCATCCCGCGCACAAAACCATCCGAGGAATCGATGTGGGCCGTCTCCAAAACAGCTCCTTCACAAAAGTATACAGCGAATGAAAAGTGTTCCAATCATCAATGAATAAATATCCCGTTATCGTATGTATTCTATACATTTATATCCATGAGATGCTAATGTTTTGCTTGTATAGCATAACGTTAATATAGTAGTGCCAGGGATGGATATACCCCGGCACTACCTGACCGTTATACATGAGCGACTGTCGAACGCGTGATGCCAAGGACGCAATCCTTGTTACTTCCTCCTGTTCCTGGCGCTCTTGCGGTCTTCCTTGTTGGGATGAGCCAAATCCCAATCGGCAAAGTCGGGCACCTCCGGCATGTCCTTGAGCCGCTTGTTCACCTCGCGCACGTCCCGCTTGTACGGGTTGAGGATACCCGTAAAGTACACGATTGCCACCAAGGCAAACG
>CADBCS010000051.1:3269-8811 GCA_902793195.1 uncultured Coriobacteriaceae bacterium | reverse complement strand
GTCATGATGGCCCAGAACCAACAGTTTCTCTGCGAGGAGGTTGGCGTAAAGCGTCCGCTCGAGCAGCCGCTCGACCAACTCTCGGTGGGTGAGGTTGGCTATGTGGTCACGGGTCTCAAGGAGCCTGGGTTGGTTCATACCGGTGACACCATCACGCTTGCCAAACGTCCGTGCACTGAGGCATGCCCGGGATATCACGAGGCGAAGCCCATGGTCTTTACCGGGCTGTTCCCCATCGACAACAAGTTCTACGAGAACCTGCGCGACGCCCTCGAGAAACTCAAGGTAAACGACCCATCCCTTACGTGGAAACCCGAGACGAGCGTTGCCTTGGGCTTTGGCTTCCGCGTGGGCTTTCTTGGCCTCTTGCACATGGAGGTCGTGAAGGAACGACTGGAGCGCGAATTCGACCTCGACCTCATAGCCACAAGCCCCTCTGTGGACTATCACGTGTACAAGACTGACGGGGAGATGATGGAGGTTACCAGTCCTCAGGATCTCCCCAAGCCCGAGAAGATCGAACGCATCGAGGAGCCCTACCTCAAGGCCACCGTCATCGTTCCCCCAGACTACGTGGGTGCCGTGATGCAGCTGCTCGTGGACCACCGTGGCGTCTCAACCGACATGGTGTACCTCTCCGAGAAGAGCGTAGAGCTCCATTTTGACATCCCCCTGGCCGAGCTCATATTGGACTTCTTTGACCAGCTTAAGAGCCGCACCAAGGGATATGCGTCCCTCGACTACGAATTCGACGACTATCGGACATCCGACCTCGTCAAGCTCGACATCCTGCTCTCGGGCGAGGAGGTCGACGCGCTCTCGTTCATCGTTCACAAGGACAAGGCCTACACGCTCGGCCGCGGCCTGTGCGACAAGCTCAAGGGCATCATTCCACGCCAGCAGTTCGAGGTCCCCATCCAAGGAGCGATCGGCAACAAGATCATAAGCCGATCCACCGTTAAGGCACACCGCAAGGACGTGCTTGCAAAGTGCTATGGTGGCGACATATCACGCAAGCGCAAGCTGCTCGAGAAGCAGAAGGAAGGCAAGAAGCGCATGAAGTCCATCGGACGCGTGGAGGTACCCCAAGAGGCATTTCTTGCCGTGCTCAAGGTCGACGACGAGTGAGTGCGGTTGCACAGATCGTGGCATCATGCGCATCCGAGTCGGGTCTCTCGGATGCGCTCGACCCGTTTGCGCCGACAGGCTCTCTGTTGGAAAGGTTTGCACGCAACCCGTTTCTGATGGCCCCCATGGCAGGTGTGAGCGATGGTGCCTATAGAATAATGGCTCGCTTGGGTGGAGCTGCCTTAGCCTACTCCGAAATGGTAAGCGTCACCGGCATTCACTATGGCAGCGTGAAGACATGGGAGCTCGTCCTACCGAACGAGTTCGAACCCGACATCGCGGTGCAGCTCTTTGGCTCCGACCCAAACCACTTTGCGGAGGCGACTGAGCGTGTGACAAGCGAGCTCGGCAACAAGCTCGTACTCATCGACATCAACATGGCTTGCCCGGTGCCAAAGGTGACCAAGGGTGGGGGAGGATCGGCGCTGTTGGACGAGCCCTTGTTGGCCGAGCGCATCGTCCGATCATGCGCAGGCGCCACACAAGTGCCAGTTACCGTAAAAATTCGTCGGGGACGCCGTATGGGCGAGGAGGTCGCGACCGAGTTTTCCAAACGGATGGCGGATGCGGGGGCGCAAGCCATAGCTGTCCATGGACGCTATGCCAGCCAGATGTACAGGGGAATAGCAGACTGGGAGGTCGTTAGGCGAGTTGCAGATGCGGTTGACGTTCCCGTGATTGGTTCGGGCGACGTTCGCGGTGCACCGGAGGCAGTAGAAATGCTTCGATCCTGCGGTTGCGCCGCAGTGATGATCGCACGCGGGACATACGGGAATCCTTGGGTGTTTGGCCAGTCAAGGGATCTGTTGCGGGCCGCTACCGCTATCACAACTATCCCAACTACCAGCCAACGCATCCAGGCGTTTTGCGAGCACGTGAGGGTGCTGGATGCCACGGGAGCACACATGGCGCGTGGCCGAAGCCTTGCGGGCTGGTATCTGCGCGGCTTGCCCCATGCGGCGCTGTGGCGTGGCGAGGCGACCTCCTGCACTACCCTTGGGGACTACATGGACCTCGTTCGACGCCTCGAGGCAGAGGTGAAGCCGCATGGTGGGAGATAGGCGGGAAGCGGTGGCGTCGCGCGGTGTGGGAGCGCTCTATGTGCACGTTCCCTTTTGTGCCAAGAAATGCGCATACTGCGACTTCGCGAGCTGTGCCATCCATCGAGGGGATCAGCGAATCGATGAGTATGCGAGCGCGATCATGCGACAGTTGGGCGAGCTTGAGTCGTGCGGATTGCTGCAGGGATGCAAAACGGCCTATGTGGGAGGTGGGACTCCCAGCTTGATGGGAGCCGACCTGCTGGGGTCGCTCGTTCGCTCGATTCGCCACCATGCTCCCCTCGTGCGAGAACTCACGTGCGAGGCCAATCCGGACTCCCTTGACGACGTGACGCTTGAGTCTCTCCGCGAAAGCTGCGCCACACGCATATCCATCGGCGTACAGTCCTTATCGGATGACGAGCTTGCATCATTGGGTCGGCTTCATGACTCCAGATGCGCAATCAATCGGGCGCGGGCGGCGGTTGCGTGCGGATTGGACGTGTCGATTGACCTCATGTGCGCCATACCGTACCAGACAAGCCAATCCTGGCAGGCAACCCTCGAACGGGCAAGAGGACTTGGCGTGGGGCACGTGAGCGTCTATCCGCTCGAGCTCGTGCCCAACACGCCGTTGGGTAGGCGCTATGCGACGTGCCATACGCCATGGAACAACGAGGACGTGCAGGCACGGCGCATGGAGGTGGCCGCCCACGTGCTGGGTGTGGCAGGATACGAGCGATACGAGGTCGCAAGCTATGCCATTTCGGGCAAGCAGTGCGCCCACAACAAGGCGTATTGGACAGGCGTGCCCTACGTTGGCATAGGGCACGCGGCGGCAGGCATGCTCAATCGTCGATCTTACGAGCTGTTGCGACAGGTGGCGACTCAGCTGCCGGCATTGTCTAACGAAACGGCAAGGATACGATATCGCATCACGAGTCCTTGGGAGGCGATCTTGCATGAACCGGCGCTTGCCGCAGCGAGCATGTGGCTCGAGTTTCTGGACGAGCAACAAGCCCTTGCCGAGGACCTCATGTTGGGAATGCGTCTTTGCGAGGGGCTGGGGGCAGATCTAATCGACCGGGCGCAAGAGACCTTTGGCAACGGATTCTCGCGTGCGGTCGACGGGTTGTTGCAAGCCGGACTCGTCGAACGTAGCGCCAACAGGCTTGTTCCCACAAGGCGTGGTTGGCTGCTGGGAAACGAGATATACATGGCCCTCTGGTCCCTTGCTCCCGCGTCCACACGAGAGGCTGAGGTATAGGTCATATGCGCCAAGGACAACGACCTCTTTCCTAACACTAACTCCGCGTGCATGATGTCGTAAAACACAGTATGGTTGTGCGCCAATTTGGGTAAAATAGCGCCCGTATGTGTATTAATGCTAGTAAGGAGTCGCGCTCATGGCATCCATGAACGAGAAGGACTACTACAAAATCCTTGAGGTGGAAGAGGATGCCTCGACCGACCAGATTCGCAAGGCCTTTCAGCAGAAGGCGCGCAAGCTCCACCCCGACGTAAACAAGGAGCCGGATGCGGAGGAGCGCTTCAAGGAGGTGAGCGAGGCGTACGCCGTGCTCTCCGATGATGACAAGCGCAAGCGCTACGATGCCATGCGGTCGGGGTCTCCCTTTGCTGGCTATCCGGGGCAAGGGCCGTCGGCTGGATATGGCTCGCCCTTCGACGGATTCCCGTTTGACGGGTTCAGTCGCAACCCAACGCAATCCCGTTCGTATAGGCCGCGTGCCGGCGCAGACGTCTCGGCAACGATTGACATCGATGTCGAGACGGCGCGCAACGGCGTTTCGCGTGGCATGACCTACCAGCGTTTCGTGGCGTGCGACGTATGCCATGGCAGCGGATCTGTGGAGCATACGGAGGCTAGCACCTGTCCCACCTGTGGTGGTGCCGGACGCATTCGAATCGACCTGGGCGGCATGGGCCTCTTCGGCATTGGGTTCTTCGAGGTGGTGTGCCCCGAGTGCGAGGGCTCGGGCAAGGTGGTCGTGGACCCCTGTGCGTCCTGTGGCGGCTCGGGTCGCGTGCTCTCGGCGACCGAAATCGTGGTGGAGATACCACCCAACTCACACGATGGCGACACGGTTCGCGTGCAGGGCATGGGAAATGCCGGCACGAACGGGCGCGAGTCGGGAGACTTCGTCTGTCAGGTGAGCGTAGCCGAGGAGCGACTCACGCAACGTCAGGAATTTGGGTTCCGCATGGTGGGATTTGCCGCGCCCTTCATCGTCATTGGCCTGTTGTACCAACCGTTGTTCACCTTCGCGATCGTTGCCGCGGCATTGTGTGCCGTCGGTTGCGTAATGGTCGCTCAAGATGGCGTCCGGATGAATGGTAACTGGCTCAAGAACGGGGCGACATCGCTCGTGCGCGGGGCTGCAACCGGCATTATCGTCGGCCTGCTGCTCACGCTCGTGCGTCCAACGGCGATTATGGCTATGTCGCTGCTGCTGCCCATCATCGTTATCGTTGCATTGTCGTCTCGCCGCTCGGGCTGAGGATGGACATACGTTCGTAGTTTTGTTCGGAGGTAGTTGAGCTTGGACCAGAAGAAAGACTATTACGAGGTGCTGGGTGTCGACCGATCGGCAGACCAGAGGACGATTAAGCGCGCGTTTCTCAAGCTTGCGCGCTCGCTGCATCCCGACGTCAACAAGGAGCCGGATGCCGAGGAGCGCTTCAAGGAGGTCAACGAGGCGTACTCTGTTCTGTCCGACGAACGCAAGCGCTCCAATTACGACCAATATGGGAATCCCGATGGTCCCGGAGGCTTTGGGTCCGAGTACGTCGACATGTCCGACATCTTCGGAGGTGGCTTCGGCGACATCTTCGAGTCTTTCTTTGGTGGTGGGGCTGGCAGGGGAGCGCAAGCTGCCCGCACCCGTGGTCGCGATATGGGCATAACGCTGCGCATCTCCTTGGCCGAGGCCGCATCGGGTTGCACGAAGACCATAGCCTACGACCGCCTCTCTCCCTGCGACGACTGTGACGGCACAGGCGTGGCCGACGGTGGTCACGAGACCACTTGCGAACACTGCCATGGAACCGGCCAGGTGGTCGAGGTGCAGCGCACCATATTCGGCCCGATGCAAAGCAAGGGACCCTGCCCCGTATGCCATGGTTCCGGTCGTATGATCGACCATCCATGCGACACGTGCCAGGGCGAGGGAAGGACTCCCTCGCACGAGACGGTACGCGTCGAGATACCCGCCGGCGTCCACTCTGGCCAGTCCATTCGCGTTGAGGCCAGAGGTGAGGCTGGCGTGAGGGGAGACGCGGCCGGTGACCTTGTCGTTTCCATACAGATACTTGAGAACGAGGGCTTCGAGCGACATGGGGACGACCTCTACGTC
>CADBCS010000051.1:0-3257 GCA_902793195.1 uncultured Coriobacteriaceae bacterium | reverse complement strand
TGCCCTCGATGCCATATTGGGTACCGTCATCCGCATGAATGGCATACTCAAGGGCGAGAGCATACGCGTGACGATCCCACAGGGTTGCCAATACGGACAGCAGGTTCGCGTAGATGGCAAGGGCATGCCCCAGCTGGGGACGGGAGTCCGTGGTGACCTCATCGTCGTTGTTGAGGTAAAGACCCCACAAGACCTTACGAGGCAGCAGCTCGAGTTGCTCCGTTCCGTGCAATTCGACCGGTTGAACTCGAGGCAGAGGCAAGCGCAGGCCAAACGCGACGAACAGCCCAATGCGCAGGGCCGACGTGCCAAACCCAAGCCCAAGGAGCGTCGTGGGTCGTCACGCAAGAAGAAGTGACCATGGCTGAGCCGATGGGCCATCGCGTGGCACTCATTAACCTTGGGTGCCGCGTCAACCGGGTCGAGACCGACCTCATCGCGAGCCGAATCGAGGAGGCCGGATGCGTGCTCGTGGACTGCGATCAGGCGGAGCTCGTAATTGTAAACACTTGTGCCGTAACGGGTGAGGCGCAGGTAAAGACGCGCAAGGCCGTACGTCGTGCCGCCCGCATGCCACAGTCTCCCATCGTGGTGGCAACCGGTTGCGCCGCAACGCTCTTCTCGTCTGAGCTGGAGAAGATCTCTCCAAGGGTGGTCGTCGAGCCACGCAAGGACCGTGTGGCACAACGGGCCATAGAACGCTTGGGCATCACCAACGGCACGTGTTCCCCAAAGAGCCACTTGGCCATCTCACCCACGCCGACCGGTAGGACGCGGCCCGGCATAAAGATTCAGGATGGTTGTGACCTGCGCTGCTCGTATTGCATCGTCTGGAAGGCGCGGGGACCCTCTCGTTCCCTACCGTCTAAGGATGTTTTGAACGCGGTGCGCGAGTCGATTGGTCGTGGCGCGCATGAGGTTGTGCTAACGGGCATCAATCTTGGGTGTTACAGGACGACGGAGTCAGACGCCCTGGGACCCAACCACAGGTTGGAAGATCTGCTGGAATGCATTCTGCGCGAAACCACGATCGACAGAATCAGGATATCGTCAATCGAGCCGCAAGACGTCACGGAACCTCTATTGGAGACAATGTCCAATGCGCACGGACGCATTGCGCCGTTCCTGCACGTATGCCTTCAGTCGGGCTGTGACGAAACCCTGCGACGTATGGGGCGCACGTACACGACCAACCAGTTTTCGAAGGTCGTGGCCGACGCGCGACGGCTAGTGCCAGACATTGCGTTGGAGACGGATGTGATCGTGGGATTTCCCGGAGAGACCGACGAGGAGTTCGCGCAGTCACTGGCTTTCTGCGAGCGAATGGCATTCTCGCGCATACATGCTTTTCGCTACTCGAAGCGTCCCGGCACACCGGCGGCTGTCGCGCCCTGCCAGGTCGACCCAAACGTCAGCGCCATTCGCAGCCAGCAACTCCGCACGCTGGCCGAACGCATGCGCAAACGGCATATGCAGGAACGACATGGTGCGGTGGACATGGTTCTCGTGCAGGAGCGTGGCGATGGCGTCGACTCACATCTGCTTCCCGTGCAAATGGACGATGAGCTTCCCCTCGGGTCGTGGGTGCGAGCACGTCTTGGATGGCAGGACGGGGTCCTTGTGGGTACGACTCTGTGAGTAATCGCATTGGAACCAGGCAAAAGCGCTATCATTGTGATGACGCCCCACGAGGAGGACTCTTGGAACCTATGCATGTTCGACTGACCATTCCCGACAACGTTGACCCCCGGTCGCTCATGGGGCCATCGGATGCGTTGTTGCGGGGAGTGGAGGCTGCGAGCGATGCGATAATCACCGTACGGGGAAACCAGATTGTGGTGTCGGGTAATACGCATGACGTCGATTTGACCGTCTCGGCATTCTCTCATCTGATGATGCTCATCGAGTCGGGTGTCGAGCCGAGCATGGGCGATCTCGACCTCCTTATCGGTCGCCTCCGCAACGGTGAGCGCGAGCTGGCCGCTAACGGAGGGGACGTACTCCTGTCATACCGGGGAAAGGCGATATGTGCCAAGACCGAGGGACAGGGGCGCTATGTCGATGCCATACGCCACCACACCATAACCTTTGGCATCGGGCCGGCGGGGACCGGAAAGACGTACCTTGCCATGGCGATGGCCGTCTCGTCGCTACTGCGGCACGAAGTCAGCCGCATCGTCCTCACGCGTCCTGTCGTAGAGGCCGGGGAGTCTCTTGGGTTCTTGCCTGGCACCTTGGAGGAGAAGCTTGACCCCTACATTCGGCCCCTTTGTGATGCGTTGTTCGACATGTGCGACCGCGAACGGGCGAATGCCTACATCGAACAGGGCGTTATAGAGATTGCACCATTGGCCTTCATGCGTGGCCGAACCTTCAACAATGCGTTCGTGATCTTGGACGAGGCGCAGAATACGACGCCTGATCAGATGAAGATGTTCCTCACGAGGTTGGGGTTCGCGTCGAAGTTCGTCGTGACGGGCGACATCACGCAGAGGGACCTGAGGGGATCGTCTGGCATCCGCGATGCGCGGGACGTGCTGTCCGGAATTGGTGACATTGCGTTTGTGGACCTCGACAGCTCCGATATCGTTCGACACTCCCTGGTTGCCCGAATCGTAAACGCATATAGAGGCGGGGAGGATAGGTAACGCATGGCGTGCGAGGTTGACTTTGCGTACGACGGTTGCTCTGCATGCGCCCTGGGCGAGTCCCAGATCACTCATGCATGTGATGTCGTCCTTGCGGCCGAGAATGTGTCGCGTCCCTGCTTCATCTCGGTAACCGTTGTCTCCAATGCCCGCATGCGCGAGCTCAATGCCGAGTGGCGCGGACAGGACCGCGCCACAGACGTGCTCTCCATAGAGTGCGAACGTCCCGACGACGTTGGCCTTGCGGCGGGGGAGCCCTGCGAGCTCGGTGACATCGTGCTCGCTCCCGACTACATTGCTCAACAGGCCAAGTCGTATGGTACGACGGTCACAACCGAGACGACATTGCTCATCGTGCACGGACTGCTACACTTATTGGGATACGATCATCTGGAAGAGGAAGAGGCACACCGTATGGAGGAGCGTGAGGATCGATTGGTTTCCATGATCCTTGGAGAAGGTGTCCTTTCCGCCACGACCGTCACCCGTCATCGCAAGGGGGTGGACGAATGATTCCCGGGCAAAAGGAAAACCATCCCACCTTCAAGCGAAGCTTCCTGTTCGTTTGCTCTTGGGATGACCAGAATATCTTTTGATTTTTTGGATAAA
>CADBCS010000050.1 GCA_902793195.1 uncultured Coriobacteriaceae bacterium | reverse complement strand
GAGCACGTGCCGCGGCACGGAAGCTGGCTTGGGGGCGCCCTTCGGGGCGCCTCTTTTGTCGCGGTAGAGTATCCCCGGCGTGGCAGTCTGCCACAGGGGAGCGTGCCCGGTGTGGCGGCTATGCCCTGCTCTTGTCCGGCTCGCGCGCCGGGGGCAGGAACTTGGTCAGCGTTCTGCGCGCCGCCTTGCGAACGGAGCCCACGGACGAGTCCAGGAGGGTCTGCACCAGCGAGAGCGCCACGTCGCGGGTAAGGTCGTCGGTCTTTGCAAGGGCCTGCAGCACCCTATGGAAGCTCTCGGCCGAGCTTAGGATCTCGTCGAGCTGCTGGGCTCCACCGGCCTCGAGCGCGTCGAAGATCTGATTCGCCACCAACGCGCGCTTGCTAAGGGACAGCTTCTCGATCCAGGCCGCAATGGCCTCATCGAGCGAGACGCAATCCGGCTGCAGCTCCCCCACCTCCTCCAGTCCGGAACGAGTGACCTGCCAGGAGGTAAGGTCGTGCTGCTCGATTCCCCTGTTGCTGCTGGCCACGATGGCACGCGGGTCCTCGGGGCGAGAGAACAGCATGCCCACCACGCTGTATGCGGGGACGATGCGTCGTATGCGCTCGCCCAGGTTCCCTTGTCCACAATCGCCCACGACCTCCGGCGCCATGCCGGGGCCATCGTTGGAGTACACGCGCACGATGCGCGAACGCAGCCGCTCCGGGCACTGCAGCATGGCGTACTCGGCAAGCATGCCACCCTTGGAATGCCCACCAACGTAGATGCGACCGCTCGTGCGTTGCATGGCGCGCTCAAGGTAGCGCGCCGCCTCGCGCTGTGCCTCGGTTATGGCAAAGCTCAGCATCACGTCCTCGCGCCAGCCCACAATGGAGCTGTCGGTACCCCTAAAGGCAACGTACGTCTCGTCGCCGGGAAGCCTTGCGCACAGGGCCGAAAACTGCAGCGAGCGGCGCTTGTCGATGATGTCCACGTAGTCGCTCAGCTCGATCGACGAGAAGCGCGGCGACTGCGCAAGAAGCTCCACGAACGTCGTCTGGATGTTGGCAAGCGAGCGGACGAATGGCGCGATGTCGTCCCCGGACCGGGCGAGCAGACGCTCGCAGGCATCGCCCAACGCTACTGGTTCGCCTTGCCCCTCGTCGGCCACGATACCTTCCCAGTCGAGGTAGACGAGCGTGGAGAGCACTATGTTGTCCACGTCGTTAAAGGGGCGCTCCTCGAACAAGAGGTCACCCCGCCAGCGCAGATAGTCATAGACCGTCGCCACGCGCGCCACCCAATCACTCGTCGCCAATGCGTATCTGCATTCTACCAAGCGACGCCATCCCGCACGACCGTCTTGGCGGAAAGCCGGACCACCTTAGCGCGTCTCCTCCCCGCGCACCACCATGCCGGTGTAGAGCGGCACGTTGAACACGTCCACATACAGGGGGCACTTGCAGAGGAAGAGGAAGTACGTGTTGGGCCCAAGGCCCGAGAGGGTCTCGTAGTTCGCCAGCCCCTTGGAGATGACCAGGTCGGAGTCTTGCAGGGCGGCGCGCGTCCGCTCGTTGACGCGTGCGGGACAGGTTCCGGCCACGTCGCTGCCGTTGCCCATGACGTGTGCGACCTCGTCGAGGCCGACCTGACGGGCATCCTCCATCGTCGCGTCGTTCGTGACGTCGGCCCCGCGCACGATGGCGGTCACCTGGGCGCGAGGGTTCACGCGGCGGATCTGGGCGATGAGCAGCTTGTCGAGAACCACCTCCCCGCAGTTGTCCGTAAGGTACGCGATGGTCCGGGCTCGCGCGATACGCCCCGCGAGGTCGGCCATCGCATCCTCGTCGAGCTCCATGCGGTCGGCGTCGTCCATGAGCTGGAGGAGCTTCTCTTCGCTCACGTCCCCCGTTGGCCCAAAGTCTATGAAGTTGCCCGTAAGCGCGCAACGGATGGCCAGGCCCAGCGGGTCGTCGCTCTTCTCTATGCGCCGTGCCATGCGCTGCTCCAGACCCAGCACGAGCTGGTTGAAGTGGCGCTTGGTGTGCGTGTAGTCGCGCTCGATGCCAAACATGTCGCGCAGGACGATGCCCAGCTCGTAGCTGATCTCGGGTGCGGTGAGGTGTTGGGACCCCTCGCCAACGATGCGCAGCACTCGGCGCATGTAGTCGGCCCGCACGTCCCAGGGCACGTCTTCCGGACAGGCGTCCAGGTACTTGTCGAGCATGCATCGCATGCAGCGAGGACCCAGGGACGGACTGGTGATCTCCTCTATGGGCATGGCAGCTCCTCACGTGTCGTTGTGCGCATTGTACCAGTCTGCCTTGGGCGGGCGCCCTCACGGCATGCGGCATGCGTCCCTGCGATCGCACGTAACGAGATGGTCGTTCACCACGCCCACGGCCTGCAGGAAGGAATAGGTGATGACCGGCCCCACATAGCGCATGCCACGCCGCTTGAGGTCGGCCGACAGCGTGTGCGAGAGCTCGGTTTGCGCAGGGATCTGGTCCATCCGCTCCCACGTACCCACAATCTGCGTTCCGCCCACAAAGCCCCACAGGTAGGCGTCCAGGCTCCCAAACTCCCGCTGGATGGCCTGGGTCGCCAAGGCGTTGGACCTCACGGACCACACCTTTCCGCGTGCACGGACGATGCCCGGGTTGAGGAGCGCGCGCTCCAGCTCCTCGTCGGTGAGGGAGGCGCAGGCGTCGATGTTGAAGCCATGAAACACCTCGCGGTACGCTGGCCGCTTGTGCAGGATCGTGCGCCAGGACAGGCCCACGCTCGCGCCCTCCAGACACAGCATCTCGAACAGCCTCTGGTCGTCGTGGACGGGCACGCCCCATTCGTGGTCGTGGTAGGCAAGGAGCTCGTCGGTCACGTACCACGAGCGGCAGTCGAGCGGATTGGCTATGGGCACGATTCCCCCCAATGCGAGAGCGGGTTGTCAAGTCATGCACAGTATACGCGAGCCGCCTTGCACGGGCTGCTCGAGCGGGATGTGGTCGCGCAACCACGGATCGCCCGCGGTCGCGGGAGCGCAATTGCGCACGAAGTGCTCGGCCACCATTGCAACCGCAGGGCGTACCACTGCAGCCGCAGGGCGTATGATGAGGGGTCCCCACGACGTTAGGAGGGACGTATGGCATTGACACTTTCTCACCAATCGGCACTCGATGCGATTCGCACGCTACGGGCGACGGAGTCCAACGTGCAGGAGATGGACCCCGCTCCCCTTGCCCAGCCCTCACCGTGGATCGGGCGATACTGGACTGCGCGGAACTTCGAGCCGTCGCTGTGGAGATGGAGTCGTCCCGAGAGAAATAGGCACCTCCATGTTGCGGTGCCCCGTCGGCGCGGACGCGTGCGGATGGCGAACGTCGACGTGCATTCCGTGTGGGGTGATCTGCCTGCCAACTCCGCCCTGTGGATCGACGAGACCTCGCGCATCGTCTGCCCCGAGTTGCTGTTTCTGCAGATGTCCGAAACGCTTCCGTTTCCCATGCTCGTGCAGCTTGGGTACGAACTGTGCGGACATTACACGCGATGGGCCGACGAGCCTCGCAACGGTCACATAACGGACTGTGTTGCCGCGGCGACAAGCGTCGCGCAGATTGGGCACTACCTGTCGTCAATCAAGGGCATGCCCGGTGTCAACACAGCACGCAAGGCGTTGGGTTATGTATGCGACCATGCGCTGAGCGCGCCCGAAGCCGCGCTGGCCATGGTGTATTCGCTTCCTCCCAGCGAGGCTGGCTACGGGATGGGTCCCGTCACGCTTAATGAGCGCGTGCGCCTAGGCGATGACGACAATTGGACGAGCGTCCGGTCTCGCTTCCCCGACCTGATGTTTTCGTTTGCGCCTGTGGGCATCAACTACGACGGAGGTGGACATCTGGACCTCAAGGGACTGGTTGACGCCGCGCAGCAGGTGATGGAAGCAGACGCGGAGGCGCTAGCCGAGACCAGGCAGGCACTGGACGAAAAGCTTGCCGAGGTCCGGGCAAAGGTGGTCGACGACAACATGCGCAATCGGCAGCTTGCCTCACAGGGAAGAATCGTGTTTCCCGTCACCAAGGAAGATGTGTGCGACCGCAAACACCTTGACGACCTCACGAAGCAGATTCTGGGGTGCGCGCACGCGACATTTGGCGTCGACACAAGTGAGTTCGTCCGTACGCTCGACGATTCCAGCCAAAAAGCGGATCGAGCGGCACTCATCGCCTCGATTTTTCCGGTTGCTGGCGCAACGAGATCCTCCTACGGAACGATGTGAGTGGGTCGGTTGCAAAAAAGTGGGCAATCGTTTTGATGGATTTGGCCGCCACCAGGGATTTTTTCATTCTTGATACAACGATTGTCCACTCGCTATTTTAGCGAGTGGACAATCGTTGTATAAATACCGGTATTACCGCAGGATTTTACTCGCCTCGGTAAAACGATTGTCCACTTTTTGGGTCCGGCTGCACCCAATCCCCATTGCTGCCGTCGCACCAAGCAGCCACCAAGGCAAATCGTGGGCAAAATCGACCCCGCGACAAACCCGATCAGACAAAAAAGCCTCCCGGCGGGCGCCCAAAGGCGCTCGCCGGGAGGCCGCAATGCCTGCTATGGACAAAAGCTAGACGTAGTCGACCACGTCAACCATCGAGAGCAGGTAGTCGTGCTCTGCCACGCGTCCGCGAGCCAGCTCGGCCGCGGCCACGATGGACATCCAGCCCTGCACGTAGTTGACAGAGCAACCCTGGCGCTCGCAGTACATGCGCAGGTAGCTCTCGGCGAGCTCGTTCTCGCCGTTGAGCTGCAGGTGCAGGTAGGTGATGGCACAGTCCGCACCGCCGTTGCCCTGCGTGGCGTGAGCCCAGTCGCACACGCACAGGGTGCCGTCCTCGCGCACGATAATGTTGGAGGGCACAAAGTCGCCGTGGCAGAGCTTGGTGTGGTTGGGCATGCCATCCAAGCGCATGAGCAGCTCGTAGCGCTGGGCCTCGTCGATAATGTCGGCCGCGTCGGCGATCATGCGTGCATACTTGTCCTTCTGGCGGTTCATGAGCGGCGCCCTGTGGGAGTGCACGGAAAGCTCGAGGTCGATGAGCTGGCCGAGATACTCTTCGGTCTTCTCGGGCGTCTCGTTCATCAGCTCGCGCAGGGTCTTGCCCTCGACCTTCTTGGTGAGGATGACCCAGTTGTTGCCGTCCTTGCCAACCTCGATGAACTGCGGCACGTCGATGCCCGCCTCCTGGGCGCGAGTGAGGTTGAGCGCCTCGTTCACGATGTCGGACGCCGGCTTGGTGGCGTTGAACACCTTGGCAACGGTATCGCCGCAGTCGAACACGACCTTGTTGTGACGTGTGGCGAGGGCCTTCTTGTCCTTGGGAAGCTTCATAGCAATCCTATCCTTTCTCGCAAACGGCGCGACTAGTCCTCATAGGAGCTTGCGGGGCGGTCGTAGTAGGCGTCCAGGTACAGCTCGCGAATCTCGCTCACGAGCGGGTAGCGCGGGTTGGCGCCGGTGCACTGGTCGTTGAACGCCTGCTTGCTCATGTCGTCGAGCGTGTCGAGGAAGTACTGCTCGTCCACGCCAAAGTCCTTGATGGTCGGCTTTACGCCCACGTGGGCCTTGAGCTCCTCGATGCCGGCGATGAAGTTCTCGAACACCTCGTCGTCGTTTGCGCCGGTAAAGCCGCAGTAGCGAGCGAAGCGGCAGTAGCGCTCCTTGGCCTGCGGGCGCTGGTACTGGCTGAACGTGCCCATCTTGGTGGGACGCTCGGCCGCATTGTAGCGCATGTGCGCCATGGAGTGGTTGACGCCCAGGAAGGCGTTGGCGAACGCCATGCCGGCGAGGCAGCTCGCGTTGGCCATGTGGTCGCGGGCCTCCACGTCGTCGGGATCGTCGTAGGCGCGCGGCAGGTACTCAAAGACCAGGCGTCCGGCCTCAAGCGCCAGCGGGTTGGTGTAGTCACTCGCCATGATGGAGACAAAGGCCTCGAGCGAGTGCGTGAGCACGTCCACGCCGGACGCGGAGGTGAGGCCCTTGGGCTGGCTCATCATGTTGTCGGTGTCGACGATGGCCATGTTGGGCATGAGCGCGTAGTCGGCGAGCGGCCACTTGACGCCCGTCTCGGCCTCGGTGATGATGGCGAACGGCGTGACCTCGGAGCCCGTGCCGGAGCTGGTGGGGATGGCCACGAAGAAGCACTTGGAGCCCAGCTCGGGATACTCGAAGATGCGCTTGCGGATGTCCATGAAGTCCATGGCCATGTCCTCGAACTTGGCCTCGGGGTGCTCGTACATGAGCCACATGATCTTGGCCGCGTCCATGGCCGAGCCGCCGCCCACCGCGATGATGGTGTCGGGGTCGAAGGCCGCGAGCTGACGCACGCCTTCCTGGGCGTTGTGCAGCTTGGGGTCGGGCTCGACGTCCCAGAACGAGCTGTGGACGATGCCCATCTTGTCGAGCTGCTCCTCGATGGTCTTGGTAAAGCCACTCTTGTAGAGGAACTGGTCGGTCACGATAAAGGCGCGCTTCTTGCCCATCGTGCCCAGCTCGTTGAGGGCCACCGACATGCAGCCCTTCTTGAAGTACACCTTATCTGGCGTGCGGAACCACAGCATGTTCTCTCGCCTCTCTGCCACCGTCTTGATATTGATGAGGTGCTTTACGCCCACGTTCTCGCTCACGGAGTTGCCGCCCCAGGAGCCGCAGCCCAGCGTGAGCGACGGCGCGAGCTGGAAGTTGAACAGATCGCCGATGCCGCCTTGCGACGAGGGCGTGTTCACGAGGATGCGGCAGGTCTTCATGGCCGCGGCATGCTTGGCCATCTTCTCGGTCTCCTTGACGTCAATGAAGAGCGAGCTCGTGTGGCCGTATCCGCCGTCGGCAACGAGGCGCTCGGCCTTGGCGATGGCCTCGTCGAAGTCGGCCGCATGGTACATGGCGAGAACGGGACTGAGCTTCTCGTGCGCGAACTCCTCGCTGATGTCCACGGACTCAACCTCGCCGATGAGGATCTTGGTGGACTCGGGAACCTCGACGCCGGCAAGTCCCGCGATGGTGTGGGCGGTCTGGCCCACGATCCTGGCGTTGAGACGACCGTTGATGATGATGGTCTTGCGCACCTTGTCGAGCTCGTCGTCCTTGAGGAAGTAGCAGCCACGGCGCTCGAACTCGGCCTTGGCGGCGGCATAGGTCTCGTCGCCCACCACGGTCACGCTCTGCTCGGAGGCGCAGATCATGCCGTTGTCGAAGGTCTTGGACAAGATGATCGAGTTGACGGCGTTGATGACGTTGGCCGTGTCGTCGATGATGACGGGCGTGTTGCCAGCGCCCACGCCGAGCGCCGGGGTGCCGGAGCTGTAGGCGGCCTTGACCATGCCGGGACCACCGGTGGCCAGGATGATGTCGGACTCGGCCATGAGCGTGTTGGTGTTCTCGAGCGAGAGCGCCTCGATCCAGCCGATGATGTGCTCGGGGGCGCCCGCCGCGACGGCTGCCTCGAGAACCACGCGCGCGGCCTCGGCCGTGCACTTCTTGGCGCGCGGGTGCGGCGAGATCATGATGGCGTTGCGGGTCTTGAGCGCAATGAGGCACTTGAAGATGGCCGTGGAGGTGGGGTTGGTCGTGGGGATCACGGCACCGATGACGCCGATGGGCTCTGCGATCTTGACGATGCCGGCAGCGTCGTCGCGCTCGATGACGTCGCAGGTCTTGGTGTTCTTGTACGCGTTGTAGATGTACTCGGAGGCATAGTGGTTCTTGATGACCTTGTCCTCCATCAGGCCCATCCCCGTCTCCTCGACGGCCATCTCGGCAAGCGGGATGCGGACCTTGTTGGCCGCCATGGCAGCCTCATAGAAGATCTTGTCGACCTGCTCCTGGGTATAGGTGGCAAACTTCGCCTGCGCCTCGCGCATGAGCGCGAGCTTCTCCACAAGCTCTTCGTCGCTGCGCACAACGAGGGCCGGTCCATCGTCGAAGACGGTCTTGGTCTCTTCGGACATCGATAATCCTCCTTCTGTGATGCGATACGAAGTCGTCACTTTCGTATCAAAGCCGTTAAATTGTCGTTTCAACATCTTAGGAACACTATATACTGTTGTATCACCAATTACAAGTTGTTGATTTGAAAAACCCGTGAACGATAGCAAATATGCCGCGAGTGTATGCCGAGAGGCCCGCCAAGCGGCGGGCCCAGTAGCATGTGACCAAAGAAGTCGTCTTGATTGACCAG
This sequence comes from uncultured Coriobacteriaceae bacterium, assembly GCA_902793195.1. GTDB lineage: Bacteria > Actinomycetota > Coriobacteriia > Coriobacteriales > Atopobiaceae > RUG440. Next base: position 459 of record CADBCS010000050.1, on the reverse strand, counting down.
CTGGTTGTAGAACGGTCCATGCACGAACCCAAGGCCTGCACGCGCACCAAGGATTTGGACCACCTACTTCATCCCAACCGTTCCATCTGGTTAGAGGGCATTATGGGGACTTAGCCACAGTCATCGGAGCCGGCGTTACGACCGTCAATTCGTTCTTGGTGTTCAACTGAGTCCACGGGGCCGCAGGTGGCACTCCCCCACAGGCGCCATTGACAGTAAGATCTCAAACATGCTACTGTTTGCTATACAGTACAGCAATTGGAGTATAGTATGTCGACTACAGTACAGCTTAACGTGCGCATGGACCAATCGTTACGCGACGCTGGCAATGCGGCACTTGAAAGCAAGAGTCTCTCACCATCGACGTTTGTTCGCGCTGTATGGGAGAAGTTGGCACAGAGAGGCGAACAACTCGAAGCATTGTTGGATGCAGTCTTTGACAAAACCGAGCAGCACATC
>CADBCS010000049.1 GCA_902793195.1 uncultured Coriobacteriaceae bacterium | reverse complement strand
CCCTCGGAGAACATCTTCTCCTTGACCCAGTCGGTCTGGTCGTCGGGCAGCAGGTCCTTGACGTCCACGATGCCCAGGCCGTCGTGGGTGTCGAGGGTGGTGAACTGGTGCTTGGGGCTCATGTCCAGCCAGCGCTTGAGGTAGGTGCCGTCGCCGGAGTACAGGGCGTGCAGCGTGAGCACGGGCAGGGCGAAGTCGTAGACCCAGTAGCCCATCTCGGAGACCTTGAACTGCATGGTGTAGTGCTCGTGGATCTCGGGCAGCACCATGATGTCGTCACCGAGGACCTCCTGCATAGCGTCGAGCAGCTCGCTCGTGTCGGGCTGCTCAAAGAAGCAGCTGCCACCAGCGCGCTTGCAGGCATAGGCGAAGGCGTCAAGGCGGATGATGGAGGCACCGTTGGCGGCCATGTTCTCGAGCGTCTCGCGGAAGAAGCGCCGGGCACGCTCGGAGCGCACGTTGATGTCGATCTGCTCCTCGCCGAAGGTGCACCAGACCTTCTCGGCGGTGCCGTCAGCGAAGGTGGCCTCCACGTAGGGCGCGCGCGGCTTGCGCTTGTAGATGGCGTCAACCTGCTCGTCGGTGGGGAATCCCCCCTCGGCCGCCCAGAAGTCCTTGTAGCGGATGAAGAAGTCCGCAAACTCCGAGCTGTCCTTCTTGGCCAGGAAGTCCTGGAAGTAGGGGCTCTGGCGGCTGATGTGGTTGATCATGAAGTCAAACATGAGGTAGCGGTCCTCGCCGATGGCCTTGACGTCAGCCCAGTCGCCGAAGGCGGGGTCGATGACGTCGTAGCGCATGGGCGCGAAGCCGCGGTCCGCCGAGCTGGGGAAGAACGGCAGGATGTGGACGCCGCCGACGGCCTTGTCGAGATGGGTGTCGAGCACCTCCTTAAGATCGGCAAGGTTCTCGCCGAGACTGTCGGCGTAGGTGATGAGCATGCATTTGTTGGATAGTTTCATGTAGCCTCCTTGGGTTGGGCGATGCGCCTGTGACCATGGCGTATCAAGCTCTTCGATCTCCTGCCTGGCGTCGGGATGGCCACCTCCCCACACCGCAGGGTCCGTCACCGTCTTAGTGGGGAATGGTCTCGTTCCAGCCGGGCATCGCGATGTCTGGCGCGAGGTCCATCTCCCGGACAAACGCGTACTCCTCGCCCATCACATCCTCCATGGGCCAGACGGATCCGCCGTGCGCAAACGTGTTTGCAATGGTGAGACTCTCCTTCTCGGGACAGAACCAGCGCGAGGCAAAGACCTCGGCACCGTTATCGGCAAAGACCTCCACGGCCGAGCCGTCCACGAGTACGCGCAGGTTGTCGAGCGCATCCAGTGGGATGGAGCGGTCCTGGCGCCCGGCGGCCGCGGCCTCGTCCAGGTAGCGGATGCCCAACCGGCCGCCCTCAAAGAAGACCTGGAAGCTGTTGTCGAGCGTCAGCGTGCCCGCGCCCTCGATGTCCGGCAGCACGATGTCGGCGGCGCGGCCGGCAACGGTCGTCGTGTCCACGAGCGCCTGGGCCTCCCCGCGCAGCGCATCAAGCTCCGACGCCGGGCTCTGCAGCAGGCGTCCGTCGGTCCGGCGGGTGACGACGCGCGGCACCGTCATGCAGTGCCACCAGTCAAGACCGTCGGGAACGCTCGTGTAGTGGTCGTCGAAGGTACCCATCCATCCCACGAGGATGGTGCGCCCGGCGTCGTCCACGAAGGTCTGTGGGGCATAGAAGTCGTGGCCGAAGTCCCACTGCACGAAGCTGCGCTCATCGATGACTTCGGTGTCGATGACACGCTGACCTTCGGGAAGTTCGAAGTAGCCCGGCGTCCAACGGTTGAACCAGCGGTCGGAGAGGCGCGGAAGTCCCTGTGGCGAGATGGCCAGGTACTCGCGCCCGTCCAGGCGCACGATGTTGGGACACTCCCACACGAAGCCGAAGGGATACTCGCTCTCGATGGCATGGCGGTAGGTCCAAGCGAAGCCGTCCTCGGAGTCGTAGAGCAGGCACAGGCCGCGTGTGTCCTTATGACGTGCCCCCAGCAGCATGCGGCGTTTGCCATCCTGCTCCCAGACCTTGGGGTCGCGTACGTGGCAGCTGAGGTCCTCGGGGTAGTCGCTGTTGCGCAGCAGCACCTGCTTGCACCCCATACGCAGTTGCCCGATGCGGCTTCCGGGCACGCGTTCGACCAGGCAGATAATGGTGTTCTGCTCGCGGCCGGCGTAGACGTAGTCAAAGTCCTTGGGGCTGTGGCCGGGCACGGGATCCACCACGTTGCCCGTGTAGTAGATGTGCAGGCGGTCCTCGCCAAAACGTCCAGCGCCGGGCTCCACGATGGCGGACCCACTAAACACTCCGTGCCGGTCCTCGGCGATTGACGGCTCCAGCGGCACGCCCAGATAATCCCAATGCACCAGGTCGGGCGAGCTGAACAGCCCCCAGGCCTTCTGGTCGACCGTGGGCCAGTCGTGGTCGTACTGGTAGAAGAAGTAGTAGCGCCCACAGAACTGGCAGAGCCCGTTGGGGTCGTTCAGCCAGTTGCGGGGGGAACGGAGGTGAAAGCCGACCTCCCAGCTCTTGTTGGGCATGGACTGCCTTTCTCTTGGTGTGCACGTACTAGGTTGAGCGTATGCCTAAAGATGCCCGACGGATGGCACGAGACCGATTTCACACTATTGTACTCGGAGAGCCTCCCTTGTTCCATCACTTCTGTTGAGCCATCCTCACGCGCGAAGAGCTTCGCCAATCCCACTTGCCGGTGGTCCCCACTACAGTTGGGCCGCACGTGCGCACGCGCGGCCCTCCAGCGCCATTCGGCTTGCCTTTCATGGCGCATATGTTAATGTACTTTAAAGGCACTTCCTGTTTAGGAGGCGCCTGAAGGCGGGCAGTCTTCCTGGTAGAGGAGCACAACGTACGTTGCATTGAGTTCTGGTCGCGTGGGCATGCTGTGCAAGTCAAATCCCTTTGCCGTACTTGTCTGATGCGACTGACGGCGCATCACCTGCGGTGAAAGCATTCTGCGCAACAAGGTGTTCCCTATGTGATGGACCAGATTCGTGAGGTGACGAGCGAGCATGCAGTATCAAGAAGCGTTGCGCGAGGCATTCCGTGAGATGGGCGTAGACTTGCTCCGCAATCCAGACCGCCTCATGTCATGCCTCTATGACCTGTGCGACGAGCGGTCTCCGGAGCTCTCGGTGCTCGAACGCAACTGTGACAACGAGCTGCTGGCACCGTTCGCCGAGGTCGTTGATGGGAGCACGCGTTCGTCGCTAGAGCTGGCAGGCAAGCGTATGGTCGGCATATTGGTGTACGACCGCTACGTGAACGCCGATGTCGCATCGAGCATCTGCGAGGGCATGGTACGCGCGCTCGAGGAAGCGACCAACGTGCCAGATTCTCCAAGCCTGGATTCGGGAACAATCGCAATCGACCAAGTGGAGCCGCCGCAAAGACAAACAGCTGTTGACCAAACACCCCAACCAGCTGATGGGGGCCATCAAATGAGGTGCCATCGAATGGCCCTGTCAAAAAACCACGTGGGCGCATTGTTGCTTTTGTGGGCGTAGCTGTTCTATGTATAGTGGCCGTCTCCATACTGGTTGCCAAAATCCTCGGCACGAATGCCGGGCCCGCGGGGGAAAACACTGGCACGACAGTTGCCAGCAAAGACGCGGCGAAGACGTTCGTTGGCTGTTGGCAAGGTTACGGATGGCTTAATACGGACACTGATTTGGCTTACGGGGCCGATTCCAGTCTAAGCCTTAGCTGTCTACTGGTGCGAGAGGATGAAACCGCTTGGATGGTCTTTGACAAGATGGGGAGTCCGGGAGAGGACGGCGCACGACCAGTAGTAGGAGAGACCGAACGGCAAAATTACACGTGGGAAGCGGATGGGGAGGGAATCGTTCTCCATCCCCAAGAGGGAGTAACTGCGTTTGGCGGGCAAGACGTGACGGTGCGGTATTATCCTGAACAGAAAACGGACTATCGGGACGAAACAATTCTTGTCGAAGGCGCGTATATTATGGGCGCCACTTCCCGCGAAAGACGTGCTGGCTGGGAGAAGAGCATCAACATCGGAACCCATGACGTGTATCAGACACGCGATTTAGACGCTGTGATCGCGGACGATGACTTATGCAGGATTCGAGTAGTGGCTTCTGGCTATGGCGAAATTGGAACAGTGGGATACGTACTCGAAGTAACGAACAGAACCAACGAAGAAATGTATATCCATTGTCCATATCCGCGCGGAGATGAGTGGACGATTGCGGGCAGCAAGGCACCAGATCCGGACTTGCTTGGCAGCTCAATACCCGCTAGCGCTAACGGACACTCAACATCTCAGCTGGTTTTTATGAGCTTCTTTTATAGCTATTCCGGCACGAACATCAAGACTGGGGCAGAAGTAACTACGCCTAGCTACGACGGGGACCTCGATGGCTTCCACGACGTAGACGGTGTCTTAGAGATTTCGCTAGAGGAATCAAGTACGAGTAGGACGTACGATTTCCATGCGTAGCGTTGGGGGCTTGGTCTCGCAAACATAATTGGACAAGAGTAAGGCCCTGACCAACCGCGGAATCGGCCCGTGGCGCACGCGCTGCGCGGGGACGTGCGGACGAACGCCTCCGTCGCCTTTGTCCGTGGAACAGGGGACGGGTTTTTCGTTCGCGCTCATCGCCATGATTCAATGAGTGCGAACGAAAAGCGCGTTCTGGTAGACACGTGCGTGTGGGATGTGGGGCATCGACGCGGTCGACCGGGGCGAGTGCCGCAACGCCCTTCACCGCAGACTCGAAGTTATCCTCACCCTTCGTCCCTCAGCGTCTCGTACACGTCGTGCACGTAGAGTCCAAGCAACCTTCGCATGAGCTCGTCGTCCTTGAGCACCTCTCCAAAGAACTGGTTGTTCTGCTGCAGGCCCTCGTAGAGCACGTCCTCGCCGCTGTCATAGTAGGCGATGGCGAAGTCCTCCTCGGTGTTCGCCATGGCGCTCGCCTTGAGCGCATCCACCTTGAGCAGGAGCTCCTTGATCTGCAGGGCACCGAGCATCGCGACATCGTTGTCCAGCCGACCCACGCGCGCGTTCACGATGGCAATAATCTCGGAGAGGCGCTCCGTCTCGTCGTTGGTGAGCCTCGTTGACACGCCTGCCAGCTTGACCACCGGGTCGGACGGGTGCGGACGACTCTTTGTGCCGGTGTCACCGATCTCCCTCTGTGCAAACTGCTCGAAGTTGATCTTGTCCTTGACCGAGACCCCGCCATGCCCGCCCGTGTCCAGAATCTCCAGCAGGTCGCGGACGTAGCCGTACTTCTTCTCCATGCTCGCGTCGCCGTACGGGCTGGCCAGCGACAAGAACTCGTAGAGCCGCGCGAAACCCGAGCAGTCAAGGCGGAACTCGCCCTGCTTTACGAGGTCGCCGTGGTACATGTGCTCAAGCGTGGTCTTCGCCCTGCGCACCAGTCGCTCGGCCCTGGCGGCGTCGCGTGCAGTGAGCCTCTTGGTCGCGGCCCCGCGCACGATCTTGGCGTACTTCTCCACGTCGTCATCGTCGATGACGTCGTAGCCGTCGAGCTTCGACTCCATCTCGATGAGCTGTGGCACCGTGACCGTGTTCGAAAGGATCGTCGTCGTGTAGTACCGCGAGAACGCCTTCTCCATGTCGGCGCAGGTGTTCGCGAAGTCGAGCACGATGGTCCTCTTGCCGGGGAGCGTGCGGTTGAGCCTCGACAGGGTCTGCGCTGCCTCGACGTCGCGCAGGCGCTTCATCACGTACATGGCGCAGAGTTTGGGCTGGTCGAAGCCGACCTGGAACTTGTTGGCCACGAGCAGGACGTTGCTCTGGTCCGTGTCGAATCGGTCGGCGGTGCGGCTGTCGGGGAAGCCGTTCATGCCACGTTCGGTGTACTCCCAGCCCTTGGCGGTCCTCGAACCACCGAAGCCTTCGTACTCGACGTCTATGGTCACCTTGTCCGAGAACGCCACGAGCGCCTGCACGTTGTCGTAGTGATGGCGGTCGATGTATGCCTGCAGGGTCGCGCGATAGCGCACCGCCTCCTCGCGGCCGCAGGTCACGACCATGGCCTTCTCGCGACCACCCGGGCCACACTGGCCCAGCACGTTGCTGCGAAAGTGCTCGACGACGATGCCCACGCGCTGGTTGATGTTGGTGTCGTCGAGCTCGGCGACGCGTGCGATCTCGCGCTTGGCTGCCTCCGTGTGCATTTTTGGGTCGTCGTCCACGGCCTTGCTCACCTGGTAGTACGTGCGGTACTCGACGTAGTTCTTGAGCACGTCGAGGATGAAGCCCTCCTCGATCGCCTGCCTCATCGAGTAGGTGTGGAACGCGCGGCTGGAGTCGGGATTGTTGGGGTCAACCGCGCCGAAGAGCTTGAGCGTACGTGGCTTGGGCGTGGCCGTGGAGGCGAACACGCTCATGTTGTCGCGCTTGCCGTGGCTTTTGACCAGCCGCTCGTAGGTATCGGTGACGTCCTCGTTGGGGTCGACGGCATTGCCGCCCACGGCATTCTGTATCGCCATGAGGTTTCGACCCGCTGTGGAGTTGTGCTCCTCGTCGATGATGACGGCGAAGCGGCGGTCGTTGAGCTTTCCCGCCAGCTCGTCCACGTAGAGGAACTTCTGCAGCGTGGTCACGACGATCTTGGCCTTGCCCTCGAACAGCGCATCCGAGAGGTCGGCGCTCGTGCAGTCCTCGCCCATGACCCTCACCACGCCGGTCGTACGCTCGAGCGACTTGATGGCCCCCTGCAGCTGGCGGTCGACGACCTTGCGGTCCGTCGCCACGACCACCGTGTCGAAGACCTGCCTGCCGTCCATGCCGTGCAAGGACGAGAGCCGATGCGCCAGCCACGAGATGGTAAACGTCTTGCCCGAGCCCGCGCTGTGCTGAATCAGGTAGTTCAGATCGCTGCCATGCCCGAACACGCTGCCGAGCATCTTGTGCAGCGCGTCGCGCTGGTGGTAGCGCGGGAATATGACGGTATCCTTGAGGACGCGCTTGTTGCGGAGCTGGTCGAACTCCTCCTTGCGAGAGACGAACACGAACTTTGTGAGGAGCTCGATGACGGAGTCGAACGCCAACACGTCGTCCCACACGTAGTGCGTCGGCCAGTCTCCGCTGCCGTCGTCCTCGGGGTTGCCCGCGCCCTGGTTGATTCCGGTGCCGCGGCCCCTGTTGAAGGGCAGGAACCGCGTCCGCTCGCCGTCGAGTTTGGTGGTCATGTGGCACTCGGTATCGTCCATGGCAAAGTTGACGATGGTTCCCGCCTGGAACTCGAGGAGACGGTTCTTGTGGTCGCGCTCGAAGGTCCACTGGTGTATCGCGTCGCGCCACGTGGAACCCTCGGGGCCATACTTGAGCTCGAACGCGGCCCACGCGAGGCCGTTTACGAACAGCACGAGGTCGATGCGCGTGGCATCGTCGATCCAGACCTCCTCCATCACGGAGAGTCGGTTTGCCTCGTACTTGGCCGTGAGCTTGGGATTTAGGCTCGACGCGGGCTTGTTGTAGAGCAGGTCAACGTGGATGCTGTTAATGTCAACTCCGCTACGCAGTACATCGACCTGAGAAGAGCCCTTGGCACGGCACGCCCGCTCGTACTCGGAGACGATCACGTCGAGGGCGCGGCCGCCGTAGGTACGCCGCAAGGCCGCAAGCGCGCTCGGCTGCGTGTCGCCGAGGAATTCCTCCAGCATGCCACGGTCGACGGCGTGCTCTCGGTCGTAGTGCCGCGAAGCCTTGCGCTCGCGCCACTGCCCGCTGGCGCACAGCGAGTCGATCATGTGGCGCTGGAACCCCAGCTCGCCCTTGGATCGCGCGGTGCTCATGCTACTGGCCCTCCTCAAGCCACTCGCTCAGCTTTTGCTGGAGGAGATTCTTGTCGGGCAGGTAGAGCTTGTACTCGCGCGCGTAGACGTGCGCGTCTTCGGGCAACGTGAGCTGCACCAAGGCCTCGTCGGTGCCCTTGCACAGGAGGATGCCCACGGTTGGGTACTCGTCTTCCAGTCTCACGTATCGGTCGTAGTAGTTGACGTACATCATCATCTGGCCGAGGTCCTGGTGCTCGAGCAGGTCCGCCTTAAAGTCCACGAGCACGTAGCACCTCAGGTGGCGGTTGTAGAGTACGAGGTCCAAGTAGTAGTCGCGGTCGTTGAAGCTAAACCGTTTCTGGCGCTTCTCGAAGAGGAACCCCGTGCCCATTTCCATCAGGAAGTCCTGTATCTTGTCGACCACGGCTGACTCAAGGTCGCTCTCGTGATACGCCGCCTTGTCTCCCAGGCCCGCGAACTCGAGCACGAACGGCGACTTGAGCAGGTCCTCCGGCTTTTGCGGCACAGATCCCTCGCGTGATAGACGCACAACCTCGTCCTTGTCTCGACTCAAGGCAAGGCGCTCGTAGAGGCTCGAGCCATACTGCCGCCGCAAGGTCTTGACGCTCCAATTCTCACGTATGGCCTCATGCTCATAGAAGTCGCGCTCGTCGTGGTCCTCGATGCGCATGAGCGTCTGGTAGTGCGTCCAGCTGAGTTTGAAGACACGGGAGGCGTAGTCGGAGGGGAATTGTCCAGTCTGCGATTGGACAATCTTGGTATCGGTCGGGGCTGTAACATAAGGTGCCTTACGAATCGGGCGGACTTCCCATGCGTCCGCCCGATTCTTGATGCCGCGAGGCATGGAGGCAGACCTCCCGAAAACG
>CADBCS010000048.1 GCA_902793195.1 uncultured Coriobacteriaceae bacterium | reverse complement strand
CGAGATGGCGAAGAAGTATGACGTGTACTACCGCGTGCACTGCCAGCGCTTCGGCTGGATGGGCTGGGCCAAGAACGGCCAGCGGTCCGGCTCGGCGGGATACTCCCGCCGCCTGGAGGGCATCCAGATCGTGCTCGTGCCCAAGGGCAAGCCCGCGCCGGCCGCCACGCTCAAGGGCATACGGCAGAACGTCTCGCGCGCCTTCGCCCAGCGCTAGGCCGCCCGCCGGGGACGGTCCCTTCCGGTGCAGTCGCCGTCCGTCGGGGACGGTCCCCTGCGGTTCAAGGCCTACAGCAAATGCGCATAGTCACGCGAGCCGTGCACGATGTTCGTAATCACGACCTCTTGCCGCGACGGGTCCACAAGGTACAGAACGACGTAAGGCTTGACCATGGCCTTCCTATATCCGCGTGTGGCGAGCAAGCCGTCCTGAACGCGCTCATGGGATTCGGGGAAGCTACGTAGGGTCGCTATGAGTCGCTCAATGCCATCCAAGAGTTTTGCCGCGGCGTTAGACATACCGAGCGTTTCGGTTATGTAGTAGATGGCCACGTCAAGATCGTGTTGCGCGTCTGGGGTCCAAAGGACACTATAGCCCATAGCGCTCTCGCATCTTGTTTATGTCCACGGCAGCGTCGGTCGCGAGACCATCGTGCCATTGGCGCTCGCTATGCGCAACGAGTTGGTGCAGGCTGTCCCGATTGCTCGCGTCTTTTAATCGCTGCATCTCGTCATCGTTGACGAGCCAGATGGCGGGTCGCCCATTCTTCGTGACCAATACGGGCTCGTCCGCCTCTTGGCAAAGCCTCATGGTGGCGGTGGTGTTCTTTAGCTCGCTGATTGGAATAGATGTCATAATACGCCTCCTATTTTGGGAGAATTTTACCCAAAATGGGTGGGAGGCGTCAAAGGATGTGCGCAACTTACCGCAAACGTGCTGGCTTCTCTCTCTCGTCCGTCGGGGACGGTCCCCTGCGGTGCAGTCGCCGTCCGTCGGGGACGGTCCCTGCGCGGCCGGCCGCATTTCGTGCTACCATCGATAGAAATGCGAACTATGGGGGGCATGAATGATGCGTGCAAACGGTTTGAGGGCAATGCTGGTCGTGCTGGTGGGCGCGCTCATGTGGTGTGCCACCCCCTGCGTTTCGCACGCGTTCGCGGTCGAGGAGACGACCACCACCATCCAGACGCAGACCGACTCCGTCATCGAGTTCGTGAGCGAGCCCGAGGCCATTCCGGCGGATCCGGCCGAGGTGGAGGCGGAGCAGGCTCCGATGGTCTTGACCGAACCTCGGCGGATTGCCACGCAGAGCGACTACGACAACGACTTCCTGTTTGAGGAGTACGTGCTGCATCGCATGGACGAGACCATCGACGCAAAGGCCCGTGCCGCAACGTCATCCAAGTCCAAAGAGGCCAAGGACCCCAAGCAGCCCAAGGACCCCAAGGAGTCCAACGGGACCGACGAACCCAAGGCGCGAAGGGGCCTGGACAACCGCAGGCGCGCCATATACGACGCGCTGCTTCCCCTTGCAACCGAGGTGGCCACCGGCCAACGCGGCGACACGAGGTTTACGTTGCCCCTCGCCAGCATGGGTGTGAGCGCGGGTCCTTGGACCGCCGTCGACCTGGGCGTGAGCGAGCTCACCCAAGACGGCCTGCTGCTCCTGGACGCCAGCGAACGCGCAAGGGGCAAGGTGGGCGACCTGGTCGAGCCCGCCGTCCAGGCGTTGCTGGACGACTACGGACGCTTTCTCTATTGGTACGACGAGACCGTTGGCTGCGAGGTGGACTTCTCGTATGCCATCGAGTCGGACGGCATCGAGCAGCGTCTCTCGGTCACCGACGTCACCATTGCGATGAGCGTGGCGCCGGAATACGCCGTCGGCAACCTGGGCGGGACGACGTCGGCGGACCCGGCCATTCCCGCCTCGGTGAGCACCTCTCTTAAGAAGGCCCAGGAAATCGTGGACGCCAACAAGGGAAAGACCGTCTACGAGCGGCTGCGGGCATACGCGCGCGCCATCTGCGACGAGACGGCCTACGACGAGGTTGCGGCCTCGGGTGGCAACAGCATGCTGCCGCACCTGTGTCCCTGGCTGATCGTCTCGGTGTTCGACGGCGACCCTGCCACGCGGGCCGTGTGCGAGGGGTATGCCAAGGCGTTTAAGTACCTGTGCGACCTCACGTGGTCGCCCAAGGAGGACGGGATTGTGTGCAGGCTGGTTACCGGCCCCATGACCGGTGGCAGCGGCGCCGGGCTGCACATGTGGAACGTTATGTCCATGGACGACGGCAGGAACTACCTGGTGGACGTGACCAACTGCGACAAGGGCACCGTTGGCGAGCCGGACAAGCTGCTTATGGCCTACAAGCCCCGCGGGAGCTACGACACAAAGTACACGTTCGACCTGGGCGACGAGAGCATCTGCTACCAGTACGACGAGGCGTCGAAGAAGGCCTATGGCGAGGCGGCGCTCACGCTCTCGAACGAGGAGTACGTGCAGAAGGACGTCAAGCGCGTGTCCGTTCCCGTTGCGGCCAAGGGCCTGGTGTACAACGGCAAGCAGCAGACGGGCGTCGCGGCAGGCAAGGGCTATACGCTCTCGGGCACCACAAAGGCAAAGGCCGCCGGCACCTACAAGGCGGTTGCCACGCCACGCAAGGGCTACGTGTGGAAGGACAAGACGAGCGGTCCCAAGACCATCACGTGGACCATCGCACCGGCAAAGAAGGCGCCCGCAAAAAAGTAGCGGCGAGGCAACCTGCCACAGGGGGGATACTTCCCACCGTGGCAAAGTACCGTCCGGAAGGGACCGTCCCCGGCGGTCGAAAGTGACCGACCCCTAGGCTCCCGACAGTTGATGTCAATAGCAAAAAGAGAATTTCTGTACGGAGGGGGAGAGAGGCCTCGCCCTTACCTCCCGTTTCCATTAGAATGAGACCACGGAGAGGACGAGGGGCGCAAGGGCCCCTCCGTTAAAAGGGGGTAAGACATGAAGTTCGTTTGTCCCGTGTGCGGGTATGTTGAGGAGATCGATGGCGACGAGCTGCCCGAGGGCTACAAGTGCCCCGTATGCAAGTGCCCCGGCGAGAAGTTCAACAAGATGGACGGCGAGATGACGTGGGCCGCCGAGCACGTGGTGGGCATCGGCAAGGCCGAGGGCGTCTCGCAGGACATCATCGACGACCTGCGCGCAAACTTTGAGGGCGAGTGCTCCGAGGTCGGCATGTATCTGGCCATGTCCCGCGTCGCGTATCGCGAGGGCTACCCCGAGATTGGCGAGTACTGGAAGACCGCTGCCTACGAGGAGGCCGATCACGCCGCCAAGTTCGCCGAGCTGCTGGGCGAGGTCGTGACCGACTCCACCAAGAAGAACCTCGAGATGCGCGTTGAGGCCGAGAACGGCGCAACCGCCGGCAAGACCGACCTTGCCAAGCGTGCCAAGGCCGCCAACCTCGACGCCATTCACGACACCGTGCACGAGATGGCTCGTGACGAGGCCCGTCACGGCAAGGCGTTCGCCGGTCTGCTCAAGCGCTACTTCGGCTAAACCACACACCCATATCCCCGCGGTTGCGGGGCGGCGCCCCGGCATCTCCGTTGAGGTGTCGGGGCGCGTCGATTGTGCAGAGGCGTCGATTGCGTAGCAGAAAAAAAACGGTCACGCATGCGTGGGTGGTCTTTTCCCAAGTGCGGTTTTGCAAAGGCCCCTTGCACGCGTGACCGTTTTCTTGGAACGCCGCGCGGGGCCAAGGCGTAGTAGAATCGTCTAATCGGTATGGCGCAACGAGAGGACCGGACCATGCGTGACGACCATTTGCGGGCGGTGCTTGCCGGCGACGAGTTCCTGCTGTTCGACGGCGGCATGGGCACCATGTTGCAGGCAGCGGGCCTGGAGGTGGGCGAGTCTCCCGAGCTGCTGTGCCTCACCCAGCCGCAAAAGATCACCAGCATCCACGCGGCCTACGTGGCGGCGGGCAGCGAGGTGGTGACCACAAACACGTTTGGCGCCAACGCGCGCAAGCTCGCAGAGGGCACGCGCGCGGCTGGACTGGTACGCGTGCCCACGGTTGCGCAGGTGTTCCAGGCCGCCATCGAGTGCGCCCGTGCGGCGCACCCGCGCTACGTGGCCGCCGACATCGGCCCCACCGGGTCGCTGCTGCGACCCCTGGGCACGATGGCGTTTGACGAGGCGTACGAGCTCTTTGCCGAGCAGGTCCGCGCGGCCGACGCCGCAGGCGCCGACCTGTTTGTGATCGAGACCATGGCCGACCTTCTAGAGGCGAAGGCCGCCGTGCTCGCGGCCAAGGAGAACTCAAACTTGCCCGTCTTTTGCACGATGACCTTTGGCGAGGACGGTCGCACGTTTTTGGGCACCACGCCCGAGGTGGCGGCCGTCACGCTTGGCGCGCTGGGCGTAGACGTGGTGGGCATCAACTGTTCGCTGGGACCGGCGGACGTGGCACCGCTGGCGATGCGCATGCTGCCGTGGGCGACGTGCCCGGTTATGGTGCAGGCCAATGCGGGTCTGCCCAGCGTGACCGATGGCGTTACGACCTACGACATTGCCCCCGCGCAGTACTGCGACGCGGTCGCGTCCATGTTGGATGCGGGTGTAACGGTGGTGGGTGGCTGTTGCGGCACCACGCCGGAATACATTGCGGGAGAGCGCGCCCTAATCGACGCGCGGGTCCCCGCGCGGCGCAGCGCCCGCACGGACTTTGTGGTAACCAGCGCGCAGCGGCTCTTTGCGCTTGCACCCGGCGAGGTGGGTGTTATCGGCGAACGAATAAACCCCACGGGCAAAAGGCGTCTCAAGGAGGCGTTGCGCACGGGCAACTACGACTACGTGATGGGCGAGGCCATCGACCAGGAACAGGCCGGTGCGGAGGTCCTCGACGTCAACGCCGGCCTGCCCGAGATTGACGAGGTCGCCACGATCGTGCGTCTGGTGGAGGACCTGCAGGGCGTCACCACCCTGCCGCTGCAGATCGACTCAGCCGACCCGGCTGCCATCGAGGCCGCCGTGCGCATCTATCCGGGCAAGGCCATCATCAACAGCGTCAACGGCAAGCGGGCGTCGCTCGAGGCCGTGCTGCCCATCGTACGCCATTACGGCTGCGTCGTCGTGGGCCTGGCGCTCGACGAGGGAGGAATTCCCAAGACGGCCGAGGGACGCCTGGCGGTGGCCCGGCGCATCGTGGAGGCATGCGACGACCGTGGGATCGCGCGGCAGGACGTGCTCATCGACTGCCTCACCATGGCGGTCTCCACGAACCAGGATGCGGCGCGTGCCATCCTCGAGGCGGTGAGGCTCGTGAAGGCGGAGCTTCCGGGCGTCCGCACCGTGCTGGGCGTGAGCAACATCAGCTTTGGCCTGCCCTACCGCGAGCTGCTCAACGCCACGTTCCTCACCGCGGCGTTTACCGCCGGTCTCGACCTGGCGATCATGAACCCGCTGTCGCGCCGGTTTATGGACGCGGTCGATGCGTGGCGCGTGCTCAACGGCCAGGACGCGAACGCGGAGCGCTACATCTCCGCAAATGCGGGCCGCACCGACGCCGCGGTCGCGCAGGCGTCTGGTGCCTCGGGTGCTCAGGGCGGTGCGTCCGGCGCGTCGGGCACGTCGGGTACGTCCGGCGTGCATGCGGCCGTGCTCGAGGGACGCGGCGAGCTGGTCGCCTCGGGCGTGCGAGAGCTGTTGGGCTCTGGTGCCACCCCTCTCGACGTGGTCAACCAAACGCTCATTCCCGCACTCGACGAGGTGGGGGAGCGGTTCGAGAAGGGCACCTTCTTCCTGCCGCAGCTCATGGCCGCCGCAGAGGCCGCCAAGGCGGGCTTCTCCGTAATCCGCGAGTCGTCCTCCGCGCAGGACGTGCCGGCAAAGGGCGCCATAGCCCTGGCTACCGTAAAGGGCGACATCCACGACATTGGCAAGAACATCGTCAAGATGCTGCTGGAGAACTACGGCTACGAGGTGCACGACCTGGGACGCGACGTGGACCCGCAGGTCTTTGTGGACGAGGTCGTGCGCTGCGACATTGGGCTGGCGGGCCTCTCGGCCCTCATGACCACCACGGTGCCGGCCATGGCGCAGACCATCGAGTTGCTGCGCGCCCAGGCGCCATGGTGCAAGGTGATGGTGGGTGGTGCGGTGCTCAATCCCGAGTACGCCCAGATGGTGGGCGCCGACTTCTACGCCAAGGACGCCAACGAGTCCGCCCGCATCGCCGCGGACGTGCTGGGGTAGGGCGGCCGCGCCGGGTCAGCGCTCGTGGCGCGCCCCTTGGGCAGCCGCGCCCCGGCATGTCTCGTCCCGGGTAGCCCTTCCCTCGGGACTACGCGCCTCGGCGCCTCAGTCCCAGCAAAACGACATAGAGGATGAGGAGCGTTCCGCCCCCAATGCGGAACATCGTAATGAGGATGCTCTCGCTCTCCAGGATGTCCTCGTCACCCACAATAAAGCAGCCGCCTCCGGGGTCCATGGGGTCGTACTTTACGGTCACGCGGTCGCCGGTGTGGTGACGTGGGGTGTCGTGTGCAATGGCAATGCAGCGCGAAACGAACTCGCGATGGTCGGAGTCGCTAAAACGCACGTACGTGGTGTACGAGTACTCCTTCCGCCGACGCTTCCTGGTGCTCACCTTCTCCTGCACGTGGTCCACGACGCCCTCGGCGGTGGAGGTATACGACTCGACCTTCTTGTTGTTGTCGACGAACATGGGTATCACAAAGCCAATGGCCGAGAAGATGAGGCCGCAGATAATCAGCGTTGGCATGAGCGTGGTGAAGTCCACCTTCGAAGTCCGGCTGTCGGCCATGGTCCTCTCCTCCCGCAAGTCACTATCTCCATTACATATTGCCACAGGGGGGATACGCCAACGCCGTGGCAATCTGCCAAAGGGGGCCAATGTTCCACCCGCAGTATTGCCCGGCTTGGTAGGAATACTGGACGGATGGGCGCCTGTGGCGGGGTCTATCCGTCCAGTTTTGCTACCAAGGGCCGGGCTTGGTAGTGAGAATGGACGGATAGGAGTCCGTGGCGCCCGTTATTCGTCCAAAAGAGCTACCAAGCGGCCGGGCTTTGCCACGGGGAGCTTCCACCGTGGCAAGCGCTGCGACCTGCGCATTTGCGCCGCCAACCGATGCGTGGCGCCGAATGTGCAGATAATGCTCTATCCTTAGCCCAATATGTATCTCCGAGGTAAGGAGTCACGATATGCCCACCAAGCCCGTAGCACCCGTAGACATTACCGCCACACCCGAGTGGGAGGCACTCGCCAAGCACTACGAGGAGCTCCAAGCTCAGGGAATCAGCCTCAAGGACTGGTTCGCAAACGATCCCGACCGCGTTGCCAAGCTGTCGTTCGACACGTCCGACCTGCACTTCGACCTCTCCAAGAACCTCCTAACGGACAAGACCGTCGAGCTCCTGCTCGACCTGGCCCGTGCGGCGGGCGTGGAGGAGCGCCGTGAGGCCATGTATTCCGGCGTGCACATCAACACCACCGAGGACCGCGCCGTGTTCCACACCGGCCTGCGTCGTCCCGCAAGCGACATCGGCAAGTTCATCGTGGACGGTGCCGACGCCATCGCCGACGTGCGCGAGGTCCTGGACCGGATGTACGCCTTCGCCGACCGCGTGCGCTCGGGTGAGTGGAAGGGCGTTACGGGCAAGAAGATCGAGACCGTCGTGTCCATTGGCATTGGCGGCTCCGACCTTGGCCCCGTTATGATCTACGAGGCGCTCAAGGCCAACGTCACCGGTCCCGCGTGCCGCTACGTCTCCAACATCGATCCCAACGACATTGCCGAGAAGGTCAAGGGCCTCGACCCCGAGACCACGCTTATGATCGTCGTCTCCAAGACCTTCACCACGCTCGAGACCATCACCAACGCCAAGATGGCGCGCTGGTGGCTGCTCGACGAGCTGCGCAAGAGCGGCGCCATCGCCGCCGACGGCTCCCAGGACGCCGACGCGATCGCCAAGCACTTTGTGGCCGTGTCCACCAACCTCGAGCTCGTGGCCGAGTTCGGCATCGACCCCGCCAACGCCTTCGGCTTCTGGAGCTGGGTCGGCGGCCGCTTCTCCACCGACTCCGCCGTGGGTCTCTCGCTCATCCTCGCCTACGGCAAGGACACCTTCGAGGAGCTGCTCTCGGGCTTCCACGACATGGACCTGTACTTCCAGCAGACCCCGCTCGAGAAGAACGTCGTCGCCCTCATGGCCATGACCAACATCTGGTACAACAACTTCTTCCAGTTCGAGACCCACGCGGTGCTGCCCTACAACCAGTATCTGCATCGCTTTGCTGCGTACCTGCAGCAGCTCACCATGGAGTCCAACGGCAAGAGCGTGCGCTGGGACGGCAGTCCCGTTACCTGCGGCACTGGCGAGATCTTCTGGGGCGAGCCGGGCACCAACGGGCAGCACGCCTTCTACCAGCTCGTACACCAGGGCACCAAGCCCGTGCCGGCCGACTTCATTGCCTTTGTGAACAGCGCCAACCCCATTCAGTGCGACGGGCAAGACGTGCACGAGCTGTTCCTGGGCAACTTCCTGGCCCAGACCAAGGCGCTCGCCTTTGGGAAGACGGCCGACGAGGTGCGTGCCGAGGGCACCGAGGAGTGGATCGTGCCGGCCCGCTGCTTCGAGGGCAACCGTCCCACGACCAGCATCTTTGGCACCGAGCTCAACCCGCACACGCTCGGCGAGCTCATCGCGCTGTACGAGCACATCGTGTTTGTGGAGGGCACGGTGTGGGGCATCGACTCGTTCGACCAGTGGGGCGTGGAGCTGGGCAAGCAGCTCGCCAAGCAAATCACGCCGGCGCTGCACGACGACGAGGCGCTGTCCACGCAGGACGCCTCCACCAAGGCGCTCATCGAGTTCTATCGCGCCAACCGCAAGTAGCGACTGCATAGCTCGCACGACTTCCAGGGATGCCGCCTCACGCTCGGATGCATTGGGGCGGCATTCTTCACTGAGAAAAGGGACCAGAGAAAAGGGGCCAAACCCCTTTTCTCAGTTCGCTTCATGAGGCGCGGCCTCACAGACTTGGCCATGAAAGGCCGGGGCCGAGATGTACAATCGACTTGGAGCGGGGCCGCACTACAGAGCACGTGAAAGCGAGTGGCGACGAAGCCGCGATCCCGTTCAGTTATGAGTGCCGTCACCCCCTCGAGAACAGACTAGTGGTGCCCGAGAGCCCGAACGCTTAGCATCGCGCGCCGTGTCGCGAGGCAGCGCAGACAACGGGGGCGACAGTCAACGGCCCCGCTCCCACACCGGACCAAGGGCTGCCGGAGGGAGGTGATTCTAGTGAAAGCCACCCAAGCCAGGGAGAGGCCCGGCGCTCGCGGCGACGCGTCCCGGGGACGGGGCCCCGCCCCGAGGGCCGTGCGCGCCGCCATGAGGGTCGTGCACCCGCTGTGCTGCGGCATCGACGTGCACAAGGGCACGATCGTGTGCACCGTGGCGAGGTCGCCGGAGGGCTCGCTCGCCGCGACGTACGAGCAGAGGAGCTTCTCGACGAGGTGGTCGGACCTGATCGAGTGCAGGGACTGGCTCGCCGGGGGCGGGTGCGCCGACGTGTGCATGGAGTCGACCGGCAAGTACTGGGTGCCCGTCCTCAACGCGCTCGAGGGGACCTGCCGGGTCGTCGTCGCCAACCCCAAGTACACCCGGGCCATCCGGGGGAGGAAGTCCGACAGCAAGGACGCCACGTGGATAGCCGACCTGTTCAGGCTCGGCCTGGTGGTGCCGTCCTACGTCCCGCCGCGCGACATCCGGGACGCGCGGGAGATCTCGCGCTACCGCTACAAGCTGGCCTGCATGCAGGCCTCCGAGCGCAACCGGTACCAGAACTGCCTGACCGTCTCGAACTCGACGCTCGCGAGCGTCCTGACCGACGCGTTCGGGAAGACGGCGCGCGCGGTCATGGAGCGCGTCGTCGCGGGGGGCGACCCGCCCGGGGAGGACGAGTGCCGCGAGCTGGCCCGCGGCCGCGCCAAGGGCAAGGCCGCCGACATAGCCGGCGCCGTGGCCGGCTGCTCCCCGAGCGAGACGCAGAGGCTCAAGATGCGCCTGTCCTCCGGCCACGTCGACGAGATCGCGCGGATGATGCGCTGTTACCGTCAATTAGGATTTCGCCAATTGGGACTGCGGTGGAGAACTTGGACCAAGAATCCGCGTTACCAGATATCGTACTCCTCTTTGGGGTCGGTT
>CADBCS010000047.1 GCA_902793195.1 uncultured Coriobacteriaceae bacterium | reverse complement strand
GCGACTATTACTTCCGCAGGAGGAAGAACCAGATGAGGAATATGACGAGTATGGCAACGAGCACCGTCACGATCACAAAGATGGTGCGCGCTGCGCGCGTGTCCCTGCGCAGGTCCCGTTCCATGATGGTGATCTCGTCGAGTGCCGCCTCGGCGCTCTCGAGGTCCGCCTCCTCGTTGGCGATGCGCTGTCGCAGGCCCTCGGTCGTCTCGGGATGTGCGTGAATCTCCTCCGCCTCGTTGAGGATGGCCTCCGCCTCGCGTTTGCGAGCCTCGGCGGCATTCTTGGTCTTGGTGAGGTCCTTGATGCGGGAATCGCACGACTTGATTGCGTCCTCGCGTGCGCGTTCCTTTGCCTGGGCATCCTTGAACATGCCGTCGTACTCGTTCTTGTGGGTCATCGCCTCTTCCTTGGCCGCCTCCGCGACCTTCTCGGCCGAGGCCTGCTCGCGCTGCTTGACCCAGAGGTCCTGCTGCGCCTGGTCCACGGCGGCCTGGGCCTCCTGCGTTATCCGGGCGACGTCGGCAGTGGCGGTCTCCAGGTTCGCCCGCTCCGCGGCGCACTCGCTCTCGATCTTGGTGATGGCGCTCGTGTCGGTTGCGCCGTCGGCCCGCAGCGTGTCGCGCTCCGCCTCCACCGCCCGCAGGCGCTCCTTGGCGTTGTCGACTGCGTGGTGTGCGTCCGAGATGCGCCTGACACGGCGCTTCGTGGCGTCGTTTACCGCAGCCTCGGCGTTCTTTGTCGCACGGCGCGCGTTCGCGAGCGCCTTGGCGGCGTCGTCGGACCTGCCGCGGGTGCTGTCCATGAGGTTGCGATAGGGCCTGAGCTTCTGCTCGTGCCGCTCCTTCATGCGTCGCAGCTCGTCGTCGAGCTTCCTGCGTTTTGCCTCCAGCTCCTCGATCGAGGTCTTGGCCTCCGTGATCTCGGCGTCCGCGACCTCGATGGCCGTGGTTTGTGTCGCGACTATCTCGTCGTAGTTGCGTGTTATGTCCTCGCGATGCACCAGGAGCGCACGATTCTCGTCGAGCGCCTGCTCGATGTCGCGCACGTGCGCGCGTGCGCTGGCGCGCTGTCTAGAGACGTTGCGCACCTGCTTTAGGGCGGACAGGCCACCGGCCAGGGAGCGACCTGCCCCCTTGGCGGCTCCGGCCGCCGAGCTACCCGCGCGTGTTATGGCAGCACCCACCGCGGAGTCGCCACTAACGGCCTCCTCCCGCTCCTCGCTCACATCTACTATTTCCTCGGGGATGTCGTCATCTGGGTACTCATACTCGTATGCGCCGTCCTCGTACTCATCAACGCCCGAGTCCGAATCTGACCAACGTGACATGAAGCAAAATCCTCTCGTTAGACCTTGAGAAACCAGCTATATGATACGTGTAACCATACCAATAGTACCGCGAACGGCACGAAATCATGCGCTCATCGAACAAGATTCGCATCTCGGCGAGTCTTGTCACACAAACTTGTTGGGATGTGGTAGTGTGCAACCAGTGTTATGGGGGGATGCTCAGAGGGAGTGTTCCCGCCGTCCGTAAGCGAGAGTCGAAGGAGCTTAATATGGTTTCTAAGCAGACGTCCATCGTCAACGCCACTGGCCTGCACGCCCGTCCCGCATCCGTCTTCGTGACCGAGGCCAAGAAGTACGAGAGCACCGTTACCATCAAGGACGTCGACAAGGGCTCCGCTCCCGTCAACGCCAAGTCCATCATGATGATCCTGGCTGCCGGCATGGGCTCTGGCACCACGGTCGAGATCGCGTGCGACGGCGCCGACGAGCAGGCCGCCCTTGACGCGCTGATCGCCCTCGTGGACAGCGGTTTTGGCGAGTAGTCCAAGCGAAGGACTCATCCAAGGGTTTGTACCCGGTGCCCGGCGCCCTCGTGGCGCCGGGCTTCTCTTGTTCGACTTGGACGACACGCTGGTGCAGGCAGGCACCTATGTGTCCCCACGCGTGATCGCCGCTTTGCAGGCTGCGCGCGACGCCGGTTACGTGCTCTCGGTCTGTTCGGGTCGCACCTATCACATCATGCAGAGGGCGGTGCTGGACTCTGGTGCCATGCAGTACTGCATCTGCTCGAACGGAGCGTCCGTTATGAGCCTCGACGACGGGCGCGAGATCATGGCAGACACCATTGACGTCGCAGACGCCCTCGATTGCCACGCCCTGCTCGCCCCGTTCAAACCAGCTTGGAACGCCTTCATCGGCGGGAGGGCGTTCTTCGAGTGGAAGGGCGCGTCGTACATGCTTGCCGGCAAGACGGGCGCCATCTCGCGAGCGGCGCGGCAGTCTAATGCCAGCGCAGGCCTTGCCCCGGTGCGCGCGCTGCGTCTTGCGAGCCGGGGTGCGCGCTATGTGCTTCGCGCGCTTGCCAACAGGAACAGCCATCAGGTCCGCTCGATACTGCCGTATCTGCGCGAGGCGAGCGGGGGAGTGGAGAAGATCGGATGCACGATTCCCTCGGCGACATCGTTTGACGAGGCCTTGGGACTGCTTCGAGCCGATGGGCGCTTTCAGGTGGCGCAGATGAGGGGGACCGAGCTCGAGATCACCAAGCGGGGCGTCTCAAAGGGTACGGGGGCCCGCTGGCTCATGGACCACCTTGGCATCGACGCTCGGCAAGCGATCGCATTTGGGGACAGTGCCAACGACCTTCCGCTGGCGCGTGTGTGCGGAACATTCGTGGCCGTGGGAAATGCGGACCAGGAGGTCAAGGACGAGGCGACCGAGGTGTGTGGCCCGGTGGCCCAAGATGGTGTAGCCTTGTGGTTGGAAGACATGCTGGCGCGCAGCCAGCAGGATGGGGGACGACAATGACCGACACACGCAACGCAGCCTTAGATGCGTCTCGCTGGTTCTCGTATGACATCGTGGCAGAGGATCCCACGACCCATGCACGTGCGGGCGTTCTGCACACGCCGCACGGGGACGTGCCCACGCCCATCTTCATGCCGGTGGGCACCAAGGCTACCGTAAAGGGCATGTTGCCCTCCAGCCTGCACCAGATCGGCACCAAGATCCTCCTTGCGAACACCTATCACCTCTCCATGCGTCCCGGCGCAGAGCTCATTGCGGACTTGGGCGGGCTGCACGAGTTCATGCGATGGGATGGCCCCATCCTCACCGACTCCGGCGGATTTCAGGTCTTTAGCCTGGGAGAGCACTTCAAGCTGAGCGACGACGGGGTCACCTTCCATGCGGTCGACTACGGCGGCGAGGTTGTGAGGTGGACTCCCGAGGAGAACATGCGCATCGCGCAGCTGCTTGGCGCGGACATAGCAATGCAGCTCGACCAGTGTCCCGGATACCCCTCGCCGCGCAGTTTCGTGGAGCGCGCGGTGGAGTTGTCGAGCATGTGGGCCGAGCGCTGCTGGGCCGCCCACTACAGGGAGGACCAGGCGCTGTTTGGCATCGTGCAGGGCGGCATGCACATGGACCTGCGCCTGCGCTCGCTGGCGCAGCTCGAGTCAATTGGGGACTTCCCCGGTTACGGCATTGGTGGCTACTCGGTGGGCGAGGACCACGAGACCATGTTCGAGACGCTCGTGCCGCTCGTGAGCGAGCACATGCCCAAGCGAAAGCCGCGCTACCTCATGGGCGTGGGCAACCCCACCACGCTGGTGAGGGGCGTCGCCTGCGGCATAGACATGTTCGACTGCGTGCTTCCCACGCGCACGGCCCGCATGGGCACCGCCTTCTCGAGTGAGGGCAGGCTCAACCTCAAGAACGCGCGCTTCTCGCGCGACGAGGGACCCATCGACGACCAGTGCGGGTGCCCGGTGTGCGCGGGCGGATACACGCGCGCATACGTACACCACCTGGTGCGCCAGCGCGAGATGCTCGGGGCCATCCTGCTCTCTACCCACAACCTCCATTACCTGCTCGACCTCATGCGACGTGCGCGGGTGGCAATCGTGTCGGGCACCTACGGCGACTTCGTCCGCGCGTGGAACGACAGCCCTGCCGCAAATGACTTCTAGGCACACCGTCTTCCATGGGACATTGTCTGCGCGGGTCCCTTTGCGTGTGTGGTAGAATCGGTCAAATATGTATGCAGAACAACAGGTGAGTCGAAAGAGGGTATGTACATGGCCCGTGGCAACGAGAAGGCCGAACGCAAGACGGGCGTGGCGGCTTGGAACGAAAGCGTGGGGATTGCGTCGCGTGAGGAGAACTCTCGCCATCGCAAGGCGCAGACCGATCGCAAGAGACGCACGGCGATGCTCGTCGTCCTGGGAATCGTCCTTGTGGCGTGCGTCGTGTGCTGCCTGCCCATCCAGCAGAGCATCACGCGCGGTCTGTGGCTCAAGGAAGGCATCGCCCATACGATGAGGATCGTCGGCAACGAGGGTGCGCAGCCCTCGGCATCCGACGTCGACACGTCCATCTCCATCGTGTCCCGGCGTCTGGGGTCGCTCAATGCCTCGGACCCGGCCGTAATGCGGGAGGGGTCGGATGCCATGCTCGTGGAGTTCCCCACCTTCGTGGAGGATTCCGAGAAGCTCGCCAGGCTGGTGGGCGGCAAGGGCAAGCTGGAGCTCATCCGCATGGACGAGATCGGCGACGCCGACGCGCTGGCAAAGATAAACGCGGGCACGTCGGGCGTCGAGCTGGCACCAAACACGTACACGCCCTTCATGGACGGCTCGTACATCACGTCGGCCTCCGTCTCGACCATCATGCCCGGCTACTATGCCATCACGCTCAACTTCAACGAGGAGGGCACGAAGAAGTTCGCCGACGTCACTCGCGAGCTCGCCGAGAGCTCGGGTTCGGTCGCCATCGCGGTCGATGGCAGGGTGCTCTCCACGCCGTCGGTCTCGGAGGAGATAAGTACCGGTCAGGTGTCCATAAGCGGTGTCTTCTCCGAGAACGAGGTCAATGCCATCAAGTCCATAGTGGACACCGGTGAGCTTCCCTGCGACACCTCCTACGAGGGGAGCAAGGCGGTTGGCGCCATTGTCGGCCAGGCGGGCAAGTGGGGCATGGTTTGCGCTGCGGCCGTCATCCTGCTCGTCGTGAGCGCGCTCGCCTACAAGACCTTCAAGAAGCTCGCAGTCGTCATCGCCGGCGCCCTCGCGACGTACGGGATCCTCATGCTGGGCCTCATGGCGGCAGCCTCGCGCCTCAACATGTACGTGCTCACGATGCCTGGCGTGTTGGCCGGGTTTATCGGTGCGCTCGCCACCGCGTTTGCGGCGTGGCGCGTGTGCGCGTGCTTCCGCGAGCACGTGGCGTCGGGCGGTAGCTTCAGGGGCGCCGCGATGACGTGTGTCTCGGAGGGAATCAAGCCGCTCGTGGCGCCGCTCAGCGTGGTCTCCGTAATCTGCATCGTGTTCGTCTTCCTGCCGGTAACCATGCTGCGTGACTTTGGCATAACCGGCGTGTACTCGGTCGTGTGCGGCATCCTCGCGATTTGCTGGTATGCAGTCACCACGCTTCGCCTGAAGGCCGCGGGTACCATCAAGGAGCAGCCCGAGAAGTGGGGCATTAGCGTGACCGTGGGAGACGATGCGTAGAAGCCAGGGGAGTTGAGGCGATGTCGGGCCTTCTCGACAACAGGCGATGGGACATCCTTCCCTCAAACGGGAAGGCGGAACGCCTGCTGTGCGAGGAGCTCGGCCTCGATCCCTTGGTTGCCCGAGTGCTCTCGGCGCGCGGCATTGGGACCGTTGCGGAGGCCCGGCGATTCCTCGAGCCCTCGCTTGAGCGAGACTGGGTTGACCCCCTCAAGGTCCCTGGCATGAGGGAGGCGGCCGACCGCGTGGAGGCCGCCATAGATGCCGGTGAGCGGATCGCGGTGTTCGGTGACTTCGACGTCGATGGCATGACGTCGACCTGCCTGCTCACCCAGGCGCTGCGCTCGTTTGGCGCGGAGGTTCATCCCTATATCCCGCACCGCTTTGGGGAGGGTTACGGCCTGTCGCGCGCAGCGCTCGACAGGGTTTTGGGGGACTCTCACCCCGACCTCATCATCACCGTCGACAACGGCATTGCCGCGCAGGTGGAGGTTGCCTGGCTGCTCAAGCACGGCGTGGACGTTGTGATCACCGACCACCACGAGCCAGGAGACCTTGTTCCGAAAGGTGTTCCCGTAACCGACCCCAAGCTTTCGGAGGACTGTCCGTCCCGCGAGCTTGCCGGCGTGGGCGTCGCGCTCAAGCTCGTGTGCGAGCTTGGCAGGCGGCGCGGGCAGGGTGACGCATGGAAGGAATACGTCGACCTCGCCGCACTCGGAACGGTATCCGACATGATGCTGTTGCAGGGCGAGAACCGTTCGCTCGTCTTTGCCGGCATCCGGCGCATGCAGCAGTCACACCGTCCCGGCATCGTGGCCTTGGCGGCCACGGCGGGCATCGACCTCACCAGCCTGCATGCCGACGAGCTGCCGTTCTCGCTCATCCCGCGGCTCAACGCCGCGGGACGCATGGGAACGACGGAAGTCGCGTTCGACCTGCTCATCAGCGATGACCCCTCGGAGGCAGCGGTGCTGGCGGGGATGCTCGAGCGCACGAACACGGACCGCAGGGAGACGGAGTCCGCGCTCTCCAACGAGGCCTTGGACGTTATAGCGAGGACCTACGACGGCGAACGCGTGATCGTGTGCGGAGGTGCGGGCTGGCACGAGGGGGTAAAGGGCATCGTGGCCAGCCGCATCGTGAGCCGCTACCATGTTCCGGCCATCGTGTTCTCCATCGGTGACGGGGTGGCGCGCGGGTCGGGCAGGAGCGTCGGTTCGGTCGACCTGTTCCATGCGGTGGAGCAGTGCTCCGACCTGCTGGTGCGATTTGGCGGGCATGCCGGAGCGGTGGGCGTGACCTGCGAGGTGGACAAGCTCGATGCGTTCAAGCGGCGACTGCAGGAGGTCATGGCCAAGCTGCCCGAGGAGCAGTTCGTGGACAAGGGCGTGGTCTCGGCCATCGTGTCTCTGTCGGAGTTCAGTCGCCAGAGCATCGCGGCGCTCGATTCCCTGCAGCCCTTTGGCCAGGGAAACAAGCGCCCCCTGTTTGGCATTCAGGGCGTGTTCATGCGCAATCGCGCACGCGTCGGCTACGAGGGCTCCCATCTTCGCTTCCTGGCGACCGACGGGGCCGCGTCCGTTCCCGCAATCATGTTCCGTGCCCCCAACATGGAGCGCGCCTATGCGTGCGACGGCATCGTCGACTTGGTCGTCGACGCCGTCAACGAGTCGTGGCAGGGAAGGGTCAACCCCAAGCTCATGGTGAGTGACATCGTGTTTCGCGATGCCGCGGAGTCCGGTGGGGCAGCGGGCGCAGCGACCACGTTGGCACGAGCCGACGCCGGCGTCGAGAGGCCCGAGGAGGCCCAGCTGAGAGAGCGGCTCTCAAAGCTCTCGTACGACGACCTTACCGACGTGCTGCGCAAGCAGATGATTGGCAACAACGAGCTCCTTCCCGCCCAGAAGGCGGCACTGTCGGTGCTCGAGCAGGGAAGGTCGCCGCTGTGCGTCATGGCCACGGGCAGGGGCAAGTCGCTCATCTTCCACATCCATGCGGCACGGACCGCCCTCTTGCGCAAGCAGACGAGCATCTTTGTCTACCCGCTGCGTGCCCTCGTCTCCGACCAGGCGTTTTGTTTGGGGGAGTCGCTGGGCAAGTTGGGCCTGTCCGTATGCGTCCTCACCGGAGAGACGTCTGCAGCGGAACGCGACCGCGTGTACGCGGGCATGGAAAAGGGTACCGTGGACGTCATTCTCACCACGCCCGAGTTCTTGGCCATCAACACGAGGCACCTTGCGCGCTCGAGGCGCATAGGGTTCCTTGTGATAGATGAGGCGCATCATGCGGGTCCCGGTCATGGCGGGCGCAGTGCCTACGGCGAGTTGCCGCGCATACTGGACGAATTGGGCCATCCGGTGTCGCTGGCCGTTACGGCCACCGCCTCCGCGCCCGTCGCCCAGGAGATATGCCGTCTGCTGGGCATTCGCGAGGGCGACGTCGTCATCGATCGCTCCATGCGTCCCAACCTCACCATTCAGGACCATCGTGACCTGCGCGACCGCGACATGCTGCTCACGTCGTTGGTGGCCACCGGACAGAAGACCGTGGTCTATGTCAACTCCCGGCAGCGCGCGGAGCTGCTCACCCGCATGCTGCGGTCGGGCATCCCAGAGCTCGGCCATGCCATCTCCTACTATCATGCGGGCATGAGCCGTGCCGACCGCCTGCGTGCGGAGCAAGCATTCAGGGACGGGAGGCTGTGCTGCGTGGTCTCCACGAGCGCGTTTGGCGAGGGCGTGAACATTCCAGACATTCGCAACGTCGTGCTCTACCACATGCCCTTCTGCGCCACCGAGTTCAACCAGATGAGCGGCCGTGCAGGCCGCGACGGCAAGAGCGCGACCATACACATGCTGTTTGGCAGCAGAGACGCCCGCATCAACGAGGGCATTCTCGTTGGGACGGCCCCCTCGCGCGACAACCTTGTAACGTTATACCGCACGCTCGTGGCAAAGGCACGAGAGACGCAGGACAATATGGTGGCCCTCAGCAACGAGGAGCTGCTCGACGTCTCGTCCCTGCGCGACGGCCATGACATGAGCGTCGGGTCGGTGGGCGTGGCCATTGGTGTCTTTGAGGAGCTGGGCTTCTTGGAGGTGCGTGGCTACGACGACGGGCGCATGCTGCACATGGTCCCGTCACCCGAGCATGTGAGCCTCGAAAGCTCGATTCTCTATGCGGAGGGCCTCCATGCCCAGGAGGAGTTCCGGACGTTTAGGGATTGGGCGCTCTCGTCGCTGGCGCAGGAGATGCTCAGTCGTGTCAATCGGCCCATTACCCCGGGCTTTGGCCATACGGTAGACAGGTAGGGGGAAGGATGCGGAGATGAGACCAAGGACGAGTCAAGGCAAGTCCTTCTTGGACGAGATTCCCGACGCCGACAATTACCGTCTGTTGCAGACGGCGTGTGCGAGCTTCCTTGATCCAAGGGGTTGCGAGAAAGTCGAGCAGGCCTATCGCTTTGCCGCCGAGTTCCATCGCGACCAGCGCCGCCGGTCGGGCGAGCCCTACATCAACCATCCCGTAGAGGTCGCGCTCATCCTTGCTAAGGACCTGCACATGGATGCCGACACCATCTGCGCGGCGCTCCTGCACGACACCGTGGAGGACACCTCCGCAACGCTCGGCGACCTAACCGAGCGGTTTGGGCGTACCGTGGCCGAGCTCGTGGACGGAGTGACCAAGCTCACCAACATCCAGGTGTCCAACATGGACGAGAAGCAGGCGCTGAACCTGCGCAAGATGGTGCTCGCCATGTCCAAGGACATTCGCGTGGTCATAATCAAGATCGCCGACCGACTGCACAACATGCGCACGCTTGCGGCGCTTCCCCCGCACAAGCGCGTCTTCAAGTCGCGGGAGACCATGGACGTGTATGCGCCTCTTGCGGACCGTCTGGGCATCTCGTCGATAAAGTGGGAGCTCGAGGACCTCTCGTTCTTCTACCTTGAGCCCGACGAGTACGAGCGCGTGGCCCGCATGGTGCAGGACTCGCGTACGCAACGCGAGCGCGACACCGATGAGGCAATAAAGACGCTCTCCGACGAGTTGCACCGTGTGGGGGTGGAGAACTTCCAGATTTCGGGTAGGCCCAAGCACCTGTGGTCGATCTACCAGAAGATGAAGCGCAAGGGCATGGAGTTCACCGACATCTACGACCTCATCGCGCTACGCGTGATCACCAGCACCGTGGAGGAGTGCTACTCCGTGCTCGGTGCGGTCCACTCGCTCTGGCACCCGCTCCCCGGTAGGTTCAAGGACTACATCGCCACGCCCAAGGCCAACCTCTACCAGTCGCTGCACACGACGGTGATCGGTCCCGACGCGCGGCCCATAGAGGTTCAGATCCGCACGGCCGAGATGCACGAGCACGCGGAGTACGGCGTGGCGGCACATTGGTTGTACAAGCGGACGGGCAACTCGAACGGCAAGATGACGCGGGACGAGCGCAACATCGACTCCACCATCAACCACATCCGCAGGAGCCTCGACTGGGTGGGCGACGAGGACATCAACGACCCTCACGAGTTCCTCGACAACCTGCGCGTGGACCTGTTCGAGGGCGAGATCTTCGTCTTTACCCCCAAGGGCGAGGTCATGAGCCTTCGCCGCGAGTCGACGCCGCTCGACTTTGCCTATGCGGTACATACCGAGGTGGGCAACCACTGCGTTGGTGCCAAGGTAAACGGTTCGGTGGTGCCGCTCACGTACCACCTGCAGATGGGCGACCGTGTGGAGATACTCACCAACAAGCACGCGCGTCCGTCACGCGACTGGATGAACATAGTGGTCACGCCCTCGGCACGCTCGAAGATTCGCAGGTTCTTCGTTACGATGAACAAGGCGGACGATGCCGAGCAGGGTCGTGCCGAGCTGGCTCGCGAACTGCGCAAGCGAGGGTTTGGCATCTCGAATCCCCGTACGATCAAGGCCATCGAGCAGGCGCTGCCCAGTTTTGACGCACGATCCGTGGACCGTCTGTACCAGGCCATATACCTCAACAAGGCGTCGGTCATCCAGGT
>CADBCS010000046.1 GCA_902793195.1 uncultured Coriobacteriaceae bacterium | reverse complement strand
CCGCTGAGCTGGGGTTTTGCGATTTCGGGCAAAAAAGGCGTGTAGATGTGAGCCGCGCTCGACAGAGCGTCGTAACCATGGACGGCGGCGCGACTGGGGTGGCCCCATCCTCATGTTCTGCGAGCAGCCCGAGTGTTTCTCTTGCCACGCATACATCCAGGCGGTCGCCATAGTTGACGCGTTTGGGCATGAGGGCCCTTTGAATCTGGCGGCTCTCCCGCTACCCGTTCACGCAGGCAGCCCTGCTGGCGTCGTAACCGCGGGGCACCTGGCCCTGCGGCAGGACCTGCACGTCGATTGCCTCGGCGCGCCTGGAGAGTCCCGTGGTTCCGGCCGGCTCGCCGTCGTGCGCCCAGCCCAACCAGCCGTAGGTCTGGCTGTGCACGCGGTACCACACGGAGTAGTTGCCCTTCTTGGCCGCGTCGCCGGTGAGCGATATCTTCACGGCCTCCAGACGCTTCGCCTCGCCGGTGGTGCCGGCCAGCGCACCGTCTGCGGCGGGCATCCAGCCGTTCCTCTGGGCATGCACCTCGTAGGAGACGCCGCCCGAGACGGGCAGGCCAGGCACCTGGAGCCGTATGGCCTCGAGCCTGCGGGACTGGCCGGTGGTGCCGAACTCGAGCGCGGAGCTCGCACCGGTCCAGCCGACCCTCTGCACGTGGACGTCCGCGGTCGCGGCGCCCACGTAGGAGGCCTGGCCCTCGGCGTAGCCCTCGGGCTTCTGGCCCTGCGGCAGCACCTGCACCTCCACGGCCTCGGCGCGCTTGGCCTGGCCCGAGGTGCCGGCGGCCTGGCCGTCGCGCGCCCAGCCGAGCCAGCCGAATGTCTGCGAGTGCACGCGGTACCACACGCTGTGGGTCTCCGCAATCGCGCCGGAGAGCCTCATCTGCACGGCCTCCACCCTGCGCGACGCTCCGGTCGTTCCACAGGGCTTGCCGCCCTCGACCCAGCCGCCCCAGCCGATGCCCTGCAGGTGGGCGCGGTACTTGATGCCGCCGCTGGTGTCCCCGGGCAGGCTCATGGTAATCTGCTCGAGCCTCCTGGACTCGCCCGTGGTGCCGATGAGGATGCCCTCGCCGGACTCCTTGGCGGCCACGTCGCCTTTGCCCTGCACGTGGCCGGAGCCGTTGAGCCGAATAGTCTTCCACTGAGCCGTAAACGCATGGTCGCTGTCTGCAAGGTATTTGTCACCCGGCTGATACTCGGACCCCTTCCAGCACACGAAGGTGTAGCCGTTTCGCTTCGGGGCATCGATGACCTCGAACTCGGTTTCTAGCCCAGCCTCGTATTCCCTGACGTCGCTCCCGCCGTCGGCCCACGTTCCGCCGCTCGGGTCGAAGCTCAGGCTTGGCTTGATCTCGTGCTCGACCTCGTACATGTCCGAGATCGCCAGCTTGAGCTCGACCCCCGTGATGCCAAGGTTCGCGTACGTGTCCTTTATCAGGGTGGTGTTGTCCGCATCGATCTCGAACGGCATCGACGTGGCGCCCGAGATCCCGTCAAACGGGTCGGTGTGCATCATCACGTCCACCTTGGCGTCAACGTCAAGGTCGGCGAGCTCGAAGGGCTTCGTGTTGCCGTACACGTAGACGTACTTCGCCTTCCCGTCGCTGTCAAAGCCCAACTCGCCGGGGGCGTGCTTGGAGCCGTCGATGCTGATACTTGCATAGACCGAATGGTCGGACGCGGCGCTTGCGACGTGGGTCTCCCCGGCAGAATCTCTCACGGCGTACCACTGCCCGTCGAACTTGGGGATGAAGTAGGAGGAGTCCGTGGCGACCCGCGCGTCCCCCTCGTTAGAAATCGCCTGGCCATAGAACGTCATGGTCGGGCTGTCGAGCAGGCTGCCCTCCACGGTCGCCGTCGCCCGAAGCACCGGGACGCCGACGGTGCGTCTGGGGGTGTCGTGGACGTCGATGCGGTATCCCTCGACCCCGTCTCGTGTCTCCACCGCGAACGAGGTCTTCTCGTGGTCCAGGACCTCCTTCTTCTGGATGTCGATTATCTGGCCCAGCCACGCCCTGACGTCCCTATCGCTTCTCGCGACCAGCGTCTCGAAGGTCTCCTTGGCCCTCTCGTTCTCCGAAGCTACGACGTACTCGGCTACCTTGTCGTAATCGATCTCGCTGGCGGGCGTGCCCGCCTCGGCGAGGCGCGAGACGGCGATGCCGGCTTCGTAGATGAGCTCGTAGTCGATGACGGCCTGCGGGTACGTGGTGTAGAAGGTCGTCTCCGTGCGTTCGCCCATGGCGGCCGCGAGCTGCGGCATCGCGTTGACGTAATGGCGCACGTCATACGCGCAGGAGCCCTTGGTGGGGTTCCACGTGTGGAAGAGGCTCAGCCCTCCCTCCGGGACGCTCGTGGACCTAACCGTCACGGACCCGTCGAGCTCCCTGCCAAAGGTGACCTGTAAATGCCTCGAGGAGTTCGCGTACCTCGAGTAGATGACGTCCTCGTCGCTCAGGATCCTCTGCACCTCGAGCGCCGCGTCCGTGTAGGCGTTTCTGAGCTCGGGGTCGCTCCAGTCCGTCTCGTATACGTTTAGGCCGAGTTGCTCCGCCAGCGTCCAGAGGTCCTGATGGTTATGGTAGGCAAAGTGATAGTCGTCCTTCGTGGTGCGTATCTCGTCGTAGAAGCTGCCGGTCGTGGCCTGGGCGCGAAGCTCTTCCGCGATCGCCTGCATCCTGCTCACGATATCGCTCTCCTTGAGCTTCTGGGTGTCGACCACGCAAAAGACGATTGCGTTGCCCACCGATATGTCTTCGGGGTGCTCGTTGTAGTAGTCGGCGAAGAGGTCCACGAGATGCTTTCCGAACGTCTTGGTGTCAACCGTGGGGTTCTCGTTTAGGTAGTTGAAGAGTGCGGTGTAGTCCACCGTGGCGAAGGGGTCGACGTCCGCGGAGCCCAGGAAATAGTCCGTGTAGTCTGACAGGGCAAGCGCAATCTCGAAGTTGCCATTAAAGCAGCTGTCCACGTCAACGAAGTCGAACTTGCCGACATCTCCCACGACGGCGCTTTCCGCAAGCGCCTGCCTGAGGGAGAGGACGGACATCATCATGCTCGGGTCGCCGTGGTCGTCGCTACCGTAGCCGTGCGCGGGGCCCGAGCCGTGGTCGTTGAGGATGAGGTCGTACTTCTCGGCGGGCGCGACCTGCTTCGCGTAGTTGATGAAGTTCTTCAGGGTATCCTTTCCGTACATGAGCTCGTTAGCGGATGTGCGGGCTTCGCCGCCATCGCCGGACACGCCGTCGCCGTCCAGCAGCCGTAGGTAGCCCTCCGTCTCGTCCTGGGCTCCGTACACCTCCCAGACCTGGTTGTACTCGTTGCTGATCCCGGTCAGGGTGCCGTCGCTGTCCTTGTCCCTCAGGTACTGCGATTCAAGGTGCCATTTGCTCGAACCGCCGGTCATCACGATGACGCGGAAGTTGTTCCGGTTGAAGCTCGCGTGCAGGTACTCCTTGATTATGGTGCTGCATACGCCCGTGTTCGCCTCGGAGGCGCCGCCGTCCATGTAGATCATGATCGTGCGAGCGACCTTGTTGCTGTTGCCAAGATCCTGAGCTTCGACGGCAACAATATCTCCGTCGTCCGCGAGCGCAATGGGCGTGATGACGTAACCGAGGAGCGCTGTGGCCATTGCCAGCACCATGCCAAACACAATCAAGAACCGACCGGTAACTGCTTTTTTTCTTGAGCTCATGATGACTCCTTTATGGGAACGGCAGGCAATCCAAGCATAGCATTTCGTTTTGCGACGGGTTTTACTTGCGAACACCCTTGACGAATACGAGTATAAGCATAGAAATTATCTACTTATCCAAAACCGCATTCTGCCTCGAGACGAAAGGGGCCATTCGTGCGGCAAGCAGCGGGGCGCGACCGGGGCTTGAACCTCCGTCGCCCCCTACTCAGCGATCCACGGCAAATCATGATCTATTGAGTAACGGTGGGCATAGGAATCGCGCTCAACGTGCACGCGCACGTCCGGTGGAATGGTCACAGCACCTCCGCACCCGCTCGCAAAAGCCACCACGTTCCGACAGCCCGAAAAAGCACCCACGCCTATATCCTTCAGTCTTGTAATCGGTGGAATAGTGCCACATCGCGAACGCTCCCAGTGCTGCAACGCCCTCGGGGATCAGAATCACTTGGGATGACGAGCATGGTACCGCCATGAGTACGTCCCCGGCGGCGTTGAGCAAGCAGCCGTCCTTGGACGCGTAGCGTTCGTTACGTTCGTCCACGGTTATGCCCACTACGGGAAAATACGCAAACGCGCCGCTGCCTATGTATTCGACGCTTGAAGGCGGAAGGACCGCAGGCGGAGATGGCATCGGCCCACACCCACGACTTCGCCTACTCCGCAGAAGGCGCCTCCATCACGGTCGGGGAGGGGACTGCCAGCGTGAGCTGCGCTATCACCCAGCCCGAGCCCGCATCTAAGCGCTGGCACGGTGTCGCGGGGTCGAAAGGACTGGCATGCCAACAATTGGCAGGCGAATCTACGAACGCTCAGTCGCAAGCCATTGGCGCATATAGTAGGTGAAGTCATGCGCTTGGCGCTCTTCTCCGTTGCCATGGGCGAGGCCCGACTGCAGCAGCGCCAGCATTTCTGTCGGCGTCTTCGCCAAGACGTCTGCGTGACGAAGGAGGCGCTTGTCGGTGGTGACAAGATAATCAGCCTTTGCGCGATTACACCCAGCCAAGATGAGGTTGTCCTCAAGGTCTTCGTGCAGGGGGCGGAACTTCTCGGCATAGTAGAAGTCCGACATGTCGGCCGGCACGGGCGTGGCCACCTCGCGCATTTGAGTTGCACAATCCCAGGCAAAGGTCCTTGCTGCTCGAGCCTGCGCGTCGGTAAGCTGCCCGGTCTCCCGGAAGAACCTTTTCGCGCATATGCCCGCCTTCGCGTAAACGTCGAGCGTGCTGTGGGAGGCATATGCAAGGGGAATCTCGCCGTTAAGGGCGCAGCGAAAAAAGGCCTGGGCGTCTTTCCTTCCTGGACGATCGAGGAGAAACAAGTCGAGCCACACACAGGTGTCTACGAGGATGACGGGCTTGCCAGAACTCATGGTGCCACCGTCCCGTCATCACGAGTCAGCCACTCGTCGTAGAGCATCTCGTCCAGCTCCTCATCCGTTGGAGGAACGTAGGACGCTCGATCAATCTCCGTCAGAGAGAATAGCTGCGAATGCCATCCCTCGATTTGACCAACAAACTCGTCGCCCCGCGAGGAAATTTCAGTATCGTCTTCGTCAGAGAGCGCGTAGAGCACCTGCTCGCACTCCTGCACGCCTCTCGCGATTTTTGCCCATAGCGCACGCACGACCTCCGCTGGCGTAATCCCCACCCGTTCGAGTACGGCATCCCCAGCAGACCTGAGCTCGGAGTCCATGCGCACGTTGAGCTGTGATGTTGTTGCAAGGCCCATAGCCATCACCTTTTTTGCTAATGCTACATCATGTAGCATTAGATTGTATCATGTGTATACCCTTTCGTGCCCGACCGCAGTTTTGCAACTGCTCCACCGTGTCAGTGTCGATTTGGGCGGCTTTTCGGTATTATCTCAATAAAACAATAGCTGCCAAAGCGAATGGATTCGCGCGGACTGGCGCCTTTGCGACGCCGCTAGGACAAGACGAGATGGGGAGGCGTCCCATGAAACGAGAGACGAAGAGGCTTGTAAGCGCACTGCTTGGCCTTGCCTTGGTGCTGGGACTCATGTCGGGGACGGCACTGACGGCGTTGGCGGAGGAGCCTGTGGAGCCGCTAGCAAATGAGGTGCAGGAATCGCCGGATGCGGAGCCGCTGGCAGACGAGGTGCCGCAGTTGCGGGTTGCGTCCGAGCCGTTGGCGCCGCAGTCTCAGGAGCCCGTGCGCTACGTCGAGCGTAGCTGGGACGAAAATGCGGGTGTGGTGACAGAAGAAGAGAAGGAATGCGCGGGCTATACGTTGGTTACCAGTAACTCCACCGACGAATCGGTTTCCTGGAACAGTGGCTGGTACGTGGTCCAAGGCGAAAAGACGATCAATGGCCGCCTTTCCATTACAGGCGAAGCAGCTACGGCACACCTGATTCTGTGCGATGGCGCGAGGCTTACCGTAAAAGAGGGCATTACGACCACGGGCGCGACGCTCAACATCTACGCCCAGAGTGGCGACTCGGGCGTGCTCTACGCCGGCACAACCGACGGCACGACGAGTACCTGTCTCCAGGGTAACGCAGGTATCGGCGGGAACCCTGAATACTCTGGCGGCACTATCAACATCCATGGTGGCTCCGTGACTGCCATTGGCGGCAATGAGGGCGGTGGTGATCTCGCAGGCGGAGCAGGCATAGGAGGTGGTTACAAGGGGTCAGGCGGCACCGTCAACATCCATGGTGGCTCCGTGACTGCCATCGGTGGTAGAAATGCGGCGGGCATCGGCAGCGGCTTAGGTAGTAATAACCACAGCATCAACGGCGGTGCCATCACCATCTACGGCGGTACTGTGAACGCAACTGCTGGTGCAGTATCTGCGGGTATTGGAGGTGGCTACGTAGCCGACAGTGGCATCATCACCATCAACGGCGGTACCGTGAATGCCAACAGCAGCAGTGGTGCAGGCATCGGTGGTGGCAACTACAGCTACACTATAGATGGCAACAAAATCACCATCAACGGAGGTGTGGTGAATGCCGCCGGCAGCTATGGCGCGGGCATCGGCAGCGGCCACGACGGCGGTAGCTGTACCATAACCATCAATGGCGGCACGGTAACCGCCACTGGCGACAACAACGGTGGTGCGGGAATTGGTTGCGGCTATGTCGGAGTCTCCGACGGCATTCGTTCGATTAACGTTACCATCAACGGCGGAACTGTGATTGCCACCGGTGATGTGGGGGCAGGAATCGGTGCTGGCGAAGATGCTCCTAAAAGAAACTATAAATACGCCATTGCCATCAACGGTGGTACGGTAACCGCTACGAGCACTTCCGCATGGGGCATCGGCAGCAGTACTGACGAGGTCGCCGGTACCGTAACCCTTGGCGAAGGCGTTTGCGTGCTCGCTGGGGAGAGCGAGGCGACTGCCGTCGACGTTACCGGCACCTTCGCGCAGAGCCACGACCACAAATGGGCGCACACGGAGCTCAAGTACAGCGTCGCCATTGCCGATGGCATCAAGAACGGCACCGTAGAGGTCGACAAGAGCAGCGCCTTCGCGAACGAGGTTGTAAAGATTACTGCCAAGGCCGCGGACGGTTACGAGCTCGACACCGTAACCGTGAGGGACGCAGAGGGCAACCCTGTCGAGGTCAAGGGCGGCTCGTTTGCCATGCCCGCCTCCAACGTAACGGTCTCGGCGACGTTCTCGAAGAAGGCCGGGCCAGCGCTCGAGCTCGCGGGCTCCGGCCACGAGCAGGGAGTCGGCGAGGTGGCCGCCAAGGCCTCCGGCAAGGGCATCCTTATCGGCACCACCGGTGAGTCCAAGCGCCTGGAGTCGTTCTCCGTGGCACTGCCCAAGGACGTGGAGGGCTCCATCGAGTAC
Source organism: uncultured Coriobacteriaceae bacterium (assembly GCA_902793195.1). Lineage (GTDB taxonomy): Bacteria > Actinomycetota > Coriobacteriia > Coriobacteriales > Atopobiaceae > RUG440. The sequence goes on along the minus strand of CADBCS010000046.1, from coordinate 4,337 downwards.
CGCGCCCACCTGCAGGGCACCGGCTGGGTCGGCTGGTCCAAGGACGGCGCGCCCTGCGGCACCGCCGGGCAGTCCAGGCGCGTCGAGGCCGTGCAGATGAGGCTTACCGGCAAGGTGGCCGACACGCACTCCGTGTGGTACCGCGCGCACTGCCAGACCTTCGGCTGGCTCGGCTGGGCGTGCGACGGCCAGGCCGCCGGCACGGCCGGGCAGTCAAAGCGCGCCGAGGCGATAGAGGTGCAGGTGCTCCCCAAGGGCCAGGTGCCCGAGGGCTACGCCGAGGGCCAGGCCTCCTACGTCGGTGCCGCGACCGCCAACGTGCACGTGCAGGGCGCGGGCTGGACGGACGCGGGCTCCGCGCTCGAGTTCGGCACCACCGGCCAAGGCCGCAGGCTCGAGGCCGTGAGGCTCTCCGTGCCCAACCAGCCCGTTGCCGGCGGCATCTCCTACGAGGTGCACGCCCAGGGCAGGGGCTGGATGCCCGCCGCGGCCGACGGCGCGCTCGCCGGCACCGAAGGCCAGTCCCGCCGCCTCGAGGCCGTGCGCGTGAGCCTCACTGGCGACCTCGCCAAGGAGGGCGGCTACTCCGTGTGGTACCGCGTGCACAGCCAGACCTACGGCTGGCTCGGATGGGCCCACGACGGTGAGCCGGCCGGAACTACGGGACTCTCCAGGCGCGCCGAGGCCATCGACGTGCAGGTCCTGCCACAGGGCCAGGTGCCCCGCGGCTACGACGCCGGCAAGGCGGCGTGCGTAAAGAAGTAGGGGCGAGCCCATAGTCCCGGGCACGCGTTCGCCTTGCCGGGTAGATGTCCACTTGGCATCATGGTCGGCGGCGTCGGCCCCTTTGTGGGAGGCAAAGGCGAGCAAGTGAGCGACGCCGCGTCGTCGTGGGACGCAGGGCACGTGGCTGCCCCCTCAGTCCTTTCCTGGCACTCGCTGCTGTCGGGTGCCTTGGGGTATGAAGTGCGGAATACATGCTCATTCGCAAGTCGAGACGACACATGTGAATGCTATTGTAAGTGTGCCAGATCATGGAGGGGACTGCCCGCGTGAAAGGACAGAGAGGAAAGTAAGGCTCATGAGAAGGAAGACGAGAGGGCTCCTGACTGCACTGCTCGGCGTCGCGCTGGCGCTGGCGGTCGGGCTGGTGCCGGGGATGGCCAAGACGGCGCGTGCGGACGCAACGCCAACGTATAGGATAGCGGCAACAGATTCCTATGAAACAGTGCCACTGAGCGAGAGTGCGCCAGAAATCGATGTTAGTTCGGACAACGGCGACAATACTCAAATGGTAATCACATCCGTGCAGGAGTATCCTCTCTGGGTCGGCGGCACGCAGGTGACGAGCGACAACATGAGAGGCGAAGGCTGGGACTTCAATGCGACAAGCAACACGCTGACGCTGGACGGGGCGAGCATCACGACGGGGCACGCTTTTAGTGACGTCGAGAGAGTCAGCCACTCTTACGGTATCTATTACACGGGGACGGACCCGCTCACGATCGAGGTGGCGTCGGACAGCATGGTCGACGTCAGCGAGGAGGACGCGAACGTAATCGCGGGCATCTTCTGCGAGCGGTCGGGCCTCACCGTAACCGGAGCGGGCAAGCTCGCGGCAAAGGGTGGTCCCGGCGAAGGCATCAGTGGCTTCCGTGACGTGACGATCGACAAGGGCGTGGTCGACGCCACCGGCAGGAGCAGCGCCATCATGGCTAGGGAGGGGGGCGTCGTAATAATCAACGGCAGCACCGTCGAGACCAACGGCAGCATCAACGGCAAAACTGTCACGATCAATAGCGGTACCGTCAAGGCTAGCGGCGAGGGGAGCGTCATATTCGGCGATAGCGTGACGATTAGCGGTGGGGAGGTTACCGTCACCGCGAGCAATGGCAATGGCATCTCTTCCAATTCCACAAATGATGGGCCAGGCACCGTGACGATCAGCGGTGGCATCGTGAGCGCCACGGGTGGCGCAAATGGCAGTGGCATCTATACCGAGAAGTATGGTGTGCGAGAACCGCCCGGCAACGTGACGATCGGCGGCGACATCGCCTCCGTCACTGTCTCCGGCGGCAAACAGGCTATCGAGGGCATCGTAAAGAACGCCGTCGCCGGTATGGGCTGGACGGATGCGGCGGGCACCCAGGACAAGGCGCTGATCGCAATCAAAGCAGACGGGCAGGACCTAGGCGCATACAAGAAAGTCCAGTTCCCCACGCCCGTGGCCAAGGTCACCACGGCGCCCGAGGCGACCAACCCCACCCATAACGGCAAGGCCCAGGAGCTCGTGACTGCGGGTATCGCCGAGGGCGGCACCATACTGTATTCGCTCGACGGCGAGACCTGGTCCGAGAAGGTCCCCACGGGCATCGATGTAAAGCTCTACACCGTGTGGTACAAGGCTGTGGGTGATGACCAGCACGCCGACGGCGAGCCGCAGAAGGTGACCTCCACCATCGCCGGCTCGATTGCCCTCTCCGGCTCCAGTCACGTGCAGGGCACGGGCAACGCGGCAGCCGGGGCCGAGGGCAAGGGCATCCTCATCGGCACCACTGGCGAGGCCAAACGCTTGGAGCAGTTCTCCGTGGCGCTGCCCAAGGACGTGGAGGGCTCCATCGAGTACCGCGGACACCTGCAGTCAAAGAGCTGGGTCGGCTGGGTGAAGGACGGCGCGTCCTGCGGCACCGCCGGACAATCCAGGCGCGTCGAGGCCGTCCAGATGACGCTCTCCGGCAAGGTGGCAGACACGTACTCCGTGTGGTATCGCGTGCACTCCCAGACCTTCGGCTGGCTCGGCTGGGCGTGCGACGGCCAGGCGGCGGGTACCGCGGGCCAGTCCAGGCGCGCCGAGGCGGTGGAGATTCAGGTTTTGTCCAAGGGCCAGGTGCCCGAGGGCTACGAGAAGGGCCAGGTGTCCTACGTGGGGGCCGCGACTGGCAGGGCCCACGTGCAGGGCAACGGCTGGGCCAGCCCCAGGGACCCGCTCGAGTTCGGCACCACGGGCCGGGGCCGCCGCTTGGAGGCCATCAGGCTCTCCGTCCCCAACCAGCCGCTTGCGGGAGGCATCGAGTACGAGGTCCACGCCCAGGGCAGGGGCTGGATGCCCGAGAAGGCCGACGGCGCGCTGGCGGGAACCACCGGCCAGGGCCGCCGCCTGGAGGCCGTGCGCGTGAGCCTCACCGGCGACCTGGCAAAGGAGGGCGGCTACTCCGTGTGGTACCGCGTGCACTCCCAGAGTCACGGGTGGCTCGGCTGGGCACACGACGGCGAGTCGGCCGGCACCACCGGCCTGGGAAGGCGCGCCGAGGCCATCGACGTGCAGGTGCTGCCCCAGGGCCAGGTGCCCCGGGGCTATGACGCCAGCAGGGCGGCGTGCGTAACGAAGTAAGGGCGATCCCGCAGCCCCGGGCACGCACGTGCCCGCCCGAGCCCTCCCGCAGGCGACGTTAACGTCTTGGGGCAGGCGGGTACGGCGCGTGCCGCCATGGGTGCGGGCGTGGCGCGGTGACATGCGGCGGACCCGCGTCTGGCGGAGCGCGAGGGCGCAAGGAGTGCCTGCTTTCACGCGAAGCTCATTTGGTCCGTATCGAAGTCTGCATCGACCGCCTTGCGGCAGCCACCGCCTACCGCACCCTCCCGTGCTACCATGGAAGCGGTAAGGACGAGGTGAGGAGGCCAGCATGGGCATGTACGTGAACCCGGGCAACGCGGGGTTCCGGCGGATGCTGGCCGACGAGTACGTCGACAAGACCGGGCTCATCGCCCTCGTGAACGCCGTGATCGGCACGCCGCGCGGCCTCGTGTGCTCCACGCGGCCCCGGCGCTTCGGCAAGACCTTCGCCGCCGAGTCGCTGGTGGCCTACTACACGTGCGGCGCCGACTCGCGTGGCCTCTTCGAGGGGCTCGACATCTCCCGCGACCCGAGCTTCGAGCGGCACCTCAACGCCTACAACGTGGTCCACCTGGACATGACGGCGTTCCGGGGGGTTGCGGACGTCTCCGCCGAGGTGTCCCGCGTTCTTCTCGACGACCTGCGAGCGGAGGTGCCAACCGCCGGTGTCGGCGACGAGGGCAGGTTCAACGAGCTCACGTCCGCCCTCGCCGACTTCGTGGCCGCCACGGGTCGCAAGATTGTGTTCGTGATCGACGAGTGGGACGCGCCGCTGCGCGAGCACCGCTCCAGGGCGTCCCAGGAAGACTGGGTCTACTTCCTCAGGCTGCTGTTCAAGAACGCGACCTTCACCGCCGACGCGGTGGCGGCGTGCTACATGACCGGGATACTCCCCATCGTGCGCTACGGCACGCAGTCGGCGCTGTCCGACTTCCGCGAGTTC
>CADBCS010000045.1 GCA_902793195.1 uncultured Coriobacteriaceae bacterium | reverse complement strand
AGTGCGTGGCACCCTTCTCCAGCGCCCACTCCTTCATGGCGTGCGCGACCTCGTTGGCGATGTCGAGGTCGATGGGTTTGTTCTCCTTTATGACGCGCGAGAGCTCCTTATAGGTGGGCTTGGGCAGGCGCTTGCGCATGTCGGCGTCCGAGAATACCAGGCTGCCATACTCCGCGGTCACTTTGTCTTGGGCCATCGTCTTCCCCCTCCGTGTTGCAGTTGTGCGCCATTGTACCCGCAACGGATGGGGGGAGGGTCCCAAAGTCACCATTTGGGCATGGTATCCCCATGTGGGCTTGACGTTTGGGTATCCGTCCGTGTCGTGCGCGCGAACAAGCCGCCAAGGGTGTGTCTCTTGGCGGCTTGTTCCTCCGGGAGTCGAGGTCAGTCCTCGATAAGGCCTTCCAGCGTCTCGAAGAGCACGTCGGGCTGCACCGGCTTGCTGAGATGCGCGTTGAGACCTGCCTGTAGGCTACGCTGTACGTCCTCGTCGAAGGCGTTGGCCGTGAGGGCGATTATGGGGATGCGCCGCGCGTCCTCGCGGTCCATCGTGCGAATGGTCTTGGTCGCCTCAAGACCGTCCATCTCGGGCATGCGCATGTCCATCAGAATCGCGTCGTAGTAGCCAGCGGGATGCTCGACGAACTTCTCGACGGCTATCCTGCCGTTCTCGGCCAGCTCCGACTGGATCTCGCGCATCTCCAGCACCATCATCATGATCTCGGCATTCACGGGAACGTCCTCGGCGAGCAGCACGCGTCGTCCGGACAATTCGGCCTTGTGCTCCTGCTGACCAAGACTCATGTTCTTGCGCCGCAGGGCGTCCTTAAACTCCTCGATGAGGTTCGCGGCAAAGAGTGGCTTGGGAATGAAGGTATCTACGCCTGCCTGTAGGGCCTCTTCCAGGACATCGTCCCAACGATAGGCCGTAAGGATGATGATCGCTGACTCGTCGCCCACGATGTCTCGAATCCGGCGCGTGGTCTCCACGCCGTCCATTTGGGGCATCTGCCAGTCCACGAGAATGAGGTTGTATGGGTCGCGTCGCGCGTGGCGCAGGCGCACCATTTCGATGGCATCGGCACCGCTTTCCGCGAGCTCCGACTCGATGCCCGCCTTCTCGAGCACGAGCTTTCCGTGCTCGCGGGCGATGGGGTCGTTATCCACGATGAGCACACACATCTCCTCGGGGCGAATCTCCGCGTCGTCGAGCGAGATGTTGGCACAGTCGTCCAGCGTGACGGTGACGTCGAACGTCGTTCCTACGCCCTTGGTGCTTCGCACCTCGATGTTGCCGTTCATCATCTCCACGATGTTCTTGGTGATGGCCAAGCCAAGGCCGGAGCTTCCGTACTTGGTTGTCGTCGAGGAGTCCTCTTGGGCAAACGTGTCAAAGATGTGGGGGAGGAACTCCTCGCTCATGCCGATGCCAGTGTCCGAGATGGTAAAGCGGAGCGTGGACTTGTCGTCAAAGTGTGCCGTGCGCTCCACTTTGAGCTCCACGCCGCCGCCCTCGGGCGTAAACTTTACGGCGTTGCCCAGGATGTTGATGAGCACTTGGCGCAGCTTCATGCTGTCGCCTATGTAACAGTCGTCGACCTCTCCGTTTATGTGGCACTGGTAGTTGAGGCCCTGCTCCTGGCATTGGCTGCTAAACATGGTGTTGATGGCCTCGAGCAGCTTGGAGAACGAGAACTCCTCGTGCTTGATGATCATGCGCCCGCTTTCGATGCGCGACATGTCTAGGATGTCGTTGATAAGTGCGAGCAGGTGCTCCGCCGAGGTGCCAATCTGCTCCAGGTACCCACGCGTCGTGGATGGGGTCTGGGAGTCGTTGAGCGCGATGTTGTCCAGGCCGATGATGGCGTTCATGGGCGTACGAATCTCGTGACTCATGTTGGAGAGGAACGCAGTCTTTGCCTGGTTGGCCTTCTCGGCGGTGGCGAGCGCGTCGCTGAGCAGCTGGTTTTGCGCCAAGGACTTGCGGGTCTCGGCATCCACATCGCAGAAGCAGGCGCCAACGTTGTGAACGAGGTCGTTGTCTGCGTCCTTGGAATGGCGCACGCCGGCAAAGCGCGCCATCTCCCAGGCCTCTTGTCCGTGACGGGAAACCAGGTAGGTGAACGAGATGACCTGCTTGTCCCTCAGGGCCTCACGTATGGCTTCGGGCTGGACGAAGCGCAGGAATTCGTCGCGGTATTGCTTGGTTACGTACTGGTTTGCGTAGGTGGTAACGGCCTCGATGTAGGGGAAGTGCTCACCCACGGCAAGGGCGTTCTCGATGTCGGCATGGGACTGGTAGCATACTCCCTCGTTGTCGTCCAAGTTGAGGAAGTAGACGCTCCAGTAGTCGGACGAGAGCGCCGCAATGAGCTTGAGCTGCTCGTCGTGCGTGCGCTCCTGTTCGAGGAGTTCCTCCTGCAGGGCGAGGCGCTGCTCGAGCTCCTGGCTGCGGGCGCGATTCTCGGCGGCAGCAGTCTCCTTCTCCAGGAGCAGCCGCGCGCTACGGCGCATCTGAGAGATGATGAAGGCGAACATGACGGCGAGCGCCGCGACGGTTATGGCCGACTGGGCCACGCTGCGTACGACGACACCCTCCGAGACCGAGCTTATGCGGTCGCTTATCACGCTCTCGCGGATGAGGTAGGTGAGCAGCCAGTCGGTGCCCTTTATGGGTACGTAGCTCAGCGTCTCCTGAATGCCGTTGTACGTAAAGGAGGTGACGCCGCTGCGTTGCTCCGAGAAGTCGGAGAGGAACGCATCATAGCTGTAACCGTCCTCGTACGACGCATTTCTCATTGCTTCGAGCAAATTGTCCTCCACCGCGAGGCCGCCCAGAACCGTGTTGGTCAGCGCGATGCCATCGCTTGTGTAGATGTTGCAGAAGGTCGTGCTCCCTTCGTCCGAGTGCATCGAGACGCCCGACAGCATTTGTTGCATGTCGATTTCCATGAAGCAGACGCATAGGGTCTTGTTCATAAAGGACAGATTGACGGGGACCGCGATGACCACCTTCTTGTCGGGGCTTTTGAGGTTGAGAATGGAGATCTCCGGTCCGCTGATCCTGTTGTAGTCAAACTGGTAGTCCTCGTTGTTGTCCTGAGTACCCTTGGAGGTATAGATGGTGCCGTCGGTGTCTACGAACGCGAACTTCTCCAGGTTGAAGAGGCGCTTCATCTGCGCCTGGAACTCCTGTAGGTGCTCCATGTCGCTGAGGTCATCCTCGTCCAGCAGCTCGATGGCGACGTTGATGACGTCGATGTTGTTTTGGAGGTTTGACGCCACGACCTGCTCGCGTCTGCCCGCCAGCTCGTCCAGGTAGAGGAGGCTGACGGAATGAATCGCATCGTTGGTGTCCTGGGTGGCACGCCTGGTCGTCCAGATGGTGCCAATGACAAAGATGGTCAAGACGATGATGCTGCCCACGACGGCAAGGCGGGCCGCGCTGATTCGATTGTAAAATTTATTATCCATACGTTTCCCCAAACTCAGGATCGTTGCTGCCCGCATTATACCGCGTGTCCCCCCACACGACCTCACGGTATAATGGGACGGCACGCAGGAGGCCGACGTTCCACGACAAGGAGACACCGATGGCAGAGAACAGGCGCACCATAGCGGTAATCGACGGCAACTCGCTCATGCACAGGGCGTTCCATGCCATCCGCCAGCCCATGAGCGCGCCAGACGGGCGTGCGACCAACGCGCTCTTTGGCTTCTTCAACATGTTTATAAAGTTGGTGGAGTCCTTTTCGCCCGACGGGGTGATCTGCGCGTTCGACAAGGGCAAGCCGCGCGTGCGCATGGAGATGTTGCCCCAGTACAAGGCGCAGCGTCCGCCCATGGACCCGAGCCTGCGCGAACAGTTCCCCATGGTCAAGGAACTTCTCACTTCGCTGGAGGTCCCCGTGGTGGAGCTCGAGGGCTGGGAGGGCGACGACATCCTGGGAACCTTGGCGCGGCGCGGCGAGGACGCCGGCTACGACATGTACCTGTTTACCGGCGACCGCGACATGTACCAGCTCTCCACCGACCATGTGCGCATAGTGAGCACCAAGAAGGGCGTCTCGGACGTGCAGATCATGACGCCGGAGGTCGTGGAGGACCTCTACCACGGGGTGACGCCCGCGCTCGTGCCGGACTTCTATGGCCTCAAGGGCGACTCGAGCGACAACATTCCCGGCGTGCCGGGAATCGGGCCCAAGCGCGCGTCGGACCTCATTTGCAAGTACGGCTCGCTGGAGGGGGTAATCGAGCATGCCGACGAGGTGAGGGGCAAAGTGGGAGAGAACCTGCGCGCCCACGTCGACGATGCGCTGCTGAGCCGCGAGGTTGCCATCATACGCACCGACGCCCCCATAGAGTTTGACTTCTCCGACGCGCGGTTCCCCACGTTCGACCCGACTGCTGCCGTGACTGCCTTCTCGGCTCTGGGCTTTACGGGCATGACGAGGCGTATCGCGCGTCTTGGCGGCGGTACGGGCAACGAGGTCTCGCAGGCGCAGGGGGCCAAATCGGACCTCGTCGTACCCAAGCCCACCGTGGGTGACGCGGCGCTTGGGGCCCTTGCCTCGGCACTTGGCCAGGACCTATGGCTGGGCGTAGCGGTTGAACGGGGGGCGGGTGGTGCCGGCAGGGCGCAACTGGCGTTGGACTTTGGCGCAGGCGAGCAGGAATCGCTGACGCTTTGGGTTTCGACCGAGGACGCAATGCTCTGCCTGGAGGGGGCACAGGCCACGGTGGCCCTGACGCAGGTCATCCTCGAGGGTCGCATGGCGTCTGGTGACGTCAAGGCCGTCCTGCACGCCGTGTATCCCATGGACTCGGCCGATGAGGCGCTGGTCGAGGCAAGCGACCTGGATGCGACGCGTGTCTTCGATGTGGCGATTGCCGACTACCTGCTCGACTCCGATCGCTCCTCCTTTGCGGTGGCGGACCTGGTGGCAGACGTGCTGAAGACCTCGCTCCCCGAGCCCGACGATGACTGTCCGCGTGCCGCGCTCGATGCCTTTGGGGCACGCGTGCTCCGTGAGCCGTTGCGCGAGATGCTTGAGCGTGATGGGTCCCTCGATCTGTTCGAGCAGGTTGAGATGCCGCTGGTCCCGGTGCTTGCCCAGATGGAGCGCACCGGCCTGCACGCCGACCCGCAGAGGTTGCGCGAGCAGTCGGACGAGCTCGCGACCGAGATTGCGCAGATGGTGGACCGGATTCACGAGGCAGCGGGGGAGGACTTTAACGTGGACTCTCCCATGCAGCTCTCGCACGTCCTGTTCGACGTCCTCAAGCTGCCCACCTACGGACTCAAGCGCACCAAGCGCGGGTACTACTCCACCAACGCCAAGGTGCTCGATGACCTGAGCCGCCAGAGTCCCGTCGTGGCCGAGGTGCTCGAGTACCGGGAGCGCGCCAAGATAAAGTCCACCTACCTGGACGCCCTTCCGGCACTCATCCGAACCGACGGGCGCATTCACACGACCCTCAACCAGACGGTTGCGGCGACGGGACGCCTCTCGAGCTCCGATCCCAACCTGCAGAACATCCCCACGCGCTCCGAGCTGGGCCATCGCGTGCGCACGGCGTTTACCGTGCCCGAGGGAAGCGTGTTTTTGGCCTGCGACTACTCGCAGATCGAGCTGCGCCTGCTGGCGCATCTGAGCGCCGACGAGCATCTGGTGCAGGCGTTCAACGAGGGCGAGGACTTCCACGCGGCCACGGCGGCGCGCGTGTTCGACGTGCCCGTGGACGAGGTCACGCCCGCGCTGCGCAGCCGGGCCAAGGCCGTGAACTTTGGCATCGTGTACGGCCAGCAGGCATATGGCCTGTCCACCTCGCTCAAGATCGCCCGCAAGGAGGCGCAGGAAATGATTGACCGCTACTTCGCGGTGTATCCGGGCGTGAGGAGGTTCCTGGACGAGCAGGTTGCGTTTGCCCGCTCACATGGCTACGTGAGCACGATGTACGGACGCAAGCGCCATATCAAGGACATCAACTCGCGCAACTACCAGATGCGTTCGTTTGGCGAGCGCACCGCCATGAACCACCCCATGCAGGGAACGGCTGCCGACATCATAAAGATTGCCATGATTCGCGTGGCCGCGCGTCTGCGCGAGGAGGGGCTGGCGGCAAAGCTCGTGTTGCAGATTCACGACGAGTTGGACTTTGAGGTGCCCAAGGCCGAGGTGGAGGCGCTTTCGGAGCTCGTTCGCGACACCATGGAGGGCGTGTGCGAGCTGCGCGTGCCGCTTGTGGCCGACGTGAGCGTGGGCGCCAATTGGGCGGAGGCCAAGTGATGGCGTCGGATCGCATGCGGGTGGTCGCCTATACCGACGGCTCGTCGCGGGGCAATCCCGGGCCAGGGGGCTATGGCGCGGTGCTCAGCTACGTTGCGCCGGACGGCACCGAGCACGTGCGCGAGCTGAGTGCGGGATATGCGCGCACGACGAACAACCGCATGGAGCTGATGGGCGCCATAGTGGCGCTCGAGGCGCTCAAGCGGCCCTGCGAGGTTGAGCTGCACTCCGACTCGCAGTACGTGGTGAACGCCTTCAACAAGCACTGGGTGGATGGCTGGCAGCGCAAGGGCTGGAAGACGGCATCCAAGCAGCCGGTAAAGAACCCCGACCTGTGGAAGCGGCTGCTCGCGGCGATGGAGCCACACGAGGTGCGTTGGCTGTGGGTAAAGGGCCACGCCGGCCACGAACGCAACGAGCGTGCCGACCAGCTTGCGACCGAGGCTGCCGACGGCCTGTCCGGTCCCCTGCTCACAGACGAGGGATTCGCATAACGTAGCCGGTGCGTTGGCCGTCCGTCGGGGACGGTCCCTTCCGGACGGTCGGTGCGGCGGCCTGTGCTCAGCTGCTGGTCCTAATGGTCACGAGGACGTGGTTGGCAAGGTCGGCCTGCTCGTCCCTGTGGTACTCGATCTGGTCTGCGGTGCTTCTTAGCACGTTGGTCGCGAGCTCGTCGCCCTCGTGCGTCACGTCGAATGCGGGGCCGCCGTAGCGCATGTCGAGCTTGGTTTGCTCCGCGGTCTCGGAGTATTCCACAACCGCCTTTATCTTGGGCTCCGCAAGAGCTGCCACGAGCTGCTCGGCCAGCTCCTCGAACGCAAGCTGGGCCCTGCGCGCCTGCTGCGGAGGGATCTGGTTCCTGTGGCAGTAGCTCTCAATTCTGCCAAGGGAGTCAAACAAGTCGTAGTCGCGGCTGTCGATGTCGATCTCGAGCACCTTGAGGCGCCGCACGAACCGCCGGGTCCTCTCGTGCAGCGGGTTGTCGAATACCTGCTCGGGTGGGCCGTCCTCGTAGATGCCGCCCTCGTCCATGTAGAACACCCGGTTGCAGATGGCCTTGGCGAAGGCCATCTCATGGGTGACGATCATCATCGTCTTGCCCGTCTTGGTGAGTTCGCGGATGACGGCCTGCACCTCGCCCACCATGGTGGGGTCGAGCGCGCTGGTGGGCTCGTCCAACAGAATGACCTCCGGGTCCATGGCAAGCGTGCGGGCGATGGCGATGCGCTGCTTCTGTCCGCCGGATAGCTCGTCGGGATAGTTGAGCGCCTTCTCGGCCAGTCCCACCATGCGCAGAAGTCGCATGGCCTCGTCGTAGGCGTCCTGCTTGGGTTTGCCCAGCAGCTCGACGGGCGGCAGCATCACGTTCTCGATTATGGTGCGATGTCCAAACAGGTTGAAGGACTGAAACACCATGCCCATCTTCTTGCGGATCTCGTTTATGTTGCACGTGGGGTCGGTAATCTCGACGTTGTCGATCCAGACCCTGCCCGAGGTGGGCTTCTCGAGTTGGTTGATGCAGCGCAGCAGCGTGCTCTTTCCCGTTCCGGAGGGGCCGATGACCGAGATCACGTCCCCGTCGGCAATGGTGGCGTTGACGTCCTTGAGCGGCGTCGCGTTGGAATACTCCTTGCGCAGGTGCTCGATCCTAATCATCGGTCTTCACTCCCTTGAGGATATGGTTGCGGCTTCGACGTTTGGGGTCGACACCGCGCGCGACGTAGCCTGCCAGGAAGTTGATGATGCCCTCCAGCAGGAAATAGATGATCGTGACCGCGATTAGCGGGAAGAACGCCTCGTAGGTGCGGCTGCGCACGATGTCGCCCATCTTGGTGAGGTCCTGCACGGCGATGTAGCCCACGATGGAGGTGGCCTTTATGAGGTCGACGACCGCGCCCTTGAAGGCGGGCACCACGTGGGGTATGGCTTGCGGCAGGATGATCTTGAAGAAGGTCTGCCGGTCCGAGTAGCCCATGGCGCGGGCCGCCTCGCGCTGGCCGTCGTCCACGGCGCCGACGCCCATCTTGAGCATGCCAAAGACCGACGTGCCAAACGTCAGGATGAAGCCGATGGTCGACACCACGATGCCGCTTACGTACACCTTGCCGAACACGACGTAGTAGAGGATAAGGAGCAACACCACCATGGGCATGCCCTGCAGCAGCCACATGCAGAATCCGCTGATGGCGTTGGTCACGCGACCGCCGTTGCAGCAGAGCAAAAACACGAGGAACCCGAGCAGCGTGCCCAAAAGAATCGACGCGAGCGTGATTGAGAGCGTGGTGCCCACGCCCTCGAGGAACATCTTCCAGCGGCTCTCGTTCAGGAAGGTCTTGTTGAAGCTCTGGGCGTTGAGCGGTCTACATTAGGAGGGGTGGTGTTTCGGTCCAAGAGGGGCAAGTGCCAAAAAGCATCCTTCTTAGCGACGGTTGCGACGGGCTCGAAAGAAGGTCCGCAGCTCCTGTGCGCACTCGTCGGCCAACACGCCGGGCACGACCTCGAAGGCATGGTTGAGCCTCTCGTCGCAGCTCACGTCGTAGAGGGTGCCCAGTGCGCCGCCCTTGGGGTCTGGGGCGCCATATACGCAGCGGTCGATGCGCGCGTTTACCATGAGACCGGCACACATGAGACATGGCTCCAGCGTCACGTACACGGTGCAGCCGGTGAGCCGCCAGCGACCGAGCGTCTGCGATGCCTCCACCACGGCGCGGAACTCGGCGTGCGCGCTGGGATCGTGGTCGGTCTCGCGCCGGTTGTGGGCGCGCGCAACAACCTCGTCGTCGCACACCACCACGGCGCCGATTGGCACTTCCTGCTCCTCGGCGGCCAGACGCGCCTCCTCGAGCGCCATTCTCATGTAGTCCGCATGTTCCATGGTCCCCCTCACATCGTGACGCTCAGGCCCCGGGAGCGGCACCAGGCGAGCCACTCGTCCTTCTCTGCGCGCAGCTCCCGTTGTGCCATGTCCAGCTCGTCGTAGGTCCGGACGTTTGGGTACACCTCTTCGCGCGATACGTAACTGTCGCATGGGTACCACATGTCCAGGGCTATGCTCAGGCCGAGGTCCATCGCAAGATCGGTTATCCAGCATGCCCTGTGGCACGTTGCATGGAACGAAGGATTCCACAACTCCGCCGAAAGTCGATCAGGCTCGTAACAGCACCGGTCCATGATGTGGTTCTCTTCCAGGTCGTTCCCAAAGAAAGCCGAGTCGATAAGGTAGTCATGCCTCGACCTGAGTACTTCCAGCTCCCCAAACGAGAGCGGAATTGGACATGTCTGGTCAGAGCCCGTTTGAAGCTCGCGAATGTCCTTTAGGTAATCTCGCACAAGGAGGGGGTCCTTTGGCATGCCATTCCTGCCATCTTCCATGCAGAAGGCGCACCAAAGCTTTGCCTGCAGCGACCCACGTTGTGCGGCGGCCAAGTACAGCTCGGTCGGGTCTTTTCCCTCAAAGGCGCCTGCGTCATCCAGTCGCGCAAGACCCCCGCAACCCCAACGTGCGTGACGAGCGTATTCCGCGGCGAGGTACAGCATGGCCGGCTCGCCCACCTCTGCCCCACACGCCAGCAACCTGAGGCAGTCGCGAAACCACGGGACCCTGTCCTTGGGAGGCTCACGAAACCGAGAGTACCAATGGGGACCAACGTAATCGGGGACCCTGAGATGAGCCATCAAAAGAAGCTCTGACTCAACCAGGGAAAGAAACCTCTTTCCCCAAATGCCGGCAGTCACAGTCCCGTCTGTGTCGTGCAAAGGTGAGTTCAAGAACGGGATTGCTTCCACACTAATGCCAAGGTCGCACATCTCTTGGAAAGGCGTGCCCAGAACTGCGCTCTGGGGCATATCACCATCCATGTCGCAGCCCCACGTGCGGGCCTTTCCGTCCTTGTCGACGAACCAGTACAAGGAGCGGCAGTGGGCAAACGAGAATTCGTCGGCATAGCCAAAGTCATAGCCGCGATCCTCGCATAATTCAAAGTCGACCTCCCAGCAGTTATCGAAGCCCTCGAACGTCCTTGGGGGGACGTATGTGACCCCCCTGAGCACAATTCTCCTTACCTGATTCCGTATTCGGGGGTCTTGGATGCCATCGAATCTGTCGCCGACAACGAGCAGGGTGCCCTCGTCGTCTAGGGACCACCCGTCCCGCCCGTCCTCGAAGCTGGTTATTACGTTTGCCATGGATGAACCTCCTCCACCGTTGCCGCGACGTGCTTGGTCTACACCACCTGGAAGACAAAGAAGTCGAGGTAGTGGCTCTCGGGAAAGCCCCAGAGGATGGGATGGTCGGGAGCCTGTTGGCGCTCCTCCACCTGCTTGAGCTGCACGCCGGCGTCGTGTGCCGCCTCGGCGATCGCCTGGGCGAGCAGGTCGCGCGTCATGTGCTGGGAGCAGCTGCACGTGGCGAGGTACCCACCGCGGGGCAGGATGCGCAGTGCCTGCGTGTTGATTTCGCGATACCCTCGCATGGCGTTGCGGACGGTGGAGCGACTCTTGGTGAAGGCTGGTGGATCGAGGATGACCAGGTCGAACGGCCCGCCCTCCTCGCGCAACCGCCTGCCATCCCGAAGCGTCGGCAGGTACTCCATCACGTCGGCGCGGGTGAGGGAGACCAAGGTCTCGTCGTATCCATTGATCTGGGCGTTCTGCCGGGCGAGGTCGAGTGCGGTCTGGCTCACGTCCACAAAGCGGACCCGTTCCGCACCGCCTGCAAGCGCATTGAGCCCAAACGGTCCCACGTGACAAAAGCAGTCGAGCACCCGCTTTCCATCGGCTAGGTCGCGCACCGCACGGCGGTTGTACTTCTGATCGAGGAAGAAGCCGGTCTTCTGGCTGTTCTCGAAATCGACCTCGAGCGCAATGCCGTTCTCGCGGATGACCCTCCGCGCGCTTGCCGGCGCCGTGAGGCCATCGCCCGTCCACCAGCCCTTGTACCTGGGCAAACCCTCGTGGTCACGCGCGGGGACATCGTTGCGCTCGTAAAGGGCGCGCACGTCTTGTCCGTCTGACTGCAGCACGTCGAGCAGCGCTGGGTACAGGAGGGGTCGCAGGCGCTCCATGCCCACGGTGCCCACCTGGCTCACCAGCACGTCCTCGTACCGGTCAACCACGAGGCCGGGAAATCCGTCGGCCTCGCTGAAGAGCACGCGGCAGCAGTTCGTGTCGGGCTCCGCGCCAGGGAGTGCGCGATTGCCCATGGTGGCTTTGCGGTACTGCCAGCTCCAGGCGAGCTTTCTGCGCCAGAACGCCTCGTCCATGCGGTCGTTCGCATTGCGGGTGACTATGCGCACGCGGATTTTGCTGTTTTGTGAGATGAGGCCTGCGCCCTGCCAGGTTCCGTTTTGCTCGACGACATCCACGACATCGCCGTTTTGCATCTCACGTCCGTCAAGCGGAGCGGGCTCTTCTGACAAAACCTCGCCTTCGAACACCCACGGATGCCCTTGTGCAAGCGAGCGCGCGGCCTTGCGGGTGATGACGACGCGCGGGAAGGGTCGCTGCTGCTTCATGGGGACTCCTTGGTGACGGTGTGCCTACCATGAGTCTACCGCGGCGCAGCAGGGGTGGCAGCCGCTGCTGAAGGCATTGGATTTACCTGATGAGACAAAGCCTCCGACCCCCTGTCTC
>CADBCS010000044.1 GCA_902793195.1 uncultured Coriobacteriaceae bacterium | reverse complement strand
GAACCTGCCGGCGCTCTTGTACCCCAGCCAGCCGAAGGTCTGCACGTGGGCGTTGGCCGTCACGCGGCCGTTGAACGCCGTCCTCCTGGCGTCGTAGCCCTTGGGCTTCGCGTCGCCCTTGAGCACCACGACCTGGATGGCCTCGAGCCTCTTGGACTGGCCGCTCGTGCCGGCCGGCGCGCCGTCGCAGGCCCAGCCCATCCAGCCGTAGGTCTGCGCGTGGACGCGGTACCACACGTGGTAGCCGGCCGCGGCCAGGCGGTCGGAGAGCCGCATCTGCATGGCCTCGAGCCTGCGGGACATGCCGGTGGTGCCCGTCTTCATGCCGTCCTTGGCCCACGCGGTCTCCCAGCCCTTGCGCTGCACGTGGCTGCGGTACTCGATGGTGCCGCCCGTCACCGTGGCCGAGAAGGACTCGATGCGCTTGGACTGGCCGACCGTGCCCAGCGACGCGCCGTTCCTCACCGAGGTGATGTCGCCGTAGGTCTGCACGTGGCCGGCGTAGGTGGTGGTGAGCTGCGCCCCGCCGTCCACCTCGAACTCGATCGTCTTGGTGTCCTTGAGGTTGCCCTTTCCGGTGATTGTCACCGTGGCCTTGCCCACGGTCACGTTGTCCTTGTAGGTGAGCGTGTAGTCGCGGCCCTCCACGGCCACGTAGTCGCCCAGCCTGACCACCGGCTTGGGCTCCACGGCCTTGCCGGTGTAGGCCACCGACTTAGCGAGCTCGAACGTGCAGTTATTGACGGTGTTGGGCGTGATCGTAAAGGTGACGGTCTTGTCGGCTGTGTCGGCCTCGGCGTTCATCCAAGCCTCATACTCATCCGGATCTTCGGGCCACTCCGAAACCCACCTATAGTCACCCTGCTTGTTGAGCCTGGCGACAACCGTGTAGGTGCCCACGTTGGTGGCAACTGCGTTACCGCTCTCGTCCACATTGGCACCGCTGCTCGGGCTCACAAGGTCGTAGTCGTTAAAGGCCCACACGCCCACCTGCTCGAAGCCGTTAAAGACGTGGTCCTCCCCCTCGGGCACCGCCACGTTGTTGTCCAGCTCATAGACGAAGGTGGTAACGTCGCTGTTCTGTTTGTCGCTGCCGGCGGCGGGAACCGTGTATGCCTGGATGCAGAGCATCCCGTTGGGCGCACTCTCGTTGTCGAGGTAGATCGGCTCACCCGTAAACTGCTGGAATGCGATCGTGGTCGTCTCGATGTCCTCCTCATCGGGCACTATGCGATAGTAGACGGTGCCACCCTCCTCGTTCGTGTAGAGCGTGATGGGCTTCTCGCTGTTGTAGTGGTCCTCGTCGGGTGTGGCGCGCGGAGCCTCGGCAAGATTGTCGGCAACGTCGGGCAGGTCAACGTACACGTCGATGCTCACGTCGAGCGACACTCCGTCCGTGTTGGTCACACCTTCGGGCAGCGTGATCGTACCCGTTGCGGTCCACTTGGCGCTGTAGCGAATGGTGCCGACCTCGTCCACGCACCGTACCGTGTTCCACGTGATGGTGCCCTCCGCGGACTCGCCCTCCTCGAGCGAGAGCATAACGGACTCGGGCAGCTGACCGCGCACCGTGGCCTCGTCGGCCCCTGCCTGCAGTCCATAGACGTCGTAGATTGGCATGACCTCAACGAGGTTGAGCGTGTCGGACGCATCCACATAGATGGCCACGTAGGTGTACGTATCCGGCGCCTGCACCGTCGGGTAGAGCTCGCTGAGCTTGACCTTGCCCCTGGCGTACCAGGTGGAGCCCAGCGTCTTGCCGCCGTTCTCCACGCACACGGGCGTCTCCCACTCCACGGGGGCCTCGGCCACATCGTCTCCGCTCACCTCAATCTGTGTGGTCGTGCGATTCTGCGCAAGGTATGTGGCGATGGCCGTGGCGTTGTTCTGGCTATTCTCGAGGAACACGTCCTCGGGCGGGTATACGGCAAGCAGCTGTGTGGGCGCGGACTCGTCGAAGCTCACGTAGGCGGTGCCGGTGGTGGTGTCGGTGGTGGCGGTGTCGAGCGACACGTAAGCGTCGGCGGACGCCGTGGCATAGGCGCTCGGTGCGTACGCGAACTGCCAGCCGTCGCTTAATGGCGCCTTCGTGTAGGCAATGCCCACGGCCGCCTCGTACTCTTTGTCTGCATTGTAGTCGCCCTCAGGCGTCCACGCTACGGTCCCACTGCCCGCGCCTGGCGACGAGAAGAGGCTCACGTTGGCAAGCGTGGCACCCAGCGCTGCATTTGCGGCAAGCGGTGTGGCAGCGTCTGGGTCAGGCGCAGCAAGCCTTACGTTGACGGAGCTTACGACGGGCTTGTAGAACGCCTTAACCGTTACGTTTGTGGCGGTAGCGGGGACCGTGATCGTGTTGCCGTCGACGGACCCACCATCCCCCTGCCACTCAACGAAGGCGCCGCCCGGCACGTTGTGGGGCATCAGGACGAACTGGTCGTAATCCGTTCCAGATACGGTGGACGTCCTAACCGGGACCGAGTACAGCCTCTGACTAAAGAGGGCGTTGGGCAGTTTGGCGCCGGTATTCACGTCGTACGCCTCAACGGTCACGTTGCGGAAGCTCACCCCAGACACCGCCGCCTCCACGTTCTTGAAGCTGGTGGTAATCGTGAGGCTCCCGTCGTCGGACCACTTGGCCGTTACGGGCTGGTTCGCGTCGTCGTTGACCGTCACGTTCAGGCCGTTGCGCTTGAACTTGCTCGCATCGGCAGGCGCCAGCCTCAGCGTGGCGGTGCAGGTCTGGTTGACGAGAGTCCCCTCGGTGCTCGTCTCCTGTGTCCACATCACATCGCATGGAGCCGTCTGCGATTGCGCGCCCTGCACCCACGCGAGCGTTGCCGTCTGCGCCAGGCCACCTTCCGTGCCTGGCTTAGCGAGGCTCACATTGAGGGTGCCCACCTTGTCCCTGTAGTTGGCGACGACGCTCAGCGAGTAGTTCTTTTGGAACGTGGCTCCCGCATTCCCGCTCGATTGGGGCACCGTAAGCGCGATGGTGGCATTGCCCTTTAGGTTACCGAGGACGGTCTCCGTAACGTCTTGCTCGTCGGTGCCCTGAATCCTCTTGACCGTCCAGTCAACGAACTCCCTGTCGTCGTTGGACTTTGCCACAAGATGCTTCACGCTTTGTTCCTGCCAACGGTACGAGGCAACAGAACCCGCAGCGTTGTCCACGACGTTCACCTCGTGGTTGGGTCGCTTTTCGGTGGCGTCGAAGTTGATCACCGCCGCGTGATTCGCGGTCGTAAAGTCGATGGGCTGCGCGCCATGGAAGGCCATGACGTCGTCCGCGTAGGCGAACAGCGCCTCGCCGGGGTCGCAGGTGACCGTGGCCGTATACTCCTTGTTGAATTCGGCCGGTGTGACCGCGCTCGCCGTCGTGCTCCCCATCTTCCACGTGAGCTGTGCCACCGCAACGTTCAGCTCTTCGAACGCCCCGTTTTGCAGGTCGTACCGCACGCGCGCGTCGTCCTTGCCTGCCAGCGGCTTTCCGCCCACGGGCGCATCGAAGTTGATGACGACGTTTTCCACGATGGGCATGTACAGCGCCTTTATGGTGTAGGTGGCACCCGTCAGCGCGCTGTCCCTAAACTTGAAGGTCGCGGTGGTCTCGTCCGCCTCGGAGGCTGGAGCGGCATTGGGCGAGAGTACCTTTACCAGATTGTCCTCGTCGTACTCCCAACCCACGAACAGGCCGCCTGCCACCACGGGTGCGTGGAGCGTGAACTCGTCGGTGTCGTCCTCGTACTCGTCGGCGTAGTACGTCAGCGTCTGGGCAGGCGTATCCTTGAGCCGACCATGGCCCTCGCTGTTTGCGTCGCATGCTTCGAAGACGACCTTGCGGGACTGAACGGTCCGGATCTCGCTCACAAACGGCACCGAGACCAATAGCGCGTTGCCGTCGCCCTTCTCGGCATATGCGCCGGCCGCATCGATCTGCAGGCCATCCTCCGAGCCGGCTTGCAGGCTCGCGATGACCTCGGGGAACTCCACGCAGTTCGCCACCATGGCGGCGATCTTGCTGTTTGTCTCCTCATCGTCTGTGTGGAGATCCAAGATGGCGGTGTAGTTGGTCGTGCAGACCTTCTCGCCGTCCGATTCGCTCTGGGAGTATTCGCTCATCCACTGTATGGGAACCTGGACCTCGTTGTGGGTGCCGTTGTCGTCCCACTCCAGGGTTGCCGTGTCGTTCGTGCTGCTGTTGGCATCCGGCCCGATGGGAGGCTGCGGCAAGGCAACCATAAGCGCGGACACCTTGTCCTTGTAGTTGGCGACGGCGCTCAGGCTGTATTCCCTGGGGAAGTCCGCATTCTCCGTGTTCACATCCCCCTCGGGCATCGTAAGGACGATCTCCTGGTCGGTGAGCCTGTTGTAGGGGGCCTCAGCGTTGTTGGTGAGCCCAAGCTTCGCGAGCTTGGTGGCATCGGTGGACTCAATCTCCTTGTCGTCGACCGAAATCGTCCAACCGGTGAAGGTCTTGTCCTCGTACTCCTTTGCGATTAGGTACCGGTACTCGCCCTCGCTCCAGTTCTCTTTCCGCACCTGCTCTCCGCCATCTTCCTCGTGGAAGTCGCGAATCGTCACGGAGTGCTTCTTGTCGCGCTCGGTGGCCGGGAAGTACAGATGCGCCGTTCCCGACTCACCCTCGAACCAACCCAGCGTCTCGCTGTCCCCAGCGTTGACGGCCACATCCGAGGCAAAGCCGCATTGCCACGCTCCGCCGTCCTTCGCAAATTGCAGCTTTGCGGAAGCCGCATATCCCGTATCGTAAGCGGCGACGTCTTGCCCGGCCTCGGGCGACCACAGCAGTTCGCTCACGCTCACGCTTGGGATCCTGTTTGTGAACATGTCGGCATTCTGCAGCTCGGCGACCTCCGCAGAGACGCCCTCTGTGGTGTTCGTGGCCAGGCTTTGACCTGCCACCGGTGCAGGTACGCTCACCTGCAGCTTGGTGACGATGGGCTTGTACAGGGCGTGAACCATGCATGGATCCTGCGTCGTGGCGTCGCCAACGAACTCGAACGAGTCCTTTGTGGCCTGGTCGACAAACGTCACCTTCGAGCCCTCCGGAATCGCCCAGCCAACGAACTCGGCACCGGCAAACGTCGGCGCCACGAGCTTAAAGCCATCGCGCGCGTCCGTTCCACGCACGATCGTCTGACTCGTATCGGCAACGTCCACGAGCGTCTCGATTCCGTCCTCGCCGGCCTTTCTCTGCTTGAGCTTTGCCTGCGTGCCAGTGGCATCGTAGTCGTTGACGTCGTAGGCGCCAATAACGACCTGATATGCCGGGAGCGGGTACGCAGCCGTAAAGCTCAGCGCAATCGTAAGGCTGCCGTCGGCGTTCCAGGTGGCCGAGGACTCGCTGGCCCAGCCATTGACGATGGACGGCAGGTTGTTGCCGCGCTTGAGCTCGCGCGCGGTTGCCGGATCAAGACGCATGGTGGCTGTGTACTTGTGGGCGCTCATGGTCTCGGAGTAGCGCACGTCCTCGCCCCACGACACGGCAACTTCCTTTGACGCGGACTGCGTCTGCTCGTCCTCGCCCCATTGCCACTTGACGGTGGCCACGTCGGACAGGTTGACGGCGTCTTCCGTCGGCTGCGCAAGGGTGACCATGAGCGACTCTGCCTTGGGCTTGTAGGTGGCGGTGAGGCTCAGGCTGTACGCGTTCGTAAAGGGTTCACTGCCTTCCACTACCGCGGGCATGGTGAAGGCAAGCGTCCTGCGCGTGAGCTTGGAGGCGTCGAGGCCAAGCTTGACGAGCTCTTCGTCCGGCACCTCTGCGTCGCCACACTTCACCACCCAACCAGTAAAGACGCGGTCGCTGTAGTCGTCCTTTGCGATTACGGATTTGGCGTCACCCTCCTTCCACGTGTTGGTGGTGGCGGTGCCATCTGCGTTGTCGACGACCGTCACCGTATGGTCCTTCGAGCGCTCGGTGCGCTTGAAGGCCAGGGACAAGATCGTGTAGTGCTGGAGGAACTTGGCCGACTCGTATGCCGGAGCATCCTGAGGGGTCTCGATAACGGCAGCGGTGTCGAAGTTGTATTCAAAGATGAACCTTAAGGGCTCAAAGACGCCCTCACTCTTCTTAACCCGGTAGCCGAGCTTGACCTCGGCTCGATACTGCGTGTCACCCGCGGCTTTGCCCTCGGCTTGCGGAGCAGGTGTCCACGTGATGTCGTCTATGTAGGGATAGTAGTTGGCCAGGCCGCCGTTGGCCTCCAGCAGGAACGGTGAGTCGTCCGGCAGCACATATTCCAGATCGATTTGGTCGCTCGGCTGGCCCGACAGCAATTCCGCGTTGAGCGCGTCCTTGGTCGGGAGCTCTTGGTCCTTGGTCGGTTGCGGGAACTTGCGAACGATGACCGAGCTGAAGTTTGGCATGTAGAGCGCCTGCAAAACGAGGTCCTTGGTCGAGTCGACGATGCGACACTCGCTGTCTATGTGGTTCGGTTTATGCGGGTTGACCTTTTCGAGCCCCGAGTTCGCGGGCACGAAGAAGTCGTCGCACTTGCCGCCGCTTACGTCGCGCGTCCTAAATATCTCGAACGTGGGCTTGTCCTCGCGCACGGTCACGTCGACGTCCCACGTGATCGGATCGCCGTTCTTGTCCTTGAGGGGCTCGTAATGGTCGATCTCCGTCGTGCTGTCCTCTTTGTAGACGGGCCTGTTCGCATTCGCCACCTGCACGGTGACCGTGTGATGGAACGTCGCCTTCCCCTCGATTACCACCTGCTTGATCTGGAGGTCAATGAACACCGACGAGTCACTTCGCCTGGTAACGCGTGCCACCGACCACGTCTGCTTGTTGGCAATGTCGTCCCCGCCATCCAGTTTGATCTTGTCCTCGAAGGGACTCGGGTTGCCGTTCATGGTCACCGCGAGCGCGTCCCCGTTCGCGAACCGGGTGCCCTCGCCCACGTCAACGCGGATGCTCGCATGCCACGTCCGCGTATGGGTATAGGTCGTGTCCTCGTTCCTGTTGGTGGCCGTCGTCTTCTCCCATACGATCTTTTGGAGCGGTACGTTGGCAGTGGGATTGCCTTGCGCATCATCCTGCTTGTAGCACTGTACCGTAGCGGCAGGATTGTCGTTCGTGCCTTCCGCGGTATAGGTATTGGCTTGGGGATCCGTCACCCTCTGGAAGGGGCTCTCCACACCCGCAACGTCAATCTTCGTTACGATGTCAACCAGCTCCGTGCTGACCCGCAGTTCGTATCCTTTCGCAAAGGTGAACTCGCTGTTGTCGGCAGCCTTCACCGTCTCTCCAACCTTGGGAGCCGCAAAGAGAACCTCGGCCTTGGACTTTCCTGCCCACGTGCCGTCGGTGGTCGGCTTGAGGGCGTTCGTGATGTCTTTCCAATCGGTCCCGCCGTTGCTGGCCTCGACCTTCCACGACACGAACGTCTTGCCCTCGGGAATGGTGGGCTTGTACTTGAACTGTCGACCATCGCGCACGAAGCCGATATGGGCCTCGGACCCACTCCCCATGGACACCGTCACTTTGTGCAGGTTGTCATTCCGCGCGTACCGTTTGTAGAGTGCCCTGGCCGTGAGGCTGTAGCCGCTCCGATACTTTCTGGGGCCACTCTCGGGAAGCGTCATCTTGGTGCTCGCGACGCCAATATCCTCAACCAGATCGCGGCAGTTGTTGCCACGCTCGTTCGTAACTATCCAGCGATGGAACTTGTACACGGCGTCTTCTGCCGTTACGGACTCCTGCGCCTTGAGCTCGACCGTTGCGCCCTCTTCGTAGTCTTTGGAAACGCCCGGCTTGGAGTTGGTCTCGTCGGGCTCGCCCACAATCGTGACCTTGTGCTTGTTCGCCTGTGCTTTGAGCGTGTAGGTAACCTCTTGGCTCTTTGTCCCAAACGACATCGCATACGCCGTGATGGTGCAGGTCTCGCCCTTGTTGAGGGAGACGCGTACGGCGCCACGGTAGATGTCGTAGCCATTCTTGCACGTGTTGGCAGACGTCGTCGTGCCGCCCTTGGTCACCTTGTAGTAGACGGCCTCGCCCTTTACGTTGTCCACGTTCAGCGTTACGTCCTGGTCTCCAGTCGCCACGGCGTTGGCGTTGCTTCCCGCCACGAGCTTCGTCTTTCCAACGTAGGCAGAAGGCGCGTCAACGCTCTTGGCGTTGTTCAGCGCAAACGACGTCTTGTCGTCTTTGTAGTAGGAGTCGGCGGCACGCAGCCATGCGAGGTTGACCTCGGGATAGTGGTTGGACATGATGCGACTCGAATTGAGCACAAAGGTGGAAAGCATTCTGAGCTCATTGTCGTCGTAGCTCGGGGTGACGTAGTCCGCCCGCAGGAGCTTAAACGCAAAGTCAACGAATGCGGGGAGGCTCTTCTTGAACTTGGCCGCTTGCGCGGGGGTCAGGTAGTCGAAGGCTCCGCTCTCCTCGATCTTGCCGACCATCGCCTTGACATATTTCATCTTCCTTTCTTCAGACAATTGCTCGTAGTGATGTATGACGTAATCGTATATGTCATGCATGGTCAAGTCCGAGCTGAAGAGGTAGTCGACTCGTCCCAAGACGGTGGAGGCCCGCGTTACGAATCCGTCCATGGCCTCGTTGTCCAATGCGAATACGGTGCCGATGACGTCCTGAAAGGCCCCCTCTAATTTGTCGGCGTAGGACTTGCGGTTGCCAATGCCCCATCTTTGGAGGTCGTTGATGAAGTCAACGATGAATCGCTCCTCGATTACCTCTTGATTAGCGGATTCATACCACATCTTGGGAGTCACAAAGCGCATTCTGCCCAGTTGGAAGAAGTCGTCGAAGTCCATGCTCGGATCGACCGCCACGAGCTGGAGCAGCATCTCGTTTCGCATGGTCGGGTACGACGCGCTGTTCGTGGCATATACCTCGTTGTCGCTTCTGGTGGTCACTTTGAACCTACCCATCCTTGCAGTGTCGTGACCCCAGTAAACCCAATTGTAAGTTGCGCGGTTGTCACCTGCGCGGTTGGCCTGTCGCACCTGCCGCTTAACGCCTCCTGCCGCGGTTCCTGGAATGAAGTGGTCCACGCCGTAGCGCTTAAAGCCCATCTTTGTGGGTCCCACCAGCGGTACGAGATCCGCTTGGTTGATAATATTGTGTATGCAATTGTATTTGTCTACGTATCTCTTGTCCTCGCTGTTGTCCGTGCCACCCTGCGGAGCTTCCATGGGATATGCATAGACGTCGCACTTATGGCCCGTTTGCTGGATGACATATCGGTCTATGAGACGCTTGGCCACGAGGTTGGAAGTGGCTCCCGCACGCGAGTAGCCGGCAATCCAGAACTTGACCCTACCCTGTTTGGCACGGTCTTTGAGGCCGTATTTGGCAATATATGCGTTGACCTCCGTAAACACCTTGTTGGCGGCATCGGCAAATCCCGCCGCCTCCGCACCAACGGTCCCTCCCAGGGTCACGTTGCTCGACCACTCGGCCTCGTAGCCGGCACCGCGCACGGCTATGGGTACCAGCACGACCTCAGCGCCATCGGCGTCCTTTATGGTCTTGCTGGAAATGGTCACGCCAATGGTGGCCGTGCCGGGCTTTTGCACGTTCCAGTCGTTAACGTAGATCTTGTCGTCGTCGCAGCCGATGTCCGACATAAACTGGCGCGCAGACGCGTGCTTGTTGGTGTAATCGGTGGTGCCTCCCGCATTGAGGTAGAACCCGCTCATGGCCATGCACATGGACAGGGTCGCCAGATGCTCATTGTATTGGTAGGGGTCATCCGTAAAGTAGCCGTCGGAGTAGTAGAATGAGGTCGCGCTGTCGCTGCGGCCATCCTCAACGCTGGGGAAGCGCACGATGCCCCTGAGGACCTCGTATCCGTTGTATTTTTTGCCCGTGGCCTTGGGGGCCGCGTCGGATGGGTTGATCTTGGTCAGCGACTGGCGATCCTTTGCGGGCTGGCCGGTTATTACGGTGTTGTTCTTGTCCTTGGATCCGGCAACGTACCACATGGTTTTGGTGCTTGCGTTGTACGTAAAGTGGTTGTTGGCGTCACTGCTGAGGTAGCGTATGCAGTTGGACAACCGCTCGCCGTCGCTGGACACTTGGACGCTGGTCGTCTTGAGCACCTCGTAGTCCATGTGCACGTTGGACGAGCGTGCGAGCGCCACGTTTACGCGGTCTCCCTCGGCCAGGATGAAGTTGCCTCCCTTGTTGTCCTTGATGACGGACGTGCCGGACAGGGAGAAGCCGCTCGTTATTCCCGACTTCGCATACACGCCACCACCCATGTTCCAGGCGGTGTTATATGTCGTGTTGTCTGTAATCGTGCAGGAGGCGATGCTGTTTTTTGACGACGTGATGTAGAGACCGCCACCTCTCGGCGCACTGTTCCCCTTTATCACGAGGCTCGCAAACCCGTTACTCGATGAGTCGGACCATGCTCCACCGCCACCCGTACCACTTGCCTTGTTGTTCTCGATCGTAAGGCCCTTGACGGTACTGCCACCCTTGTTGAGATAGACCGCGCCGCCGTTTGCACCCGCATAGTTGTAGCGCAGGGAGGATTTTCCGTCGCCGCTGATAATCGAGTTGTCAGAATCGAGCTCGATGGCACCGCCATGCCTCTTGGCAGCATTACCGTCCATTACCGAGTTGGTGAGCGTGATAACGGAGAGGGTGTTGTTGGCACAGATGCCACCGCCGTCGTTGTAGGCGTAGTTGCCAATGATCCTCGAGTTCTTGAGGACGATTGCCACGTCCTTGCCACCCGCATATATACCTCCACCATAGCCACTGGTGCCAACGTTCTGTTCGGCACGGTTGCCGGCAATGGTCACGTTGTCCAGCGTGAGCTTGACGCCGCCCGAGATCTCTATTCCGCCACCACCGTTGGAGTTGTATCCGTTCATGATGATGCCCGCAGACGTATACGTGGTGGTGCCTCTTGAGCCGTCACTCCTGTATATCCCAAAGGTGCGCTTCTTGGGCGCCGTCGAGTCCTTAATGAGCACCCTTGCATTGCTTCCCACGATAATTGCGGCGTCGTTACGACCCGCCTTCGTTTTGCCCCTGTTGATGTCGTGACCATTCAGGTCTATGGTCACGTCTGCCCCCGAGGGAATCTTGATCGTTTGGTTTATTAGGTCGCCTCCCAGCCTAATGGCAACCGGGGAGTTCTTCTTCGCCTTCTTGAGATAATCGTTCGCTGCCGTGGGGTGCCACACGTAATCGAAGGAGACCGCCTGCGTGGAGATGGGCGGCGCAGACAGGTCGCCCACGGCACCTTCTGCCCCCGTGGCTGTGGAAGGCACGTGCTCTAGCATCGAGATGAGGTCCTGGCCGTTTTTGGCCTCGCCACCCTCCTCGGCAAAGCCATAGGAAGGTGTTGCCACAAGGACTACGAATGCCATGAGTGACGCAATGAGCGGTACGAACAGGGAACGAGCGCGGGTGTTCATGATTTGCTCCCTTCAAACAACATGTACCATAAAGCTAACACAAAATCGCCACATATTGATGCTCGTGCAGCATCAACGGGCTGGGAAAAACGTGGGCCGCACCACGATGTGGCACGGCCCACTTACCCGTCGGGGACGGTCCCCTCCGGTACAGTTACTTACCCGTCGGGGACGGTCCCTTCCGGACGGTGCTACCTCTTCGCGCGCAGGGCGTTCTTGGTGGGGCCTGGGGCGGGCGCGCCCTTGGAGAGCACCACCACCTCCACCGACTCCACGCGCTTGCTGTAGCCCGAGGTCCCGGCGGGCGCGCCGTCCTTGGCCCAGCCGCTCCAGCCGAAGGTCTGGGAGTGGACGCGGTACCACACGCTGAGGTGCCTGGCGGACTCGCCCGTGAGCCGTATGCGCAGCGCCTCGACCCTGCGGGACTTGCCCAGGGTGCCCGAGACCTTACCGTTGCTGGACCACTTCTTCTCCCAGCCCTGGCGCTGGACGTGCGAGAGGTACTCGACGCCGGTGGCCGGCGGCAGGCCGCCCGGCCTGAGCCAGAAGGCCTCCATGCGCTTGGACTTGCCCGTGGTGCCGAACCTGCCGGCGCTCTTGTACCCCAGCCAGCCGAAGGTCTGCACGTGGGCGTTGGCCGTCACGCGGCCGTTGAACGCCGTCCTCCTGGCGTCGTAGCC
>CADBCS010000043.1 GCA_902793195.1 uncultured Coriobacteriaceae bacterium | reverse complement strand
AGGAAGTTGGCGGAAAGGTACTCCCGCTGGGTGCTCGACGGTATGCCAACAGACACTGAAGAGCCACGAAATAAAGCTTGACAATCTATAGGAGCGTCTCTTTTGTCTGCCTCGCCACATGGGCGGATACGCACTGCCCCGACCCTCGCTCAACGCCAAACGCAAGGTGAACAGCTATGCGGAGTCGTTCACATTTTCCCGAAAGCTCATCCCCGACCTGTACTGGGCGTCGGTGCGGCTCGACATCGAATACGACAGCGACGAGTTCCACTCCAACCCGCTGAGCCTGAGAGAGGGGGCGCGTCGCACGCTCGCCCTGCGTACCATGCACGTTGACGTTATCGCGCTCACAAGCGACGTGGTGCACGACGAGGAGGCGTTCGCCGGAGTGGCCCGCCTCGTTGCCAAGAAGGTAGGAAAGCGGTTGCCTCCCAGCAGCACGAAGCAGGCCGAGCGTCTCGCCTTGCGCGCCGCCCTGCTTGCGTAGCGGGGAATGTGTGTGCGTTTGCACCGAGTGCCGGGTTTGGGCAAGGAACTGGCGCAGAATGTGCGGATGCATGCAGTTTTTGAGTGCGAATCCGCCACGGGGGCGACATGGTACCCCCATCGCCGCAGGTAGAAAGGGGTGGAAATGCGGCCCCGTGTTTATCGCCGTTCCAAAACTGCATGCATCCCGAGAAAACGCGGCAGTTCCGCACCCGGACTTGGCACTGGGGCAGTGCTCGCACGCATTTACCAAAATGGCCAGCATTTCGATGAGCTCTAAATCATGGTTTAGGGAATTAGGGCGCAGCTCCATGTCTTAATCGGATTGCCCCCAATAAGACGATGCGAGAAACCCGCTAGGGAGAGGTTCGGAGACCTAACTCGTCCGTATCTTGACCGTAACGGCAACGCCCATAAAAGCCTTCGTCGACAGAAGACGAGAGGAGGGTCTCGTTTGATTGCAATGGAGTCATGGTACAAAGAGCTCTCGAAAAGGAGGCGGCAATGGATTGCCCGAAATGCGGTCAGGAGATGCGGCAGGGCTTTCTGTTCACATCCAAGGACGGGCCTTTAGCTTCGCGGACGAAGTGCCTCGCATTATCAAAAACGCGAAGAGTGCAGCAGGATTCGTCCAGATAACGCCCGTCAAGAGTGGTCACCGCATAAGAATCGACGCCTACTGCTGCGAGGACTGCAGGCTGGTCCAGTTCCAGTACTAGGTATCTCCAGTCTTCTGCTGCCAGCTCCCCATGTCCACCCCCCTTGTGCCGGGTGCGATCCTTACAGAGCGTCGACTATCTGTTGGGCACGCGGGCCGTGGGGCACAAAGCGCACCTGACGGGCAGGCTCCTCGCCCATCTCGGCCTGGTCGTCTCTGCGAACCAAATACACGTCTAGGCGCTCGTCGCCCAGCTGCTCCGCAAACTGCTCGCCCCACTCGATCACGCAGGGGCCATCGTCACCCAGCACGTCGAACAGCCCGGTGTCATCGAGCTGATCGGGGTCCTCGAGCCGATACAGGTCGTAGTGATATAGCGGCATGTCCTCGCCCTCGTACACCATGCCAATGGTAAAGGTGGGGCTCGTCACGTCATCCCGCACACCCATGCCTGCGGCAATGCCCTTGGTGAGCTGCGTCTTTCCCGCACCCAGATCGCCCGTGAGCACCAGCACGTCACCAGCTTGCAGCACGCCGCCCAACCGCTCGCCCAACGCGATGGTCTCGGCGGTCGTACGCGTAATCACGTCCTTGTGCATCACGCACCGTCCTTGCCAGGACCGGCGGGGTGCTCGGCGAGCCATACACCCAGCATGCGGAAGTCGTCCTCGAGGATGGGCTGCCACTCACGGTGGTAGAGCGCCGCCGCGGGATGGAACGTGGGCATTACGGCAAAGTGCCCCGTTTGGTGGAACCTACCGCGCAGGCTCGTGATACCCACCTCGGTGCGCAGCACAAAGTGCGCGGCAAAGTTGCCCAGGCACACGATAACGTCGGGCCAGATGGAGCGAATCTGCTCGCGCAAGAACGGCGCGCACGCGGCGATCTCCTCGGGCCGCGGATTGCGGTTGTTGGGCGGGCGGCACTTTATTACGTTGCCAATGTATACGTCGCTACGCGCAAGGCCCGCCAAAGCCAGGAGCGCGTCGAGGTTCTTGCCCGCGGCGCCTACGAACGGCTCTCCCTGCAGGTCCTCGTTGCGACCCGGCCCCTCGCCCACGATCATCACGCGCGCGTTGGAATTGCCCACACCAAACACCATGTTGGTGCGCGTCTCCCACAGCGGACACAGGTGGCACTCGCCCATCACGTCCAGAATCTCCTCCAGACGCACCTCCTGCGGCTTTTGCTGTTCGTGTCCGGGAATGTGCATCACGGGCATGCTGGCATCCTCCTCCGTTAGGTAGGCGCGCGGGACCCTGCGCCGGCCGCGTCGCGCGACGCTAGACATAGACCTTGTCCAATCGCAGCCCAAAGTCGCATACGACCTCGTAGTTGATGGTGTTTCGGCGCGCGGCCATGTCGTCGGCCGAGACCATCTCGTTGCCGTCGGTGCCCAGGACCGTAACCACGTCGCCCTGCGACACCGCCTGTGTGGGCCGATAGGCGCGCACGTTGTTTACGGCCACGGCAAACATGAACTGATCCATGCAGATGCGCCCCACCTGACGGCAGCGCTCGCCCTTTACCAGCACGTCCATGTTGCCCGAGAGCGTGCGAGAGAGACCGTCGGCATAGCCAATGGGCACGGTGCAGATCTGTATGTTGGGCTTGGGCACCCGGTAGGTGAGGCCGTAGCTCACGCCCGTGCCCACCTCGGGACGCTCGACCCGTGTGATGCGACCGCGAACGCTCATCGCAGGACGCAGGCGCACCCTGCGACGTGTCTCCACGGCGGGATGCAGCCCGTACAGGCCAATGCCCACACGGCACATGTCCTCGTGCACCTCGGGATGCATGATGGTGGCAGGCGTGTTGCTGCAGTGGACCAGGCCGGTGTCCAGCCCGGCGTCGCGCAGCGTTGCCACCGCCTCGCCAAAGCGTCGGCGCTGCATCTCGAAGTCCCAGTCGCCCAGCACGTCGGCAGTCGCGAAGTGCGTAAACGTGCCCGCGCACTCAATGCCACGGTGGAAGTCGATGCAGCGACGCAGCTCCAGCACGTCTCGCCAGTTGACGCCAATGCGCGTCATGCCCGTGTCCACGGCAAGGTGATAGTTGGCCACCTTGCCGGCAGCCGCGGCGCACTCCCCCAGCGACAGCGCAAAGTCCTGCGTGTACACGGCAGGCGCGAGGTTGTGGTCCACGATGTCCTGAATCGCCTCCAGGGGCGGCTCGGAGAGAATCGCGATGGGCTCGCGAATCCCCGCCTCGCGCAGCTCGACGCCCTCGCGCACCGTCGCGACGGCAAACTGGTCCGCACCGGCACGTGCCATCGACTTGGCGCAGCGAACGGCGCCGTGCCCGTAGGCGTCGGCCTTCACCACGCACATCATCTGCACGCCTCGATCGAGGAGGCGCTTGAGCGCCACGGTATTGTCGTGGATCGCATCCAAGTCGATCTCCACCCAAGCCCAGCGATCGTCGGGACACCGCAAACCTCGCGCCATCTTGCCAACCTCCCCTGTTCTCATGCGTACCCAACTACCAACGCGCCCCACACACAACGCGTCGTTCCCATCTTATGCGTCAAATCCGCCCACGTACGTGGCCTGTTCGGCAACCGCGTCGCATGCGAGGCCCACGGCGTCCGCAACGTCTCCGGCCATCACGCCCTGCGACCCATACCGCTCTGCCGCAATCGCCCCGGCACAGCCGTGTATCTCGCATGCCATCGCGCACAAAAGCGGCAGGCTGTCGCCGTCGAACTTGCCGGCGCTCTTTGCCAGGACGCCACCCATGATGCCGGCCAGGACGTCACCCGAGCCAGCCGTGGCAAGCGCAGCGGGGCCGGGCTTGGGCAGCATGGCAATGTCCACGCCCACGCAGGCGGTCGCCGAACCCTTGGCAACCACGCACACCTCGCGGCCACCCTCGGCCCACACGATGCGGCGCGACGCCTCGAGCGCGGCGCTGAGCGTCTGAGGCGGATCGTCGGCAAGGCCCACGAGCCTGCCCAGTTCCCTATGATGCGGCGTGAGCACCAACGGAGAGTTCCTGCGGATGAGCTCGGGGAAGCTGTCCAGGCGTCCCGTGGTGAGCTTGGCCAGGCAGTTGAGCGCGTCGGCGTCGAGCACCAGGGGCACGTCGCACTGCAGCAGTCCCGCGACGACGGCCATGGTGGATGCGTTGACGGTGATGCCAGGGCCCGCCACCACGGCCGAGTTCTTGCTTACGAGCTCCTCCAGCTGCACGCGAGCGTCGGCGGCAAACGACCCGCGCTGGGGATCGTAGGGCATGCCCACCACGGGAATCTCGGCAAGTTGCGATTGCGCGATGGACGCCACTGGCTCGGGCACGGCCAGCGTCACGTAGCCGGCCCCGGCACGTGCCGCCGCGCGTGCCGCGAGGATGGGCGCTCCCGCAAAGCGCGTCGAACCGCCAATCACGAGCACCGAACCGCGCGTGAACTTGTCCACGGCCGAGGAGGGCGGAATGAGCACGTCCAGATAGTCCTCGGACTCGGCCCGCCACGCCACGGGGTCGGCCTCGATCACCAAGCGCTCGGTCTGCTCGGCAAGCGGCGCAACGGTAATGGTGCCCGTTACGTCGCGTCCCTGGTCGGTAAGAAGGCCAGGCTTGAGGCTGAGCATGGTAACGGTCTCGTCGGCCACCACCACCGCACCGTTGGCACGGCCTGTCTGAGCCGAGAGCCCGCTGGGTACGTCCACGGCAATGACGCGTGCTCCCGATGCGTTGAGGCACTCGATCCAGATGTCGAAGGGTGCCCTGGGCTCCCCGTGGAAGCCCGTGCCCAACATGGCGTCGAGCACCACGTCGGCTGCGCTCAGGATCTTCTCGAGCTCGCTGCGCGGTGGCGCCACCACAAAGGGCACGCTCGCGCGCTCGGCGGCAACGGCCACCACATGCGCCAGGTCGCTCTGCACCTCGGCAGGCTCCACGGGCGTTATCACCTGTACTTGGTACCCCAGCGACATGAGCCGCTCCGCGGCCACCCATCCGTCGCCGCCGTTGTTGCCAAACCCGACGAGCACGACCACGGCCTTCGCATCCTCCACGCGCGAGACCTCCTGCGCTGCCGCGGCGCCAGCCCTGCGCATGAGCTCCGCGAGGCTGACCCCCTCTCGCGTGAGCGCCTGTTCCAAGTGTCGAACGTCCTCGACGTTAAGCACGGGTTGCATCCGCGTCATCCTCCTCCGTTGCGTCTGCCTCGCCAGGGGAGGCATCGCTCGTCGTATCCACAGGGATCGTCTCGTCGTCTTGCGTGGTGGCGGCATCGGGTCCTGTGTGGACCGCGGCCACGTCCTGGCCGCCCGCCTGGGCACCCGGGCCAGCGGATGCGCTGCCAAGCTCCTCCACGCGCTCCAGGTCGTCGATCACGGAGCGCGCGGCCCTAAACGACGCCTGAAGCTCGGCCTTTGGGTCGGGCCGGTCCTCCACCTTGGGCCGAACCTCGTCGGTGACGGCCACGGCGTTTGCCACCGCAACGTCGTGCGTGTACGAGAGCGAGATCGCCACCTCGCGCACGCCCTGCTCGCGGGCGATCTCCAGCGCGCGGCCGGCAAGAACCACCTCGGGCTGTCCCGCCTCGTTGCGCGCCACGCTCACGTCAGCAAGGCCGATTCCCCTCGAGAAGCCCGTGCCCAGCGCCTTGAGCACCGCCTCCCGAGCCGCGAACCGCGCCGCATAGTGCTTGGCGGGACGGGCCAGGCGGTCGCAGTAGGCGCGCTCATCCTCGGTAAAGACGCGCCGCGCGAAGCTCGGCCTGCGCTCGAGCACCTTCTCCATGCGGGCTATCTCGAGCATGTCCACGCCAATGCCAACCAGCGCCATGCCTACTCCACCGTTACGGACTTGGCCAGGTTGCGCGGCTTGTCAACGTCGAAGCCGCGGTCGCGCGCCACGTAGCGCGCGAGCAGCTGCAGGTGCAGCACCGCCACCACGGGCACGATGAGCTCGTCCGCACACTGCGGAATCCACAGGACTTCCTGGCAGAGCTTCGCCACGCGCTCGTCACCGTCGGTCGCCACCGCAATCACCACGGCGCCGCGCGCAATGCACTCCTGGATGTTCGAGACGGTCTTGTCGTGAACGTGGTCGGCAGGCACCACCGCAACCACCGGGAAGCCCGGCTCGAGCAGGGCGATGGGCCCGTGCTTCATCTCGCCGGCCGGATAGGCCTCGGCGTGCTGGTAGCTGATCTCCTTGAGCTTGAGCGCACCCTCGTATGCCGTGGTGGAGCTCACGTTGCGTCCCAGGAACAGCGAGCTGTGCTTGTCGCGGAACAGGCGGGATGCCTGCTTGTCCTGCCAGCGGCGCGAGAGGACCTCTCGCATGAGGTCGGGGATGGTCTCGAGCTGCGCGAATCTCCGGCCGACCTCCTCGCGCGTCATGTGGCCGTTGGCGAATCCCAGGCGCATGGCGAGCAGGTAGGAGGCCACCATCTGGGCGGTGTAGGCCTTGGTGGAGGCAACGGCCACCTCGGGACCGGCCTGGATGTAGAGGGCGCCGTCGGCCTCGCGGGCTGCGGTCGAGCCAATCACGTTGGTGATGGCAAACACGTTGCAGCCCATGCCGCGCATGCGGCGCGCGGCGGCCAGCGTGTCGGCCGTCTCGCCCGACTGGGTGATGACCACGCACATGGTGTGGTCGGTGACCAGGTACTCCTGGTTGTAGTTGAACTCCGAGGCGTACTCCACCGAAACCGGCACGCGCGCCCAGCGCTCGATGGCGCACTTGGCGACCAGACCCACGTGGTAGGACGTGCCGCAGGCGATGATGACCACGCGGTCGACGGCGGCAAGCTCGTCGCGCGTGAGGCTCAGCTCGTCGAGCTCCACGCCATGCTCGCCCAGGCGCCCGGAGAGCAGGCGCTCGATGGCCTCGGGCTGCTCCGAGATCTCCTTGGCCATGAAGTCGGGGTGCCCGCCCAGCGTTGCGGCCGAGGCGTCCCAGTCGATCGTAATGGTGGAGGGGTGGTCGATGACCACGCCGTCGCGGTCCACGATCGAGACGGACCCGTCGGCACTCAACGTGGCGACGTCGTAGTCGTTGAGCTGCATCACGGTGGAGGTCACGTTGGCCAGCGGCATGACGTCGGACGCGGCATAGGCGCCGTCCTCGGTGGACGCCACCACCAGCGGCGAGCCCTTGCGCGTGCACACCAACATGTTGGGGAAGTCGGCACACACCACCGCGAGCGCCCAGGCTCCCTCGAGCCGCTCGCACGCGTTGCGCACGGCGCGGGCAAGGTCGCCGGCGGCGGGGCCGGCCAGCGCATCCTCGATGAGGTGCGGCACGACCTCGGAGTCGGTGTCGGAGCGCAGGTGGTGGCCAGCCGCCATCAGCTCGCGGCGAAGGTCCTGGAAGTTCTCGATAATGCCGTTGTGCACCACGGCAATGCGCCCGGTGCAGTCCAGGTGCGGGTGGGCGTTGCGGTCGGTGGGGGCGCCATGCGTCGCCCAGCGCGTGTGGCCGATGCCGCATGTGCCGTTGAGGTTGGCCACGGAGGCACGCTCGCGAAGCGTGGCAACGCGACCCGCGCACTTGACGCCGTGGAGGTTGCCGGACTGCGACACCACCTGCACGCCAGCCGAGTCGTATCCGCGATACTCCAGCGTGGACAGACCGTCCAGCAGCCAATCCGCAGCCTGTTTGCTACCAACATATCCCACGACGCCGCACATAGGCATCTCCTCTCTTAAAAGTTACATACGTTAGAGATTCTACCAGCAAGTCTGTTGCCCGTAGCCACGACGCAGAGATTACAGACGCGCGGGTTGCATCACCGCAACCCGCGCGTCGGGAACCGTCGGGGACCGTCCCCTTTGAACCGTCGGGGACCGTCCCCTTTGGAACCGTCCGCTGGCTATGGCGCGTAGGGAGAGTCCTGCTCGCGCTCCATGGCGAGGATCGTCTCGACGTTGGCCTCCTCGGTGGGGTTGAGTATGCCCTCGGTCTTTCGGAACTCGTCCTTGGTAAGGGTCTCCCGGTACCAGCTCTTCGTCCTAAAGTAGCTCAGGATGTTTGGGGTCTCGAAGATGTAACCGTGACGAGCGGGTATCTCGTTTCGGGCAAGACAGAGCTCCCACACGTCGAGGCCCGCAAGCTCGCTGCGCGTGTAGAGGTGAGAGGATGAGTAGGGCAAGATGTATCCGTCCCTGCCCGTGTCGTCGGGATCCACCACCATTGTGGAGTCCTGCTTTCCGGTTGGGCGCTTGACGCCGTCCATCTCGTCGATGAGGTCGAACACCTCGTTCGTGATGCGGCAACCATAGTTCTCCGACCCGTCACGCGACGATCCCACGAATATGGCGCTTGCCATGTCGTCCCTAAAGATGGGGCAACCGCTATTGCCGCTGACGGCATCCGCCTTGGTATCGATTAGATAGTCGTTTTGGACCGTTGTCAATCCGTTGCAGTACTTGAGGAAACCGTCACGATAGCCCGCAACCGTGTATGTCTTGTTGTTGAACCCGCTGTCCGATTTGACTGATACGCCAAAGTACCCCGTTTCGTTTCCCACGTCTTGCATGAGCTTGACGACGGCATAATCCCATTTCTCGTTCTCCCTGGTATAGCCTCCGGGGAAATCCGTGCCGTAATAGTATTCGAATCGATCCGAGTACATATACGCGTAGTCGCCGTTGGGCTGGTAGCCAAAAAAGAAGTCGATTTCGTCGGCGGTCTTGTGGTGATCAGCGCATACGACGCAATGCGCCGCCGTGAGGAGGACCTTGGGACGCACCATGAAGCCCGTTGCCGCCCAGGTGCACCCGCAACGGGCGTGCACGACCATATACGCTATGGCCGAATAGGGATACTGATACGTGTCATAGACGGTAACGCGGTCGTCGCTTCCAATGATGTTTCGCTCGTCGTTGGAGGAACCGCTTGGGTCGGTCGCGTCGTCGGTCGAATCGGCCGTGGATCGCTCGACGCCGGAGGGGATGTGCGCCTCCGAGTCCTCGAGCTCCTTGCCCTCGCTGCCATCGGCCTTCGCCTCGCCCTCGTCGGCCTTGCCCTCGCCGTCGGCCTTCGCCTCCAGCTCGTCGAGCTCCTGGAGCGACACCCCTATTGCCGGGCCGGCCACGTCCTTCTTCGTCTGGGCGGCCTCGGCGTACACCTGGGCAGCGGCACCCGTAAGAAGCGGCTTCCCCTCGCTGTCCGTCACTTCCTCCGCGGCCTGGCCTTGCGTGCCGCCCTTCTCCTGTTGGGTCGCATCCTGCACGCCTCCCGCCGAGCATGCGGCGATCGCAAGCGCCGCCACCAGCGCAACCACGAGCGCAGCCAGCTTTCTCATGTCGTCTCCTCTCCCACCAAAGGCTTGTCTCCCACAAGTATTCGCACGAAGAGGGAGTGCCCACCTGCCACTCTTCTCCAGATGGCATGGGAGCACTCCCCCAATGACGCAGTATGTCGCGCGGGTCGCTACGCGAGGTATGGCTTGAGCGCCTCCAGCACGATGTCGTTCGCCTGCTTGCACAGCTCGTCCTCGGGCGCCTCGGCCAGCACGCGCACCAGCGGCTCGGTGCCGCTCGCGCGCACGAGCACGCGACCGTTGCCCTCCAGGAACTTCTCGGCCGCCCTGGTCGCCTCCGCGACCGCGGGAGAGCCCATGGCCGCGTCCTTGTCGGTCACGCGCATGTTGTCCAGCCGCTGCGCGTAGCGCTTTACCGGGCGCGTGAGCACGCTCAGGCTCTCGCGCTCGGCGCGCACGGCCTCCATCACGCGCAGCGCCGTCATGATGCCGTCGCCGGTCTGCTCGATCTCGCCGAAGATGATGTGGCCCGACTGCTCGCCGCCCAGGATGTAGCCGTTCTCGCGCATGCAGGCGTGCACGTACTTGTCGCCCACGTCGGTCTTCTCGTAGCGGATGCCCAGCTCGTCGAACGCCTTGTACAGGCCGAAGTTGCTCATCACGGTGGGGACGACGGTGTCCTTTACCAGGCGGCCGTACTTGTGCAGGTAGCGCCCGCACACGTAGAGGATGAGGTCGCCGTCCACCACGTGGCCGTTCTCGTCGACGGCCAGGCAGCGGTCCGCGTCACCGTCGAAGGCGAAGCCCACGTCCAGGTTGTTGCGCACCACGAAGCTCTGCAGGTTCTCGATGTGCGTGCTGCCGCAGTGGACGTTGATGTTGAAGCCGTTGGGGGCGTTGTTGATCACGTGCACGTCGGCGCCCAGCGCGTCGAACACGGGCTTGGCAACCGAGCTGGCCGCGCCGTTCGCGCAGTCCAAGCCCACGCGCACGCCCTGCAGGCTGAAGTTCGCGCTGGCGATGAGGTGGGCGATGTAGCGGTTGCGGCCTTGCATGTAGTCCACGGTCTGGCCGATGTCGTCGCCGGTGGCCAGCGGCACGTCGACCTTGCCGTCGATGAAGTCCTCGATCTCCTCGAGCACCTCCTCGTCCATCTTGTAGCCCTCGCGGTTGACGAGCTTGATGCCGTTGTCGTAGTACGGGTTGTGGCTCGCGGTAATCATGATGCCGCAGTCGAAGGCGCCGTCCACGACCTCGTAGCTCACGCCCGGCGTGGGGATGACGTGCAGCATGAAGACGTCGGCGCCGCTGGCGACCAGCCCCGCCGTGAGGGCCGACTCGAACATGTAGCTCGACCGGCGCGTGTCCTTGCCGATTACGATGCGCGCCTTGCGCGCCTGGCGCAGGCCGTAGTACCAGCCCACGAATCGGCCGATCTTGAACGCGTGCTCCACGTTGAGGCCCTCGTTCGCCTGTCCACGAAACCCGTCGGTACCAAAGTATTTCATCTAACGCTCCTCTCGTGTCCAGACAATTCTAGCAGCATTCGCAGAAGGTGCCACCTTAGGGGTTGCTCCTCCAAGGTGGCACGGATGAAAAAGATGGACGTTGGACCTATGAGCCGCCGCCAAAGGGATACTCCTCGGTGTATACGCGCACCTCCACCGGCTCGTCGGGCATGGTGAACTCAAACGTCATGCCGTGACTGGTGGTGACCTTCTCTCCGTTTGCGAGCACCACCGTCTGGACGTCGAGCACCTCTTTTGTCTGCACGAACACGGTCTCTCCGGCCGCAGCCGAGGTGGGGCAGCTCACGACCAGGTCTTCCTTGTCGTTTATCACGATCTCGTGCGTGTGGGCCTCGTTGTGGGAAGCGCCCTGCAGTTCGCGGACCTTTGCCCATAGGGCCGCGTCGCCGTCCACGTAGTAGTTCGTGTCGGATCTCACCAGGTTGCCCGCGCCCTCGAACCTCAGGCCCACGCTGGTTCCGTCCTGCAGCTCGAAGGACACAAAGTGATA
The DNA here is from genome assembly GCA_902793195.1 of uncultured Coriobacteriaceae bacterium. Lineage (GTDB taxonomy): Bacteria > Actinomycetota > Coriobacteriia > Coriobacteriales > Atopobiaceae > RUG440. Next base: position 1,477 of record CADBCS010000043.1, on the reverse strand, counting down.
GGCGTCCGTCATGCTCATGTCGCTCTTTGCGAGCACGCGGATGTTGCGAACGTAGTCGTACATCTGCCGTATCTCGTCCTCGTTGGTAATGGTGACCACGGGCAGGCCGCCCATCTGGTCGTAAAGCGCCTCGCACTTTTTTGGAACCTTGCCCGCAGCCATGTCCTCAGCAAGCTTTGCGAGCCCCTCGTCGTTGAAGTACGCGAGAACGGAGTCCTCCGGAAGGTCCTGGGCAGTTGCCGGCTGCTCGGTCTTGGACGGGGTGTCCTCGCCCTTGGCCTCGTCGCCCTTGGTTCCGGCGTCCTTGGCGTTCGCTTGGTCCTGGGCTGTTGGCGCGCCGCTTGTGGTGGTCGTGGGCGCCTGCGTTCCACAGCCAGCGAGCAGGCCGCACAGACCCAGCGCGCACAACGCGGTTGCTACGATTCTGTTTTTCATGGCGTTCCCCTCTCTCCACGAACCGCAACATATACATATCACGAAACGGCGCGGCAAAATGTCGCGACAATTTGGCGAGCGGCACGCGCGTTTTAGGGAATAGGGCTTTGGTCCCTTTTTTAAAAAAAGCCCGCCGGCATAACCGACGGGCTTGGCAGTGCGTACGTGTCCAGCTTAGCGCTTGGAGAACTGCGGACGCTTGCGGGCCTTCTTGAGGCCGTACTTCTTGCGCTCCACGGCGCGGGCGTCGCGGGTGAGGAATCCGGCCTTCTTGAGCTCGGCGCGGTACTCGCCAGCCTCGAGCAGGGCGCGGGAGATGCCCAGGCGCAGTGCGCCGGACTGACCGGTGACGCCACCGCCCTTGCAGTTGGCCATAACGTCAAAACGGTCGACGGTGTCGGTTACGCGGAAGGGTGCGGTCGCGTTGTCCACGAGCTGCTGACGGCCAAAGTACTCGGCAGCATCGCGGCCATTGACGGTAACCTTGCCGGTGCCGGGGACGAGGCGCACGCGCGCAACGGCCTCCTTGCGACGGCCGGTACCCATGTAGACTGCGGTGTTATCAGCCATCGGTTACGCCTCCAAATCGATCTTGACGGGATTCTGAGCGGCATGCGGATGCTCGGGGCCAGCGTAGACCTTGAGCTTCATGCCCTGCTTGCGACCAAGCGAGGTGTGGGGCAGCATGCCCTTTACGGCGTGCTCGACCACGCGCTCGGGGTGCCTTGCCATGGCCTCCTTAAAGGACTCGGTCTTGAGGCCACCGAGCCAACCGGAGTAGCGCCAGTAGGACTTGTGCTCAGCCTTGTTGCCGGTGAGCTGCACCTTGTCGGCATTGATGACGATCACGAAGTCACCAGTGTCGGTATGCGGCGTGTACTGGGGCTTGTTCTTGCCACGAAGAATCATGGCCGCCTGGGTGGCGAGACGACCGAGCGTCGCGCCGTCGGCGTCGATGAGCACCCACTTGCGCTCGACCTCGCCGGGCTTGGCGTAATGAGTCGACTTGTTCACTTGACTCCTCCTACTACGTACGAATTAC
>CADBCS010000042.1 GCA_902793195.1 uncultured Coriobacteriaceae bacterium | reverse complement strand
TCGTCGATCTCATCGATCGCAGTATCCGGTTTTCAAGGTTCGCCGCGCGTCGTCGGTGCGCCGCGCGAGGAATGACTATACGCCCCTTCCGGGCCGTTTGGTCCCTCAAATCCCCAATACACATTTTCTACACATTTGGCGTTTGCGTTTGCGGTTCGTCTTTTGCAATAGAAAGTATACCCAATGCCTCCTGGAGCCGGCCACCCTCACCGGCGAGAGGTTAAAGCCGCAGGTAGCGTACTGCTTCTTTTGCTATGTAAGTGGTTTTACGCCACGTACGTCGAGCATTGCAAACCCGTATGTGTGTGCGTTGCCCGTGTCGTATAGTATTCCGCTCGCCATAACACGCATCCCCACATATTGTTGCCAGTGAGAGCTCGTTGCAGATTCAAGATTTCTGTCCGCTTCGTCACCATACTGCTCAACGGTTTCGACCGCTATGCTTTCCATCGAATGCTGGGCGTTGTCCCCATCTCCATCCGTATAGGCAATGGTTGTCCCTGCATCCAGCTCGATCAGGTATACGACGCGTGACCACCCCATCCCGGTTTGGTCCCGGGTCTGCTCAATGCGCCTGAGCGTTCCTTCCACGGTAATGTATTGGCCAGACGTTGCATTGATGACGTTTGCCGCCGTTGGGCCATCGTCATGCGGGGCATCCGTCTCCGTGCTGATGGTGCTCGGCGAGCTCGCATCGCTTGTTGCGGAAACGTCGGTCTTCTTGCAGCCACCCAAAGCGATCGCCCCAAAGATGAGAGCCGGAACACAGAGCAGAATCAGGCGAGCCACCCTGGGCCTGATGTCGCCATCTTGGCCAAATCCCACCTTGCGGCGTCCAGTCGCATTCCAAACCATAGCGCCACCTTCCAACGGACACGACGAATCGAGGAGTCGTCTCCTGCCTTTTATGTCTCGAATTATAACAATCGTTCAGGTTACCAATGTTTCCGGGAAAGCGACATTACGCCGACGGGCGGCACCCCGTGCGATCGCATGTATCGGGGTGCCGCCCGCTGTGGCCGCAATGCGTATGAGATGGCCGCGTGTTACCAGCCGAAGTTCTTGGCCAACAGGGACTGCTGGTACTCGGAGGGCGTCTTGCACTCCACGTACTCCGCCTTGGTCGTCTTCTTGCCCAGCTCCTCGTTGGAGTTCTTGTCCTTGCTCGTCTGCTCGCTTGCAGTTGGGTTGCCGTGTTCGTCGTTGGTGTACGTGGTGGTGTCGGTGGTGGCGCTGGTCACTGCCACGACGCTGGTGGCGGCACCCTGGGCGTCGCGCTCGTAGGTATAGGTCCCCTTGCTTCCGTCACCATACTCCACGGTGCACTCGAGCACGTGCCCCTTGTCGTCCTTCTTGTAGACGTTCTTGTATTCGGTCGTTGTGGACCCGCCGCCATCTTGGGCGGTGGCCTCGCGCTTGTAGGTAACGGGATCGCCCTGCTGGTCGTAGGTTATGGTCTCTACGACGTTGCTGTACGTCTCGTTCTCGTTGAGCACGTAGGTGTGGACCGTCTTGGCAACGTTGCCCGCCTCGTCGTAGGAGAAGTCCACCGTGCCGGACTCGCTGTTGTCGCTGGAGGCCTTGGTCACGCGCCCGGCCTTGTCGCGCTCGTAGGTAAAGTTCTCCGCAATCTCGGTCTGCTCGGGATCGAGCGACTGCTCCTCGCCGTCGAAGGACTGCGACATGGTCGTGGTGGTGGAGGTCTTCTTGGAGACAGGCCAGCCCTTCTTGTCGCACTCCCAGGTGGTCACGGACTCGCTCACCTGCTTTTGGGCGCCCATCATCTCGCTCTTTTCCTCAACCTCGTAGGTGAGCGTGCTCTTCTTGAGCGTGCCGTCCGCCCCGCGCTCGTTCTCGCGCGTTACGGTGGTGGACTGGACCACCTTGCTGTCGGGGGCCTTGTCCTCGCTGAGGTAGTACGTGGACTCGCTGTGCTCCTCGGTCTTGGTGGTGAGCCATAGCGGTTCCGCCGCCTTCTTCTCTTCCTTTTTCTCTTCCTGCTTGGGCTGCTCGGCAGGCTGTGTTTGCTCCGTGGGCTGCTGCTCGGTTGTGGTGGGCTCTGCGGCGCTCGTGTCCGTGGTCTCCTGCGGCGTCCCGCATGCAGCCAGGCACAGGCTTCCCGCCAGGGCGATGGCCGTCAGCGCCCATGGGGCGCGATGGCGCATGTGCTTTTGCGGTCTGGTCATGATGTAATCTCCCATCGTAATTTGCAATACTCGAAGCCACTCGTACTATCGTAGCCGTTGCGCGGCCAAACAGGTCGTCTGGGCCAATTGCTCCGCATCATGCACATTCGGGGCCTCCGCCCTCGCCCGCACCAGCGGCTCGGTGCGCGAGGGCCTGAGCTGCACCCAGGAGTCGTCTTCGAACCTCAGCACCAGCCCGTCGGAATGGCTCACGTACACCGGCCTGCGCCCGCACACCTCGGGCAGGTTGAGCCCGGGAAGGATGTTGCGAAACGTCTGGATGGAGGCGGCGTCGAGCCGAATGTCCCTGCTGATGTAGTGCATGGCGCCCAGGTCATCCTCGAGCTCGGCCACCAGCTCGCGCAGCGGCACGCCGCGCGTGGCCACCAGCTCGGCCACCAGCAGCGCGGCATACAGGCCGTCGCGCTCGGCAAGGTGGCTGGGAATCGACACGCCGCCACGCTCCTCGGCGCCCAGCACCACGTCGCCCTCCACGAACTCGCGATAGATGCGGCTAAAGCCCATGGGCACGGCGGTGAACCTGCATCCCAGACGCGCCGCCTGCCTCCGCAGGTATGCGGAGCTCGAGTACGTTGCCACCACGCGCCCCTGCCTGCCCAGATCGCTCACCAGATGGTCCAGCACGAGCGGGACCATGCGATGCGGCGAGACAAACGTGCCGTCCTCGTCCACCAGGCCCAGACGGTCGGCGTCTCCATCCAACACGATGCCGAACCCCCCGCCGGACTGCGCGACGGCTCGCTCGCAGCGGTCGACCCACGGTTCGCCTGGCAACGGGTGCAGGCCCTCGAAGTCGGGGGCATCCCCGCCGTGGATCTGCGTCACGTCGCATCCCAGGTCACCAAGCAGGCGGGCAAGGTGGCCGCGCGCCGACCCAAACATGGGGTCCACCACGATCTTGGGCGCCGCGTCGGCCAGCACGCTCGCGTTCGCGAGGCTCGCCAGGTGCTCCAGGTAGGGAGTCACGAAGTCGGCGAGCTCAAACGAGCCCGCGCCGCCAACCTCCACCGACGGCACGATCTGCGTCGCCGCCGCATAGAACTCGTCCGAGACGGGACCGCCGTCGGCCCCGCGCACCGATATGCCGCCGTACTCGCACGAGGCGCTCGACGCCGTAAGCATGACCGCACCCAGCGCCTGGTCGTCCCGTGCGACAGCCCAACCGAGGGCTGGGGTGGGACACGGCGCGTCCGAGACGACGGCACGCAGGCCATAGCTCGCCAGCACACCGCCGACGACCTTGGCAAACTCCGCGCCTTGGTAGCGCGTGTCGTAGCCCACCAGCACGGTCGAGCCTGGGTTCGCGTCGGCCCAGATGTAGGCGAACGCATCGGCGGCGCGCGCGACGTTCTTGGCGTTGAAGCCCTGGTCAAACCGTGCGCGCCAACCCTTGTTGTCGAAGCGTATGATGCGCATTCACTAGCCTAGCCTGACGCCTTTGCCCAAGGCCTCCTTGAACGCGGCCACCTGGGTCTCGTCGGCAAGCGCCATCCGCGCGTTGGTGGCGGCCCAGGCCGCAGGGGTGCCCGTGTCGCAGCCCTTGTCGGGGTCGACCACGACCGCGTACATCTCCTCCTCCTCGAGCAGGCGCTCCATGGCGTCGGTGAGCTGGATCTCGCCGCCCGCGCCGGTTCCCTGCGTGGCAAGAAGGTCCATGATGCGCGGCGAGAGCAGGTAGCGTCCCACGATGAACAGGTGCGACGGGGCATCCTCGGGTGCGGGCTTCTCGACCAGGCCGGTGACCTTCCACACGGCGCCTTCGTCCTCGCCGGTGGCGTCGCAGCCCGGAAGCGACTCGACGCACTCGCCGGCAATGATGCCGTAGCGGCTCACCTGGTCGGCCGGCACCGGCGCGACTGCGATGACCGAGGCGTTGTTGTGGGCGGCCGAAACCGTGGCCATGTCCACGCACATCTGACGGTCGGGGACAAAGTAGTCGCCAAGGAGGACGAAGAACGGGTCGCCGTCCATCTCGTCCTTTGCGCAGTACACGGCGTGGCCCAGGCCCTTGGGGTCGTCCTGGTAGACAAAGGACACAGGAAGGGCGCCCGCCTCGTGCACGGCGTCGGCGAGGTCGTTCTTGCCGCGCTCGCGCAGCATTGACTCAAAGTCCGCGTCCTCGGCAAAGTAGGCCTCGATCTGGGGCTTCTCGTGGGAGTTGACAATTACGACGCCCTCCACGCCGGCCGGCTCGAGCGCCTCTTCCACCACGTACTGGATGACGGGCTTGTTGAGCACGGGCAGCAGCTCCTTGGGGCTGCACTTGGTTGCCGGGAGAAAACGCGTGCCAAGTCCGGCGGCGGGGATGATCGACTTCATGGGGTAACCCTTCTGTTTCGCTTTACACAAGTGTTTAGATGGTACCCACATCGATTGGGAGGTATGCACGGACTTCTGCCAACGGCAAGGCGCCGCGGGGGGACGGCTGTGTGGGAAAGGGGCTTTGCCCCTCAAAAGCGCGACGGTCGTGGCCGGCTACTCCCCTATGACGATGCCCTGACGCTCGAGGTAGTCGCACCAGCGGTCGATGGTGTCCTCCGAGAGGTAGTGCTCCATGAGGCAGGCCTCCTCGTCGGCCACTTCCCTGTCCACGCCCAGCTCGTCTGCGAGGAACGCCCGCAGGGCCCGGTGGCTGCGCCACACGCGCCGGGCGTAGCGCTTGCCCTCCTCGGTGAGCGTCACGCGGCCGTAGCGCATCTGGTCGACCATGCCCGCGTCCTTGAGCGTGGAGAGCGCCTTGGAGACGCTTGCCTTCGAGACGCCCAATTGCTCGGCCACGTCGACGGAGCGCACCGCCCCGTCCACCACGTCGTCCTCGTGGGCCAGCCGATAGATTGCCTCCAGGTAGTCCTCGCCGGCCATGGACAGCCCATGTCCTCGCGGAAGGTCGTTGCGCGCCACGCTCATCACCTCTCCCCGAGCGCACGCGCCCCTGCCGGGGCCTCTGGCGCCCACTCGCTCGTCTTGCTACGCCCCCAGGCCAAAGCTCATGTCGGAGGGGTCCATCATGTTTACTCTACGCACGTGCGCGCCCAGCGAGCACAGCTTTTCCACGAAGCGCTCGTACCCGCGGTCCACGTGGTAGATGTCCGACACCGTGGTGAGGCCGTCCGCCACGAGGCCGGCCATTATGAGGGCGGCACCGCCGCGAAGGTCGGGCGAGCGGACCTCCGCTCCCGACAGGCCCTCCACGCCGTGAATGACGGCATGGTGGCCCTGGATCACGATGTCGGAGCCCATGCGCTGGAGCTCGCTGGCAAACATGAAGCGGTTCTCGAAGACGTTCTCGGTAACGATGCAGGTGCCCTTGGCGAGCGCCAGGAGGCACATGGTCTGCGCCTGCATGTCGGTGGGAAATCCCGGGAACGGGAGCGTCTGGATGTCCACTGGCATGAGGTCCTGGGTGCGCGACACGGTTACCTCGCGCGGGCCGCGCTCGATGGTGACGCCCATCTGCTCGTACTTGCGCAGCACCAGGCCCAGGTGCAGGGGGTCGAACCCACGCACCGTGACAGGTTGGCCCACCAGCGCGCCAATGGCAACGAACGTGCCCGCCTCGATGCGATCGCCCACCACGGCGTGCGTGACCGGATGCAGCTCCCCCACGCCGTGAATCTCGATGACCGGCGTGCCGGCGCCCTGGATGTTGGCGCCCATCTCGTTGAGCATGTTGGCCAGGTCCACGATCTCGGGCTCGCGCGCGGCGTTGTCGATCACGGTCACGCCCTCGGCGTGCACGGACGCCATGATGAGGTTCTCGGTGGCCCCCACGCTCGCAAAGTCCAGCGTTACGGTGGCGCCCCTGAGGCCGTTGGGGGCGCTCGCGTGGATGTCGCCGTGGTCTATGTCGAACTTCACACCGAGCGCCTGCAGTCCCAGAATGTGCATGTCTATCTTGCGGGCGCCAATGTTGCAGCCGCCGGGCATTGCCACGATGGCCTTTCCAAAGCGCGCCAGGAGCGGACCGAGCACGGCCGTGGAGGCGCGCATGCGGGCAACGAGACTGTAGGGCGTCTCCCAGCTGTCCACCATGCTGGTGTCGATGCGCAGGATGTGCTCGTCCACCACCTCGACCGTTGCGCCGAGCTCCTTGAGCACCTTGCCCATTACGTGCACGTCGGCGATGTTGGGCACGTTCTCCAGCGTGGTGACTCCCGGCGCAAGCAGCGTGGCTGCCATGAGCTTGAGTGCGGAGTTCTTGGCACCTTCTACCGTGACCTCTCCCGTTACGGGATGACCGCCCTCTATGCGAATGACTTCCATGGCACCTCCGGCTCGTCTGGTATGTGTGGGGGTGATTATACCAGCACACAAGGCACAGGCGAGCAAAATCCAAAGGGCGTGTACATGCGAGGAACGCCCCGCGGCCGTTAGCAGGTTGGCCACAATGTGTCGACCGTCCGCAGGGGACCGTCCCTTCCGGAATAGTCCGGAAGGGACGGTCCCCTGCGGACGGTCGCGGGGCTGCGCGATGCGTCCGTTGTGCCCAGTTTTTTCGCTGCGCTAGGCGTGCGAGAGGAGCAGGTCGCACCAGGCGATCTTCTCGTTGTAGTAGGCGCGGCGGTTGTCGCCCTCGGGCAGGGCGTCGCGACGCGCGATGGCCTCGTCCTTGGTGCGCTGCACCACGTCGGGCTCGATGTCGTCGGAGCGACGCGCGTGGTTGGCCAGCACAATAACGTGGTCGGCCCCCACCTCGGCATACCCGCCCGAGACGATGATGTTGACCACGTCGCCGCCCTCGTCGTCCGGCAGCGTAAGACGCACGACGCCGTTTCCCAGCGCGCAGATCTCGGGCGCATGGCCCGGCCACACGCCTAGCTCGCCCGAGGCCGAGACGAGCACCAAGTGATGCACGTTGCCCTCGAACAGCAACCGGTCGGGACGTACGAACTGGCACCTCATTACAGCTTCGCCGCCCTGGCGCGCACGTCGTCAATGTTGCCGGCGTAGCGGAACGCCTGCTCGGGAATGTCGTCGCACTCGCCGTCCACGATGGCCGCGAACGAGCGCACGGTGTCCTCCACGCGCACGTACGAGCCGGGGTTGCCGGTGAACTTCTCGGCAACGTGGAAGGACTGGCTGAGGAACTGCTGGACCTTGCGCGCGCGGGCCACTACGAGCTGCTGCTCCTCGCTCAGCTCGTCCATGCCCAAGATGGCGATGATGTCCTGCAGGTCGGAGTACTGCTGCAGAATCTCCTGGGTCTTCTCGGCCACGCGGTAGTGCTCCTCGCCCACGATCTCGGGGTCGAGGGCGCCCGACGAGCTTGCCAGCGGGTCCACCGCCGGGTAGATGCCCAGCTCGGTGATGGAGCGGCTGAGAACCGTGGTGGCGTCCAGGTGCGTAAAGGTGGTTGCGGGCGCGGGGTCGGTAAGGTCGTCGGCCGGCACGTAGACCGCCTGCACGGAGGTGATGGAACCCTCGCGCGTGGAGGTGATGCGCTCCTGCAGCTCGCCCATCTCGGTCGCCAGCGTGGGCTGGTAGCCAACGGCGGACGGCATGCGGCCCAGCAGTGCCGAGACCTCCGAGCCCGCCTGCGAGAAGCGGAAGATGTTGTCGATGAAGAGCAGCACGTCCTGGCCCTGGTCGCGGAAGTACTCTGCCGTGGTGAGGCCGGCCAGGCCCACGCGCAGGCGCGCTCCGGGCGGCTCGTTCATCTGGCCGTAGACCAGGCAGGTCTTCTCGATGACGCCGGACTCGGTCATCTCGAGGTAGAGGTCGGTGCCCTCACGCGTGCGCTCGCCCACGCCGGTAAAGACGGAGGTGCCGCCGTGCTCCTGGGCCAGGTTGTTGATGAGCTCCTGGATGAGCACGGTCTTGCCCACGCCGGCGCCGCCGAACAGGCCCGTCTTGCCACCGCGAACGTAGGGCTCGAGCAGGTCGATGGCCTTGATGCCGGTCTCGAAGATCTCGGTGTTGGTGGTGAGGTCCGAGAAGGCCGGTGCGGGATGGTGAATGGGATAGCGCTGGATGTTCTTAGGCATGCCCTTGCCGTCCACCGGCTCGCCCATCACGTTCCACACGCGCCCGAGCGTCTCGGGGCCCACGGGCATCATCATGGGTGCGCCCGTGTCGATGGCCTTGAGGCCACGCGTGAGGCCGTCGGTGGAGCTCATCGCCACCGTGCGCACAATGCGCCCGGGAAGCTGCGACTCCACCTCCAGAATGGTGCTCACGTGCCCCATGGGGGTGTCGGCCTCGACCTTGAGCGCCGAATAGATGGCGGGCACGGCGTCCTCAAAGCGCACGTCCACGACAGGACCCACAATGCGCACGATGGTGCCTACGCCCGCACTCTTCCTGAGGAGACTGAGCGCGGCCCGCTCGAAGACCTGCCCGTCCTTGCTTGGTGCTTCCATTACTTGTCCTCCAATGCGGACGCTCCAGCGATAATCTCGTTGAGCTCTGTGGTGATGGAACCTTGGCGCTCGCGGTTGTAGGTGCGGCTGAGCGCCGTGATGACCTCCTGGGCGTTGTCGGTGGCCGACTGCATGGCACGACGGCGCGCGCCGTGCTCGGCCGCCGCCGAGTCCAGGAGGGCGTGAAACACGATGGTGCGAATGTATGCCGGCATGAGGTAGCCCAGCACCTCCGAGGCCGAGGGGTCGAAGGCATACACGGTGGGTATGGTGTTGTCGATCTCGGTGATCGCCTCGGGTTCGCGCGGTTGGTTGACCATGATGAGGTCCTCGGAGGTGACCGGCAGAATCTGCTCGCTTACCAGCTCCTGGTCCACGCGGTTGCGTGCGTGGCTGTAGTAGATGACCACGCGGTCCAGGGACCCCGTCCGATAGCCCTGGATGATGTAGGAGGCAATGCGGTCGGCATCATCCATGGTTGGCTCCGAGGAGTTGCCCTGCACGGAGAGCTGCGGCTTGCGCCCGCGGAACGTAAAGTACTCCGTGGGGCGCCTGCCTGCCGTAATGAGCTCGCACTCGATGCCTTTTGCCTCGAGGTGCTCGATCTCGCGCTGCACCATGCGCTGCGGCTGGATGTTAAAGCCGCCGGCCATGCCACGGTCGGAGGCGATGAGCACGAAGAGCACCCGCCGCTCGGTCGTGTGCTTGAGCAGCAGTGGGTCCTGCGAACCGGAGCTTGCGCTGGCCACATGGCTCAGCATGCGCGTGATGGCGTCCTTGTACGGCTCCGCCTGCTGGGCCCGCTCAAGCGCACGGCGAATCTTTGCGGTGGAGATCATCTCCATCGTGCGCGTGACCTGCATCGTGCTCTTTACCGAGTCGATGCGCGCCTTTATTTCGCGGAGGTTTGCCATGTACCCGCCTTAGTCCTTGAACCCAGGAACGGGAGTTTCCTCGGGCTCCTCGTTGCGCACGAGGCCGTGGCTCTTCCCGAACGACGCCTTGAACTCCTCGACGCAGCGACGCAGGCGCTCCTGCGTCTCGTCGCTCATCTTGCCCTCGCGCACCTTGTCGCGCGTGTGGGGGTGCTTGCTGGCCATAAAGCTGGCAAGCTCGTCGCGGAACGGCACCACCAGCGAGAGGTCCAGGTCGTCGAGGTAGTTCTCCTTGGCGGCAAAGATGGCAATCACCTGGTCGGCCACGTCGAGGGCCGAGTAGCGCTTCTGCTTGAGCAGCTCCATCATGTGGGCGCCGTGGTTGAGCTGGTACTGCGTGGCCTCGTCCAAGTCGGAGCCAAACTGCGAGAATGCCTGCTTCTCGCGGTAGCTCGCCAGATCCAGGCGCAGCGTGCCGGCAACCTGCTTCATGGAGGCAAGCTGTGCGGCGCCGCCCACGCGGCTCACCGAGATGCCCACGTCCACGGCCGGGCGCTGTCCCTGGAAGAACAGGTTGGACTGCAGGTAGATCTGGCCGTCGGTGATGGAGATCACGTTGGTGGGGATGTATGCCGAGACGTCGCCCTCCTGCGTCTCGATGAGCGGCAGGGCCGTCATGGAGCCGGCGCCGTTCTCGTCGCTCATCTTTACCGCGCGCTCAAGCAGGCGGGAGTGCAGGTAGAAGATGTCGCCGGGGTACGCCTCGCGTCCGGGCGGGCGGCGCAGCGTGAGCGACATCTGACGATAGGCGACGGCCTGCTTGGAGAGGTCGTCGTACACCACCAGCACGTGCCCGCCGGGGTGCTCGGCATCGGCCGGCTGGCCGTGCTCGTCGTTGTACATAAAGAACTCGCCAATTGCCGCACCGGCCATGGGCGCGATGTACTGGAGCGGGGCCGAGTCGGCAGCCGTGGCCGAGACGATGACCGTCTTGTCCAGCACGCCGCGACGGTTGAGCGTCTCGCGAATGGACGCCACCGTGGAGGCCTTCTGGCCAATGGCCACATAGATGCAGATGATGTCGGTGTCGCGCTGGTTGATGATGGCGTCGATGGCAATGGCGGTCTTGCCCGTCTTGCGGTCGCCGATGATGAGCTCGCGCTGGCCGCGGCCGATGGGCACCATGGCGTCGATTGCCATGAGGCCGGTCTGCACCGGCTCGCACACGGGCTGGCGCTCCATGATGCCGGGCGCCTTGAACTCGATGGGGCGGCGGTGGGTCGTCTGGATGGGACCAAGGCCGTCCAGGGGCTGACCCAGCGGGTTTACCACGCGACCAAGCATGCCACGACCCACGGGGATGTCCATCACGCGACCCGTGGTGGTGCACTCGTCGCCTTCCTTGATGGTGTCCACCTCGCCAAACAGCACCGCGCCCACCTCGTCTTCCTCGAGGTTCTGGGCGAGGCCGTACACGTTGCGGCCCGTGGACGAGCTGGTAAAGCGCAACAGCTCGCCCGACATGGCGCTCCTCAGGCCAAACACGCGCGCTATGCCGTCGCCCACCTCGGCGACCGTGGAGGCCTCCTGGCGCTCGACGACGGGCTCCAGCGCCTCAAGCTCGCTGCGCAGCGTGCTCATTATTGCGGATGCATCGATCTTCTCGATCATTTATGCGTCACCTCCCATAAAGCTGGAGGAAAGCGTCTTGCGGATGTTTACCAGCTGCGCGCGGATCGAGGCGTCGCGACGGTGCCCCTTTGCCTCGATGATGATGCCGCCCAAGACCTTGGGCTCGACATGCTCGACCAAGAAGATGGGAGCGTTGAAGTCGGCGGCACACTTGTCGCGCACCTTGCGACGCAGCTCCGCGTTCATGGGGACGGCCGTGGTAACGTCTACGGTCACCGTCTCGTCCTCCGAGTCGAGCATGGCCTTGAGGTCTTCGTATACCTGGGTGATCAGCGTGGAGTCGCTCTCGCTTTCCATGCGGGCCAGCACCGAGAGCACCTCGGGCGAGAACTTTACCGCATGGCGAAGCTGCTGCACGTCGAGCGGCGCGCGACCTTCGCCTTTGGCCGCGTCGAGCAGCGAGCGAGCGTACTCCTCGATCTTCTGCTTGTCCACAGCCCTAATCCTCATTGAGGTCCCCCACTTCCATGAGGTACTTCTCGGCAAGGCGGTGCTGCTCCTCGTTGTCGAGCGCGTCGCCAATGATCTTGGACGCGATCTCCACGGAGAGGTCCACCACCTGGCCGGAAAGCTCGACCATGGCCTTCTTGCGCTCGGCCGCCACGGCGTCGTGGGCCTTGGCGATGATGGACACCGCGCTGGCCTGTGCCTCGGCGATGATCTTGGAGCGCTCCTCCTCGCCCTCGCGCTTGGCTGCGGCAATGATGTCGGCGGCCTCGCGCTCGGCGGCGCCGATGCGCTCGTCTCCGACGCGCACCTTCTCCTCCGCCTGGGTACGTGCGTCCTCGGCGGCCTTTATGTCGCCCGCAATCTTCTCCTCGCGCTCGTCGAGCGTCTTGATGATTATGGGCCAGGCTATCTTTGCCAGGATGATCCAGATTGCCAAAAAGGCAATGAGCGCGGGGACAAACTCTGCTGGCTTGGGGATGAGGATGTCCGCTCCCGCCGCATAGGCCGCGCTTGGCGTTGCGAGCGTTGCCACCAGTGCAAGTCCACCCGCGACGCGCACATGGCCCGCAAGGCCTTGCTTGTTCGTGTTCATTCGAACCTCCAAAGACTACGCGCTAGGCGATGAGCGTAACAACGAAGCCGATCAGTGCGAGTGCTTCGACGAATGCCGATGCCAGGATAAAGACGGTAAACAGACGACCTTCCATCTCGGGCTGACGCGCCATCGAGGACGTGGCGCCAAGTGCCGCCAGACCAATACCCAGACCCGCACCAACAACGCCGAGGCCGTATCCTATGACTCCCACAATTCCTCCTTTGTCATTCGCCGGACCGCCCGGCGAGTTCCAAGACTGCTATGCGTAGCGGGCAAGCCCGCGCAACACCAAACTAGTGCTCCTCTGCTTCGGCAAGCTGCACGTACACGGCCGTGAGCAGGGTAAAGACATACGCCTGAATGGCCGCGACCATAATCTCCACCGCGTAGATAACCAGCAGGATGGCCAGCCAGAAGACCGATGCCCCGGCCATGCCCAGCGCCTGCACCGAGAAGCCTTGCAGCAGGGGTATGAAGAACAGCGACGCCAGGATGGCAAACGCGCCCATAACCACGTGTCCGGCAAACAGGTTGCAGAACAGACGGACGGCCAGCGTCACCAGGCGCAGGAAGGTCGAGAGCAGCTCGATGCACCACACCAATGCGTTCATGGGGAACGAGACGCCCGCGGGTGCGAGGCTCTTGATGTACCCGATGGGACCCTTGGCCTTAACGCCCATAACAATAAAGTAGATAAACGAGACGAGGGCCACTGCGGCCGTGGTGCCGATGCAGCCCGTGCCGGGCTTGCAGCCCGGAATGACGCCCACGAGGTTGTTGAACAGGATGAAGAAGAACAGCGAGGCGATGAAGGGGAAGTGCCTGCGCCAGGAATCGCCGAGCAGACCCTTGCACATGTCGTCTCGGCAGTACTCGACGAGGAACTCGATGCCGTTTACAAAGCGACCCTTGGGAACGAGGCCATGGGACCTCTGCTTCTTCTTGAACACGAATACCACGACGAGCATCAGTATGACTGCGACGAACATCCAGAACGTGTACTGGGTGACGCCGGCACCATACAGGTCACCATGCATTGCGGTGGACTCAAAGCCCTTTAAGAGCTCATCAATCTCCTCCGACAGCTTTTCCAGCGGATTCACCACGTTTCCTTTCTCCTAGCTGGTGCCATGCTGCGCATCGCGCCACGCCCTTGTTGCCTCGGCCGCCCACACGAGGAGGAACGAGCCGGCTTCTGCCGCGCCAAAGAGCAGCACGTTCGCCTGCGACACGAGCCGAACCACGAACACTGCCACGGCAAGCATCGCGAACGAGACCATGATGCTCGCGAGACCCGCAAACACGCTGACCGAACGAGTCCCCCTTAGCGCCTGTTCAAACAATGCCGCAGGGGGGACGGCCCCCAGGACGCCAACTGCCAGACCCAAAGCCACGACGGCGGCCTCGCCCATGCGCGCCCTCCCCTAACGCCTTTGCCTAAACTTAACGTATTCTAGTCCTTCCCCCAGGCAAATACCAGACCCTCGTCGCGAAAACATACCAAACGTGTGGTGGGCTCGTGCCAACCGGAAGGGGCCGTCCCCGACGGACGGCGACTGCACCGGAGGGGACCGTCCCCGGCGGACGGTGACTGCACCGGAGGGGACGGTCCCCGGCGGACGGTGCAGTCTCTCCTTGGTAGCAAAACTGGTCGGATAGGGCCCCCCGAGGCCCACGAAATGGTCGGTTTAGCTACCAAGCCCGGTCGCTTGGTAGTTTAACTGGACGGATAGGGTCCCCCGAGGCCCGCAAAGTGGTCGAATCCACTACCAAGCCCGGTCACTCAGTCCGTCGGGGACGGTCCCTTTTGGGTGAGTTTGGCGGAGCTAGGCCCTCTGCGCGTACAGCTCGAAGAGGTGAGCGACGATTTGGGTCTCGTCACCGCCAAAGTTGACTCCGTAGGCCTCCTCCACCGCGACATCGAGCGCAAGGTGTGCGGCAAGAAGGTCTGCGGGCATCTTGTCGGGATCGTAGAGGGTGGCAAGAGAGCTGCCCGGATACATGGCGCGTGCATCGAGCACGGCCTGCGCGCAGGATTCTATGCGGCCTCGTTGTTCGGCCGTAGGCTCGGGCCACACGAAGTTGTTGTAGACGATGGTGTTTGAGTAGCTATAATCGCTCTTCAAACGTCCTGCGACCGACCTCACCCACGCATTATGGAACTGGCTCTCTAGCACACCGAACTCGTATAGGCCGGCATCAGAAATAAAGAAGAGCTTGTCGCCCGGTATCATGCCGTTGGTAACAAAGCCCATGGGTATGTACGCACGCCTGCCCGAAGACACCTTGGGCACGGCGATGTAGCTCTCACTCTGTGGCGGACGCACCTCGTCGAAGAGCCATGGGGTCTCTGCCTTCCTCTGCGTCGCCCGCTTCTTGCTGGCAAGGCGCATCTCGCGAACCTTCTCCACGCGCTCGCGAACGGGCGGCATGGCGTCAAGCTCCTCGGGGGCAATGCCCACCAGCCACAGACAGTAGCGATCCTTGCCGTTAATGAATTCCGCGCCCATGGAGAACGGGCGAATCCAGCGTGCAGCCGCAGGACACATTGCGATTAGGGCATCACGCTCTTCTGGTTCCAGGAGGAGATTCCCACCATCCGTCGCTCCGCAACCGCGCACCATTGGAGGCACGTCGCACAGGGGCGCCCTGCGCCGTTCGAGCGACACGTTTGGCTTGTTCTCCAGGTAGCCGTTTATGTTAGCTGGATGCGTCTTGGTGCCATCCTCCGCATAGAGGACCTTTGGAACCCCCTCCTCCCGCGAGAATCCCACGATGACGCAGTGGACGTGCGCCTGGTCGGCCGCCTCGCTGTCCCACACGAAGGTGCGCCAGGCAAAGTCGATGTGGTTTCCCTCCGCAAACATGCGGTCCCATATCGGCTTGACCTGCTGTCCCTGGCAGATGGAGTTCGTCGACACGAGCGCCGTACGGATGTGGGTCCCCTGCGTGTAGGCAGACGCCTTAGCGTACCAACAGGCAACGTAGTCGACGGTGCTCACGCCACCAAAGATGGACGCACGATCCTCTCGCTGCGCATCATTGAGGTTGGAGTAGCCCAGGAAGGGCGGGTTTCCGCAGATGTAGCCACACTGCTCTGCGGGAAGCACGTCGTTCCAGTCCATGCGCAGCGCGTTGCCGCACACAATGTTGTCGTTGCTCTTGAGCGGCAGGGCGTCGATCCACGTGTTGAGGATCTCGCGCGTCTCGTCGAGCATCTGCAGCTCGGCGATCCACAGAGCGGTCTTGGCAACCTCCACGGCAAAGTCGTTGATCTCGATTCCAAAGAACTGGTCGATGCTCACTTGGATGGGGTCCATCAGGCCAAACGCCATCTGGTCGCCATACAGGTTCTCCAGCACGCGGTTCTCCAGCACCCTAATGCTGGCAATCTTCTTGCGGAAGGCGTTTAGCTTGAAGTCTCGCTCCTTTCGGCTCTTCAATCCCTCGATGGCGGTCAGCTCGTCCTTTAGCGCGTCGTAGAACAGCGGTCCCGTAACCTTGTGGATGTTCTCCACGCTCGTGTAGTGCATTCCCCCGGCACGACGCGTCTCGGGGTTGAGCGTGCTCTCGAACACCGCGCCAAAGATGGTCGGGCTAATGTCCGACCAGTCGAACTCCATCGACGCCTCGTTGAGGAGCATCTCCCGCGTTGTCTGGTCGAATCTGGGAATGACGATCTCTTCCTCAAAGAGACCCCCGTTTACAAAGGGGAAGGCAAGGAGCGCCGGGTCGAGGTATGGGTCGCGCTGCTCGTCGGGCGTCTTGAGCACCGAGAACAGGTCTATGAGCGCCTGTCGCATGTGGGCAACCTGGAAGTTCTTGAGGTAGTTGTAGAACGCGTCGTGCTCGTGCAGCAGGTCCGCGTCCTCGGCGTACAGCAAAAAGACGATGCGCGTAATGAGGATGTTGAGGCTTCTCTGCTCCCGCTCGCTGCTCTCGATGTTGAGGTAGGCCTTGGAGAACGTGTCGTAGAGCCTGCCAACGACCTCGCCGGCCTGTATGGAGAGCCGCTTCTCGCGCTCGATGCGGCTGTGCGCCTTGCTCGTAAAGAAGGAGAGGCGGTGGAACTCGTTGGGGAGGTCCTTGAGCAGTATGGTCTCGTAGTTGGTCTCGGCATCCTCCCGGTCGAGGTCGTGGATGCGTATCTCGTCGAAATTGCACGTTATGATCCACTTGGGCATGATGGAGCGCGGCGTGATGTTGTCCGCGTACCACTTTGCCTGCTCGAAGGGCGTTACCCATCGGATGTTTCCATACCTGTCCTTGCCGCGCTGCTCCGGCGTGTCCAGGTTTATGCCTCGCGACTTGTTCTCGATGAGGACGCCCACGTCCTCAAAGAACACGTCGATGCGGCGGCCCTTGACCTTGCGCTCGAAGTCGAGGACGGTGGTTGGGTTTGCGATGCCCAACACGTTTTGGCACAGCTCGATCCAATAGCTGTTGGACTCGCGCTGCTCGTTGCCCTCTTTGGCCTGCCAGCGCCCCACAAAATCCCGCGCGTTCTTTCGCTGTTCGGTTGCGTTCATTGCACCACCGCTTTGGTAGGAGTCACTACGCAACCATTCTAGTGGAGACGGTGGACACCAATGGCCCACATCGGGCGCGACTGCACCGGAGGGGACGGTCGCTTTTGGATTAGTCCGTCGGGGACGGTCCCTTTTGGGTGAGTTTGGAGGACGTGGTGATGGCGTTGGCGGGACAGGTTGCCTTGCAGGCGCCGCAGCGGATGCACTCCGGGCTGTTGGGGTCCTTGCGCACGTCGACGCACATGGGGCAGGCGCGCACGCACTTGCCGCAGCCAACGCACGCGTGAGCGTGGAAGTCCATCCTATACAGGCTCAGCTTGTTGAACAGCGAGTAGAACGCGCCGAGCGGGCACAGCCACTTGCAAAAGGGGCGCCGCACGATCGTGGAGAGCACCACAACGGCAACGAGCACGAGGACCTTCCAGTTAAACAGGAAGCCCACGAGCCTTTGGAGGCTTGGGTTGGTGGCGACGAGCGGTAGGCCGGCCTCGAGCGTGCCTGCCGGGCACAGGAACTTGCAGAAGAGCGGCGCCACGTTGCCGCCCGTAACGACGGCCATCGCGGGCAGGCCGATTACGAGAAAGCCCAGCACGAGGTACTTTACCTTGCGCAAAACGCGGTCGAGCCTGGCCGGCACGACGACCTTGGGAAGGGGGATGCGTGCGAGGAGGTCCTGGACAAACCCGAAGGGGCAGGCGAACCCGCAGATGAGGCGCCCAAACACGACGCCGAACAGGGCCAGGGTCCCCAACACGTAGAACGACACCGTGTGGCGCGTGCTGCCACCAACCGCCTGGAGTGCGCCGATGGGACACGACCCTAGCGCACCCGGGCACGAGGAGCAGTTGAGGACCGGCACGCACAGCGCCTTGCTCGGCCCCGAGAACACCTTGCCACGAAGGAAGCCGACGGCGTAGCCGTTGGCAAGGGCGGCGCAGGCGCACTGCACGAGCGTCCGCGCCCTACCCTGTCGCCTAACCCGCTCGGACGGTCTTCTCACCCGATTCCCATGCATTCCAAACATACGCGTACTCCCTTTGCCAAGACCGTTAGGTGCTCGTTGCACGTGGCGCCTGCCGCGATGGCGACAACAGAGACGGCGACGATGGCCGCCCGCAGACGGTTGCGGGCGGCCGTGCTGAGGCTAGGACTCCACATTGATGGTGTCCTTTCCGGCCTGCTTGAGCCCCTCGTTTATGAGCTGGGTAAACTTGAGCGCCACGTCTCCGGGCTTGCCGATGATGGGAGCTCCCACCACCTCGCCCTTGCTGTTGAACGCGATGGTCGTGGGCACGTACACGATCTCGTCGACAATCGTGGCTATGTCACCGGAGCCCGAGACGAGCGCCGTTCCCTCAAAGCCAGCCTCCCTCATGGCCGCGGCCACCTCCTCGGCGGTGGCATACTCGTCCGTGCACACGGTAATCACCTGCACGTTTGCGGGAAGGGTCTTGCTCAGCTGCGCGAGATGGGGCATCTCGTCCTCGCACGCGCTGCAGCCGAAAGCCCAAAAGTTGACGAGGGTCACGTCGGCCTTCGCGAGATCGTCCTGGGTAAAGCTCTTGCCGTCGGCGGTCTTTGCCTCAAACGACGTGAGGTTGGAGAAGTCCGTAGAGTTCTTCTTGTGGCCGGCATCCGCTAGCGCCTGGCCGTCGTTGGTGACCTGGTGCGTGGCAAGGGCTTGGGAGAACACGGCCTCCGAGCTGCCCTGCTTGCCCGCGCAGCCAAACATCGACCCGAACGCCAACACCGATGTGAACGCGCATGCTATCAACGTGTACGTCTTGTTCCTCATGCTGATTCCTCTCTATTGTGGTTGTCGCTTGACTCGATTATGCGTGGGACAACCACCCGCATTCGCCAGCAGCGCGCGGCGGAATTGCAGCGACTTTGCAGCAATTCCGCTAGTCGCGCAGGAACGGGCTCTCGTGGATGAGGCAATGGTCGAAGTTGCTACCGAGCCGATGGCAACGTGGGCCGCACCACGATGTGGCACGGCCCACTTACCCGTCGGGGACGGTCCCTTCCGGACGGTGCTACCTCTTCGCGCGCAGGGCGTTCTTGGTGGTGCCGGGCGGGGTGGCGCCCTTGGAGAGGACGACCACCTCCACGGACTCCACGCGCTTGCTGTAGCCCGAGGTCCCGGCGGGCGCGCCGTCCTTGGCCCAGCCGCTCCAGCCGAAGGTCTGGGAGTGGACGCGGTACCACACCGAGAGGTGCTTCGCGCTGTCGCCGGTCAGGCGTATGCGCAGCGCCTCCACCCTGCGGGACTTGCCCAGGGTGCCCGAGACCTTGCCGTTGCTGGACCACTTCTTCTCCCAGCCCTGGCGCTGGACGTGCGAGAGGTACTCGACGCCGGTGGCCGGCGGCAGCCCTCCCGGCCTGAGCCAGAAGGCCTCCATGCGCTTGGACTTGCCCGTGGTGCCGAACCTGCCGGCGCTCTTGTACCCCAG
>CADBCS010000041.1 GCA_902793195.1 uncultured Coriobacteriaceae bacterium | reverse complement strand
CTCAAGCAGCTCGACTCCTTCCAGGAGGCCAACCCCATGCTCGGCACCCGTGGCTGCCGCCTCGGCTTCCTGTATCCCGAGCTCAACCACATGCAGTTCCGCGCCATCTGCGCCGCTGCCGCCGAGCTCATCAAGGACGGCGTTGACGCCAAGCCCGAGATCATGATTCCGCTCGTGGCCTTCTCCGAGGAGCTCAAGCACCTCCGCTGGATGTGCGAGGACGACATCAAAGCAGTCGAGGAGGAGTATGGCGTCAAGCTGAACATCCCCATCGGCACCATGATCGAGCTGCCGCGCGCTGCCATCACCGCCGACCACATCGCCAAGTACGCCGACTTCTACAGCTTTGGCACCAACGACCTCACGCAGACCTGCCTCGGCTTCTCGCGTGACGACGTTGAGTCCTCGTTCCTGGACACCTACATGAACGAGAAGCTCATCAAGACCAACCCGTTCGCGACCTTGGATCGTGGCGTGGCTCGCCTCGTCCAGATGGGCGTCGAGGGCGGCAAGGCCACCAACCCGGATATCGTCTGCGGCGTGTGCGGCGAGACCGGTGGCGACCCCGACTCCATCCAGAAGTACTACGACCTCGGTCTGGACTATGTGTCCTGCTCGCCGTTCCGCGTGCCCATCGCGCGCCTCGCAGCAGCTCAGGCAAAGATGGCAAGCAACGGCGGTCCTGCAAAGCTCCAGTAGCGAGCATTAGACGCCCAACGTCTTTGCGGTAGAATCGGGGACATGCCCTAGGGCATGTCCCCTCTCTTATTGAAAGGAAGCGCCATGTGGAAGCGTCTGGTCGTGTTGCTGTGTGCGGTGTCCCTTGCGTTGATGGGGTGTGCCAACGCACAGCCAGAGCCCAAGGAGGAGACGGCGAGTACGCAGAAGGAAGCGACCGAGCCAAAGGGCGACGAGACAAAGAAGCTCAACGACTATTCGTGGAGCGAGCTCGGGCGCATCTCGGCCGAAATCTCTGACGCCGGCAACGAGGACGAGGCACGTGCCATTGCCCAGAAGTACCACCTTGTCAACGACGACGGGACGCTCACTCAAGACAGGAAGCAGATCATGCTCAAGGAGAATCGGCTTGACGTGCGCCTCGCCGGCATATTCCATGATGAGCGTTCCGATGGGGGCGGGAAGGCAGGGCTAACCTTTATGACCGTGGGTGCCATCGACAAGCGTTCGTACAACGCAGACGAAAGCATCGAGGGCGGCTGGGAGAAGTGTGATCTGCGCGCCTGGTTGCAAAAGGACGCCTTGGAGATGTTTGAGCCAGATCTGGTAAAGGCACTGGTCGCGGTGGAGAAGAGAACGAACAACACAGGAATCATCACCAGCGCGGACGACATCACGACCACGTCGGACAAGCTCTGGCCTTTCTCCGTACGCGAGATTTGCGGGGACGTGAGCTGGGATGCCGAAGAATACCGAGGTCGCTGGGGCTCGAGCTTCGAGATTGACCAAGTGTTGAACGCCGAAGGCGAACAGTATGAGGTCTTTTCGGAGGCGGGCGTGAACGATCACGAAGCCAATGCGATTCTCTCGCTCGAGGAAAGCACCGGTGCCATACCCTGGTGGTATAGGTCGGTGTTCCCATTCGAATGGACAGGATACAACGACTCCGATGCGACGGGGTATGTGTGCAAGGTCACCAAAGAGGGATTTCCCGAATGGCACGACTTTCCACAAGTGTCTGCTGGTGTGGTCATTGGTTTCTGCGTGTAGGCCATCCGTTTTTATCCGGAAAAGAAGCGGCTTGCTTGCGCACTCTCAGCCGTTTGCTATAATCACTCCTTGTGTGTAAGGCTATGTGCCGTGTACGAGTCAACGGCACCTCTAGAGACGAGGTAGTGTTATGGCAGTTGATTACATTGCCGCCATCGAGAAGGCGCAGATCAGGGATGACATCCCCAAGGTCATCATCGGCGACAACGTAAAGGTTCACTATCGCATTCGCGAGGGTGAGCGTGAGCGTGAGCAGGTGTTCCAGGGTGACGTCATTCGCATGAGCGGCGCTGGCGCGCGCGAGACCTTTACGGTGCGCAAGCTGAGCTTTGGTGTGGGCGTCGAGCGTACGTTCCCCCTGCACAGCCCCAAGATTGCCAAGCTTGAGGTTGTTCGCCATGGTCAGGTGCGTCGTGCCAAGCTGTACTATCTGCGCGACCGCGTTGGCAAGGCCGCCCGCATCCGCGAGAAGCGCATGTAGCGACCACGTTTCGGTTCGATGGTATAGTGGTGCGAGGATACGTCCTCGCACCCTTTTTTTGTTTGAGAAGGGGAGCGAGACCCTCATCTCACTATAATGGGAGTGACCCATGCCAGATGCCGGTAACATGCGCGCAAAGGAAATCGCGGCCCTTATAGCCAGTTCGAGCGAGGAAGAGCTGGCAGAGCTGGAGCGGCGCTATGCCGGAGATCCGCGAAAACAGGTGCGTGAGGCCATCATGCGTGCTCACAGGCGCCTGGAGTTGAGCCGCGTGGAGCGAGAGCGCGTGAGCGACATGTACGCTTTGCAGCGCGAGCTCGGTGGCGACGGGATGGTGGTGGGAATCGACGAGGTCGGAAGGGGTGCGGTGGCAGGCCCCCTCACGGTGGCTGCGGTTGCGTTGCCCTACGAACCGATGCTGTGGGGCATCAACGACTCGAAGCAACTCTCGGCCGCAAGACGCGAGCAGCTTGCAACGAACATCGAAGAGGTTGCCACGGCCATAGGCATCGCCCACATTCCTCCCAAACAAATCGATGCGGAAGGCATGGCACTGAGTCTTCGCAAGGCCATGGGGCAGGCGATAGAGGCAACGGGTGTCGAGCCGGACTGCGTGCTCATAGACGGCAATCCCATTCACGTTCACGAGCGCGAGCGCTGCGTTGTAAAGGGGGACGCGCGCATAGCGTGCATCGCTGCCGCCTCGATTGTCGCCAAGGTGACGCGCGATGCGTTGATGGTGGGCTACGATGCGATCTATCCTGCCTATCACTTTGCCTCCTGCAAGGGCTATGCATCGCCGGAGCACATTCAAGCCATCCGCTCCTGTGGTCTGAGCG
The DNA here is from genome assembly GCA_902793195.1 of uncultured Coriobacteriaceae bacterium. Lineage (GTDB taxonomy): Bacteria > Actinomycetota > Coriobacteriia > Coriobacteriales > Atopobiaceae > RUG440. The sequence goes on along the minus strand of CADBCS010000041.1, from coordinate 12,646 downwards.
AGATTCACCGCGTGAGCTTTTGTGGCAACTTTGTGGAGACGCCTCGTCTCTTTTAGTGACAATGATACCTGACCATATATAAAACACGCAAAAAATAGCACCCCATTACGTGGTGTCTCCTCCCGTTGTGGATGGTTGGCGGAACAACTTGGGGAACTTGCTGCGAGTTCGGTGCGCAATTGGTGCGAACTCGCTTTGTCATTCTTTCATCTCCGTATCAAAGAGAGAGAGGGGTGACAGATGGTCTCATTGCAAGGTCTGTCCGGGCTTGAACCCATTTCCGACGGCATGGTTGACGTTCAGCTGAGGTGCCTAGAGTCATGCCTGGGGAAATCGGTCCACGACTGCAACAACAAGGAGCTGGGCGCCTATGGGGAGGATATCGCGGCGAGCTATCTTGAGGCACGAGGCTACGAGATACTGAGCCAAAACTGGCGATGCGTGTTTGGTGAGGCAGACATCGTTGCTCGCGACGATGACGAGTTGGTGCTGGTGGAGGTAAAGACGCGCCTGTGCGGCGTTGCGGACAATCCCGAGATCGCACCAGAGGTGGCGGTCAACAATCGCAAGCGTGGGACGTACGAGAAGCTGGCGCTCATGTGCTATGCGGAGCAGTCGGAGCTGCTTTCGGTCCGCTTTGACGTTATCGCCATAAAGCTCATCGGCGAGCAGGACGTCCTTATGCGCCATCTCTTTGCGGCGTACTCATGGGATCAGTAAGCATGGCGCGTACACTCTATTCCACACATACCGCGGTGCTGCGGGGCGTCGTAGCGGAGCCCGTCACGGTTGAGGTGAGCGTTTCGTCGGGTCTTCCGGGAATCACCATCGTGGGTATGCCCGACGCGGCGGTCCTGGAGGCGCGCTACAGGGTGCGTTGTGCCATGCGCGCATGTGGTTTCGAGAACCCGCGCGCAAAGATCACCGTCAACCTCGCCCCATCCGAGCTTCGCAAGACCGGAACGGGATTCGACCTTCCCATCGCGGTTGCGATTCTTGCCTGTACGGGGCAGATTCCCACCAAGGGACTTGACGATTGCCTGTTTATCGGAGAGCTCGGCTTGCGAGGGGAGGTGCGGTCCGTGAGGGGGTTGGTCGCGTACGGCATGCTTGCACACGAGCAGGGGCTCGCCTTCGTGGGGCCACACGGCTCGATTGCCGATGCGCATGGCCAGACGGTAATCATCGAGACACTCGGTCAGCTCAGGCAAGGACTGTCTGCACTGCAACCGCCAAAACCACTTGCGTCCCTGCTGGGAGAGCAATCATCTGGACACATGCGCGAGAAGGACTTCAAGGAAGTGATCGACCAGGAGGTTGCCAAGCGTGCGTTCGTGATCGCGGCCGCGGGACGTCATGGCATGTTGATGGTAGGTCCCCCTGGTGCCGGCAAGTCAATGATGGCAAAGCGCATGCCGACCATCCTGCCACCGCTGTCCGAGCAGGAGCAGGCAGAGGTGCTACTCGTCCACTCGGTTGCCGGGCAGGACCTTCTTGACATCCAAAGGGGGAGGAGGCCGTTTAGGTCCCCACATCATGCGGTCTCCAAGGGAGGCTTGGTGGGTGGTGGCCGTCCGGTGCGACCCGGTGAGATTTCACTGGCGCATAGGGGGGTGTTGTTCTTGGACGAGCTGCCCGAGTTCGCACCAAGCGCCCTGCAGTCCCTCAGGCAGCCTATCGAGGACCATGAGGTCCAGATAGTGCGCGTTGACGGAACGTACGTCTTTCCCTGCGACTTTATGCTGGTGGCTGCAGCGAATCCCTGTCCCTGCGGTTATCTGGGAGATCCAGACCACGACTGCGTCTGCAGCGCCACGCGCATACAGACTTATCAAGCGAGGATTGGCGGCCCACTCATGGACCGCATCGACGTTCGCGTGGACGTAGCGCGCCCATCGTCCGCACGTATCATTGCGGGTGAGCAGGGCACGCCATCGGCTGAGATGGCCAAACAGGTACAGGTCGCACGCGAGTTCTCGAGCTGGTTGATGGCACGCTCTGGCGCTGACAAGCCCGAGGGCTCACGCAGCATTCCCGAGCTTGGCCTTGACGACGAGGCCAAGTCCATGCTGGAGACCACAGCACGGAGGTTGGGGCTGGGGGGACGCAACATCGTGCGCATCGCGCGGGTTGCGCGGACCATCGCCAACATAGACGAGAGCGAGAGGGTGAGCAAGGATCATGTTGTGGAGGCGTGTGCCTATCGCACGCGCGCGACGTTGTGAGGTGAGGGAAAGTGACCCAACGCTATGAGCTGAGACCTGAGGACGAGGCATATCCCTCGCCGATACGGGAAGAGGATGGCGTTCGCGCCCCCGTGCTGTATGTCGTGGGAGACCCAGAGGTGCTCGAGGGGCCAAAGGTCTCCGTGATCGGCGCGCGTCGTGCCACGCCCTACGGCATCGCAGTCTCGGAGATGTCTGGGAGGATTGCTGGTGAGTGTGGCATAACGGTGGTGTCTGGAGGTGCGATGGGCTGCGACCATGCCGCGAGCAGGGCGGCGATCGATGCCGGGGGAAGGACCGTGATCGTAAGCGGATGCGGAGCTGACCGCATCTACCCACGGTCATCGACCGACATATTCAGGGATGCGGTGAGATGTGGTGGGGCTATCGTGTCCTTGGAGCCGTGGGGGACGCCTCCGGCAAAGTACACGTTTCCCAAACGCAACGTCATCATCGCGGCGCTTTCGCCCGTGTTGCTTGTCGCGGAGGCAGGTGAGCGGTCGGGGACAATGGGGACGGTCGATGCGGCGTTGGAGATGGGACGGACGATCTATGCCGCACCCGGCTCCATCTTCTCGCCGTACTCGCAGGGGACCAACAGACTCATACGGGATGGTGCGTTTCCCATTACCAGCGAGTCGGACTTGGAGGCACGGCTCTCGCTGGACTACGGGGTCCTGCGCGTGGTTGCCCAGGGTACGTCCCGGCAGGTGGGGGAGGTGGTGTCGGCTCTCAGGGCCAGTCCCATGCGCCCCGACGAGCTCGCGCCTCGCCTGGGGCAGACGGTGCTCACGCTCCTCAAAACGCTTACCGACTACGAGACGCGCGGCATCGTTGAGCACCTGCCCGACGGGCGCTACTCGCTCACGTCGCGGGCCTACCAAGAGCTCCTAGCGCCATAGGTGCGAGGAGGACGGGTCCTACACATGGTGTGGGCATGTCCGGGCAACGTGGACATGTCCGCATGCATGTCGTGGTCGCGTGCCGCGAGACGGTCCATCCGGGACGTCCACTCGTCTGCCCATCGCCCTCACATCGCCGCTGGCTTTTTGCGATAATGCCCTACGAGAAAACAGCCGATTGTCGCATGCGCGTTGCGCGCACAACGATGGGGGAGAGGACGAGATGGCGGAAGTCGTGCAGATTGTTGGTGCCGGTCTTGCGGGATGCGAGTGCGCGCTGTCGCTTGCGGATCGTGGCATAGCCGTAAGGCTGTTCGAGCAGAGGCCGGGCGGCGATGCGCCTGCCCACCACACGAGTGGTCTTGCAGAATTGGTATGCTCCAACTCTCTCAAGGCGACCCGACACGATAGCGCGGCGGGACTGCTCAAGGAGGAGCTCGAACGCATGGGCTCGCGCCTGCTCCCCATCGCGCGGCGATGCGCGGTGCCTGCCGGAGGCGCGTTGGCCGTAGACCGAGCGCAGTTCTCGCGCGAGGTGACCCAACGCGTGGAGCAGCATCCGCTGATCGAGCTGCGCAGGGAGGAGGTGCGCGCCATCCCACGGGGACGTGTGGTAATCGCCGCCGGCCCTCTCTGCTCGGCCCCGCTCGCCCAGGCTCTCATGGAGATCGTGGGCGGCGAGCGGCTCGCGTTTTTCGATGCGGCGGCTCCCGTGGTCGACGCGCAGAGCATCAATTACGACATCGCGTTCTCGCAGTCGCGCTACGAGGAACAGGGTACGGGCGACTATCTCAACTGTCCCTTTAGCGCGCAGCAGTACGAGGCGTTTTGGCACCAGCTGGTCGAGGCAGGGCGCGTCATCGCAAAGGACTTCGAGACGAGGGACCTGTTCAACGCATGTCAGCCAGTCGAGGAAATCGCCCGCAAGGGCATTGACACCCTGCGCTTTGGCACCATGAAGCCCGTTGGCATCATCGACCCCAGTACCCAGCGCCGGCCGTGGGCGGTCGTGCAGCTGCGATCCGAGAATGCCATGCGTACCGCATACAACATCGTCGGCTTTCAAACGAACCTCACGTGGGGAGAGCAGCAGAGGGTGTTTCGCATGATTCCCGGACTGGAGGAGGCGGAGTTTCTTCGATATGGTGTGATGCACCGAAACACCTTTGTGGATGCCCCCCGCGTGCTCGATTCCACGTTTGCCGTTCCCGGGACGACGATTCGCCTGGCAGGTCAGATCACGGGGACCGAGGGGTATGTGGAGGCCATCGCATCTGGGGCGCTTGCCGCCGCAAACGTTGCCGCGGAGCTTCGGGGATACGACGTGGTGCGCCTGCCAAGGACCGGAGCCCTTGGGTCGTTGGTCGCCTATGCCACCGACCCCAACACGTGGCCATACCAGCCCATGCACGTCAACTTTGGCCTGGTGCCCCCCATCGAGGGCGCGCGCCTAAAGAAGCGGGATCGCTATCGTGCCTATGCGGATCGGGCCATAGCAGACCTGGACGCATATATGGGGAGTCGCCCCGAACTCTTTGACTATTGGGACGACACGAACGGGGAGGCATAGTGGACGAACGCGAAGAGAGTCGGGCACAGGTCCTCCTGCAGTCCTTCTTGGACCATCTCGCCAACGTGCGGCGACTGTCGCCGCATACGGTGCGCGCATATCAGACGGACCTGCACGTGTACCTCGACTGGTGCGCCCGTGAGGGCGCGGATCCCATCCGCATCTCGCATCGTCGTCTGAGGGGGTATGTGGCGTATCTTGCGAGGTCACGCTACGCGGACAAGACCATCAACCGACGACTGTCGTCGCTTCGCACCTTCTTCTCGTGGTTGGAGCGGGAGGGCGAGGTGAACGATAATGTTGCGGCATTGATTCCGAGCCGCAAGGTGGCCAAGGAGCTGCCAACGACCATGTCCGATGCCGACGTAACGCGGCTCATCGATGCATGCGATACGAGCGATCCCGAAGGGGTACGTGACCGTGCCATGCTGGAGCTGCTCTATGCGACCGGTGCGCGCATATCCGAGGTCGCAAACCTGTGTCCGACCGACATAGACTACGCGCAAGGCCAGGTTCACCTGTTTGGCAAGGGATCCAAGGCGCGCATCGTACCCATATACGATGCGGCACTCGCTGCCATACGCATCTACGTGGAGCAGGCACGACCCGAGCTCGTGTCACGCAGGAAATCTGGGGAGCAGGCGAGCGCGCTGTTTGTCTCGGCACGTGGCAACGACATGTCGGCCGATGCGTTGCGAACGAGGTTCGAGCACATGGTCACGCTCGCGGGGCTCGATGCAAAGGTAACGCCACATGCCGTGCGCCACACCTTTGCGACCGAGATGCTCACCGGTGGGGCGGACCTCAAGACGGTGCAGGAACTGCTCGGGCACGAGAGCCTCGCCACGACCCAGATCTACACCCATCTGTCCATCGAGCGCCTCAAGGACGTCACGCGTCGGGCGCATCCCAGGGGTTAGCCACTACAGGTAAGCGAGCAAATCCAGCTCCTCGGCGGCAATCGTGTTCGCCTTGCCTGCGTCATCGAGCTCCACGGTCGTCAGGGCAAGAGCCTTTGTGGGCGTCCTCTCGCCGTCCGACGTCTCCCATGCAAGGTAGAGCCGCTTGCTCGACGGCTTGTCACTCGTGCCGAACATGGCAAGCGGCGTGTACGAGACGCCTTCCTTCGAGTTGGCGGGCGGGGCAATTGTGACCTTGGAATCGGAGAGGATGGATTTTGAGCCCATGTCGGCAAGCTCCCACCTGCCGAGCGCAAGGTTTTGCTGAGGATGCTTGAACGAGGCAATCTTCGTGAGGTCTATCTTGCACACCTTGAGTATCTTCGCGTCGCTGTCGTCTGACTCGTGGACGGTCGCGATGGCCCAGGAGTCCGTGTCTGTCTCGTCGCCCATGGAAGTGCACAGATAGGCCCGGTCCATACCATCGCCGCGCGCTGTGGCAAGGACCAGACGAGGCGTGAGGATGAGGCCCTCGTAGGACTGGGCGGCTCTCTCAAAGCGAGCGCGTTCTTGCTCGGACAGTGCGTCCCGCTCGTTCTGGGACGTGTCGATGGTCCATGTGCCCGAGATAAGCGAGGGCTCCGGAGCGATGGTGTCCTCCTGTTCCTGTTTGGCATCAACGGCGTTTGTGGGTGCGCAAGCCGCAAGGGGAGTCGCGGCAAGCATGAAGGCCAGGGCGATGGAAACAGGTCGATATGAACGCATGGGGACAACCTCTCTTCTTGCACGGACGATGCGTCGCGAGGACGATGTGGACGCGGCGTGTGTTGTGCTTGCTCGTAAAGGACTCGCTGTGATAGTATACCTTCTTGTCGTGCGTCCGCACGACATATCACACACGCGTGACGACTCCTCGTCCGTGGTGCCTGTAGCCCAACCGGGCGTCAGGTGGATTTGGGGGGAATGACATCACGCGGAGGGACAACCACAGGAGGTTTTGTCATGGCGGTAAAGATCAATGTCCAGACGCTGCTCGACGCAGGGTGCCACTACGGTCACCAGACGCGTCGCTGGAACCCAAAGATGCGTCCTTACATCTTTGGTGAGCGCAACGGAATCTACATTCTCGACCTCAAGCAGACCATCATCAACGCCGATCGCGCCTACACCATGCTGCGCGAGACGGCTGCCAAGGGCGGCACCGTCCTCTTCGTTGGCACCAAGAAGCAGGCGCAGGAGTCCATTCAGACCCAGGCCGAGCGAGCCAACATGCCCTACATCAACCAGCGCTGGCTGGGCGGCATGCTCACCAACTTCGTTACCATGCGCTCCCGTATCGACCGCATGGAGGAGCTCGAGACCATGGTCGAGGACGGCCGCATGGCAGAGCGCGGCAAGAAGGAGCAGGCTGTGCTCACCAAGGAGCTCGAGAAGCTCCAGCGCAACCTGGGTGGCGTGCGTGACATGAAGGCGCTTCCCCAGGCCATCTTCGTGGTCGACACCAAGCGCGAGGAGATTGCGGTCAAGGAGGCAAACCGCCTGCACATTCCGGTCATCGGCCTGCTGGACACCAATTCCGACCCCGACGTCATCGAGTATGGCATTCCCGCCAATGACGACGCCATCCGTTCGGTGCAGCTCATGTGCGAGCTTGTTGCCGACGCAGTGCTTGCCGGTTCTGGCAAGGAGCAGATCTCTGCCGAGGAGATGGAGACTGGCGAGACCACCCCTGCCATCGAGACGCCGGCAGAGTAGCAATCTCGCAATCGACGGTTAAGACTAGACAAGAGAAGCAATTTTAATACACGTTGAGTGTAGAGGGAGGCTGTTATCATGGCCAAGATTACCGCTGCAATGGTAAAAGAGCTGCGCACCATGACCGACTCGCCCATGATGGAGTGCAAGAAGGCGCTCGTCGAGGCAGAGGGTGACATCGAGAAGGCCGTTGACGTGCTGCGCACGATGGGTCTGGCCAAGGCCGTCAAGCGTGCCGGTCGCGACACGAACGAGGGAACCATCGCCGCCAACGTCTCGGCCGACGGCAAGGCCGGCGCGCTTCTGGAGCTCACCTGCGAGACCGACTTCGTGGGCACCAACGCCAAGTTCACCGACTTTGCCGCCGCCCTGGCAGAGGTCGTCACCAACGTTGCCCCCGCCGACGTGGACGCACTGCTCGCCGCCGAGATGAATGGCAACACCGTTGACGCCGAGCTCAAGGAAATGATCCACGTCATCGGCGAGAACATGAAGATCAAGCGCTTTGAGCGCGTTGAGGTCGAGCAGGGTGGTGTGGTGAGCTACATCCACCACAACGGCAAGCTCGGCGCCATGGTCATGTTCTCCTTCAACGATCCCGCAACGTACGAGAACGACGAGTTCAAGACGTTCGCGCACGACGTCGCCATGCAGGTCGTAGCATCCAACCCCGCGGGTGCCACGCGTGACGACGTGCCCACCAGCGTCATCGAGCACGAGAAGGAGATCTACAGGGCACAGGCCGCCGAGTCCGGTCGTCCCGAGAAGTTCTGGGACAACATCATCCAGGGCCGTCTGAAGAAGTTCTATGCGGAGAGCGTCCTCACCGAACAGGACTTCATCAAGGATCCCGACATCACCGTGGGCGAGCTGGCCAAGAAGGTCTCCACCAGCGTTGGTGACACGATCGAGGTCGTTTCGTTCATCCGCTTCCAGTTTGGCGAGTAGGCAGAGCGAATAGAATTGCATCGCGAGGCCCCTGCGTTTCGTTCGTCGAACGTGGGGGCCTTGTCTCTATGTACAGCATACGATTCTGTTAGACTGTCTTGTGGCTATGAATGGGGGAGAAGTGTCTGACTATAGGTATAACCGTATTTTGCTCAAGCTCTCTGGCGAGGCGTTGATGGGGTCGAACGAGTACGGAATCGATCCCAACGTTCCGCAGCGCATTGCCGAGAACATCCGACCTGCGTGGGAGGATGGTGTGCAGATTGCCATCGTCGTGGGTGGCGGAAACATCTTCCGTGGCGTGTCAGGTGCAGCCGCCGGAATGGATCGCTCACAGGGTGACAACATGGGCATGCTTGCGACCGTCATCAATTCCATCGCGTTGCAGGACTGCTTCGAACGCAATGGCATGGACTGTCGCGTGATGAGCGCCATAGAGATGCGTCAGGTTGCAGAGCCCTACATCAGGCGCCGCGCCATACGGCATCTGGAAAAGGGCAGGATCGTGATCTTTGCTGCGGGTACGGGCAATCCCTATTTCACAACCGATACCGGCGCAGCTCTACGCGCCTGCGAGATTGACGCAGAGGTGCTCATGAAGGCCACAAAGGTGAGCGGCATCTATGACGCGGATCCCGTCTCGCACCCCGAGGCTCAGAAGTTCGACGTCATCACGTACGCCGAGGTTCTCTCGCGCGGTCTCAAAGTTATGGATGCGACTGCCACCGCGTTGTGTCAGGATAACCATATGCCGATAATGGTTTTTAGCATGGAGGAGACGAAGGCCTTTGCCAAGGCGCTTCGTGGAGAGCCGGTCGGAACGACCGTCGTGGAAGGGAATGGCGAGTAAAATGAGTGATCATACCGACGAAGCAGAGCTGCGCATGATGAAGAGCGTTGAGTCGCTCAAATACAACTTTGGCCGCGTGCGCACCGGTCGTGCGAATCCGCACATCCTCGATGCCATTCGCGTTGACTACTATGGCGTGCCAACGCCCATCACACAGCTCGCGGGTGTTAAGGTGCCCGAGGCGTCCATGCTCGTTATCGAGCCGTGGGACAAGACGTCGCTCAACAACATCGAGAAGGCCATCCGCCAGTCCGACTTGGGCATCACTCCCTCCAACGACGGGCACGCCATCAGGCTTCCGTTCCCCCAGCCGACCGAGGAGCGCCGCCGCGAGCTCGTGCGTGAGTGCAAACAGCTCGCCGAGGAGGCTCGCATCTCCGTGCGGAACGCGCGCAAGGATGCCAATCGTGCCATCGACCGTGACGAGGAGCTGTCCGAGGACCTCCAGAACAACGAGAAGAAGGCCGTCCAGAAGCTCACGGACAAGTATGTGCGCATCATTGACGATACGCTCAAGCAGAAGACCGAAGAGGTAATGGAGATATAGGTTGATGCGCGACGAGGAAAAGCTCCGGGCATACTTTACCGGCGCTCCCTCAGACGTGTGCCTCGAAGACATCGATCTTGCGCGCATTCCACGTCATGTCTCATTCATAATGGATGGCAACGGGCGATGGGCGCAGGCTCGCGGAATGGCGCGCTCTAAGGGACATGTCGCCGGTGTGGACTCACTGCGCGAGGCTGTCACCACGAGTGTGCGACTGGGAATCGACGTCTTGTCGGCATATGCGTTCTCTACCGAAAACTGGCGCAGGTCTCATGAGGAGGTCGACCTCCTCATGCACCTGTTCGCAAAAACACTCATACACGAGATGCCGCTTTTTCATCAGGAAAACGTACGTCTCGTCTTTTTGGGCGACATAAGTTCCCTGCCGCGGCAGACGTACGACGTGTTCTGTCAGGGCCTCGACGAGACGAGGGACCATGACGGCATGACCTTTGCGCTTGCCGTTAACTATGGCTCGCGGGCGGAGATTGCCCGTGCGGCAAGAAACATCGCGATGGAGGTGGCGTCGGGCACACTTGAGGCCGACGCGATCGACGAGTCGGTGATTGCCGGGCACCTCTACACGCAGGGGTTGCCCGATCCGGAGTTGCTGGTACGCACCTCTGGCGAACTGCGCCTTTCCAACTACTTGCTCTGGCAGCTTGCATACACGGAGATATTCGTTACGGACGTCCTGTGGCCCGACTTTAGCAAGTGGGACTATCTGCGCGCCATTCGCGCATTCCAAGCTCGCAACCGGCGCTTTGGAGGAGTGGACACGGCGTGAAAGACAAAGGGCAGAGCAATCGTAAGGCCGAAGGCGGTTCGGTAGGACTGGACAAAAGCATAGACAAGCTCGAGATTCGGCGTGACTCCAAGGAGGAGCGCCGCGTCGCGGGCATGCTCAAAGGCCAACGTGTGCGCGGATGGACCGAGAAGCTGCTCACGCGCACCATGTCTGGCGCAATCTATGTCCTCGCCATCATCGTCTGCCTCTTTTGGGGTATCCTACCGACGGCTGCCCTCATGGCTGCCATGGGATGGCTTTGCTGTTCCGAGTTCTTTAGGATATGCAGGATGGCGGGGCGGATGCCCAACGAGTTCGTGGGTCTAACCGCCGCCATCGCCTATCCGATCATCGCGACGCTGTATGGCATCGACATGCTCCTGGCGGTAACGTGCGTGCTCGTCCTGCTGGTCGCCGTGTGGTACGTCTTCAATCCTCGAGCCAACATCGCGGACGTTGCCGTGTCGGTGTTTGGTCCGGTCTACTCGTCCATGCCCCTCTCGTGCGTCGCAATGATACGGTCAAGCGATCCGGGTTTGAACGGCGCGCTGCTCACGCTGTGCGTCATAGGGGCGCTTTGGGCCGAGGACTCGTTCGCCTACCTCATAGGCTCGAGTCTGGGGAGGCACAAGATGGCCCCGCGCATTTCTCCCAACAAGAGTTGGGAGGGTTTTTTTGGCGGTATCCTGGGTGCCCTGCTCATCTGGTCCGTCGCGGCCCTTGCGGGTGTCGCCGGCCTTTCGTGGCAGTTGGCGCTTGTCATCGCCCTGCTAGAGGGATTCTTTGCGGTCGTCGGCGACCTGTTCGAGTCGCGCATCAAGCGAGGGGCGGGCGTAAAGGATTCGGGTAATCTGCTCCCTGGACATGGGGGTCTGCTCGATCGTGCGGACTCGATGCTCTTTGGGGGTGTCGTCGCCTATTTTGTGCTCCTGCTGGGAGGTCTGCTGTGAACATATTCGAAGACACCGCTCCCCGCGCCACCAGACATCGTCCACTGCGCGTGGCCGTGTTGGGTTGCTCCGGCTCGATTGGCAGCCAGACGCTGGACGTGTGTCGCCAACACGCCGACAAGTTGCGCGTTGTCGCCCTGTCGGTTCACTCTTCCACCAAGACGCTGGTTGAGGCCGCGCGTGAGTTCGGTGCCGCACACGTGGCGGTGAGCGATCACGCCCATGTGGCCGACGCGGTGCTGGGGGAGCTTCCCGGCGGCTGCGTGATGCATGCGGGTGCCAAGGGAGTCGTAGAGCTTGGCGAGCTACCCGATGTCGACTGCGTTGTGTGCGCCGTGGTTGGCGCAGCCGGAATCGCATCGGGATATGCCGCGCTCAAGGCCGGAAAGGTCTTGGCCTATGCGAACAAGGAGTCGATCGTCGTTGGTGGCGACCTGCTCATGCCGTTGGTGCGACCTGGGCAGCTCATTCCGGTGGACTCAGAGCACAGCGCCATCTTCCAATGCCTGGTGGGCGAGCGCACGACCGATCTTCGCCGCATCTGGCTCACATGCTCCGGCGGACCATTCTACGGGAGAACAAGAGGGGAGCTTGCCAGCGTGACGGCGGCCGATGCCCTGGCTCATCCCACGTGGAACATGGGGCAAAAGATCACCATCGACTCGGCAACGCTCATGAACAAGGGCCTGGAGGTGCTCGAGGCGCACCACCTGTTCGACGTTAGCGTGGACGACGTTCGTGTGCTCATCCATCGTCAGAGCCGAATCCATTCGATGGTTGAGTTTGCGGACGGTTCGGTAAAGGCCCAGCTGGGACCGTCGGACATGCGGATTCCCATTCAGTACGCACTGAGCTATCCCGAGCGCTGGGAGGCGCCCTGTGATCGGCCGGACTGGTGCCAGGAGCCCCCGCTCACGCTTGGCGAGGCCGACGAGCACGCATTTGGCTGCCTTGCCCTGGCGCGCGAGGCGGGAAGGGTCGGAGGCACCATGCCGTGCGTCATGAACGCGGCGAACGAGGTGGCAAACGCCGCGTTCAGGCAAGGTAGATGTGGTTTTCTTGATATAGAGCGAATAGTGTCCAACGTGATGAATGTTGCAGACATCCAGCGGGTAGAGTCTCTTGAACAGCTGGAAGAATGCGACGCGCAGGCGCGTGCGACGGCACAGGCCGCGCTGTTGGAGGTTTGTCCATGAGCATAGCCACAGGGGTG
>CADBCS010000040.1 GCA_902793195.1 uncultured Coriobacteriaceae bacterium | reverse complement strand
CAGGAAGTTGGCGGAAAGGTACTCCCGCTGGGTGCTCGACGGTATGCCAACAGACACTGAAGAGCCACGAAATAAAGCTTGACAATCTATAGGAGCGTCGATTTTCGTTGTAGGGTGGTATCGTTCCATCCCACGATTGTCTAGCCTTGCTTCCCTTATGGATCGATTCCTTTTCATCGGCCCGTGGTCCAGAGCAAGCCTCCTGGCTTGCGGCGGTAGTCCCCATCAGCAGTTTTCTCTTCGATGCAACGAACGAGGCACAATGCGGAACGCGCCTTCTGCCTGCTCCGCGATCCATCTGGCTGTCCAAGCTGCTCGCACGCCCTCTCGTGCCCGCGGAGCGACTGGGCGGTCCGTATTCCCGCAGTTCGCACACGGTGCACTCCCTAGGCCGCAAGGTTTTCAACAGATAGACATTCGATCGACTGCGTTATACGAGACGGATTAGAGTGTTTTCCTAGCAGCTCCTCGTCATAAAGTCCGTCCAGATGCCCCCCTCAAATCACGCACTGCGGGCCCGACGAGTCCGGCTCGCTTGCTGCAACCTGGGAAAACCCCGACGAATCGGGCCCCAGCAAGGCGGCGTGCGTCAACGGCTAGGGACAAGCCCACGGTCCCGGGCACGCGCGTGCCTGTTCGAGCCCCCGCAGGCGACATCACATCGCCTGCGGGGGCTCTTCTCCCGACGGGTGCTGTGTCGCCGCCTACATCCCGTACGTGTGCCCGAACCCGCACTCCCTGCACGCCCAGGACTCCCTGCGCCGACCTCCCACGCCCGCCACGAGGCCAGGCGCGCCGAGCAGTGTGTGGCCGACCAGGGCACGCGTCACGCTGAAGCTGCCCCTGGAGACCTCGATTCGCTTCCAGCCGGACCTCGATCCGCACATGGGGCATCTCCTCGGGGCCTTCCCAGTCTCTTGCGAACGGTTGGGCAAACGATGCATAAAGCTGTGGTTATGCATCGTTTGCGTGCACACCCGACCCTCGTCTGGGGGCCGTGAGAACCCTACGGCTCCATCACGAGCTGGAGCCTGTCGAGGATCCGCTTCGCCGCGTCGCGCACCGCCCGCATGCATGCGCGCATCTCCTCCTCGGTCTTCCCGACGGCCCAGCTGGCCACGTAGCCGAAGCTGTAGCCGCTCGTGTCGAGGCCCAGCGCCGCGCTCATGGCGTAGGCCACGCTCTCCGCCTGCACCTCGCGCATGGCGCGGTCGGGCAGCCGCTCGGCGTCCGCGTCGTGCATCACGGAGTGCGCGAGCTCGTGCAGCGCCGTCTTGACGGTCTGGCCCTCGGGCATGCCCTTGCGCACGGCGATGTAGCCCAGACGGCGGCTGAACAGGCCGTTGGTCTCGGGAGGAAGGCCGTCCACGACCTCGACGGGATAGGCGCTCACGGCCTTGATGGCGTCCATCAGTGAGTCGAAGTCGCTGACGTCCGCGCTCACCTGTTCTGCGATCTCTGGCAGCGGCTCGCCCTCGGTCTGCGAGACGTCGAAGACGTGGCCGACCTTGAAGCCTAGGAGCCTCTTTCGCTCAGTGTTCTCCTCGTCGTCTTGCGTGGCCTGCTCGTCGTTGCCAAGCTTGGACTTGACGACCATTGGCACGAGCACCTCGATGCCGCGCTCGCCGCGCTTTACGTGGCGGTTGAAGTCGCGTTTCCAGCTGCGGTAGCTCGCCACGCGCGTCGCCGCCCCGGGCATCTGCATGGCTATGAGCATGGTGTTGTTGAGGCTGTAGTCGTGGAACTTGGCGAGGGTGTCGAGCCAGCGTCTCCACGCCTCGGAGTCCCACACGGAGCGGATCCCGTCTCCGAGCCTGTCGAGCGCAGCCTGAGCCTTTGCCTGCGCGGCTGCCTTGCGCTCCTCGCGCGTCATGTCCTTGTAGCTCTTGGTGGTCTTCATGTCCCTGTCTCCTCTCGGGTTGTGGTTGCGCGCAATGCCTGCGCCTGCTTCACAACCCTTGGATGCCAAGGGTCCTCGCCCTCGTGGTAGGGGCGCGCAGAGGAGGCTTCGCGGCAAGCTGCACCAATGCCGAAGGGATTTGTGCCGGCTTCCGTGTGGCCCCTTGCGCGGGCCCGTGCGAACGGCCCCGCGGACGACGTCTGCGTCGTACGCCACGAAAGCCTTCCCCACGAGTCGCCAGGGGTGCCTGCGAGTGCGGGAAGGGCGGACGCGTGGGCTCGGCGCGCGCCGTGGCGGCGGCCCCCGGCCGGCGTTCTGACCCGCACAATCTCCACACAAAAGAAAGGCGCCCGCATGGTGGCGGGCGCTGGCGCTCGGGCGCGTGTGGTCGCATGGCTACATGCGGCAGACCCCGCGCACGTGGCAGACCCGCATGCGCCTCTGCGATGGCTCCATGCAGAAGGTCAACGCGTCGCAGCGCACGCTCTCGGCTCCCGTGACGGCGTGGGCGGCCATGGCGGCGGCGAGGTAGGCGAGGGGCAGCTCCTCGCACGCGTCGGAGACGGTCTCCTCGAGGTCCTCCTTGGTGATGTCGATGAGCTGCGAGGGCAGCGGGGTCACGAGCCCAACGCAGACCTCGCCGCCCTCCACGAACACGAGGTCGGTGTCTCCCAGCGCGCCCAGCACGAGCATGCCCGCCCGCGCGAGCGCCTCGGCGGTCAGCTCCGCGCACGCGTGCCCGTACGCCTCGGTCATGTCCTTGCAGCCGTCCCAGCCGACGGGCTCGGCGCCCACGGTGCCAAGCCTCTGGATGCCCTCGTGCGTGTTGGTGGCGGTTGTTGTCTCGCTCATGGTGTCCCCTCTCGGACTCGTGAGGGGATGCCCTTCACCCCCTCGGTGGCGCCCTGAGGGCAAGCGCGTGATTGCGGTCGTGCCATGGGTGCGGGCTTGGCGCGGCACGGGCGTGGTCACGCGCGTCTGGCGGAGCGGGAGGGCGCTAGGGGTGCCTGCCCTCCCGCGCAGCCTGTGCCAGGGTGGTGCCACCGAGGGGCCTGACGTTGATCTCGGGTTGTTCGGTTTGGGTGGGGCGTCGGGGCATGGGGGTTCCCGCGGGAACGCCGAACGGGGCGACGGGCGTCCAGCCTGCAAGAAAAGGGGGCAGAGCATGTCTCAGGACGACGTCACCGCGAGGCTGGACGTCGGTCCCCAACGCTTGCGATCGGCAGGCCACTCCCTTGTGGTAGTTCCTGCGGACGAAGTCCAGCAGCTCCTCGCGCGGGATGAGGACGCGTGTGCCGACCTTGACGTAGCCCATCTCGCCCGCCTTCATGAGGCGCCAGAGCGTCTGGCGCGAGCAGAGGCCGGTGGCCACCACCTCCTTGATGGTGTAGAAGAGCTTTCCGCGTCGGAGTCCGTCGTACTGCTGGGCGGCGGTCTTGTCGGTGCCGGACGAAAGATGCTTGGTCGTGCCGTTTTCCTGTGTGGTGCGCATGGTATGTCTCCGGGACACACGGGAGGCTGCCGAGAAAATCGGCATAGCTCTCCCTGGGTGTCCGGGAGGCTTTCGTACTCGTTTTTCGGCCCGGCTTGCCTAGCGGGTCTGGGATACCGCGCGCTTAGCGGGCTTTTCAATTGCTAGGCCATCACGGCCCCGCGCGTCGCGCACCCACGGCCTTATTCTACATGCTCTTATGTACCCAATAGTACAGGGCTGTAAACACTGCGAAGCGTGACAACAGCGCGCGACCGCAGCGGCCTGCCGTTCGACAATCGGGTTGTGGAGGAACCCTGTTTTTGTCGAACTTTGTCGAACATGGAACACTGTCGAACGAAGGTCGAACGGAAGGTCGAATACGAAAACAGGCCAGACCCAACTTGGTGTCTGACCTGCAGATACTCTGGTGCGCCGTGAGGGATTCGCCGCGCCCCGCTTCGCGGGACGCTCACAGGGTTCGCGCTGGCGCGCTCACCCCTGCACAAGCCAGAGGGCTTGTGCAGCCCTTGCGGGTTCGAATCCCTGTGGCATCGCCTAACAAAAAAGCCTCCCGTCGTGGGAGGCTCATCATATCCTGGTGCGCCGTGAGGGATTCGAACCCCCGACCTCATGATTCGTAGTCAAAGGATTCAAAGTCTGTGCATTTATACACGGATGTTTGTTCACTTGAATAAACGTGAGTAAACAAGCATCATCTCTTTGGGAGACGATAGCGTTGGCGCGTGCTGCCAGTGCGTTCCATGGCCTCGAGGTCGCCTAGGCTAAGCAGCTCATTTATGTATTTGATTACCGTTCCGCGCGAGCGTCCACAATGTCGCATTACCTCGGTCGTGCTAACGGATCCTTGTTCGGCTAGTAACCCCATAACGGTGGCGATCACTTGGTCCCGGACTGGTAGCGTTGCCTCGCTGCGAGACACACGTCGCCGGTAGAAGGTGAGGTAGAACGCGCCGATGGTGTCCTTGGGCTCGGGTGCAGGCATAAGCGCCTCTGCCAGCTCCGCCTCTATGGTCTGGTATCCCGTGCCTCTGTTTTCCGCCACGAAGCTCCCATCGCCATATGGGGTGCTCTCGAGAAGATTGGACAGATGTTGGTTGCGCGTTGCGCTTATGCCAGTTTTGCCAAGGGTCCTAATCGTCACGTTTCCATAGAGCCCTCCCGGGTTTATTATCTCCAACCTGTCTACGTAAAGGTCAAGCTGTACGGGAGTGCCAAGCGACGACGGCGAATAGTCGCGGTGCATGAGTGCGTTAACGATTGCCTCGCGAAGGGCTATTGTTGGATAGTCTGGGACATCTCGTCGGTAAGCCCCCTCGATAAGGGCGCCCGAGCGCGTGTTTTTGGTGACAGCCGCAATGGCATCTTCAACCATGTACGGAATGGGACCGACCATAGTCGCCGAGTCCAAGAGCCGTTGTCGCGCTACGGTGACGTCCGATTTCCTCGTTCCTGGATAGCATGCGAAGGACACGTTGAGACGAGGGAAGAACTGCTGTGGGTATTCTCCGAGTGCCATGAGTCCGGCAATTGTTGGCCGGAACCCGCCAGCGCCATCGGGGCGAATGGCCCCAAGCCGAACGAGTGCTTCTTTGTCGGCAAGTTTCGCAAAGTTGCGCGAATGAATTCGTCGCTCTCGAGCAAGCAGTGCTTGGACTAACGCCTCGTCCAAATCTGATAGCTCTGCGTTCTCCACGATTGTTTCGTCATGCCGTGGTTGGCGGTGCTCGTCAATCAACCGGTCGACCTCGTAGGGCGAAAGACGCATATCACCATCGCCAGTACGAATGTAGGATCCTTTGTATCGATCGCTCGCCTTTATGTAACAAGGTTTGTCCGAAGGCCGCATTGCCGGGACTGCGGCAACGACGACGGGATGTCCTTCGAAGAGGAGCACGTCTATGTTGGGCCTAATGGGCGGGTGCAATAGCTCGTTGCATGCGTGTGCAAGAGAGTCCTGTATTGCCTGAGCGTCGAAGCCATCAACGGGAGCAAACCCTTTCTTTTCGGATATACCACAGATGATATATCCTCCTGACCCATTTGAAAATGCGGACAGCGTCCTGGCAATGTCCTTAGTCAATTCGCGTTTGTTTGATTTGACCTCATATTTCTGCAAATCGACGCCGATGGCACGCATGAGCATGATGACTTCAGTGAGCTCGCTTCCAGATAGTGTCATATCAATAGCGGGGTCGCTCATGGTCGCATTCCCTTCGTAACGACTAAGAGAAGGATACTATCTACAACAGACTTGTACAAGCATTTGTTCATTTGCTTGTACAAATGTATAAACATGTATGAATGACTTCAATTGACGTGTAAGCTTGCCGATACACTACTTCACCTCGACGGTCTGATGTCGGCTTCCAATCTCCGAATGATCTCGAGGACTCTTCGGAAGATTGTCTCGTCTGTAATGAGTTCCGAGTGGCTACTGTGGAGGAATGCTGTTTTCGCGAGGGGGGATTGAGGTTGACCCGAAGGTTGACCAAAAGAAAACAGGCCAGGGCATATGGCCTCTGACCTGCGGATATTCTGGTGCGCCGTGAGGGATTCGCCGCCTTGCCTCCGGCAAGGCTCATAGGGTTCGCGCATTCGCGCTCACCCCGCCACAAGCCAGAGGGCTTGTGGCGCCCTTGCGGGTTCGAATCCCTGGAATGGCGACTAACAAAAAAAGCTCCCCGTGGTGGGGAGCCCTCATATTCTGGTGCGCCGTGAGGGATTCGAACCCCCGACCTCATGATTCGTAGTCAGCTGAGGGACAGACGTGCCCCTTGACTGGAAAGGCAGGCACTAGATCCTCTTCCCAACAATTGGGGCGGCGTCACGCGAACCGTGCATGAACGCAATTACAGAGACGACCTCGCGCTCGTCATCAACGAGATAGAAGAGCTCGTATCCTCTTGCCATGCAACGACGGACTTGCGTAGTCGACTGCCCTGTCGAGGTCCCGCTCGGCCGGGCCCGCGACCTGGACCCTATAGGCCATACTTGCTCCTGAGCGACGAGACGGCCTCGAAGGCGTCGCGGCACTCGCCCCGTGCGACCGCGTCGATGCCCTCCTGCACAAGTGCGACGGTGCGGCCAACTCGAGCCTGGGCCTCCATCTTCTCGAAGACCTCGGCGCTCATAATGACCATGTCGGCATAGCCGTTCTTCGTCACGTGCACCGGCTCTCCGGACTCATGGCAAAGCCGGGAAATCCTCGCGGAATCCTTGAGCTCCTTGACGGGAACCATCTGCATAGTCCTCTCCTTTCATATATGCCCAAATTATACCAATATTATGGGATAAATGAGAGATGATAATCTTGTAACCTGCAACAGCCACTACCAGTCTTCTCGGGGACGCCAACATGAGTCTCGCGGCTTCCAACCTGGGACGCATGATCTTCACTTCAGCTTTCCCGGCACCACCTACGGCTTCGTCAGCATGATGACGGGCGCCATGAGGGGATAGGAGCTCCATGCCGCTGTCCGTTATACAGGGGATACTCATATCCTTCGCGGGCACCAGCCTCGGCGCCCGATGGCCTTCCTGCTCAAGGGGCCAGATCTCGCGGCGCGCGCAGCGCTCACTCACTCACTCACTCACGGGCTATCCTGTCCGGGCTATCCTGTCCTCTGCTTGTGGAGCGTGACAGTGAAGGTGCTTCCGTGTTCCGGCTCGCTCACGAGCTCCACCACGCCGTTGGCCCGCTCGACGGCGTGACGCACGAGCGAGAGTCCCAGGCCCGTGCCACCACTCTCGCGTGAACGTGCCGTGTCCACACGGTAGAACCGCTCGAAAACGCGCTCTTGGTCGATATAGGCAATGCCGATGCCCGTATCGTGCACGCTCAGAATCACATCGTCGTCTTTGGCTACAAGCGACACGTCAACTGACCCACGCTCTGTATAGGCCAGCGCGTTGGCAATGAGGTTGTCGCACACCAGCGTGGCGTCAGTTGCCGAGATGGCCGCGTGCGTGCCGGATGGAAGCCCGTCATGCAGCGTGAGTCGAAGACCTGCCTCCTCGGCTCGTGCCCGATGCGCCTCTACCGACGTCGCAGCCACGGCACCGATGTCGCATGAGACTCCCGTCGCGGGCGCACGGCCTCTATCCTCCAGACGGGAGAGGTCCATAAGGTCGCCCACAAGGATTTGCAGACGTTCCGACTCGCTTTCAAGCCTGCTGCAAAGAGCCTCGACCATGTTAAAGTCTCTGTCGGCCGATGCCTGCCCAATGGAATCGGCCAGCAGGCGAATGCCTGCAACGGGAGTCTTGAGCTCATGGCTCGCGTTGGCCACAAAGTCGGTGCGTACGCTCTCGAGCTTTCTTACGGGACCCCGCGCACGCCGGAAGGAAAACCATGCAGCGGCCAGGGCGACGATAAGGGCACAGGCTAATAGCCCGAGGCTCGTCCACAGGTAGTTGGTCTTTAGAGCGTTTACCTGCTCCATAGTGCGCGATACGCGCACTACCGCCAGCTCGTCTTGGTAGGTGCAGGAGACCGCCACGTACAGGTACTCGGTGCCATCCGTCTCGGATACGCGTCGGTCGCTTCCTTCCTCGCCCAAGATGGCTTCCATGAATTCGGGACGGTTTGCGTGGTTTTGCATGGCCGCATCGTCCTCGATGCTCTCGGCAAGTACCGTGCCGTCGGACGCTATGAGCGTCAGGCGCAGATCGTCTGTGGCGGCAATGCGTCCGAGCACGTCCGAGGCGGGAAGATCGCTCGTCTGTAGTGCGACGGCGGCTGCGTTGGCAACCGATGCCATGCCTTCCTTCATACGCTGCTCTATAAGACTGCCGATTGGCACGAGGATGGAGTAGCCCCACACCGCAACCAACACGGCGGCAACCAGTACGTACCCGCCAAACATCCAGCGTCGCCAACCATGGACGCGACCAGTCTCCGTCATCGTGCGTCCTCGTTACGTGCGTTGCCTCCAGGCACCGTGCTTTCTGTGCACACCGCCTCAAACCTATATCCCATTCCGCGCTCGGTGTGGATGTAGGTCCAGCCATCAGTGTCGATTGCTCGACGCAGGCGACGCACATGCGTGTCGAGCGTACGCGAAGTGGGCAAAAACACCTCGCCCCACACGCGCTCCGAAAGCCACTGCCTCGTGCACAAAGACCCCTCGCGGCTTGCAAGCGCAACGAGCAGCGCGTATTCCTTGCTCCGCAGACGCAAGGGCTTTCCCTCCACTAAAACTCGGGCTGCGTCTGTGTCGATGCGCAGCGCACCCGACTCTATGATTGCTGGCAGTTTGCCCCTCGTGCGTATCCTGCGCAGGTGAGCGCGCACGCGGGCAAGGAGTTCGGCCGTGGAGAAGGGCTTGGTAACGTAGTCGTCGGCGCCAGCGTCGAGCCCGGCGACCTTGTCTTCCTCTTGATCGAGCGCGGTGAGCATGATGATGGGGGTGTCGAACCCCTCCGCGCGCAGCGCACGGGCAACATCCAAGCCTGATCGACGAGGGAGCATTACGTCCAACAGCACGAGATCGGGATCGCACCTGCGAGCGGCATCGAGCCCTGCCTCTCCGTCGCCGGCGACGCTTACCCCGTAGCCCGCACGTGTGAGGGCAAACTCAAGCGCCATCTGAATGGTGCGATCGTCTTCGATAAGAAGAATGCTCGGCATGCGGAGTCCCTTCCTCTTGCGCTTCGTTTTGACTGGCCCAATGCTCTTTGATTTTAAATTCGCGATATGGAGCGCGTGTAGCTGCTGACAAGAGTTCACGTTGGTGTCACGTCGGTTCACATCGCGTTGTCATTGCGGAGGTGGCTCGCTGCCTAGTATGGGTCAAGGGGATGCCAGTCATCCAGTTTGTCCGTCCAGGCGAGAGGAACCTTCCATGGAGTCGTTTGCTAGTCTCATACAAAGCATGCTCGCAAATCCACTGCTGGCTCTGAGCATGCTGCTGGTTGCGGGGACCATCTTCGTGAACGGGGCCACCGACGCGGCAAACGCAATCGCCGAGGCGGTGGGAACAAGGTCCATAACGTTTAGGGGTGCCGTTTGCATGGCCGCGATATGCAACTTCGTCGGCCTCATGGGATCTGCCGTTGTCTCCACCGCTGTTGCCGCCACCATCGAGAGCATGGTGGACTTCGGCGGGGACTCCCGTGCCGCCCTTATTGCCCTTTGCGCGGCAATGGTTGGAATCGTGGTGTGGGCATCCGTGGCGTGGGTGTTTGGCATTCCCACGAGCGAAAGCCATGCGCTCATCGCTGGTCTCACTGGCGCTGCCATAGCGTTGCAGGGTGGCATTGGTGGAGTCAACTGGGCGGAGTGGCAAAAGGTCCTGTGGGGGCTCGTCCTCTCTACGGCGGCGGGATTTGCCATGGGGTTTGGTCTCACAAAGCTCATTCGAGAGCTGTGGGCATTTGCCGAACCGAGGCGTGCCAATAGGCTCTTCGGAGGGTTGCAGGTCGTCGGTGCAGGGTTTGGCGCACTGATGCACGGGGCACAGGACGGCCAGAAGTTCCTTGCGACCGCGATGCTCGCCAGCCAGCTCGCCACCGGCCTGAAGGTGAGCGAAGATGTCGGCTACCCCCTTTGGCTCATGCTCGCATGCGCACTTCTCATGGCTGCGGGCACGGCGGTCGGGGGACCAAAGATCGTGCGTACTGTGGGTTCCGACATGGTGCAGATGGAGCGATACCAAGGCGCGGCGGCTTCGCTCACGGCGGGTGTCAGCCTGCTCGCTGCGACGCTTGGGGGCCTGCCCGTCTCTACCACGCACACCAAGACTGCCTCCATCATGGGCGCTGGAGCTGCAAAGAACCCCCGCTCTGTGAATTGGCGCATAGCGAAAGACATGCTCTTGGCGTGGCTGCTCACCTTTCCGGGTTGTGGTCTTATTGGCTACGTGCTCGCTCGCGTGTTCCTTGCCACAATGGCGTAGACCGTACCAAACCGAAAAAAACGTCCATTGGCGAATCCGAGAGTTTTCGGATTGAGTGGCGGTCTTTCGATTTGGGATGGGTGCCTGGGCAAGCGGGACCCTCGCGATTACGGAAGGCGGGGGGCACCCGCTCCGGTCGTGCGTGTCCTGCATGGTGATGTCTCCCGTGGACGGGGGAGCTGCCGGAAGATCGGCATAATTCTCCCCGGGTGTACGGGATACTTTCGTACTCGTTTTTCGGCCCAGCTTGCCTAGTGGGTCTGGGATACCGCGCGCTTAGCGGGCTTTTCTCTGCTCAGGCCTAGGCCTCCGCACGTCGCGCACCCACCGCCATGAAGGTTGGTTACCATCGTTATGTACCCGTTTGTTGCGGGGTGTATACCTGGGCTGCGACACTTGATGTGACGGCCTCTGCCGGTCAACCTTTCCGGGCGAGCTTCTCTTGTGGAGGAATACTGTTTTCTCGAGGGACGATTGGCCTCTGACCTGCGGTAATCCTGGTGCGCCGTGAGGGATTCGAACCCCCGACCTCATGATTCGTAGTCATGCGCTCTATCCAGCTGAGCTAACAGCGCTTGCAACGAGATATACTGCCACGTCCTGTGGGGCGAGTCAACGGCTTCTTGGGAACTTCACATTTGGTCCATGTTGTGCTCTGTCATGCGCGCGAACTCGTTCTTCTCCCTTGCTATGTGCCTGTTGCAGTTTCCGTAGATGTGAGAGAGGTAGCCCTTGAGCTGGTTCACCTCGGCCTCGTCGAGACCTGCGACGAGCATGGCCTCCGTGTCCTCCATGCGCAAACGCGCCTTTGCATAGGCCCTTTGTCCCTCCTCGGTCATGGAGATGAGCTTTGCCCTTGCGTCCGTGGGGTCAATGAACGTGCGCACCATGCCCTTGGCCTCAAGCCGGTTGACGAGGCCCCAGGTCGTGGGCTGTGCCACGTCCAGACGCTCCTTGAGCTGGCTCGAGGAGAGCGTCTTGTTCTCCGCGCAATCCAGCTCGAGCAGCACGAGTACCTGCGAACGCGTAAGACCAGTTTGATCCATGGACTCGTTGGATATCCGGAGCAGTGAATCCGCCAACCGTTTGATTTGCATGCCCACATGCTGCTCACGCGTACCCACGAGCGCCCCCTCCTGTCTTGCGTTCGTTATTCTTGCTAACTTCGAATGAGATTCTAGACCAATTGCACGCTAACAGTAGG
Source organism: uncultured Coriobacteriaceae bacterium (assembly GCA_902793195.1). Classification (GTDB taxonomy): domain Bacteria; phylum Actinomycetota; class Coriobacteriia; order Coriobacteriales; family Atopobiaceae; genus RUG440. The sequence continues at coordinate 21,314 of CADBCS010000040.1, read as the reverse complement.
GCACGGTGCATATAATCCGCCAGCGGGGAGATGAGCGGAGAAAACTACCGATTGCCGAATCCGTTGGTTGCGTTTCCACAGATATGGCGTCTGGCTGGGCGTATCTGTTGATATGGTCGGGAGTGAGTCCGATCGTCTGGCCGTCGCGCGCGATGGGTTGTATTGGGTTTGGCGCCCCAGTACGCTAGACGTGATTGCAGGCACAGAGGAACCGGGGGTGAGCCGCATGGTCCAACCGACCATCAACACGCACTGCGCCGCATGTGGCTACGCGTTTTCCATACCTGCGGGGATCGAGAACTTCTTCTGTCCCCGTTGCGGCCATGCCATCATGATGACGCGCCACACCGATCAGGTGCCCCTCACGCAGCCGGACACCTTCTCCATTCGAGACAAGGGCAGCGGGCGCAGGCTGTTCGTGGTGCGCCTGCCCGACGACTGGCAGGTGCAGAGCACCTCCTTGCGTTCGACGGGTTCGGCATCCCAGCCATATATCCCGCGCGTGATGCTGAAGCATCCCACGGGGTCGAACCTCACGCTCGAGCGCGGCGACGCCGGGACGCGCAACAGCGCGAGTATGCAGCACCTCATGAACACCTATGGTCGCGCGCTTGCCGGTGTCGATCGCACAAACTACGCCCCCATGCCACATCCCATACCGCTGGCCGACGCGCAGGTCCAAAAGCTCGTTTCGACCCTGCGCAAGAACGGCTGCGAGGTCGTTGGGCCTCGCCTGGTGCAGACCCTGGCCGTGCCCAACATAGAGGCGCGTCGGCAGAACGCCATGGCGTTCTATAGGCGGCTAGGAAACGCGGTGGGTGGCGGGGCGCAGCTTAGGGAGCCCTTCGTCGCCGAGTTCTGCCGCGTCCACGAGTTTCTGCTCAACGACGAGCCCTATACGTCCGCCTCGTATGTGCGCCTATATGCCGTAAAGGATGCTGCAAGCGATGGCGTTGGCGCCGCGGGCATGGTGATGGGCGGACTGGGCGGTCTCTTGGGCGGGCTCATCTCGGCCGGGTTTTCCAAAAGGGAGTCCCGTGCGCAGGCAGAGGCCGTGCCGGCAAGCGTCGCGAGCGGTCTGCCGGCATGGTGCGCGCCGGACTTCGCCGCATACAACAAGGGTGGAACGGTGCTGTGGTCGGTTGAGGGCGTGGCGTCGCTCAATGCTCCCAGCATCCACTTTGACGAGCTGTTCCACCAAGTCTTCTTGCCCTTTGCCGGAACCTTCTTACTGCACGACGACGTGTGGGACCTCATCGTCTCCGATTCGCTGCAGCACGCGGCGGCCCTGCAGCAGGTCACCAACCAGACGGTGGCGAACATGAACGCGCAGACCCAGGCCGCCCTCGCGGCCGACCGGCAGCGTCAGGCGGCGTTCGATGCCCAGCTCGCCTCGTGGCATGCGGCGAGCGATGCGCACCATGCGGCGTTTAGGGAGCGTACAAACGCGCAGTTCGGGGGATCGTCGGGCGGCGGCGTGGGAGACTTCTCGGAGGCGATTCGCGGGGTGAACACCTTTGTGACGAGCGATGGTCGCGAGGTGGAGCTCTCGGTGCAGTCAGACCGCGCCTACGAGAACCAGGCGGGCGATGTGATTGGCGGGTCGGGCGGCTTTGATCCCGGTGCCGATTGGACCGAGATACCACGTGCGTAGCCGACAACGGGAGGTGCTCATGGACAACGTCGTGGTGGGACGCTTTGCGCCCACGCCCTCGGGACGCATGCATGCGGGCAACGTGTTTGCCGCGCTCATGGCGTGGCTGAGCGTGCGCTCCGCGGGCGGACGCATGGTGCTGCGCATAGAGGACCTCGACCCACGCGGGCACCGGCCCGAGGCAACGCGGCTGCTGATGGACGACTTGTGCTGGCTGGGGCTCGACTGGGACGAGGGGCCGTATCGCCAGAGCGAGCGCAGCGAGGTGTATGCAGAGGCAATCGCGCGGCTTGATGAGCTCGGCCTGCTGTACCCCTGCTTCTGCACGCGCGCCGAGCTTCATGCGGCGTCGGCGCCACACGCCTCGGACGGCACGCCCATCTATGCGGGGACGTGCAGGGGCCTCTCGACAGCCGAGGTGACAAGGCGATCCGCCGTGCGTCCGCCCGCAACGCGCCTGCGCGTGCCCGACGAGGACGACCCGGCTGGAACCGTGAGCTTTGTGGACCTTGCGTATGGGCCACACACGCAGGTCCTTGCGCGTGAGTGCGGGGACTTTCTGGTGCGGCGCAGCGACGGTGTGATTGCGTACCAGCTCGCCGTGGTGGTGGACGACGCGCTCATGGGCGTCAATCAGGTGGTGCGTGGCAACGACCTCCTCGGATCGACTGCTCGGCAGATATACCTGCAGCGTCTGCTGGGATACGAGCAGCCAAGCTATGGGCACGTGCCGCTTTTGGTGGCGCCCGACGGAAGGCGCCTCTCCAAGCGCGACCGCGACTTGGACCTGGGGCAGATTCGTGCGCGCGAGCCCGGGCCCGAGGTGCTTCTCGGTCGCTTGGCGGCGGCGGTCGGCCTTGTCGAGAAGGGCGAATCCGTGTCTGCGGACGACCTCGTGGAGCGTTTCTCGTGGGAAACCATTGTGGAGCACCTTGCAGAAGACATTGTTTTTGCGTCGTGAGTTGGCAAACCCCACCCAATTGCGCTATACTTGCGGACGCACTAGGAGAGCTGACCGAGAGGCCGAAGGTGCTCGCCTGCTAAGCGAGTATGGCAGTGATGCCATCTGGGGTTCGAATCCCCAGCTCTCCGCCAGGATATTATGGGGTCCCGACCACGGGGCCCTTTTCTTGTGCGTGGCCGTCGCAGGGATTCGAACCCGCAAGGGCTGCGCAAGCCCTCTGGCTTGCGCAGGGGTGAGCGCGCCAGCGCGAACCCCACGAGCGTTGCGGAGCAACGCGGCGAATCCCCAGCTCTCCGCCAGGATGTTATGGGGTCCCGAGCACGGGGCCCTTTTCTTGTGCGTGGCCGTCGCAGGGATTCGAACCCGCAAAGGTGTGGGGCACCGCGCGCAATTTCTGGTCGAAAGAGGCCCCTGCCGCGTACGATCTTGGCCGAGTATTGTACGCGGTAGGGACCGTTTTTGTCACGAAATTGTACGCGGCACCCTCCACGTGGAGCGGAATCGCGCGCGGCAGGGACCGTTTTTGTCACGAAATCGTGCGCGGCACCCCGCGGGGCCCTCCAAGCGGTCGACCATCCATCGGGGACGGTCCCCGACGGACGGTCGGGCCTTCCGTATGCATTCGGGCAATTTCGTCCACAAAGGACTTGCAACGCAACGCACGTACATGAGTTGCGTTATCATGAATTCGTGTGAATATTGGCCGTGCAAGGGAGCGCGGACCAAGATATTACGAGAAGGAGCGAGAAGGAGAGGACATGGCGAGAAAATTCAAGTCCATGGACGGCAACAACGCTGCGGCATGGGTGTCGTACGCGTTTACCGAGGTGGCGGGCATTTACCCCATCACCCCGTCCAGCCCCATGGCCGACTACGTCGACCAGTGGGCAGCCAAGGGCCAAAAGAACATCTTTGGCACGCCCGTCAAGGTCGTGGAGATGGAGTCGGAGGCCGGCGCCGCGGGTACCGTCCACGGCTCGCTGGGCACCGGTGCCCTTACCACCACCTACACGGCGTCGCAGGGCCTGCTGCTCATGATTCCCAACATGTACAAGATCGCGGGCGAGCAGCTTCCCGGCGTGTTCCACGTGTCCGCACGTACGGTGGCCAGCCACGCACTCAACATCTTTGGTGACCACTCCGACGTCATGGCCTGCCGCCAGACCGGCTTTGCCATGCTCGCCGAGACCAACGTGCAGGAGGTCATGGACCTCGGTGCCGTTGCGCACCTCGCAGCCATCAAGGGTCGCACGCCGTTCCTCAACTTCTTTGACGGCTTCCGCACCTCTCACGAGATCCAGAAGGTCGCCATCTGGGACTACGACGACCTCAAGGACATGGTGGACATGGACGCCGTCCAGGCCTTCCGCGACCACGCGCTCAACCCCGAGCACCCCAGCGCGCGCGGCAGCCACGAGAACGGCGACATCTTCTTCCAGCACCGCGAGGCTTGCAACAGCACCTACGACGCGCTTCCCGCAGTCGTCGAGGACTACATGAACCAGGTCAACGCCAAGCTGGGCACCAACTACCACCTGTTCGACTACTACGGCGCCCCCGACGCCGACCGCGTGGTCGTGTGCATGGGCTCGTTCTGCGACGTGCTCGAGGAGGTCATCGACTACCTCAACGCCCAGGGCGAGAAGGTCGGCCTCGTTAAGGTTCGCCTGTATCGTCCGTGGTCGGTGGAGCACTTCATCGCCGCGCTGCCCAAGACGGTCAAGTCCATCGCCGTCATGGATCGCACCAAGGAGCCCGGCTCCATCGGTGAGCCCCTGTACCAGGACGTCGTCACCTCGCTGTTCGAGGGCGGCGTAGAGGGCATCAAGGTCATCGGCGGCCGCTACGGCCTCGGTTCTCCACCATCGAGTGCAAGTTCTGGGGCATCGGCGGCGACGGCACCGTGGGCGCCAACAAGAACTCCATCAAGATCATCGGCGACCACACCGACAAGTACGTGCAGGCCTACTTCCAGTACGACTCCAAGAAGACCGGCGGCGTTACCGTTAGCCACCTGCGCTTTGGCGACAGCCCCATCCGCTCGCCGTACTACGTGAACAAGGCCGACTTCGTGGCCTGCCACAACCCCAGCTACATCGTCAAGGGCTTCAAGATGGTCCGCGACGTCAAGCCTGGCGGCACCTTCCTCATCAACTGCCAGTGGGACGTTAACGAGCTCGACCGCCACCTCAACGCCGAGGCCAAGCGCTACATCGCCAACAACGACATCCACGTCGTGCTGATCAACGCCATCGACCTGGCGCTCGAGGTCGGCATGGGCAAGCGCACCAACACCATCCTCCAGTCCGCGTTCTTCGCGCTGGCCAACGTGCTGCCCGCCGAGGAGGCCATCCAGTACATGAAGGATGCCGCCGAGTACTCCTATGCCAAGAAGGGCATGAACATCGTCGAAGCCAACTGGCGCGCCATCGACGCCGGCGCCACCGCCTTCAAGGAGATCGAGATCCCCGAGAGCTGGAAGACCGCGACCGACGAGCCCTCCGTCCTCACCCTCGAGGGCCGCGAGGCCATCGTCAAGCAGGTTAGGGAGCTGCTCAACCCCATCGACATGATGGACGGCGACTCCCTGCCCGTCTCGGCCTTCAAGGACATCGCCGACGGCCAGTTCGAGCTGGGCGCCTCCGCCTACGAGAAGCGCGGCGTCGCCGTGTTCGTGCCGCACTGGGACGAGTCCAAGTGCATCGAGTGCAACACCTGCGCCAACGTGTGCCCGCACGCCACCATCCGCCCGTTCGCGCTCGACGAGGCCGAGCAGGCCGCCGCGCCCGAGCAGATGCGCACCAAGCCAATGATGCCGCCCAAGAAGTTCCCCGGCATGAAGTTCACCATGGCCATCAGCCCGCTTGACTGCATGGGCTGCGGCGTGTGCGCCGGCGTGTGCCCCAAGGGCGCCCTCACCATGGTCGCCCAGGAGGACGAGCACGACCAGCAGGCCGTCTTCGACTACTGCGTGGCCAACGTCACCGAGAAGGAAGGCGCCGTTGCCGCCAACCTCAAGGGCATCCAGTTCAAGAAGCCGCTGCTTGAGTTCTCCGGCTCCTGCGCGGGCTGCGCCGAGACCGCCTACGCGCGTCTCGTGACCCAGGTCGCCGGCGAGCGCATGTTTATCTCCAACGCCACCGGCTGCTCCTCCATCTGGGGCAACCCCGCGGCCACCAGCCCCTACACCACCAACGCCGACGGCCATGGTCCCGCATGGAACAACTCCCTGTTCGAGGACAACGCCGAGCATGGCCTGGGCATGGCCCTTGGCTACAAGGCCGTCCAGGGCAAGGTTGCCACCGAGCTCAAGGCATGGGCCGCGACCGACGAGGCCAAGGCTGCCGTCGAGGCCTGGGAGGCTTCGCTCAACGACGCCGAGGAGTCCAAGAAGACCGCGGCCGCGCTCGTGGCGCTGCTCGAGGCCGACGGCTCCGATGCCGCCAAGGCGATCCTGGCTGACAAGGCATACCTCACCAAGAAGAGCTTCTGGATCTTTGGCGGCGACGGCTGGGCCTACGACATCGGCTTTGGCGGACTCGACCACGTGCTTGCCTCCGGCAACAACGTGAACGTGTTCGTGTTCGACACCGAGGTCTACTCCAACACCGGCGGCCAGGCTTCCAAGGCCTCCAACATCGGCCAGGTGGCGCAGTTCGCCGCGGCCGGCAAGGAGATCAAGAAGAAGTCCCTCGCCGAGATCGCGATGAGCTACGGCTACGTGTACGTGGCGCAGGTCGCCATGGGCGCCAACCCCGCACAGACCCTCAAGGCCATCCAGGAGGCCGAGGCCTACGACGGCCCGTCCCTCATTATTGGCTACAGCCCCTGCGAGATGCACTCCATCAAGGGTGGCATGACGCACTGCCAGGACGAGATGAAGAAGGCCGTCGAGTGCGGTTACTGGAACCTCTTCACCTTCAACCCGGCCGCGCCCAAGGGCAAGAAGTTCACGCTCACCAGCAAGGCTCCGGCCGGCGGCTACAAGGAGTTCCTCATGAACGAGGCTCGCTACAACCGCCTTACCCGCGAGTTCCCCGAGCGCGCCGAGGAGCTGTTCGCCCGCAACGAGCAGGCTGCCATGGAGCGCTTCGAGCACCTCACCAAGCTCAAGGACCTCTACGCCGAGGCATAAGGCTGCATAACATCTAGCGCAGACGCGCCCCCCGCCATTTGCGGCGGGGGGCGCTTTGCGTGGGCCGGTCGTGTTGCTTCGGAGCGGCTATCTGCTGTGGGCAGGCCATTGCATGCGGCGGAGATAATCACCATGGGTGATTCGGGCTTGGAGTCCCCCTGTTGGTTTCCCTGGCGCGAGATGGTCTTTCGGGGACCCCGTCCACTTTCAGGATGGGGGTGAGTGTTTGAAATTTGAGGCTGTTTCGCCCACACGGCGGAAACGACACCCGCGTTTGCGCAGGTAGGGGACCCAAGAATGCGGCCCCGTGAATTCGGAGCCCGATATTTCAAACACTCACCCCCGTTTCGCTGGTGAGTGGGGGTTCTGGAAAACCAATCCCGGAGGGAGACGCTAGAGCGCGACCCGCGGGTCAGGCTGTCGTGACCTGACGAGTTGGTATGGTTGTCTGAGGGGCGGGGAATGTGAAGAGTGTGTGTGCGCGGAGAATCCCATTTTTTGACTCCGAGTCACATCTTGTTGCGTTTTCGCACGAAGATGCCAGAATCCACGTTCGTCCTGGGAGTTTGCTGCGCGCTGGGTGTGAGTTTGCTGTGAGACGCCCTCTGTATCGTGGCCCAACACGGGTGCCAGTCCAAGCGCTGGCGACGAGAGAGAGGAGCTTCCATGGGCAATGTACTAAATCCCACGAACGGATCGAGCGGTAACGCGAACTTGTTTGTGAGCCATATGTCTGCCCTGCGGTACTGGCGGCAACCCGAAGGGACCAAAACGGGCAAACGATCCCGGACGCGGTCGCTAAACAAGGCGATTACGAGCGTGAAGGAGGCTCGCAGGCTCGGGCCCGCAGAGCAAGGGCTCATCATGAAGCCGGATCATCCACTGCACGTGCTGGTTCCTAGCGTGGCGAGCAGGCGCTACGCCAAGGACTTCCAGCCGCATGTGTGGGAAGGGGAGGTGCCCTACGGTGCATTTCTCAAAATCGCGCCGTTTTTATTCGTTAGCTCGCCAGAGTTCATATTTGTGCAGCTTGCACCGCAGTATTCGGTCATCGAGCTTGCGCAGATTGGCAACGAGCTATGTGGCGGCTACTACTTGAACGCGGTGTCTGGCTTCGGGCAGAGACCGAACAACATGCCCCTCACCAGCCGCAGCGAGCTTCTTGCCTTTCTCGACAAGGTGCCCAACGCACGTGGCGCAAAGAAGGCCCGCCGCGCGCTGGAATGGGTTGCCGACCACTGCAATTCTCCGCAAGAGACTATTGGGCTGATGGCGCTTTGCCTGCCGCCGCGCAGGGGCGGGTGGTCGCTTCCCATGCCGGACGTCAACAAGACCGTGTGGGTTGGCAAGCGCATGGAGAGGTATGTGGGTGGCTCCACGTATACGCCTGACTACATGTGGAAAACCGAGGTCGGTGGCAGAATCGTGCACGTGGCCGGCGAATACGACAGCAGCGAGCATCACGACGAGGAACACGCCGCGGAGAATACGCGCATTCGTCGCAACGACATGAAGGCGCTTGGGTATTTGGTCACCTCCATCAACCGATCTCAGATTGCGTGTGCCGAGCTGTTCCAATATCCGGCGCGGCAAATCGCGCGTGACCTGGGAATTTATAAGCCACCTCCAAACGAGAAGACGCTCGCGAGGCAAGACGAGTTGCTCGCGCTGCTAAGGCGGGAGCGATTTAGGTAACTCGGGTCCCCCCCCAACACCCTCGTGGCACGACGGTCTTTTGGACATCCCGCTCACTCCCGAGATGGGGGTGAGTGTTTGAAATTTGGGTCTCCGTATTTGCGAGGTCGCATTCTTGGGCCTTCTACCTGCGCAAACTCGGGTGTCGTTTCCGACGTGTGGGCGAAGCAGCCCGTTTTTTCAAACAATTGCCCTCATCTCGAGAGTGAGCGGGCCCCCGGCAAAACCAACCCCGGCGTGCGATGCCGGTAGGCCCTCCCGGCCCTTGCGGATGGGCGGTGCTCGGGGGACATACCTCGAAGAGGCGTGCCCCCCGAGCACTGCTTGCTGCAGTCGCGAGCTCCAATGCCCACATGCTAGAACGGCGACGCCCAAATGCTCGCCCCTTGTTGGTGCCAGACCCCTGATGGCGAGACGACGTGAGTGACAAGGGCTTGTGTGCGAGACAGCGTAGAGTCGTGTCCCACATCGCTCTGGGGCTCGCCGTCGCCGCGCTTGTATTCGCGCTTGTGATGCCGTGCGTGATTTCGTGCTACAGTAGTCCTTCCTGCGAAGGAGGCAACAAGCATGGAAGAGTTCAAGCTGGGCACGCCCGCCTTGGTGTGCCGCTGGCGCATCGCCAACCGGCGACTCCCGTTGGAGAACCGACACCTCAGGGCGTTGGGCGCGCGCGTCGTGGGCGATGACCACGTGTCCACGGGGCTTGTGGCATGGGCGAAGCAGCACGTGGAATGGACGCTCGAGGACGGTGCGGTCGACAACCCCGACGGCGTGCTCATGATTGCCGTGGACGAGGCCGGCAGGGCTGCCATGTCGTTGGGCGCATACAGGGAGCTTGCCCGCACCACGGCGCACGACCTGCTCGTGCGCGCGCAGGGTTCGTGGAAGGAGGCCGAGCGCACGTACGTCTCGCCGGAGGACCTGTGGGTCGTGCGCGGCGACATGCTGGTGTGGGGGACGTCCCCGGAGTTTGCGGCCTCGGGCGCGTCGTCACTCATCAACGACTTGGCGCGCACCCTTGGGATGCCGGTCAAGCTCGACGAGGAGCTTTTGGAGACCTGTGCGCTGCGGGGCATGTATGCCGACGAGGTGTTTTTGGTGTCCGACGAGCACGGCGTGGTGCCCGCGTCGGATCGCGCCGGCCAGCGTGCGCGCAAGTTTGCGGCAAGCTACCAAAAGCTGCTGCTCAACTCGTAAGCCGCCTGGCGATGGACGGCATGCGCGATTGCGCTCGCGCGTGGCGACCGGCGAGCGCGGAGGTGCGCGCGAGGCCATGCGACGTATCGTATTTTTTGCATGGTCATCGGCTGCGTTTCCGTCCCGCATTTGTTGTAGAATCGAAGGGCTTTGTGACTGAAAAAGACGATACATGGCGTCGTTTGCAACGGCGGCCGAGGAGGTGCATCAATAGGTGAATCCCGTTATCGTCATTCCAACCTATTGGGCAGAAGACGACTCTCCGTCAGAGATAGGCGAGGTCGGAACGTATGACCACGCGACACCCATAACCAAGCCCGTGCCCGAGCTCGAGACATGCCTCGACTCGCTGGAGCAGGTTCGAGGCGTGCTGCGCGTGGTCGTCTTGCTGGTGGCGCCTCCATCGTGCGTGGAGTCCGCGCGCGCCAGGGTCAACGGGATCTGCGCGATGCATCCCAACCTCAACCCGCTCATCATCGGCAATCGCGAGGCCAAGGCCATCGAGAACGCCATCCACGTGGTCGCTCCCAAGATGGAGGGCGAGACCGTCTCGCTGCGCGGGTATGGCGCCATTCGCAACATGGGTCTGGTGGTCGCCGCGATCCTGGGGCACGACGTCGTGGTGTTCATGGACGACGACGAGGTCGCTCTGGACGAGAACTTCCTCATAGACGCCGTGTACGGCCTGGGCCTGCTCACGCGACAGGACCTTCCCATAGCGGCAAAGACGGGCTACTTCTTCGACCGCAACGACTCCTGCTACGCGGACGAGTCGACGACCCGCTGGTGCGACCGCTACTGGACCAAGAAGTCGGAGTTCAACGAGTGGATGGAGCGCGCACAGGGGGCGACGCGCATATCGAGGTCCAACTACGTGTGCGGCGGCTGCTTTGCGGTGTACGCCGACGCCTTCTGCCATGTGGCGTTTGACCCCTACATCACGCGAGGCGAGGACCTGGACTACCTCTTCAACCTTCGCATGAACGGCCTGGACGTGTGGTTCGACAACCAGTGGGCCGTGCGGCACCTGCCGCCCAAGACGCCGTCGTATGCCAGCCGCTTTATGCAGGACGTGTACCGCTGGACCTACGAGGTCGAGAAGATCGACGTGGCCAACCACAGAATCGGTCTGCGCCGCGTTACTGCCGACTCCCTGCAGCCCTATCCCGCTCCTTGGATAAGCCCGGGGGTCCACAAGCGGATCTTCCTCACGTCGCTGCTGCGCGCGATTGCGGGGCCGGAACGGTCGGAGTACTTCCACGTGTGGTCGCGCTCGCGCAAGGAGGCGCGCGTCTGGGCGCGCCGCGTGAACCAGAGCTATCTCGCGTTCCAAACGTACTGGCCGGGCATGATGTCGGCGCTTTGGAACAACGAGCCCCTTGCCGACTCCATCGTGAGCACGGGAACCCCGCAGGTGGCGCGCCGACGCAAGAGGCGCAGGCACGACGAGTACGACGAATCCGAGCGTGATACGTGGTGAGACGTCGAATAACGCGGGCTGGCATCGCCGAGGCGCTGGGCAAATGGCTATATGTTCTGCTCATCATCGCAATGCTGGCGATGCTGGTGTTGCTGTCCTGGGGCATCTCGGAGAGCAACCTGTGGGCCACCATGTCGGCCGGCGCCATCCTTGCGGCGGTCATCGCCTTTGGCGGCTCCATGGTCCTCATGCCCGACAACCTGCGGTCGCAGGCGACCGAGCGCACCCTTCGCATGGCGTCCAACACCCATGTCCACATGCGCGGCGGGCTGACCCCCGAGAACTGCAACGCCGTGTGCCAGATCGTCCTTCCCGAGACGCAGGCACAGGGCGTGGCCCTCACCGACACCCGTTGCGTGTTGGCCTACGTGGGCGAACAGGCGCCCATCTACCCGCCCGGCTCTCCCAACACCCGGCCCACGCTCGAGGTGCTCCGTTCCGGTCGCATGGAGACCTTCACCACGCGCAAGCGGCAGAAGAGCACCGACGAGGGCGTGCCGCCCGAGGAGAACGGCGCGTACTCGGGGGGCTTTCCCGTTGGCATCATCGTCCCGCTCATCGTGGCCGACCGGCCCATAGGGACGCTCAAGCTCTACTACAACAGCGGCGAGCAGATCGACCGCACGCAGCTCACCATCGCGCGTGGCCTCGCGACGCTCCTCTCGGCACAGCTCACCTCCCACGAGCTGGACGTGCAGGCCGAGCTCACCGCGCGCGCCGAGGTTAAGGCGCTGCAGGCGCAGATCAACCCGCACTTCCTGTTCAACACGCTCAACACCATCGCCTCGCTCACCCGCACCGACCCCACCAAGGCCCGCGACCTGCTGCGCGAGTTCTCCATGTTCTATCGCAGGACGCTCGAGAGCTCCGAGACGCGCATCCCGCTTGTCCAGGAGCTCGAGCAGACGCGTACCTACCTCACCATCGAGAAGGCGCGCTTTGGCGAGGACCGCATCGTGGAGACCGAGCACATCGAGGGGGATCTGGGCGAGGTGCTCGTCCCCTCGTTCCTGGTGCAGCCCATCGTGGAGAACTCCGTGCGCCATGCCATGCGCGAGGAGGGTGCGCTGAGCATCGACATCCACGTGGTCTCCGACAGCCGCGACGTTCTGATTGCGGTTGCCGACGACGGGTTGGGTATGGACGACGAGGTTGCCGAGCGGCTGCTCGCACAGGAGAACGCCCCGGCCGGAAGCGAGTCGGGGACGGGCATTGCGTTGCGCAATGTTGCGGAACGCATCGAAAGGTTCTATGGTGTAGGCTCAGGTATTGAGATAATGTCGAAACCAGGAGAAGGAACGGTGGTTACGCTGCGCCTGGCCGATGCGGTCCCTACGTCCATGGAGCGGACGCGGGGCGCATAACATCGCGAGGACGGGCGCGTGTACCGAGGAGAGGAGTGGGACAGATGCTTAACGCCATGATTGTGGATGATGAGGCCCCAGCACGCTCCGAGCTGCGCTACCTGCTCGAGGAGACCAAGCGCGTAGACTCCATAGTCGAGGCGGCAAGCGCGCGCGAGGCGGTCGAGCGCCTTATGGAGAAGCGTGCCGATGTGCTCTTCTTGGACATCTCGATGCCCAAGACGAGTGGCATGCAGCTCGCCGAGGCCCTGCGCAAGCTCAAGAATCCGCCCGCGGTCGTCTTTGTGACGGCATACAGCGAGTTTGCCCTCGAGGCCTTTGGCGTGGACGCCGTGGACTACCTCATGAAGCCCGTCGAGACCGAGCGCCTGCTCCAGGCGCTGGACAAGGTGCAGGCACGCATGAAGCCCGCGCGCCAGAGCAACCCCTCGGTCGAGCGCATTCCCGTGGAGAAGAGCGGGCGCAAGGTGCTGGTGCCCGTGGACCAGATTCGCTACATCGAGGCCAAGGACGACTACTCCTGCATATACACCGACTCCGACCGCTACCTGTCCACCATCTCGCTTGCCAAGCTCGAGGCCAAGCTCACGCCGCATGGGTTCTTCCGCGTGCACCGCGGCTACATTGTCAACCTTGCCTGCGTGGAGGACGTCGAGACCATCTCCAGCGGCATTCTGCAGCTGGGCATCAACGGCGTGGAGGGAAAGAAGATCTCGGTCTCGCGTCGTCGCGTCGTGGCCCTCAAGCGCGCACTTGGCCTGTAACCGCCATGCGTCTCGACATTGTTTCGGACACGCACGGTCACCTCTCCTCGGAGCTGATTGGCGCCCTGCGCGGTGCCGACATGATCCTGCATGCCGGCGACTGCTGCCAGATGAGTGACTACCTGCGCCTGTGCGAGATTGCGCCCATGGCCATGTGTCTGGGCAACAACGACTGGGGCATGGACTACGGCCCCGACGTCAAGCGGCTCGTGCAGGTGTTTCGCGAGGGGCTGCGCTGGCAGCTGTGCCATTACGAGGAGCGGCTCGACCTTGCGACGTGCGACGTGGCCATTTGCGGTCACACCCATCGACCGTTCGTGCGGTGGGAGCCCAGCCCCGGCGGTTCCGGTCGCGTCTTGGTTATGAACCCCGGCAGCCCCACGTTCCCCCGGACGGCGAAGGGCCCCACCATTGGGCGCATAATCGCCAGGAGGGGGCAGATCATAAGCAGCGAGATCGTCTGTCTCAACCGAGAGAAGGGGGACGACGAGAACGACGGCTGGGGCTTCTTCCGGTTCTTTGGACGATAGCGCAGACCCGCCATGGGCAACGATTGCCAGTGGCGGGTCCGTGGGTGTCCAGCGGCGGGTTCGTCCGGTCGCCTAGGATGGGTCGTCCTTGCGGGGGAGGTGAGCCTTCTCCCAGTTGAGGTGACGCGCCTTCATGGTGCTTGTGTCGTCCAGGACGCTTAGGTGCTCGGGTGGCACATAGGCCGGGCTCGCCACCGTCTCGGCGTGTTGTATGCGTTCCTCGGGCATGAACAGCGGACAGAACACCTGCGTGTACACGCCGATCCAGGCAACAGAGACGCAGAATCCGGCAATTACGTCGGAGGCGTAGTGGACGCCCAGGTAGACGCGGCTCATGCCCACGACCACGATGATGAACGCAAAGGACAGACAACAGGCCCAGCGCGTGATGCGGTCGCGCTCGTAGGTCCACACCATCCAGGCGCAAAGGCCATAGAACGCCACCGAGACCATGGAGTGGCCCGAGGGGAAGCTGTAGCCCGTCTCGGAGATGAGGCGGAACCCGTCGGGTCGGGGTCGCTGAACGATGTACTTGAGCACCTGGTTGATGCCCACCACGCACACGAGGTTAACGAACGCGCAGAGTCCTGGCCGCCTGCCGGGTGCAAAGGCAACTACCATGAGGAACATCACGCCAATTACGATGGGTGACGAGAGGCTCGAGAACCCCTCCATGATGCCGGTCATCCACGGGCGGCGGAGTTTGAGGACGAAGAAGCTGTATGCGGTGGTGTCCAGGCGCAGGATGTCGTCGGAGCGCACGTCCTGCAGTATGGCGATGAACAGGACGATCGCGATGGCAATGAGTATGGAGCGCTTGTTCTTCCAAATGCGTTCCCAAATGTGCATGTACCACCTCCGTCTGACGTGCAGGGCCATTGTTGGAGCCAAATGGACCGTCTCCTAGTGTGCCATATGCACGGGGAGACGGTCCCAACAAGTTTCCAAATAGTTCGTTTGGGTGGTCGGCGGCTACAGGTAGTTCTCGATCTCGCCTATCAGCTCGGCCTTGGGCCTGGCGCCGATAAGACGCTCCACGACCTCGCCGTCCTTGAAGAGCAGAAGCGTGGGGATGGACATGATGCCAAACTGCTGTGCCAGCGTGCCCTCCTCGTCCACGTTGCACTTGTACACGTCGAGCTTGTCGGCCAACTCTTCGCCGATCTGCTCGACGATGGGACCAATGGCGCGGCAGGGGCCACACCAGCTCGCCCAAAAATCGACCAGCACGGGCTTTTGGGCCTCCAGGACGGCGGCATTGAACTGTGCTGCGGTAAGCTCTTTGGCCATGGCGGTGTTCCTTTCGTGTCGTCTGCCTTGGTGGGCAGGCTGGTTGGTGTTATGCACGATGATATACCCGTTTTTTGTGATGGTAATCAGCGGATGGGAGGCGTCTCCACATGGCAATCAAAAGGGACGATCGCGCGCGGGCCTGCGTCGAGAAGACGCGCCTTGAGTTGGCTGCCTTCGAGGAGAGGGGCGTGCAGATCGTGGGCAACGCCTTCTCGCCCCTCCTGTTTTGCAAGGGTCGCCCGAATGCGGCGGAGGCGGCGGGGGGCGAGCCGTTTGGCGGCTCGGACGGTCCGGCCCTGCGCGCGTCGCTTTCGGCCCTTGGCTATGCGCCCGAGCACTGGTCGGGCCTCGCCACGTGGCTGGCCGACGGCACCGCGATGGATTGCGCCCTGTTGCGGCAGGTGGTGGCGGCCCTCGACCCCGCGACCGTGGTTGCGTGCGACGACGAGGCCGCCGCGTTGTTGGGCGACGCGCTTGGCTTGGAGATGGTGCTGGAGCCAGGGCAGATGGTGCGCATCCTGGGCATGCGCCTGGCCAACCTGGGCGGATTCGAGGCGGCGCTTGGCGACGCGCGGGCCAAGCAGGTCGTGTGGTCTCGGCTCAAGCTCGTCCCCGCCCTTGGTGGGCCGTACTGACGCAGGGCCAGCCCACCGCGCACGATTTCTGGTTGGCAAGTGTCCCTACCGCGTACGATTTGGCTCCGTGCTGGCCCGGTGCGTACGATTTCTGGTTGGCAAGTGTCCCTACCGCGATTCAGGGCGCGAATCGTGCGCGGCAGGGACCGATCTTGTCACGAAATCGTGCGCCGTGAGCCGTCCTCCCGCGATAGGTTGGGAAAAGGGCTTCCGTCCTCTTTTCTCGACTGTGGTGGGTGGTGGGGCGGTATTATACGAGGGGATTGGAAGGAGCCGCCATGCGAATCGATGACATTCTGGCACGCAAGCAAACGTTCTCGTTCGAGATCTTCCCGCCTCGCGGCGAGCTGCCCGTGGAGCAGGCCGTGGGGATCGCGCGAGAGATGAGCGCCGACAAACCCGACTGGATCAGCGTGACCTTCTCGGCCGGCGGGTCGGGCAACAGCGCGAACACGGCTGCCATCGCGAGTCGCATCCAAGAGGAGGCGCAGAGCTGCGCGCTCGCGCACCTCACCTGCCTGGGGTCGAGCCGTGCCGACGTGGACGGCTACATAGACCAGCTGCATGCGGGCGGCGTGGAGAACGTGCTGGCCCTTCGCGGCGACCGGGCCCCCGGTCGCGAGGAGATTGACTTCGCCCATGCCAGCGATTTGGTGAGCCATCTCAAGAGCACGGCACCCTGGCTGTGCGTGGGGGCGGCTTGCTATCCGGAGGGGCATCTTGAGGCGCAGAGTCTTGCCGCCGACATCGAGCACCTCAAGGCCAAGCAGGATGCCGGGGCGGACTTCTTGGTAACGCAGCTGTTCTTTGACAACGAGCTGTTCTACCGCTTTAGGGAGGCGTGCGTGCGGGCGCGCATAAAGATTCCCATTACCGTGGGAATCATGCCGTTTACCAGCACCAAGCAGATTCAGAGGATGGCGTTTACGTGCGGAGCCACCATTCCCGCGGCGGTGATAAAGCGCCTGGCGGCGGCAGGAGACGACCCGGCGGACCAGGCACGTGCGGGAGTCGAGTACGCCTGCGAGCAGCTGCGCGACCTGGCGGCCAACGGTGTGGACGGCCTGCACATCTATAGCATGAACAAGCCGGCGGTGGCCCATGCCACGCGACTGGCGCTTACGGAGTGCGGCTATCTTGGCGCATGACGAGCTGCTTCGCTATTTGGGCCATGCCGACCAAGCGATAACCCCCGAGCTGGAGGCGCGCATCGACGCGATGGTCGCGCGATGCGAGGAGATTGCCCGACCGGCGCTGGTGAGCAGGACGTTCGCCGCCGACCAGCTGCCGCTCGAGCTTCCCGGCAACGACATTGCCCGGCATCTTGCGGGTGCGGTCGAGGTGGTGCTCCTTGCGGTGACGCTGGGGCACGAGGTCGACCGAGAGTTGCGGCGACTCTCGTTCGTGGACCCGCTTGGCCAGGTGCTCCTTGACGCGGCGGCAACCTGGATGGTTGAGCGCGAGGTGGACCGTGCGGAGGCGCAGGTGCGCCTCGATGCTGCGGGGCGCGGGTTGTTTTGCAGCTGGCGGTTCTCTCCGGGCTATGGAGACCTGCCGCTGGACGTGCAGGGGTCTCTGCTGGCGGTCCTCAACGCGCAGCGGAGGCTGGGCATCACGCTTACCGCGAGCAACCTGATGGTGCCCACCAAGAGCGTAACGGCCATCGTGGGGGTGCATCCCACACCGCAGCCGGGGCTGGCGTCGTCGTGCGCGGTGTGCTCGCTTGCGGAGTTCTGCGTGCTGCGCGAGCGCGGGGTGACGTGCAGGGGCTAGCGCCTTGGCGGGCAGTTGGCGCAGCGCGTAAGGGGTTGGGGCAAGCTTTGGCGTTGGATGGTTGTTGCGCAACATCCTGCGTCCGATTGCTGCTATTCTCATATAAAAAGGTAATGAGTGGACCCCGTTTCCCGCATTGATCCCGGGGGTGAAGTGGCATGTTCCGCACCAATGAACGTTCCAAGATCAGGGCTGCCGTCGCAGCCGCGCTTACGTTTCTTTTGCTTTGGGGCGGCATTCCCGTCCCTGCCTTGGCCGAGATGACCGACACGGTGGTTGGGGTCGAGCAGTCTGGCGACGTCGAGACCCAGCCCCAGGCGGAAGTCGTGGAGGATCCCGCGGTGGCGGACTCCGCAGACCCCGCGCCCGAGGGATCCGCTCCTGCTGGCACGACGGTCCCCGAGGCCGAGGGCGCCGCGGACCCGAACGCCGCCGACCCGGACGCCACGGACCCGACCGACCCGGACGCCGCGGATCCGGCCGACACGGCAGCCGCGGACCCGGCCGACCCCGCTGCCACAGAGGATGTCGCCTTGTCGGCTCAGGCTCAGTCCGATTCCTCCGAGCCGCCCACCACGCGGCGGGAGCAGGGAGTCGCAGATCTTATCCAGGAGGGCCGCTTCCCCCGCGACGAGTCGGGCAGCCTTTCCGCCCAGTCCACGGGCGACGTGGAGGGGGCAAAGGCCGCGATTCGGCAGGGGATCGCGAGCCTCTCGACCCTAATCGACCTGTCGGGATACGCAATCCCAACGTCGAGCATTAAGGACCTGTATGCGCAGACGATCAACGAGCACCCCGAGCTCTTCTTTGTGGGCGGCACATACATGTGCGCTTCGCAGGATGGATACGTCACCGACGTGACGCCTAGCTACGTGTACAAGAAGTCCGACATTCCCGCCATGCAGGAGCAGTACCGGAACGCGGTGGCGGACGTCCTCTCGTGGGTTCCCGCAAACGCGACGACCCTGCAAAAGGCAAAGGCGGTGCACGACTGGCTCGTGCGAAACGTCTCGTACAACTACGATGCGCTGGAAAACGGTTTGGAGAAGTACGGTCGGACGCCGTGGAACGCCTATGGCGCGCTCGTTGCCAAGACGTGCGTGTGCCAAGGCTACACGCTGGCGTACATGGACATTCTGCAGCGCCTGGGCATACCGTGCGTCGCCTTGACCAACAGTGGTGCAAACCATGCCTGGAACGCCGTGAATGTAGACTCCAGCTGGTATATCGTGGACGTTACGTGGGACGATCCCACGCACCTCGACTCGCAGGGCAACAATGTGGGTGATGGCGGATTCGACCTTGTCCATACCGGCGGATGGCCCATCACCTCGTACTTTATGAAGAGCCGTGCTGCCGCCGTTAGTGCGGACGGCTCGTCCAACGGCGCGCACAGCACCTGGACGCCTGCGAGCATCGTGTGCAACAGCACCGCATACGACAGCGTGAACGCGAACACCACATGGGGTAACTACAGCGGGCCCGCGGCAAATCCCACGGTAATTACGCTCGACCTTGGCGCCAAGGGAAGCATGAGCATGAACGGCCAGTCCTTCACGTACACGGGGTCTCCCATTACGCCCAGCAACATTGTGGTGAGCTACGATGGCGTTCCGCTTGTGCGGGGCATCGACTACACCCTTTCCATTACCAACAATACGAACGTTGGTGCCGCAACGATCGTGGCAACGGGAACGGGCGACTACACGGGGACGTTGCGAGGGGGCTTCTCGATCACGCCCAAGGAAGTCGGCCTGGAATGGGGGTCGACGAGCTTCCCGTATAACGGCAGCGTGCAGACGATATCGGTAAGCGCCACGGGTCTTGTGGCAAACGACACGTGCACGGTGAGCGTGGATGGCTCGGGCAAAGACGTGGGCTCGTTCGTCGCCACCGTAACGGGCCTCTCGAACAGCAACTACAGGCTGCCCTATTGGAGCCTCGAGAGATACTGCACCATAACACCGCGGCCGGCGGAACTGAGTTGGAGCAACACGAGCCTCACGTACACGGGCGGTGCCCAGGCGCCCACGGCGACGGTGAGCAACCTGGTGGCTGGCGACACGTGTGCCGTTACGGTTACAGGCGCCCAGACCAATCCCGGTACGTACACCGCGCAGGCAGCGAGCCTCTCGAACGGCAACTACGGCCTGTATACCAACACGACGCGGCAGTTTACCATTGCGCCCGCGCAGCTGGACGGCGTGAGCGCCTCTGGCTACGAGGGCACCTACGACGGACGTGGCCATGCGATCGTGGTAACAGCACCTGCGGGCTCGACCGTGCGCTACGGCACGTCGTACAGTTCGTGCACGCTCACCCAAAGCCCCACGCGAACCGACGTGGGCACCACGACCGTGTACTACCGCGTTTCGCGCACGGGGTATGCGGAGGTCACCGGGTCCAGGAGCATCAGTATTGCCAAGGCGAGTGTGGACGGAGCCGAGGTCACGGGCATCGTGGACAAAACGTGGACGGGCGATGTGGCGACCTAGTCGCCCGTGGTAACGGTCGAAGGTCGCACGCTCCAAAAGGACACCGACTACACGCTCGCTTACGAGAGCAACGTAGACGCCGGGACGGCGCGGGTCGTTGTGGTGGGCAAGGGCAACTATACAGGACAGAAGGTCGTGGAGTTTACGATTCACCGCGCGACGACAAGTGCTTGGGGGGTCTCGGGCAGCCTGGTCTACAACGGAGAGGCCCAGACGGGCGTGGAGGTTGGTGTGGGATGCACGGTCCAGGGCACGACCTCCGCGAGGAACGCGGGCGACTACAGCGTTACGGTTGCGCCCGACAAGAACCACATGTGGGCGGACGGCTCGACGACCGCTCGGACGCTCTGGTGGTCGATTGCGCGCAAGTCGGCAACGGTGACGGCCAACGCCAAGTCCAAGGTGTACGGGGCATCCGACCCTGCGCTCACGGCGAGCGTGACGGGGCTTGTGGGGTCCGACACGCTGTCCTACTCGCTCACCCGCGCCGATGGCCAGAACGTGGGGGAGTACGCCATCACGCCGTCCGGCAGCAGCGTTCAGGGCAACTATGCGGTTTCGTACGTGCCTGGCGCGCTGACGATCGTGGCGGCAAGCGTTGCCGGGGCCACCCTGTCGTACGTTGGCGACCAGGTGCACACGGGTATGGCCATCGAGCCCATGCCAACGGTGACGGTGTTTGGTAGGCAGCTCGATTTGGGCACCGACTACACGCTGTCCTACGCGAACAACGTGAGCGTTGGCACGGCGACCATAACGGTTACCGGAAAGGGCAACTACACCGGCAAGGCGACCACGACCTTTGCGATAGTGAAGCCGGCAGACCCCACGCCGACCGGCCCCACGCCGACCGACCCGACGCCCACCACGCCGACCACGCCGACCGACCCCACGCCGACACCGACCCCCACGCTGACCGACCCGACGGCTGGCAACCCCACACCTGGAAACCCGAATTCGGGGTCGGGCGAAGAGACCACGCCCGTTGCGAATCAGCCGATAACCGCACGTCTCGTACCGCACGCACGTCCAGCGCATCGGCTGGCAGAAGTACGTCTCCG
This sequence comes from uncultured Coriobacteriaceae bacterium, assembly GCA_902793195.1. Lineage (GTDB taxonomy): Bacteria > Actinomycetota > Coriobacteriia > Coriobacteriales > Atopobiaceae > RUG440. Next base: position 274 of record CADBCS010000040.1, on the reverse strand, counting down.
ACGGCGCCATGAGCGGGACGAGCGGGCGCAGCTTCCGCCTGGAGGGCATCAACGTGAGGCTCTCCGACCTGCCGTGCGCAGGCGGCATCCAGTACCGCACCCACGTCCAGAGGATCGGCTGGCAGGGCTGGCGTAAGGACGGCGCCATGAGCGGGACGTCGGGCAAGTCCTACCGGCTCGAGGCCATCGAGATCAAGCTCTACGGCGAGATGGCCAAGCGCTACGACGTGTACTACCGCGTGCACTGCCAGCGCTTCGGCTGGATGGGCTGGGC
>CADBCS010000039.1 GCA_902793195.1 uncultured Coriobacteriaceae bacterium | reverse complement strand
AGGGGGAGGGTGCGTCGTTGCATAGCATCTTTGTCATCCACCCGCACAGCGGGTGGTTTATTGCGGCGCGCGATGCGCGCCGCAGGCTAAAGCCATGAATACGAGGCCGCCCCGTGGTGCACGGGGCGGCCCATTCCTTCCGTTAATCCCTTAGGTGCTCCCGGCAGGTCAGCGAACGGCCCAGAGACGGGCGACGTCACCGGCGATGCGCCACGGCAGCGGGCGCAGCTCGCGGTCGGCGATGTGAATCTGCTCACGGATGGCGATGCCCTGCGGGCACCTGCGCTCGCAGGCGCCACAACCGACGCACTGTCGGGCAAACGCCTTCGTCTTGCGCAACGAGACCGTCTGCCAGTACTCTTTGCGGCCCTCGACCTTTGACTCCGTGTACATCTCGTTGTAGCACCTAAACAGAGCCGGGATGTCTACGCCCTTGGGACACGGCATGCAGTATCCGCATCCCGTGCATCCCACGCGCATCGTCGCGTTGATGGCGTCTTTCACCTTCTCGATCGTCTGGAAGTCGCGTTCCCCGAACTCGCCCTCGCGCACCTCGCTCGCCACGCGGCAGTTCTCCTCGACCATGGCGATGGAGTTCATGCCGCTGAGGACGCAGGTCACCTCGGGCTGGTTCCACAGCCAGCGAAGGCTCCACTCGGCAGGGCTCCACGCGCGGCCGCTCTGGGCAAAGGCATCGAGCGCCCCCTTGGGCAGATGGTCCACGAGCTTTCCCCCACGCAACGGCTCCATTATGATCACCGGGATGCCCTTTGCGGCCGCCGCCTCCAGGCCCTGCCGTCCCGCCTGGGTGTGCTCGTCGAGATAGTTGTACTGGATCTGGCAGAAGTCCCAGTCGTATGCATCGAGCACCTGCAGGAACAGCTCGGTGTCCCCGTGGTACGAGAACCCGATGTTGCGGATGGCGCCCGACTCCTTCTTGCGCGCAATCCACTCCTCTATGCCAAGCTCGCAGAGGTTGTGCCATTGGCGTGGGTCGGTGACCATGTGCATGAGGTAGTAGTCCACATGGTCCGTGCGCAGCCGTCTCAGCTCCTCGTCAAAGATCTTGTCAATGAGTGGTGCCTTGCGCACTAGGTACTGGGGCAGCTTGGTGGCTATGTTCACCTGGTCGCGACAGCTGTTCTCGTCGAGGATCCTGCCAAGCGTCTCCTCGCTGCCGGGATATAGGTAGGCCGTGTCCAGGTAGTTGACGCCCAGCGAGATCGCGCGCAACACCTCCGCCTCGGCCTTCTTGTAGTCGATGCCTCCGCTCTTGCGGGAGAAGCGCATGCACCCATACCCCAAAAGCGACACGTTCTCCTTGTTGCGATCGAGCCGATACTGCATACAAACTCCTTCCTGCAGCTTGCGTTCGATACACATTCTAGCGCGCTGCAGAATGCGTTACAGGTGATGGCGCGACCTTCATCACACGCTTTTGCCAAAAAAACGTTGGACAATGAGTTAATATAGCAACCACCTGTATATGAGCCACATCGCACCGGGAAAGAGAGCATCATGAGCAACGAAGGTCAGCCGTCACCCCAACAGCCGGCACGCAGGCGACGTCCGGCAGATGCGCGCCAGCGACAAGGCGCACATTCGGCGCAGGCACCACGCACCCGCCGCGTACCGTCGCCAGACGATACCCAGGGCGAATCGCATCAGCAGCCGCAGGCAAGGCAGCGCAGGCAGTCCGGCCAGCGCACCCAGAACGGGCAGCGCAGGCAGGCAGCTCAGCAGCATGCGCGCCAGGCCCAACACCAAGGGGCCAGGCAGCAGCACCGTCGCGGCGCCCAGGCGAGAGCCGCCACCCATGCCGTTCGCCAGGAGCAGAGGATCGAGCGTGCCGCAAGCGGCGTGCGCCGCGCCCGCAGGCGCACCTCGCCGCTCACCATCATCATCGCGGTCCTCGTGGCCGTTGGCGTTGGGGTGGGTGGCTTCTTCCTCATTCGTCACCTCATGAGCTTTCCGGTAACGGTCGACGGCCAGCAGACCATCGTCCACACCGGTGACAAGGTCCAGAAGCTCCTCGACGAGGGGCTTGCCACGCCCAAGCCGGGCAACCTGCTGGCAGTTGACGGCTCGATGCTCACCGAGGGCGGTGGCGAGGTCTGCAAGGTCACCATCAACGGCGAGGCCGCCGACACGTCGACCGAGCTCACCAAGGATGCCGTGGTGGAGATCTCCGATGGCGGAGACACCACCGAGGAGGCGGACGTGAGCGAAGAGCCCGTTCCGTTTGAGACGAAGAATGACGACATGGGCTTCTCGGCATATTGGAACGGCTCCATCCACCTGCTCAGCGACGGCAAGGACGGCGTAAAGACCACCAAGACCGGCAAGATCTCGGGCCGTACCGTCTCGGAGGTCACCACCCAGCCCATCAACAAGGGCTATCGCATCTACACCGCGCAACCCAAGGACAAGGTCATAGCCCTCACGTTCGACGACGGCCCTTGGCCCGAGACCACCAACCAGATCCTCGACATCCTCGAGAAGAACGACGCAAAGGCCACGTTCTTTACCATCGGCAACCAGATTCCCGAGCAGTCCGACGCCGTCGAGCGCGCCGCCCAGATGGGATGCCAGATCTGCACGCACTCCTGGGACCATGCGGGTGGTTCGGGTGGAGGCACCGACCTCACCAAGATGAGCCCAAGCGAGCAGGTCGACGAGATTCAAAAGGGCTACAAGGCCATTGCGGACGTGCTTGGCCAGGAGCCGGCACACGTGATTCGCGCCCCTGGCGGCAACTTCCACGATGACATCATCACGAACGTCTGGGACTACGTGGATGCCGAGATCGGCTGGGACGTGGACACCGAGGACTGGAACAGGCCCGGCGTCGAGGCCATTTCGCAGATGATCATGAGCGTCCAGCCAGGCCAGGTCATCCTCATGCACGACGGCGGCGGCCCCCGCGAGCAGACCGTCGAGGCGCTCAGCGAATGCCTGCCCAAGCTCGTCGAGCAGGGCTATTCGTTCGTCACCATCAACGAGCTTCTTGCATACGGCGTTCCCGCATAGGGACCGCACGCCAACGAGACCACGGTCGCGCGCCAGGGGGAACCCACTCCTTGGCGCGCGACCGCTTACGGTTTACGCTTTAATCTTGGCATTTGGCCTAAAACATCCGGACATGCAGAGAAGAGTCCCGTGATTGTTTTATTCTTGAGACTCAACAAAGCTATGCAGCAGAGTACGTAAAGGTGATTATTGCCATGAGAAACGCACCCGCGACGAGTCCCAAGGCACACACGAATGCGTTTGCGCGATTTCTTGCCCGCAGAGAGCAGGCGCTCACGGGCTGGGAGGAGCAGAAGCCCCGACGGAGCGGACGCGGATGCTATCACGCATACACCCGCCTGTTCGTGCCCTTTGCCATCCTGGTCCTCATTGCGCTTCCGCTCAACTTTAGGGGGCTCATCTGGAACGTGGACGGCATAGCCCAGTACTATCCGTTCTTCGTGTACGAGGGCCAGTGGATTCGGGGCATCTTCTCGAACCTCCTCAGTGGCAACGGGCTGCAGATTCCCCTTTGGGAATGGACGAGCGGCTATGGGGCGGACGTCATCACCACGTTCGACGTGTTCCTCGATCCGCTCAACCTCGTCTCGGCCATAACCCCGGAGCGGTTGAGCGAATGGGTGTTCCAGCTGCTCGTGCTGTTGAGGATGTACCTCTCGGGTCTCGCGTTCGTGTTCTATTGCAGGACGCGAGAAGAGGACCGCATGGGCACCGTGCTCGGTGCGCTGCTCTATGCGCTTTGTGGTGCGGCACTCACCGGCATCCACTGGTCGAGCGGGTTGCATGCGCTCATGCTCTTCCCCGTGGTGCTCGCCGGTGCCGAGCGCATTCTGTCTGGCAAGCGGCCATGGGTGTTCGTCGCCTCGCTGACCCTGCTCGCCATCATCTCGTACTACTTTACCTACATGGTCTGCATCCTGCTTGTGGGCTACCTGCTCGTCCGTGTCCTCATGGTGGAGGGATCGCGGCTCACACCCCGCATCTTCCTGCGCTGGGTGGGCATATACGCCGGTCTCACCGTGCTCTGTCTCGTCCTGGCCGGCTTTGCCCTCGTGCCGGCCGCGTGCGCACTGATGGGCATGGACCGGTTGGTGGACCGCAGCACCACCACGCCCCTGGTCTACTCGATGAGCATGTACGGGAAGATCCTCGCGTCGTTCCTTTCCACGAGCGACGTGGGAAGCGACACGTACCAGGGGTTTGGCGGGCTGGCCTTCCTGGCAATTCCCGTGCTGTTCTCGCAGAGGGGCAAGAACCGAGCGCTCAAGATCGTGTTCGTAACGCTCACCGCCTTCTTCTTCATTCCCGCCGTGGGCAGCTTCCTCAACGTTCTCAACTATGCGACCAACCGCTGGGCATGGGCCTATGCGCTCTGCATCGCCGTCGTCCTCGCCCGCATGACGCCGTCCCTGCTCGACCTCGCGCCACAAGAGCGCAGGGCCATGGTGATTGGCGTGGCCTGCTATGCGCTCATCCTCCTGTTTCCAAGCATTCGCATCGAGTCCAACGTTGCGGGATTCGCAGCCCTGCTCGCGTCCCTGCTCGCCGTCCTCCTCATGCAGGGGTCACCGCAACGGCGCTCGATCCTCACCTGCATCCTGGTCTTCTCGCTGGCAATAAACGGTTTCTATACGCTATCTGCAACCGAATCCGATACGGCAGAGCAGCAAAACGTACTGGGAGCTCCCTACAACGTGCTCACCAGGGACTCCTTGGACAGTATCGCGCTGGACGTGGATGACCCCACCTGGTGGCGCTACGACGCGGGACAGTCCTTCAACGACGCCCCCGCGCCCATCAATCGCGTGCGCAACAACAGCCTGGTGCTCGGACTCAACGGAATCGACTTCTACAACAGCGTGTACAACAGTGGTGTGGACGCCTTCCACACCGAGCTCGCCATAGCCGGCGACTACATCAACTTTAGCTTCGTCGACCTGCAGAGTCGGTCGGACCTCATGAGCCTGCTCGGCGTAAAGTACTACGCGTATCGAAAGGACGGCAGCGACTCGGTCCCCTATAGCTTTAGCAAGGAGCGCGAGGCTGCCCAGCGCACGATTCTGGACACCGACTACCGGCTGCTGCAAAGCGACTGCTACCTGCCCTTTGGCTCCACGTTCGACAGCTTCATCACACGAGAGGACTACCTTTCGCTCTCGCCCTGCAAACGCCAGCAGGCACTCCTGCAATCGGTCGTGCTCGAGCAGGATCCCACAAACGGAACCAAGGCCGCGACGTCTTCCCAGCTCGCGTTCGAGGACACGTCGGTCCCCTACACCATTGCCAAGACAAACGGGGTGACCTGCGAGGACGGCATCTTCGACGTGAAGTTTGGCGGGGCGACCATCACGCTCGAGTTCGACGGCACCCCCGACTCCGACACCTTCCTATTCTTCGAGGGACTCAAGTACCGGGTCAAGAAGCCGTCCGAGAAGGTCTCCAAGGAGGAACTGGAGTCCATGTCGTTCCCCCATCGCGTAAAGCTGTTCCTCGACGACGTCAACCAGGGCGCCCCCTTCCTCTATGGCGTCACGGTCCACGGCGACGGGACCAACATGACCGGCTACGTTGACAACTTCCTCCCGACCAACCACATGTACGGCGGAAAGGACACTTGGCTCGTGACGATCGGCTTCAGCGACGAGCCCACCCACAAGATCGTCGTCACCTTCAACAACACCGGCATCTACACGTTCGACTCCCTGCAGGTCATCACCCAGGCGCACGCCCACAAGCAGGAGTGGGTGGAGCGTCACGCGTCGCAGGCCATGCAAGACGTCAAGCTCGCAACCAACCAGCTCACCGGAACCATCGACCTTGCGGAGCCGCGCACCATGCTCATACCGGTGGCGTACAGCAGTGGATGGAAGGCGTTCGTGGATGGCCAGGAGGTTCCGGTCCTTCGCGCCGACACGGCCTTCATGGCCCTCGACCTCGCCGCCGGCCACCACGACATCGAGATGCGCTACCAGACTCCCGGTCTGATGGCTGGCTTCGCCGTTTCGGCGGCAGGTGTGGTGGTGCTCGTCGCGCTGGTCCTCATCCTTCGAAGGCGCGCGTAGTCAACATCTCTTTTTGTTATGGTTCGTGGGCGCTTCATCACAACTTCCAGACGATTCGAACTCCTCCCCCAATCGGGCTTCGCGATAGCGGTATGATTTCGCATTGTGCAACCACATCATGTATGAACGGAGCTTAACCGATGGCAAAGGCAAAACTTGCCGTTATAGGCGCCTCTCATTTTCAACTGCCCCTCATCGAGACGGCACAGCGCATGGGCTGCGAGGTCCATGCATTCGCTTGGGAATGCGGTGACGTGGGCGAGACGGTCGCGGACGTGTTCCATCCCATAAGCATCACCGAGGTGGACACCATCGTGGACATCTGCCGCACCGTGGGAGTCGACGGCGTGTGCACCATCGCAAGCGACCTTGCGACCGTGGCCGTCAACCACGTGGCACACGAACTCGGCCTCGTGGGCAACTCGCTCACCTGCACGCAGCTCTCCACGAACAAGCGCCACATGCGCCACGCGTTCGAACGCGGGGGCGACCCGTCTCCCAGAAGCCTCACCGTGAGCGTCGACCGCGACTCCAAAATCCGAGTCGAGTCGGCGTCGATGCCAGAGCCCATCACGACCGAATTGGACGGGTTCGACCCAACTCGGTACGGCCTCTCCTATCCGCTCATCGTAAAGCCCACCGATCGGTCTGGCAGCCGCGGCGTCACCAAGGTCGACGCCCCGGACCAGCCCGTCCAGGTGTCGGAGGCGATCAGCGAGGCATTCTCGCAGAGCTTCTCCAAGGAGGCCATGGTTGAGGAGTACGTGTCGGGTGACGAGTTTAGCGTGGAGGGCGCAAGCTGGGAGGGTGAGCATCACATCCTCACCATCACCCGCAAGGCGACGTCGGGCGCACCCCACTTTATCGAGACGGCTCACCTGCAGCCCGCCTGCCTCACCGCAGCCTTGGTCGATCAGATCGAGCGGATTACCACCCATGCGCTCGACACGCTGCAGGTACGCTACGGCGCCTCCCACACCGAGCTCAAGATCATGCCCGACGGCGAGGTGCGACTCATCGAGATCGGCGCGCGGATGGGCGGGGACTGCATTGGCAGCGACCTCGTCCGACTGTCCACCGGCATCGACTTTGTGGCCGCGGTCGTCGACATCGCCTTGGGCAGACGCCCAGACCTCACCCCCAAGAGCGCCCCGGCTGCCGCCGCCTCGTGCTTCATGTTCAACCACGAGGACGTGATTCGCTTCGAGCGCATCCAACGGGAGCACCCAGAGCTCGTGCGCCTCTCGCTCATGACATCCGACGAGGACGAGCACGTGGTCTCCGACAGCTCCACGCGGCTTGGACACTACGTGCTGTGCGCACCAGACGTGCTGGACCTCGTCGAGTTCCTGCCGCCCAAGATGGTGCAGGCGGCCGCGCGGCAGGACCCCGCTCTCGCGCGAAGGCTGGAGGCCTAACCCATGGCCGGGTCCCGGGCAAAGACGTTGTTGCTCCTGCACATCCTGCTGCTCTTCTATTCGCTGGCCGACGTGGCCAGCAAGTACGCGGCCGGCTTCGAGCTTCTGAGCGTCGGCTTTGTGGTGTGCTACGGCATCGTGCTTGCCATCCTGGCAGGCTATGCCCTCGGCTGGCAACAGGTCATCAAGCGCATGCCCCTTACCACCGCCTACGCAAACCGCGGCATAACGGTGGTGTGGGGCATCTTTTGGGGAGCCGTGTTCTTCTCGGAGGCCGTCACGCCGTTCAAGCTCGTAGGTGCCGCCATGATCATTGCGGGCATTGCGCTGTTCTCGCATGCCGACGCACAGGAGGATGGTGAGGGCGCGTGAGCAACACGGTCCTGCTCTACTCCCTCATCCTGCTCGCCAGCGTGTTTGTGAGCGCCATCTCGCAGGTGATGCTCAAGCTCTCCGCCAACCGCACGCACGAGAGCGCCGTCCGCGAGTATGCGAACCCGCTGGTCGTCGGCGCCTATGCGCTCTTCGTCCTCTCGACGCTCATGACCGTGTACGCATACAAGGAGGTTCCCCTCTCGCTCGGTCCCGTGCTCGAGGCAACGAGCTACCTCTATGTTACGGCGTTTGGCGCCCTCATCTTCAAGGAGCGCGTAACCGCCAAGAAGCTTCTCGCCCTTGCGCTTATCGTGGGGGGAATATGTGTCTTCGCACTCTTGGGGTAAAATGGCACGAATGGAACGAAAACGAGTTGACATATCGGTTGTGGTACCCGTATATGGGTGCCCCGGCGCGCTCCCGGAGCTGCATCGGCGCTTGAGCACCACGCTCGAGGGCATGGGCGTCTCGTACCAGATCATCTTGGTGGATGACCGTTGCCCCATGGGCTCCTGGGCATCCATCCGCGAGCTGGCGGAGCAGGACCCGCACGTCCTGGGCATCCACCTCGCCCGCAACTTTGGGCAGTCCCGCGCCATCACCGCCGGCCTCGACCGTGCCTGCTGCCGATGGGCCGTGGTCATGGACTGCGACTGCCAGGATCCACCCGAGCACATCCCTGCCCTCTACGCCAAGGCGCAGGAAGGCTACGACGTTGTCTTCGCCCGTCGCATGGACCGCAAGGACTCCCGTCTCACCCTCGCCCTGTCGCGAACGTACTATCGCGTCTTCTCCTATCTTGCCGAGACCACCGTGGACCCATCCGTGGGCAACTTCAGCATGGTGAGCGATCGCGCCCTCCAGGCGTATCTGAGCATGCGCGAGCAGGGTCGCGACTACTCCCTCTTCATGACATGGATTGGGTTCGAGCAGGGCTACGTGGACATCGAGGCGGAGGAGAGGTTCGAGGGCAAGTCGTCCTACACCTTCTCCAAGAAGATAAAGCTCGCCATCGAAACCATCACGACCCACTCCATCAAGCCCCTCACCCTTGCCGTCAAGTTTGGGTTCATTCTCGCCCTCTTTGGCCTTGCCGTTCTCGTTACGCTCGTGATCCACCACTTCGTCGACTCCGAGGTCCCCATGGGCTGGCCGAGCACCATTGCCTCCGTGTTCTTTATCGGCGGCATGATCGTCTCGGTGATGGGCGTCGTGGGAATCTATGTGGGCAATACCTTTGCCGAGTCCCGGCATCGCCCGCTGTACCTGGTGCAGGAGGAGCTGTGCCTGGAACCCAACGACGACCAGGGCGAAGGCCCCTCTCCCGCGCAAGGCAATAGCGAGTCGTAGGCCCTCCAGAGAAGGCGGAATACATGGACACGCACAGCCAGCTCATTGGAAGCGAGGGTCTGGCATCACTTGGCATGGATCTCGCGACGTTTGCCGACGGCCTTCCCGGAGGGTTCTTCATCTACGAGGCGCACGACGAGGAGCGAATCCTCTTTGCGAATGCGCAGATGGCACGCATCTTTGGCTGCGAGGACACAGACGAGTTCCTCGAGATGGTTGGTGGCTCGTTCCCGGGCATGGTCTACCACGAGGACCTGCAGCGCGTGGAGAACTCGATGTGGTCCCAGAACAACTCCCAACAGGAGAAAAACGTCGCACATCGAGGCCACGTGACGTATCGCATCGTGGACAAGCAGGGCACGATGCACTACATGGACGAGTACGGTCGCCTGGTGCGCAGCACCGACCTCGGCGACCTGTTCTTCGTGTTCGTCAACGACATCGCCGCGGTCGACCAGGTTCCCACCCCAAGCACGAAGGGCAGCGGACCTGGCCAACACGCGGACGGTCCCGAGAAGATCGACGCCCTCACCGGGCTGCGCTCCATGAGGTACTACCACTCCCACGCACGCAAGGTGCTCGCACGCGCCACGGCAGTGGGCATCCCCATGGTGGACGTGTTCTTTGACGTGGACCACTTTCGCACCGTCAACTACCGACTCGGCTACGAGGTTGGTGACGAGGTGCTGCAGCGCATCGCCACGATCTTGCGCAACTGCTTTGAGGGGGACCTTCTCGCACGGTTCTCGGACGACCACTTTGTGCTGGTCACCCGGCGCGAGGGCGTGGAGCGGCGCATCGAGCGGGCACACGAGCTCGTGAGCAAGCTCCTGCCGGACATGCCCATAGAGCTCAAGGCCGGCATATACGAGTTGGCCGAGAACGAGGTAAGCATCCCCTTTGCCCACGACCGGGCAAAGGCGGCGTGCACGTCCACAAAGGGTCGCTACGACCTCTTCTACCGCTTCTACGACAAACCTCTGGCCGCGGGCGAAAAGATGCACGAATACATTGTCCACCACATCGAGCAGGCGATCGAGCAGGGGTGGATTCGCAACTACTACCAGCCCGTGGTGTGGGTGGAGGACCAGACGTGCTGCGGAATCGAGGCGCTCTCCAGATGGTTCGATCCAGTGGAGGGCATGCTGCCCCCGTCGCAATACGTGGACCTGCTCGAGGAGACGCGGCTGATCCACCTCTTGGATCGCGCCGTCGTGGAACGCGCGTGCGCCGACGTCAGGCAGATGATGCGCGAGCTGGGCACCGCCGTTCCCGTGTCGCTCAACTTCTCGCCAAGGGACCTGTCGCTCGTGGACATCCCCTCGCTCCTGGAGGAGTCCGTGCGCCGGCACGACATCCCCCACGAGCTGGTACACGTGGAGATCACCGAGTCGTCACTCGCGGAGGACCGCGACCTGCTACGCCAGGTCATCCACCAGTTGCACGATCTGGGGTTCGGGGTGTGGATGGACGACTTTGGCTCCGGCTACTCGTCGCTCAACCTGCTCAAGGACTACGACTTCGACGTGCTCAAGGTCGATCTGGAGTTCCTGCGCGGCATGGAGGGTAACGAGCGCTCGAAAACCATCATGCACGCCATCATCGACCTCGCGCACGACCTTGGCATGACCACGCTCGTGGAGGGCGTCGAGACACCCGACCAGATGGCATTCCTTCGCAAGGTCGGGGCGGACCGCGCGCAAGGGTACCTGTTCTCCAAGCCGATTCCCTACGAGTCCGTGGTGGGAGACTTCCTCCGGCGCTTTCCTCCCAAGCAGAGCGAGCCTCGTGAGGGTTAGAATGGTGGCGGACGCGGTTTCGTCGCCAACGAAGGATAGGAGGCACCATGCGTTTTTACGGAGACGTTGGCTACTGGATCATCGTGATAATCTCCCTGGCGCTCGGTGGCATCACCCAGGCGTACATAAAGAGCACCTACCAAAAGTGGTCCAAGGTCCCAAGCGGCCTTAGGAGCACCGGGGCCGCGGTCGCGCGGCGCATGCTCGACGAGAACGGCGCGGGCGCCTGTGGCATCGCGCACACCCAAGGCCATCTCACCGACCATTACGATCCGCGGGACAACAATCTGTACCTCTCGCCCGAGAACGACCAAGGCGGGTCGGTGGCGTCGGTGGCGGTTGCCTGCCACGAGGCGGGACACGCCGTGCAGACGGCAAAGGGCTTCCTTCCCGTAAAGATACGCACGGCGCTCGTACCCGTGGTGAACTTCTCGCAGAGCGCGTGGATGTTCGTGTTCATCATCGGCGTGTTTATGGGCATGGCCGGACTCGTGCAGGCGGCGATCTTCCTGTTCGCCTTTACCGTGGTCTTCCAGATCGTAACGCTGCCCGTAGAGATCGACGCCTCGCGTCGTGCGGTCCGCTACCTGGCCTCTTCCGGCTCGCAGATAGACCAACAGGGCGCGAAGCAGGTCCTTACCGCAGCCGCGCTCACCTACGTTGCCAGCGCACTCGTCTCCGTTCTCAACCTGCTGTATCTGCTCGGCAGGACCGACCGACGCTAACCGAGGAGGACACGTCCATGCGCGTTCGCACCACCCTGCTTTCGCTCGGGCTTCTGGCCGCCCTGCTTACGGGATGCGCCGGCACCCCGGCGACCGAGACAGCTCCGTCTCCGTCCGATGCCACCGCTGCTCAGGGCGATACGGTCACGACACAGGATGACTTCGCGTCGGGTGACGGGGACGGCCAGACGGAACAGGCTTCCGCCACGAGCCGCGAGATCGATGCCGACCCACGCAACGACGAGTTCGCCGTGGACCCGGAGCGCACGGACTGGAACTTCGAGCCATCCGACACCAAGACGGTCTACCTCACGTTCGACGACGGCCCGTCCGAGAACACTCAGGCGGTGCTCGACATCCTCGACCACTATGGGATTAAGGCGACCTTCTTCGTGACGGGCATCAACCCCGAGTACGCCCCTATGATTCGCGAGTGCTATGCCCGCGGCCATACCATCGGCCTGCACACGTACTCGCATGACTACGCGCAGGTGTATGCCTCGACCGACGCCTATTGGGAGGACCTCGCCCAGGTGGGCGAGATGGTCGAGGAGCAGATCGGTTACGTTCCCTGCTTCATCCGCTTTCCGGGCGGGTCATCCAACACCATCTCGGCAGACTATTCGATTGGCATTATGACGCAGCTCTCGAGCGACGTCGTGGATGCCGGGTACCAGTACTTCGATTGGGACGCGAGCTGCGGGGACGGTGCCGACCACACCGCTGACGAGCTGGTGGAGGCAACCGAGGCAGACACCGCCTACGGGTACCAGAACATCGTGTTTCTCGCCCACGACGGGGCGGGCAAGCAGACAACGGTCGAGGCACTCCCCCGCATCATCGAGTACTTCCAGTCGGAGGGCTACGCGTTTGCGGCCATCGATCGAGCGACCTGCGTCCCGCACCACGGCATAGGAAACTAGCGCGGCGCATGGCGCCAGCGCGTCGCTACCGACCGAAGGGGTGGTCGTTGACCCCGTCTATCTGCATGTTCTTAAACCGTTCGGCCACAAACTGGTCGTCGAACTCGCGATCGACGTACTGCTCCAACGCGTTTGCGGGCGGTACGTTCTGCTGGCGCTCCACCACCCGGTCGAAGCACGCAAGGGTCATCACGATGTCAGCGGCCAAAAACGCGCCCAGCAGCCCGACGATCGCGACCTTAAAGGCGCTGGTCGGCTCCCCGATGCCATAGAGAAGCTCGGGCATGACGATCCTGCCCCACAAGCACCCCAGACATCCCCAAAACAGCAGGAACGGTATGGACACCCACCTGCTGATGGCACCCCAGATCCCTCCCGCAACGTAGTCCCACGACACGGCACCCACAAACGTCTCGAGTCCCCATCCGGTGACCTGCTCCAACAGCCCACCGACCACCATGGACGTCACGAACAGCATGGCGGTCGAGGCCTCGCGACGATGGAGGAAAAGGGAGAGCGCGGTGAGCAACACCGCTCCCACGCCATAGAGCGGGCTAAAGGGTCCCCACACCAGGCCGGGACGGCCCTGCGACACACCCATCGTCAGGAGAACCCACGCCTCCTCGATGAACAGCCCCGCAACGGACCACATGGTAAAGATGAGCACCACTTGGTACCATCCCAGGTGCAGGCTGCTCAGATAGGCGTCCCGTTCCGCCTGGCGGGCAAGGCGCGTATTGCGATAGCGACCACCGCCGCCGGAAGCATGCTCGGCAAGCGGGTATCCAATTGAAAGCCGCGACACCGTGACTCTCCTTAGTAGCAACCGATATGCAGCTATCATACAAGGACAGTCCGAGTTCGCGCAAGAAGAAACGCCTGTTCACCGGCAGCGGCAGAGCCCCTGCCTCAGTATCCTCGCACGGCCGTGTCCTCAAACGTAAAGTATTCGGGGCGGTGCCGCGATTGGGTCGACTCGAACATGACACCCTGGCTGTTGAAGGTGCGGTTGGTCACCACCGCCAGCATGTCGAAGTCGAGCAGGTCCATCATGGCACGGTCCTCCGACGTGGCATAGTCCATGGTCACGGTTCGCTTGCTCGTCGCGATCACCATTCCCAGAACACCCTCGGCGTAGGCGTACACGGAGTCCTCGGCGATGGTTGTCGTAAGGCCCGGAAGCATCTCCGCAAGGAAGTAGCTCTTGTCGCGTATGAGCGCACGTCCCTCTATGATCCGCACGCGCTCGATGTGCAGAAGGCGGTCGCCAGGCATGAATGCGCTTCATGAAAGGCACGCCCTACATCCTCCAGGGCGAGGAGCTCGAAATGACCAACATGCACTTTACGAGTCTGGACCAGTGCCGCGACGTGGAGGAGCTCGGCATCTATCGGCAGGCCGTCGAGGAGCTGGGAGTGATGACCCCCGAGCAGATGCTCGCATGCTTCGACAACGTGGCACGCGACAACTGCCGGACACCCATGCAATGGGACGACTCGCCCAACGCCGGATTCACCACGGGGACGCCTTGGATCGACGTGAACCCCAACTACCTGCAGATCAATGCCGCAAGGCAGGTCGACGACCCCGACTCGGTCTTTTCGTACTACCGCGAGCTCCTCCGCCTGCGCCATGAGCTGGACATTATGGTGTACGGAACGTATAGGCCGCTGCTGGAGGACTCCCCCGCCTTGTGGGCGTACGAGCGTGTGCTCGGTAGCCATGTGATTACCGTGGGATGCAACTGGACCAGCAAGGAGCAGCCGTGCGACCTGTGGTATGGCTCGACCGGCATGCGGCTCATCGGCAACTACGCCACGCACAAGCCCGACGTGCTGCAGCCCTACGAGGCCTACGTGACCATTCGGTAACGAGACGCTTTCGCGCCGCCAGGCGGCAACATACGCATGCGACGTGCAAGCAGGCGACACTGCTTCTGCGGGGATCGGGGAATGCTTCCCGATCCCCGCAGCCCTACATTACGACGACCGTCTCCTCGAGGGGCTTGCGCTCGAAGTGCAGCGATGCCGGCCGGGCCGTCTCGCTCGGGTAGCCAACGTCAAGCAGGCACATGGGGACGACCCCCTCGGGC
The DNA here is from genome assembly GCA_902793195.1 of uncultured Coriobacteriaceae bacterium. GTDB lineage: Bacteria > Actinomycetota > Coriobacteriia > Coriobacteriales > Atopobiaceae > RUG440. Next base: position 4,037 of record CADBCS010000039.1, on the reverse strand, counting down.
AGATCGAATGCATCCAGCAGTGCCTGCGTGTCGTAGCCACGCACCCAGAGCGTACCGAGTCCCAACTCGGTTGCGGCAAGCTGCATGTGGTCGCATACGATCGACGCGTCCATCTCGGCCACGTTGTACATGTCGCACGTGGTGCCGCGCATGACGGTCTCGCGCTTGTTGTGCCACGCCTCGTCCACCTTGGCGCAGACCAAAATGACGAGCGGGGCGTTGAATGCCATGCGCGTGGCCGACCGAACGGTCGCAAGCGCCTCGTCGCTCTTTAACACAAAGAGTCTCTGAGGCTGGCGATTGGCGCCAGTCGGGGCCAGACGCGCAGCCTCCAGAATGCGATCTATCTTCTCCTGCTCGACCGGCCGTGCGTCGTAGTCCCTCACCGACCAGCGTGTGCGCGCGAGATCCAAAAAGTCCATGGCGTGCCTCCGTCCAAGCGGTTTTGCTCTCCTTGGTTATAACAAGCACAAGTATGGCATATCATCGTGATGTCTGAATTGCCAAATGCAACTCAGACCCTCTTGGGGGATACGCTTGACCTGACAAAGTGGAAATACAGGCTCAAATACGACCATTCCTGCCACTTTGTCAGGTTGAGGTACCCCCTTAACCTGACAAAGTGGAAACAGAAGCCGTTTTTGACGTCTTTTTTTCACTTTGTCACCCATGTATCCTATATTAGAATACCCAGACGCTCGTCAAACCTGACAAAGTGGAAAAGAAGGCCATATTTTGTGCCTATTGGTCACTTTGTCAGATTGGGTCCACACCCCAAACTGACAAAGTGACGGAAAGGGGCGATTTTGCGCTCAAATTTTCACTTTGTCAGGCCCTTACCATTCACAGCTCGAAATCGCTGCCAAACACATCGCCCATCAGCGCGTTTCGAGCCTCAGATTCCTCCTCAGACAGCTTCCCAACCGTAACACCAAGCACTTTGGCGAGCTGCCACATGAGCGTTTCCCTTATTCCTTCATCTGCAATCTGGTCATACATGACCGTAAGAATCGTCTTGCCGTTTGCCGTGAGGCAATTGATCCGGCGCTTGTCCGCACGAACCCGCGCCGGATCCACATGATCGGCACCGTCGTATTCCAAACCAACTTCCTTGCGCTTCCAATACAGGTCGATCTCGAAGTACTTCCGACTCTCACGGTCCAAGGTCCTCGAATCTAGCTCACTGGCCTCTATCCTATAGTTGAGCTCTGGCACACCAAAACCCCAACCTCCAGCAGACACCGGCAACGCGGTAAGCACAGCCGTCTTTGCCTCCATGGGTGACCGGGCGCGTCCTGCCACAAACCTCAGGGCCCTCTTCACCTTCTTCGCGCCATAGCAACCCCCAGCCGATTCAGCGAAGCGCTTCAGCCTCTCAACGGTCGTGGAGGGTTCGCAAGGCAGCACCATCCCGTCCTCTCGGACCCTATACTCAGCGCACAGCCGGTTTCCCACCAACACGAGCTGGTGGAGCGTCAGCAACCCACCCATCTGCAAGAAGGCGAACTCCGGCGTGCTCACAAACACCTCGGGACTCAGTCGGCAAAAGCTCCGATCGGGTATCCGCGAAGTCCACAGATGCCGGTTGAACTCATCCAGCCGGTCCCTAGACCCACCCCTTGGAACCAAGACGTGTATGCTTGGCCCGCCGCTATGGGATGATCTCTTGGAATGGCTCTCCTTCCGCGTCCTAAGTGGCCAACCGCGAGCCGTCGAGGCCGCGATGTCGCATGAGTCAAAGTCAATGTCACTCAGTTCAGACAACGTCCGAGCCGCATTGTTCAACGACGCCACGTGCGTCGTCCTAACGTCTTCCGAACTCATCGCCTTCGGGCTGAGCCAATACAACAATGCCGTGGAATACCCGACGTATGCTCTCACTTGAACCCCCGCACCCAGAACAGCAACACCTCGCGGATCCCATCGATGCGTTGCGCAACAATCGAGATAACGCCATCGCGGACCCTTGCCAATTGTACAGACCAAATAACTTTTTTCAAATCATATTCCATACTCTTATATTTGCTATAGCCAGCATCCGAACGGACCTTCCTAGGAATCAACGCAAAGCGATATGATGGTGACGAATGTCGAATCGGGCGAAGGAGGTTCTTGTGGCACAGAGCAAGCTCATAAGGGACACCACGCGTGAGGAGCGCATTGCCATCGTCGCCCGCGGACTCGATTGGTGCGACGAGTCGAGTTGCGAGAACTGCAGCGGCTGCAGTTTGGGGGCACCACGCGTGGAAGCCATGTACCGTCCCTACATCGACGGGGAGATGGAGCTCGCCGACGTCAACATGCTCAACGCGGCGACAAAGTACACGCACGGGTAGCGCGTCCGGACGCGCGGCAGGCAACTCGCGGTGAAGGGCGCGGCACATCGCCAACCAGCAACCCGCACAAAGGAGTGGAGATGGGTTCATTCAACGAGGCCGTATACGAGGTGGTGCGTCAAATCCCCACGGGACGCGTCGCCACGTACGGGCAGGTCGCACGCATGGTGGGAAAGCCCAGGAACGCCCGGTTCGTGGGGTACGCGCTCCACGCGAACCCCGAGCCCGGCATCATTCCCTGTCACCGCGTCGTGTTTAGGGACGGCTCGCTGGCACCGGGCTTCGCCTTTGGCGGGGCAGGTGCCCAACGGCAGCTCCTCGCCAAGGAGGGCGTCGGGTTTCTTCCCAACGGTCGTGTGGACATGGCGCACTTTGTGTGGGAGGCATAGGCCTAGCGTATACTTAACGCAGTCATGCAACACTTCATCGCGGAGGTATCTCCATGTCCGAGAAGAAACAACCCCAAGAAACCTGCGTGCTCGTCACCGGAGGCTGTGGGTTCATAGGAAGTCATACCGTCGTCTGCCTGCTCGAGCAGGGGTATCAGGTCGTCGTGGTGGACGACCTGTCCAACTCGAGCGAGGTCGTACTCGACCGCATCGACCAGATCGTGGGTGACGAGGCAGCCGAGCGTCTCACCTTCGTGCGTGCCGACGTGAACGACCGCAATGCCCTCGAGGCCGTGTTCGACACGTTCGACATCGACCGCGTGATCCACTTCGCCGGCTTCAAGGCCGTTGGCGAGAGCGTGCAGAAGCCCATCGAGTACTACTCCAACAACATTGGCAACACCCTCGTGCTCGTGGACGTCATGCGTGAGCACGGCTGCAAGTCCATTATCTTCTCGAGCTCAGCGACCGTGTATGGCGACCCGGACGAGCTGCCACTCACCGAGGACAGCCCAAAGAAGCCCGCGACCAATCCCTATGGCTGGACCAAGTGGATGATCGAGGAGATCCTGGGCGGGCTCGTGGTGGCCGACCCAGAGTGGAACGTCGTGCTGCTGCGCTACTTCAACCCCATTGGCGCACATCCCTCGGGCCTCATGGGCGAGGACCCCCAGGGCATCCCCAACAACCTGCTGCCCTACGTGGCCCAGGTTGCCGTGGGCCGTCGCGACGCCGTCCACGTGTTTGGCAACGACTACGACACGCCCGACGGCACGGGCGTGCGCGACTACATCCACGTGATGGACCTGGCTGCCGGCCACGTGGCAGCACTCGCCTGGATGAACGGCCGTTCCGGCTGCGAGGTCTTTAACCTGGGCACCGGCAACGGAACCTCCGTGCTGGAGATCGTACGCGCCTTCTCGGCAGCATGCGGCCGAGAGCTGCCATACGTCATCGAGCCGCGCCGCGCCGGCGACGTGACCGCCAACTACGCGGATTGTTCCAAGGCACGTGAGCTGCTGGGTTGGGAGGCCCGATACGACATCGCCGACATGTGCCGCGACAGCTGGAACTGGCAGTCCCACAACCCCAACGGCTACGAGGGCTAACCGTGCCTACTCCCGGTGCCGCCTTCGCCTCATATCTGGAAAGCCATCGTCGGGTCATCGAGGAGCACGTCCTCGGATGCGCCCCCGCGGCACAGGGACGCGACGCGCAGCTCGACGATCTGGAGCGCTACCTGTATGGACCAGCCATCCGCTTTGTGACGGCTGGTGGCAAACGTACCCGTCCGGCACTGTGCCTTTTGGGA
>CADBCS010000038.1 GCA_902793195.1 uncultured Coriobacteriaceae bacterium | reverse complement strand
ATCTCCACGCCTAGGTCGCCACGGGCGACCATGATGCCGTCGGAGCGATCGATGATGTCCTGGTAGTTCTCGATGGCAAGCGCGCACTCCATCTTCGAGAAGATGAGCACGTCCTCCGAGTTCATCTCGGCGCAGATGGCGCGAATCTCGTCCACGGCATCGCCGTTGCGGATGAAGGAGGCGGCAATTGCGTCGATGCCCATCTCGCAACCAAACCGGATGTCGGACTCGTCCTGCTCGGTTACGGAGGGCAGTCCCACGTTGGCGTTGGGGACGTTGATGCCCTTGCGCTCGCTCAGCATGCCTCCGTTGAGGATGCGGCATACGATGTCGGTGTCGTCCACCTTCTCGACCTCAAGGCCAATGAGGCCGTCGTCAACGAGGATCTGCGTTCCCGGCTCGACGTCTCCGGGGAGGCCCTTGTAGGTGATCGACACGCACTCGGCCGTTCCCTGCACGTCCCTGGTGGTGAGGGTGATGGTGTTGCCCGTCACCAGCTCGACCTTCTGGTGGTCCACCAGCTCGCCCGTGCGGATCTCGGGACCCTTGGTGTCCAGAAGGATGGCGATGGTGGTGCCGACCTCGGCCGCAACGCGACGAACGCGTTCGATGTTCTTGCGATGGTAGTCGTAGCTACCGTGGCTAAAGTTGAAGCGAGCCACGTTCATGCCGTTGAGCATGAGCTCACGCAAGACGTTGTCGTCATCAGTTGCCGGACCCATCGTGCATACGATCTTGGTCCGCTTTTGCGAGATGTCAATGGTTTTTGCCATGTGCGTTCTCCTGTTCGTCGCGAGCACGGAAACCTACCCGTCTACATAGTACCAACAGAAATGGATGATGCCCACTCCCATTGCACGAGCTTAAAATCAGTATAGCACCTGTCACCGATAGCTAAACGCCGTTCGACGCTCCTTGCGCTACCATAACCTCATCTGCGTTAAGGGCGTGGCATGTGGCCGCGCATGATCGGAAGGACGATTATGAAGCTCCTGTTCTTTGGCACCACCGAATACGATCGCGCGTCGTTCGAGAGCGAACTGAAGGACTTCCCCGAGGTTGACATCACCTTCACCAAGACCAACCTCACCTGGCGTACCGCCATCATGGCCAAGGGCTATGACGCGGTGTGCGCGTTCGTGAACGCCAACATCAACGCGATGGCCGTCGAGATTCTGGCTGGCCTCGGTGTCAAGCACATCCTCATGCGCTGCGCCGGCTTTGACGCCGTCGATTCCCAGATGGCCAAGATGCTCGGCATCACCGTCACCAGAGTTCCCGCCTACAGCCCCGAGGCAATCGCCGAGCACGCCATGGCTATCGGCCAGACCGCCAACCGCCGCATCCACAAGGGCTACATCCGCGTGCGCGAGAACGACTTCTCGCTGGACGGCCTCGTGGGCGAGACCCTCATCGGCAAGACCGCCGGCATCATCGGCACCGGCCGCATCGGCGCCGCGCTCTGCAAGATCTGCAAGGGCTACGGCATGAAGGTCGTCGGCGCAGACCTTGGCCCCAACAAGGGTCTTGTGGACGCCGGCATCGTCGACGAGTACGTGCCCGTGTACGACAAGGACGGCAACATGGCGTTTGACGAGAAGGCAAACTGCCTGATCGAGGGCCTGGGATTCGCCGACCGTCGCGTGAGCTACGATCCCCTGTATGCCAAGGCGGACTTCATCTCGCTGCATGCCTTCCTCAACAAGGACAGCTACCACATGGTCGACGAGGACGCAGTCGCCAAGATGAAGGACGGCGTCATCTTCGTCAACACCGGCCGCGGCGGCCTGGTGGACACCATGGCCATCATCCATGGCGTCAAGAGCGGCAAGTTTGGTGCCGTGGGCCTCGACGTGTACGAAGAGGAGAACGAGAACGTGTATCGCAATCGCTCCGGCGAGCTCGTCGACTCCGTCACCGCGCGTCTGTGCTCGTTCCCCAACGTGGTCGTTACCTCCCACCAGGCCTTCTTCACCAAGCAGGCTCTGGGCGAGATCGCCCGCGTCACCCTCACCAACGCCGTCGCCAAGGAGCGCGGCGTAGACTACGTCGAGCGTTCGGTCGTTTGCTAGTCGTGTGACACGCACTGCGTAAGGTGTTTTCGCAGCGGCCCCCGGACATACCGGGGGCCGCTTTTGGCGCGCGACTCGCCCGTCGGGGACCGTCCCTTTGGACCAGTCCATGTGACCTGCCATTTGGTGCGGCGGGGCATTACGAGGGTGTTGTGTGTTCCGCAAATGGAGTATATTGGGCTTGTTTTACAACCGTCTACAGCAACGGTCTTGGTGAGCCCTTGCCCCTCCTGGGGAGTTATTATCGGGAATCAATGCCGTGGGACAGGAACCCAGGAGGAGTGTATGAAGCCATATTTGCAGGATTCATCCAGCGTGCTGCAAGAGCAGGGCTCGAACGCGGAATCGGGTCTCCCTGCGCTCGAGGCAGGCAAACGTCTTGAGCAGAACGGGCCCAACAAGCTCGATGAGGGCGAGAAGACACCGCTTTGGAAGCGTTTCTTTGCCCAGATGGCAGACCCCATGATCATCATGCTGCTCGTGGCAGCCGTGGTCTCGGCCATTGTGGGTATCTACGAGGGCGGCAACGACGGATGGGCGGATGTGGGCATCATCCTGTTCGTGGTGATCCTTAACTCGGTTCTCGGCGTCGTCCAGGAGAGCAAGGCCGAGGAGGCGCTCGGGGCGCTGCAGGAGATGGCCGCCGCCCAGAGCAAGGTCGTTCGCGACGGTCGCATCGTCGTCGTTCCCTCGTCCGAGCTCGTCGTCGGCGACGTGGTGGTTCTTGAGGCGGGCGACTCCGTGCCCGCGGACTGCCGCATCCTGGAGAGCGCGAGCATGAAGATAGAGGAGGCGGCGCTCACGGGCGAGTCCGTGGCCGTGGAGAAGCATGCCAACTCGCTGTCCCTGACGCAGGGGGAGGACGACATCCCGCTGGGCGACCGAAAGAACATGTGCTACATGGGCTCCGTGGTGGTGTATGGCCGCGGGAGGGCCGTTGTGGTTGCCACCGGCATGGACACCGAGATGGGCAAGATCGCCGATGCCCTTGCCAAGGCGGAGGACGAACAGACGCCGCTCCAGATCAAGCTCGCCGAACTCTCGCGCATCCTCACCTTCCTGGTCGTGGGCATCTCCGCGGTAATTATCCTTCTGGGCATGATCAAGAACGGCGGCTTTGCCTTCTTCGGCAACATCGACCTGGTGCTCGCTACCTTCATGACTGCCGTCTCGCTGGCGGTCGCCGCCATCCCCGAAGGTTTGGCCGCCGTGGTTACCATCGTGCTCTCCATCGGCGTTACCAAGATGAGCCATCACAACGCCATCATCCGCAAGCTCACCGCCGTGGAGACGCTGGGATGCACGCAGCTCATCTGCTCCGACAAGACCGGAACCCTCACACAGAACAAGATGACGGTCGTCCGCCACGAGGGCGAGGACATGGACGCGCTGGTGCGCACGATGGCACTCTGCTCGGACGCCGAGTGGGACGATGTGTCACAGGAGGCCGTGGGTGAGCCGACTGAGGCTGCGCTCGTGGCAGATGCCGCCAAGTTGGGCTTTACCACGCGTGACCTGGAGGCGAGCCGTCCGCGCATCGGCGAGGCTCCGTTCGACTCCGGCCGCAAGATGATGAGCGTCGTCGTTCGCTCGCGCAGCGGCAAGATCACCCAGCACACCAAGGGTGCCCCCGACGTGGTTCTCAGCCGCTGCAAATACGTGAAGCGCGACCACGAGATCGTTCCCATGACCGCCGCGATTCGCGCCGAGATAGAGGCCGCGAACAAGGACATGGCCGACCAGGCACTGCGCGTGCTGGCGGCAGCCCGACGCGAGTGGGACGCGGAGCCCGAGAGCTACGATGCCGACTACCTCGAGAAGGACCTCATCTACGTAGGCCTGAGTGGCATGATCGACCCGGTGCGCCCCGAGGTGAAGGACGCCATCGCAGAGGCGCACTCGGCCGGCATTCGCGTGGTAATGATCACGGGCGACCACATCGACACGGCGGTGGCCATCGCCAAGGAGCTGGGCATCGTCCAGGACCGCGCGCAGGCCATAACGGGTGCCGAGCTGGATCGCATCTCCGACGAGGAGCTTGCCACGCGCATTGAGGAATTTGGCGTGTATGCGCGCGTGCAGCCCGAGCACAAGGTCCGCATCGTTGACGCCTGGAAGAAGAAGGACAAGATCGTTGCCATGACGGGTGACGGCGTAAACGACGCACCGTCCATCAAGAAGGCCGACATCGGCGTTGGCATGGGCATTACCGGCACCGACGTCACCAAGAACGTCGCCGACATGGTGCTTGCCGACGACAACTTTGCCACCATCGTTGCCGCGGTGGAGGAAGGCCGCAGGATCTACGACAACATCCGCAAGTGCATCCAGTTCCTGCTCTCGTCCAACCTTGCCGAGGTCATTGCCGTGTTCACGGCCTCCGTCATCGGCTTCACCATTCTGGAACCCGCACACCTGCTGTGGATCAACCTCATCACCGACTCGCTGCCGGCGTTGGCCATGAGCATGGAGGAGGCCGAACCGGGTATCATGAAGCGTCAGCCGCGTGACTCCAGGGAGGGCATCTTCGCCGGAGGCATGGGCATCGACTGCGTCGTGCAAGGCGTCGTGATTGCACTCCTTACGCTGGTGAGCTTCTACGTGGGCACGGTTGCCGAGTACGGCCCCCAGGGCTTCGCGGAGATCGTCTCAATGCTCAAGGACAACCCCGAGATGGCGCATGAGGGAATGACCATGGCGTTCCTCACGCTCTCCATGGTCGAGATGTTCCACTCGTTCAACATGCGCAGCCGCCGTCAGTCCATCTTCTCGCTCAAGGGACAGAACATGTGGCTGTGGGGCGCCTTCCTGGTGGCCTTCCTGCTCACCTTCCTCGTGATCGAGATTCCGTTCCTCGCGAACATGTTCAGCTTCACCGTGCTCGACCTGGCCCACTACGGCATGGCGTTGGGTCTGGCGATACTCATCATCCCCATAATGGAGCTGTACAAGGCCATCATGCGTGCCGTTGACAAGAGCAGGGCATAGCGCGTAAGGGAGTCAAGCCATGGCGAAGCGCAACAGCAGGACAAGGCGCAGCATTCGTCGCAAGGCACAGGTTCGGGCCGGTAGGGAACAGGCGTCCCTGCCGGCCCTCTCCTCCTTGTCGGAGCTGCCGTCCTACCACGATCTGAGTCCCAGCGAGGAGCAGCGTGCGGCGTTCGAGCGATACCGTTTGGAGGTGGAGGAGCGAGAGGGCGATGCCTCGCAGCTTGCGCTGGGATGCGTCGTGCGATTGGATCGCGGCTTCCCCGCAGTGCTCACCGACTCGAGCGTGTTTAGGGCCGAATTCGCGGCTCGCCTCACCAAGGGGGACTTCTCGCGGGTGGCCGTGGGAGACTGGGTGAGCGTAAGAAGCCCTCACGGCCATGACATGGGACTTATTGAATGCATTCTTCCGCGCACGAGCGACATAGCTCGTTGGAAGGGAGGCTCCAGGGGTGAGCGACAGACGCTTGCCGCCAACGTGGACACCGTGCTGGTCGTCCAGGCGCTCGAGGAGTGGCGCATCATGTCGGGCAGGATCGTGCGGTCTGCGGTGGTCGCTCGCGATTGCGGCGCTCAGGTTGCCGTGGTGCTGACCAAGGCCGACTTGGCCACGCCCGAGTTGGTGGGCGACTCGGTGCGATACATCCGCGACGTGATGGGGGCGCAGTGTCCCGTGGTGGCCGTGGCCTCGGTGGATGATGCGCCCGACTTGGGTACCCACGAGGATGCGGCCATCGGGGCGGGAGGCAGCTGGGGCGTCGAGAGCGTGCGTGCGCTCGTGCCGCCGAGGCAGGTGGCCATCATGTTGGGGCCCTCGGGAGTTGGCAAGTCCACGCTCCTCAATGCCCTGCTCGGACGCGTGGCCCTCGAGACGGGTAGCGTGCGCGAGTCGGATGGCGTGGGCAGGCACACCACGGTTGCGCGCAGGATGGTGGCGATCCCGCAGGCTGGCATCATAGTGGACGAACCCGGCCTGCGCACGCTGCAGCTCGTAGGTCACGAACGAGGGCTTGCCATGGTATTTCCCGACATGGCCGACGCCGCCGCCTCGTGCAAGTTTAGGGACTGTACCCACACACACGAACCCGGTTGCGAGGTGCTCGCACGATTTGGCTCTCCGGATTGCGCTAGGCGTCTTGAGGCATACCTGTCACTGGCCTCCGAGATGCGAAGTAGCCGAACGATCCTCGACCCCGACATCGTGCTCTAGCATCAACACCTGCAGCCGCATGCGCGGATGGGTTTCGCGCTGCGCAACGTATGCGGAATACGCATACGATCGGATATGGAAGAGACCTTGCATACCCTTGCCAGAAATCCCCTGGCGAGGGTCTTTTTTGCATGCCGAAGCGTTTTTGCATGCATTTGGGGCCAATGCTGCTGGCACGTATACCTGCGGTTCTGCCCGTCTGTGGGCAATTGCGGAGAACTATGCGCGCGCTTGGTGCAACAGGCTCCGCAAAACTGCAGGTGAGATGGATGGCCGCATCGCACAATAGGGTCGTGGGACGGCCGGTTCCGTCCAAGCCAAGCCGACGTGCGAAAGGGGCGCCATGTCCAGAAAGTCACGAGTGATACTTGCCTGCGCATTTGGCGCGCTGTCCGTCCTCGCATGCGTGCTCTATGCGGACCAGGTACGCAACGAGGCCGACAGGGCGAGGACGGAGGCGCTCGAACGCTATGGGGGAGACGTGGTGAGCCTCGTCGTCTCGACGCGCGGCATCGAGGCGGGGGAGGTCATAACGTCTGCCGACGTGGACGCGCGCGACTGGCTTTCGTCGCTAGCTCCCTCACATGCGCTGATGGAGCTTGGCAGCGTTGTGGGGCGCGAGGTAACCGTCCCCATCGCCGAGGGCGCCCCCCTTACCGAGCTCAACTTCCGGGACGTGTCGGAGCTGGCCGACATACCCTCCGGACACGTCGCCGTGTCGGTGCCCATAACCGAGAAGCTCGGCGTTTCCCAGGCGATTCGCGTTGGTGCCCATGTGACGGCCTATCGAACCGTCGAGGATAGGGCCGATCAGATCTGTGCGGACGCAATCGTGCTTGCGGTTCCCAGCTCCACGGGCTCGATTGCGACCAGGGGGACGCTCACGATAGCCGTTCCAGCGGGAAACGTGTCCCAAGTGCTCACCTCGTCCACTACGGGGGATCTGCGCCTGGTCGTTCCTGCCGAGGACGTGAAGAAGGGCGACAAGGGTGAGGAGCCCAAGGCGAAAGACGTTCCTCCGGCGGACAGGCAGGCAAAGGACAAGGGCGGCGAATAGCCGGGAAGGAGATACGCGATATGGCAAGCTCATGGATTGCGTTGTGCGACGAGGAAGTGCGGGAGGACCTTACCCGCGCCATGGGGGCAGGTGAGCGCGAGGCCAAGCTCTCGTTTGCAAACGACGCGCAGGAGCTGCGGCAGTGGGCCCAGGAGTCGGGCAAGCGCCTTGGCGTGGTGGTGGGACCCCTCAGCGGCTCGTTGTCCAACATCAACGTGGCGGCGGCGATCGCACGAGACGACTCCGCGCGGTGCGTCGCCCTCGCCTCGAAGGAGGTCGACGAAGACCTCCTAGGGCGTGCGCGTGAGGCGGGCGTGAGCCACGTGGTCGAGATGACGCCCGAGGAGGCGGACGGATTCGAGCTCGAGGAGCCGTCGATTCCAAGCGACGAGGTGCCAACGATGATCGTCATGCCAGACGAGCGTCCCAAGATAGACGCGTTGTCCAGCGTTCCCAAGGTGGAGGAGGCGTTGGGGCGAGTCCGAGAGAGGGTCCCGGAAGCTAAACCCGTACGGGAGGGAAAACCCGCGGACAAGGTGCGGCCCGCTGTCACTCCGCAGCCCGCCGTCGCCTCGCCCCCCGTCGCGACGACAAGGAGGCCTCGTCGCTCGGTCGTTGAGGGAGTGGCGCCCATCGTGGCCCTCTTCTCCGGACGCGGAGGGGTGGGAAAGACGTCGCTCACGGCAGTGATGGCGCAGGCTGCCGCATCGTGGGGCATGCGCGTCGCGCTGTGCGACCTCGACCTGCCATTTGGGAACCTCTACAGCTGCTTTGGGATGGCAGGTCCTGCGGACCTGATTGGGCCGACGGCGCAGATGCCACTGGTGGAGCGGGAGATATTGGAACTGGGAGGTGAGGTCGGCGAGCGCATGACCCTCTGGGGCTCGTGTGCCAGGCCGGAGACCTCCGAGCTCGTTTCCCCGCACGTGCAACTCCTGCTGGAAACGCTTTCCATGCATCACGACCTGGTGCTGGTGGACACCTCCTCCACCTTCGACGACGCGGTGGCGCAGATTGCCCAGCAGTGCGACCGCATGCTTCTGGTATCGGACGGGCGTCCCGGTTCCAACGTCACCCAGGCACGACTTGGGTCATTGGCCGTGAGACTCGGCGTGGCGAGGACCCGCATCGCTTGTCTCGTCAACCGGTGTAGCAACAGGTCAAGGGTCGACCAGGTAGTAAACCGTGCCAACGTCGGCTTGGAGACGGCTCGTGTGTTTAGGGTCGTCGACGGCGGTGTGGAGGTGAGCTCGTGCATGGCGGAGGGAAACGTCGGCGAGCTGTTCGAGCTCGGCTCCCGCTTTTGCGACACCGCAACGCATGCGCTGGCGCAGGTGTTGGCCGAGCTGGGCGTTCTGCCCGACCAAGCGGACGCGAAGCGTGCCCTCGAGCGGAGGGACGTGCACTCCCGATGGGCGTTTGGACGAAGGAAGGAGGCGATGTAGCGTGTCCGTTCTGGAACGCGTGAGAGCGCACGAGGACACAGGCGCCCGCGCCGTGGAAGACCGGCATCGCGTGGCACGCTACCGTGAGAGGCTCAAGCACGACTTGGTCGAGCGCCTTGGCCTGTCTGCCGTCGCCGCGCTGGCCGCCAACGACGACGTCTCCTCGGCCCGCTCCGAGATTGGCATCGCATGCCAGGCCATTCTCAACACGGGAGACTATGGCGACTTGGACCAAGACGACCGCGAGGTCCTGGTGCAGCAAGTGCTCGACGAGGTGTGCGGCCTCGGCCCGTTGCAGCCGTTGCTTGAGGACCCCGAGGTCACCGAGGTCATGGTCAATGGATGCGAGCGGCTGTTCTACGAGCGTGACGGCGAGCTGCATCCCGCAGAGCGCGTGTTTGACTCCGCCGACCAGATCATGCTGGTTATCGACCGAATCCTTGCCCCGCTTGGCCGTCGCCTCGACAAGGCGAGTCCCATCGTAAACGCCCGTCTTGCCAATGGGGACCGCGTGAACGCGGTTGCCGCACCCATTGCCGTGGACGGTCCGGCGGTGACCATCCGCAAGTTCTCGCATCGCATCGTCTCGCTTCGTCAGCTTGTGGAACTGGGAGCCGTGCCCCAATGGTACGCGACGCTACTGGTGTGGGCGGTGCGGTCGAGGTGCGACATCGCCGTGGCGGGTGGTACGGGGTCTGGCAAGACCACGCTGCTCAATGCGTTGTCTTGCGAGATAGACGAGCGTGAGCGCATCGTGACCATCGAGGACTCTGCCGAGTTGCGCTTCGACTCGCATCCAAACGTGGTGCGGCTCGAGGCGAGGGACGCCTCCATCGAGGGTACGGGCGAGGTGACCATACGCGATTTGGTGAAGAACGCGCTTCGCATGCGCCCCGACCGGATCGTGGTGGGCGAGGTGAGGGGAGAGGAGGCGATAGACATGCTGAGCGCCATGAACACAGGGCATGACGGAAGCCTTACCACATGCCATGCCGGGACCGCGGAGGAGGTCGTCCTACGACTCGTGCTCATGGCTCGCTTTGGCATGGACCTGCCCACCGACATCATCGAGGAACAGATTGCCTCGGCGCTCGACCTCATCGTGATGTCCCGGCGCATGGCGGACGGGTCTCGTTACCTGTCGTCGCTCTCGGAGGTCAGTCGGGCGCAAGGTGGTGGCGTTCACCTGGAGGAATGCGTCTCCTTTGACGAGCCGTCGCGATCTTGGCACCTCGTGCGGGAGCCGTCGTTCGTTGCGCACGCCGTTTCGGATGGTTTGGTGAGCGTGGGGGAGGTGGAGGAATGGAGACGTTGTGTTGCCTAGCTTGCGGCGTGCTTGCGGGACTCTCCGTCTGGGCCGCTCTACCGTCAGCGGAAGGTGGGGGCGCAAGGGTGTCGTTTCGCACGGTGTCTTTTCGTGCACGCAGGGTCCTTGTGGGAATCTCGGCCAGCAGGGTGGTCGCAACGGCGATGGGCTGGTCTGCGTTCCGATCGCTTGTGGAGGAAGTGGAGCGTGCGAGATCGGCACGCGGCGGGAGTGCCCAGACAAACGTGGTGGCGGCCGTGTTGGTCGTCGCGCTGACACTTGGTCTTTTGTTGGCCTGCGCGTTTGCCAGGTCGCCGCTCGCCGGCATCGTGGTGGGGGTCTGCGCCCTTGCGGGCATACAGGCTCGCAGGGCGACGCGCGAGCGCAACCGAAGGAGAGCGCTCTCCCAAGAGATGCCGGCCATCTTTAGGACTCTGGCCACCGCCATGTCCTCGGGCAACACGCTCGTGCAGGCGATCGACTACGTGGGCTTGCATGAGCGCGGCCAGGCGAATGAGGCATTCGTGCGCGCCTCCCTCAGGTTGCGTTGCGGTTGGTCGGTCGACGACGTGCTGGAGCGACTGAGGGGCGAGCTCGAGGCGCCGGGTGTTGGACTCATGGCGACCGCGCTGGAGATCTCGCAGCGCACCGGTAGCCCGCTCAGAGACCTCTTCCAGCGTTCGGCCGTGCTCGTGGAGCAGCAGGGGGAGTTCGAGCGCATGCTTTCGGTAAAGACGGCCCAGGTGAGGCTCTCGGTTCGAATCGTGTGCCTCTTGCCGCCCATCATGGTGTGCCTGCTCTCGCTCATATCACCCGACTACCTCGAGGGCCTCTCCATGCCCTCCGGCATGGTCTGCCTCTTGGTGGCTGCCCTCATGGACTGCGCTGCGGTGCTGCTCATCCGACGCATTATGGGAGCGGTGCTATGACGGGAGCCGTGCGCATTGGGTGCCTTGTCCTCGTTGGCGCATGTGCCTGCGCGAGCACCTATCTGTTTCTTTCCGGCGGCATGACCGGGCTGGCGTTGGTGTTGCGCGAAGGATCTTGGGACATAAGGCAGGCGATGGCGGGCCTTGGGGTCGGCGCTCGCAAGGATTCCGCAAAGCGGATCCAGGCGGAGGTGATGAGGGAGATGCCCCTGTTTCTGGACATCGTGACGCTGGGCGTCTCTGCAGGTCTCTCGTTCGACTCGTCGCTCGACCTCTACTGCGACAGGTACGACACGACGCTCTCGGACTTGGTGTCGCAGGCGATGCTGTCGTGGAGACTGGGAACTCGCGGGCGTGCGGAGGCGCTTGACGAATTGGCGGAGCGGACCGACGTGCCTGCCATGACGCGGTTTGCGTCGACGGTGAGCGAGGCGCTAGCGTTCGGCACGCCCCTGGCAGATGCGCTTGCGCGCCAGGCGCAGGTCATCCGAGACGAGCAGCGCGCGCAGATGGAGGAGGAGATTGAGCGCGTGCCGGTAAAGATGCTCATCCCGCTGGGGACCCTCATCGTACCCGCCATGCTCCTGGCGATCCTAGGCCCACTGCTCGGCCCTGCGTTGCGGGTGGCGTAGGGCCACGGGGTGGGCGTGGCAAGAGGGCTTGCGGTGGTTCGTGCGTGGCGGGCGTGTTCTATCAGCAGTTGTTCCGTTGGGACTAGTTTGGAAGGTGGTTGCACTATGGGGATTTTTGCAATGGCGAGAAATGTCGCGACGAGGGTGTGGAAGGACCAGCGCGGCCAGGGGACGACCGAGTACGCGATCCTGGTTGGCGTGCTAGTGGTGTTGGCGATAGTGGCGATCATTGCCTTTAGGGGAAAGGTCGCCGAGCTGTGGCAGGCGGTATCCGATGGCATCAACTCGCTCTAGACGCATATGCGCGGTGGCAGTTGCGGGTGCGCTCGCAATGGGCGTTGCCGTCGCATGTATGCAACCACAAGCTCATAACCCGCCCGAACAAGCTGAAGAGGAGGCGAACGGGGTTGCCGGTGACGAAGGGGGTGAGGGTGGTGAGCGGGACGGGAAGGACGAGCGAGGGGAGGGACAAGATGCGACAGGTTTGGAGGGTTCGACGCCGTTCGACGTGCGCCACTCCCAGGCGGGGACGTATGCGTATGAGGTTTCCGAACCACTGGAGCGGGCGGCGAGTCTGCTCGTGTGCCAATACCGCGACCTCGGCACGTGCCTGGTGCTGCAAGCTGGATACATCGACCTTTTGGGAAACGTGTGGGGTTGCGTGGTGGAGGGGCCCGGATGGGTGGACGTGTGCGTCGTTTCCGGGGGATCGGGTGACGGCAGCATCGTCCGCATCGAGCGCATGGATCCCCACGACGAGGAAGGGCTTGCGCGGCCTCCGGTCGGCGAGGAGGGTTCGCGGTCAGTCGACGGTTGAGTACGTGCTCGTGCTGCTCGCCTTTCTGGCCACGCTCATCGCACTGGGGGCCATCTGGACTGCGGTGCGGTCCGGTGCGTTGCAGCGCCATGCTCGCGAGTCGATGTCGCACAACGTGGAGGGAGGGATGACGATTGTGTTTTTGCAAGACCTCAGCTCCTTTTGAGCTCGTGAGGCGCCTGTGCGCGGAACGAGGCCAGTCTACGGTGGAAGCCGCCGTATTGTTGCCCACGCTCATGCTCCTGCTCGCGATGCTGGTGCAGCCTGTGTGCCTGGGTTACACACGGACGATCATGGCGCACGTCGCGGCGGAGACCCTTCGCGTGATGGCGACGAGTCCCGACGAGGCCAACGCGCGCAACTACGCCCTAAGGCGCCTGCGTGCAGTACCCGAGGCGAGCCTGTTCCACGTTGGCGCCGATCGCGACTGGCAGGTCCGGGTGGGTCGCGAGGACGAGGGAAGGGTCGCTGTGGCGACAATCGTTGGCCATGTGCGCCCCCTGCCCTTCTTTGGAACCCTGGTCGCGGCATTTGGGGAGCGAGATGGCCAAGGTGTCGTGTTGCGCGTGCAGGTTAGGGGAAACGTGAGACCCGCATGGGTTGGAGGTGACTATGGGGAATGGCAGGAGATGTGGAACTAGCGGCCTGTTCCGAGTGGTTCCACGCGTCATGCGTCGTCGCTTTGGTTCGATTGGTTTGGTGGCGCCCCACACAACGGGCGGCGGCGTCCCGATGACTTTGGCAGTGGGCCACGCGAGGTTAGGCGACCGTCCGTCTTGTGTCGGCCAGAATCGTCCCGGGGGCGTCGCACGCCATGGCATTGGGTGGTTCGTCGGCGACGAGGGGGGATATACGACCGTGGCGATTGCGGTCTCTCTGTTGGTGAGCATCTCTCTCGTGTTTGGCGTGGCGACGACCGAGTGGATGCTGGCCCGATCCGCCGATGTTCAGGCGGTGGCCGACGCAACCTCCATAGCGGGGTCGAATGTGGTGAGCTCGTACTGCACGATCGCCCAAGTGGCCGACGCCTGTGTGCTCAGTATGGGACTCGTGGGCATATCGGTGCTGGGAGCCGGCCTTGTCGTCGCGGCCATACCGGGTGCGCAGGAGGCATCGGCGAAGGTGGTAGACGTCGGCAAGGACATCCTGAACAAGCGAAGGAGCTTCGCGAAGAGTGCGGCGAAGGGGCTCAAAGGCCTGGAGAAGGCGCTTCCCGTGCTCGTGGTGTCGGCGGGCAGTTCGTGCGCCCGGGCCAATGCGGAGGGGAGCCTGTCGTACACCGGTGCCGCAATCCCCCTTCCCCTGCAGTCCCAAACGGACTTCTCGGGCATCGAGGACGATGTCGATGGGGATGACCTTGCGGATGCCGCCGAGCGTCTTAGGGATGCCACAAGGCAGGCAGAGGAGGCGAAGCGGCGTGCGGACGATGCTCGTAGGAGGGCATGGGAGGCCGATTGCGTGGACAGCCCAAGCTGCCTGAGCTCGCGTGCCGCCTCGCTGGCAGGAATGCAGGGATGGGAGAACCCCGTCGTGAGCACTCCCGAGGAATGGACGTTTGGCATGCCCATCGAGCGCGCACGGACGTATTACCAGATTCGTTGGTCTCAAGAGTCTCCGGTGGGGGAGGACATAGAGTCGGTTGCGGATTCGCTCGCACGAGAGATGTTCTACGACTACGCCCTGGGCGAAGTCCTCGATGCCTATTACTACGAGTCGGGCGATGGGTCTGTCGACCTGATGCTTCCGCACCTCGCACGAAACTCCTCCGAGGTACGCGAGACATGGATGTACACCAACGCCGCTTGGCCATGCACCGACGAGGAGGGGCTGGTGCTGCATGCGACGCTCTCGTGTCCTAACGCCCTCGGTGAGTTCTGCGGGTTCGCGAGTGTGGCCGACATAGAGAATGGCGGTGTGAGGGAGTGCGGAACCTGTCGCATGAGCGTGGGTGACCTGGGTCGCGTGGCGTCCATATCCACGTCCGCCACCAACGGCTTCGAACATTACTGGCAGATCATCGTGGAAGAGTCTCAGGACTATCGGAAGGCCCGCAACGAACAGGCCGAGGCCGAGCGCCTCATGAAGGAGATCGCGGACGAGGGCAAGCAGGCGTTCGACGCCGCCTTGGACCAGTTGCGCATTCCACGTCCGAAGCTCTGTCCACCCGGTGCCTACGGGTGCGTTGGCGTGGTGGCAAGGGGTTCTGGAGCAGCAGCTCCCTCCCGTCTCGTGGACTCATTCCTGTCTGGGCAGGATCTTCCCGCAGGCGCAACGGTATCGGCCTCCGCTCTTGCGCCCGACGCTACCGACGATGGCAAGGACGTGCTCTCCTCCTTCTTCGACGGCGTTGCCGGCAAGGCCGGGGGAGGCTTCTCGGTGGGTGGCATGGTGGACGGCATCTTTGGCCTGTGGGGTCGTTTGCTGGTGGCATATGGCTCCTCGTACGACAGCGTCGAGGGTGCGGTGGGTGGCTTCCTGGATGGTGTGGACGGGGTGTTTGGAGGAACCGTGGGCTCATGGCTCAAACAAAAGCTCAAGTGGGTCGTCGATGCCGCGGGGTTCGCACCCGCCGACATGCGCGCACGCAAGCCCGTTCTCACCAACACCGGCAACGTGCTGGGACGGGCGGGATTCGACAAGCTCGGGAAGGCGCGGTCTTTGGTGCAATCGATTCCGGTGGGGGCGGATGCGGCGGGACTGGTGGGTGCCCTTGGCATTGGCTCTGCAGGTGGCATGCCGGGATCGGCATACACCATTGCCGAGTTGCCCATACCCGGGACAGGCGTGAGCGTTCCGCTCACCGTGGACCTCTCTCGCATTGGGGGATAGGGATGGTAGAACGTGTTGTCATGCTGGGTCGTGTGCGCAACGAGACTGGGCAGATGGCAGTCGAGCTTGCGGCCCTCGTGCCCGTCGTCATCGTGGTTTCGCTGATCGTGTTCAACCTCTGCCGGTTCTGCATGCTCTGCGCCACCTTCGATCGGACGAGCATGGACGCCGTGGTCGCTTTGGGCACCACCTGTGGTGGGTCTGGCAACAACATCGTCTCGGTTCAGGAGGTCGAGCAGGCCATTGGCCGGTCCCTCGGTAACAGCCGAGCATGTGAGGTACGCGTGGCCGTGGAATCCGCTTCGCCCCAAGCGTTTGGGAGTCTGGGCCTCGCACCTTCGCACGTGAGGTATCGATGCGAGCTCGTCTATCGCCCATGGCCTACGGCACTTACCGTCGCGGGGGTTTCCATGGGTACGCCCATCGCATTGACGCACGAGCGCTGTCTGGTTGTGGATCGATACAAGTCTGGGGTGGTGATGTAGCGTGGTGGCTACCGTCTTGTGCCGCATGGTGGATTCGCGCACGACGTTGACGTTTGAGTCGCTGCATGGCTTCGTGCAGCGCATGCGAGGCCTGCTGGGGCCTCGAGCGCGGGGAAGGCCCGTTGCCCTCGTGGGGTGTTCGTCCATCCACACCCTCGGCATGCGCTATGGGATAGACGTGGCCTTGGTGTCGCGCAATGGAAAGGTGCTCCTCTCCCGCAGGGACGTGGGGCCAGGGAGAATCGTATCGGCCCGTGGTGCCTGGCTTGCCTTGGAGCGACCGGCGGAACAGACGTCGTGGCCCTGTGAGGGTTCGTGGGTGAGCCTTGTGGAGAGGGGCGCGCAGACCGCGAGGGGAGGAATCTCGCATGTACGAGACCGTTCACGATGACGGGGAATCTATGGTCGTGATTCCCGCCTACAAGACCAAGACCTGCCCGCAGTGCGGCCAGGGGCTGTTCGACGACATGGACGTGTGCTTTGGGTGTCTCTATCGCTACCCTCACGAGGATGAGGGGCAGGCAATCGGAGGGCAGGAGGGCGAGGAGGAACACCTGACCACGAAATCGTCCCCAGCATGGGAACAGACGGCTGATAAGGAGGGGGAGGGAGAGTTCTGGTACGAGCAGGAGATGGTGCCCACCGAGGCGTATGGGGATGTCGCCAACGGGCCGGACCCTTCGATGGGAATCCTCATCGTGACTCCAGACATCGAGGTCGTGGTTCCCCTGCCGTCACATGGCCTGTTGGTGGGGAGGGGAGGCTCGTGCGACGTCGTGCTTCGCTCCCGGGTGGTTTCCAGAAAACATGTGCGCTTGGAACCCGATGGAGAGGGCGTCCTCGTCACCGATCAAGGTGCCACGAATCCCGCGCAGGTAGGCGGGACTCCCGTCAAGGGAAGCGTACACGTCTCGACAGGGGATGTGGTCGATGTCTGCGGCACGACCCTGCGCCTCAGGCGATAGGAGCTGCGTCACATGTGTTCTGTTGGTGTGACGATGGGGGTTGTTGCCTTAGCCGCCCGTTTCCTCCGGTTTCTGGTAGGGTGTATCCAAGTGGCATTCAACCAAAGGAGTGTGCATGGACTTTACGAGCAACAAGCGCCCCGACGAGATGGCGCGCATCAACACGCCCGAGCTGGCGAAGGCATTCATAGATGAGGCGACCGAGGCAATTCGTGCGCAGGTGGGCGACGGCAAGGTCCTGCTCGCGCTCTCTGGCGGTGTCGACTCCAGCGTCGTCGCGGCGCTGCTCATCAAGGCCATCGGCAAGCAGCTCGTGTGTGTGCACGTGAACCATGGCCTCATGCGAAAGGGTGAGTCCGAGCAGGTCGTCGACGTGTTCCGCAACCAAATGGGTGCCGAGCTCGTCTTTGTGGATGCCGTTGACCGCTTCCTCGACCTTCTGGCAGGGGAGGCGGACCCCGAGGCCAAGCGCCACATCATCGGCGAGGAGTTCATCAAGGTCTTTGCCGAGGAGGCCACCAAGCTCGATGGCATCAAGTTCTTGGGGCAAGGCACCATCTATCCCGACATCCTCGAGTCCGAGGCGGGGGTAAAGGCGCATCACAACGTGGGCGGGCTTCCCGAGGAGCTCGACTTCGAGCTTGTGGAACCCGTCAAGCTGCTCTTTAAGGACGAGGTTCGCGTTGTGGGCGAGGAGCTGGGATTGCCTGCGAACATGGTGTATCGCCAGCCGTTCCCCGGTCCCGGCCTGGGCGTACGCTGCACCGGCGCCATCACGCGCGACCGTCTTGAGGCTCTGCGCGAGGCCGACGCCATCGTGCGCGAGGAGATCGACGCGGCCGGCTTGGACATCTGGCAGTACTTCTGCGTCGTGCCCGACTATCGTGCCACCGGCGTCCGTGATGGAAAGCGCGCGTTCGAGTGGCCGTGCATCATTCGCTGCATCAACACCGTCGACGTCATGACGGCCGAGGTGCCCGAGCTCGACTGGGCATTGCTCAAGAAGATGACCGCACGCATCCTGGACGAGGTGCCCGGCATCTGCCGCGTGTGCTACGAGCTCTCCCCGAAGCCCATCGCAACGGTTGAGTGGGAGTAGAACGAGCGACAAAACACAACATGACGGTTGGAAGCGAAAGGCAACAAAACCGCTGGTAAATGGTGCTGTTTTGTAGATCTTGACACTCCACTTCGCAACACTCCGAAACGCTTGAATCGGGTTCATTTGGACCGGAATTTGGTCCATCCCAGAGCCGTCCACAGAGGCGGCTCTGGTAGTTTTTTGGACCCATTTTGCAAGGATAACGTGCGGAGGCAACGTAATAACTTGCGGAGGGAAAAAAGCGCCCCCTGCCGCCGGCGTGACAGAGAGCGCATAAATCAATGAAATAAACCCCTCTTGCATTGTGCGCGTGAATCTGTGACATCTTACCCCTCATACCTTGGATTCTGCCGGAAATAGTCCCTATACCGCAGCGTTTTTGGGTTAGACATGGCCCGGTCCAGTATAAAGGAGACCTTCTCCATATTGCTCTCTGGCGGGTTCATGATGGCAGAGAAGAGGTCGAGCCAGCCGTCCATGTCGTCCCTGTCGAAGCCGTCGTGCCTGGCAAGGAACTCCTTCAGGAGGAAGCACAGGTGGTTGACTTTGCCGAGCGGGTTCTCCCTGTCGGGCACCCTGCAGATCTCCTTGGAGTTGTAGGGCTCGCTTACGAGTCCCCGTTCCCTAACCACCATGTCGTGCGCGTTCTCCATGTCATTCACGGACGTGCTGCCCCTCTCGACGTGCGGGCCGTAGGCGGCGAGGGCGTGCCCGTCGCTCGGCTTGTCGAGGCCGCAGCGGACGAAGACGGACGGCGCGCGCCTGCCATCTCGCAGGCCACCGCGATGCAGATCCTGTTGCGCGACAGCCCGGGCCTCCTCCCGCGTGACCCGGCCTCGTGCTCGGACGCAGGCAGCGGGTAGTGGTGGCGGGCATCGCCCCCATCTTCGGGACGGACGTGTACGTCACTGGTTCGAACTCCAAGGGACATCAGCGATTGCGGCGTCCGTCATTGCGACGCGCCAGGTGATCACGCTGGTCATCGTGCCCAACACAGCGCTGCTCAGGTAGTGGCGGGAGAGCCTGACCAGGTTTCTCCCGAATGAGGTCGAGCCGCCCGTGTTGCTTATGCCGACAGGGAGAAGAGGGAAACACCAGCTGGGAGTCGTGGGCGTCGTCGGAGACGGGAGAACCGCTCGACGTCGTCGTGATAGACGGCTCCCTCCTGTGGTGCGGGGACGCCGCCCCTCTTGCGTACCCGCGAAGGGACGACTGTACGCTGCGCTTCGTGGGTCGCGAGGTGCCGCGGAGCTCGTGGAGGCGCTGGCAAAATGTGATGTATAGGAACGTGCGTAGTGTGGTATAAATAAATTGCTGAGGCGCGAGCCGAGGTTCCAAGAGCCAGGGGTAATCCCCTGGCGCTTTCTTTATTGGGAGGTTTTTCCTTGGCGTCTCTATCCGTGTTTTGTGATGAGGCCGGCCAGCAGAACATGTCCGCCGGCTATTACTTGCTCACGCTCGTCCTCCACGACCAGTCGTCATCCCTCGGCCCATTCGTCAGCGACTACGAGTCACATGTGGCACGCAACGGGCTGCCAGACATAGCGTTCCACATGAAGGACCTGCTCCACGGACATGGTGACTACGAGGGAATCGACCAGTCTGTCAGGAAGAAGCTGCTCATCCACTTCAACATCTTCATGCAGAAGGCCCCTGTGCGGTACAGGACCTTTGTGTACGACTCTTACGACACCGATGCGAAGACTCTCTCCGCCAGGATGAGGCGTGACATTGTGAACTTCGTCTTCGACAACCTCGAGTGGTTTCAGTCGTTCGATAAAGTGCCGATTTACTATGACGAGGGACAGGATGCTGTAACCCACGCACTCCACGAGGCCTTTGACTACCTATTGGGGAGTGGCGTAGCCGACTATCGCCTGATTAGCTATCAGGATCGTAGGCTCGCGCAGGCTGCCGACTACTTCTGTTCTATCGAGTTGGCGGCCATGAGGTATGGGTGCGGAGAGGAGTCCAACACATACCGCAAGTTCTACGGCCTCAGGGGTGACTTCAAGCGCAACTTCCTCAAGCAGGCACGGAGGAAGTCCATCTAGAGGCACCCCATGAATTCAGCCTCCGCAACGTGATCGACACCTGCTTCGAGCTGGAGTCGCTGAGGCTCGTGCTCTC
>CADBCS010000037.1 GCA_902793195.1 uncultured Coriobacteriaceae bacterium | reverse complement strand
CGAGCTAAGCCAACAGGCCCTGCGTCCAGCTGGACGCAGGGCCTGTTGGCTTAGCTCGGAAACGGGCTATCGTTTGGCAAATGCCCGATTGTAGTTTTGGATAGCGCCTTGGAAGCTTTTCGCGGGAGCAGGGGCGCCCTTCTTGGTAAGAATGACTTGGATTGCCTCGGCTCGGCGGGACATACCCTCGGTGCCGGCCGTTTGACCATTCTTGGCCCATGCCATCCAACCGTAGCGTTGCGAGTGGACGCGATACCATACGTCGTATGTCTGCGCCATCTGTCCATACAGTCGGATTTGCACGGCCTCCAGACGGCGGGACATACCCTCGCTGCCGGCCATGGCACCGTTGCGGACCCAGTCCGTCTCCCAGCCTACGCGTTGGACGTGAGTTCGGTATTCGATGCCCCCGGAGATGACGGACTTGCCAAGCTTTAGCTTGAGCGACTCAAGACGCAGGCTCTTTCCCGTTGTACCGCAGACCTTGCCGTCAGAGGCAGCTCGCAACGTGCCCATGCGTTGCACGTGAGCCGTAACGCTTGCGGAAGGAGGCTTGGGTGCCGTAATCGTAATGTCGCAGGTCGCCGACTCGTCGCCTGCCGTTGCGGTAATGGTGGCGGTGCCTGCCTTCATGGCCGTCACGATGCCGTCCTCGCCAACGACGGCGACGTCCTCGTTTGAGCTTGACCACGTTACGGTTTTGTCGGTGGCGTCTGACGGCTCAACGGTTGCGGTGAGCTTGCATGTCTTGCCAACCTCGATGCTGGCCTGATCCCTGTCGATCGTTATGCCTGTAACTGGTTGGGTTACGGTGACGACACAAGGCGTAGGTTGAACTTTTTCGGACCTGTATTTTGCGTTTGCGGTGATGTTGGTGGTACCGGCTTTTACTCCCGTTACCGTCCCGTCCTCAGAAACGGTGGCGACGTCTGGGTCGGAGCTTGTCCACCACACCCCTTGGTATCTATCCGCAGGGCTTACAACGGCAGACAACTGCATCGTTTGGCCTACCGAGACCTGTGCTGTTGGCTGGAGGATTGTAACGCTGTCAACCGGTGTGTCGTAATCTAAGCAGGCGACATTGACTTTGAACTCAACAACAGAGTTATTGGTCGTATAGTACGAACGGGAAATATGACCAAAGCCCTCAGCGCTCATTTTGATGGAGATTTGAAAAACCTCATCAGGCTGTCCTGTGCCAAAACTTCCGCCCGTTACGACAATGCCATCATAACTATAGTTGCCGGTCCAGGCACTGAAGTCGGAAGGCACTTTGGTATTGAAAGTTGCGGTATCGCCGAGTGATTGTATGCTACCACTTAAAACTGTGTCACTGTTTCCCTCACTGTGCCAGGCAGTAACCTGGTATATGCCCTCCGCATACGCGTAACGCGAAAACGCTGGTAGTATCCCCAATCCCAGTGATACCGCGACGCCAAGTGCCAGACATAGCAGCCACTTGGGAAGACCCCTCCAGCAAACCTGTCCCGTCCTCTTCATGAGCCTCTCCTTTCCTAAATGCAAGCCATAAAACGAGCTAGTTTCTTTATTAATATAGCACTTGATATAGAGCTTCGCCGGTTTATTGTCCAGCCAATTGGCATACGGTTTCACGGGCTAACCAGCGACCGGCAGTCACGTGCCAGATGCTATCTTTCGCGCCTTGGCTTGTGCCAAACATCGACTGTCTTCCGTCTGGCAAATCTTTTAAAAAAAGGTGTTGACCCTAGGGCGAGTTTGCTCTATATTATTCCTCGCACCAAGTCACGGGGAATTAGCTCAGCTGGGAGAGCGCATGACTGGCAGTCATGAGGTCAGGGGTTCGATCCCCCTATTCTCCACCAAGTATTCGGGGCGGCGACTGTGGTCGTCGCCTTTTTACTAGGGCCTGTGGCGCAACGGTTAGCGCAGGGGACTCATAATCCCTGGGTTGGGGGTTCGAATCCCTCCGGGCCCACCAGACAAAACAGCAGGTCAGACGTGTGTCTGGCCTGTTTTTGTTTCTCGGCGTCTCATTGGGGAATAATGGAGGCCCAAACCTGTTGCCAACGGCTAGCAAAAGCTGACATGCGCTTGGGTGCAGTCGTGGTCTATACTTGGTTCAAAGATGTTGAGCCACTCACGGAGAAGGAGTCCCTATGTCCTCGGAAGCAAAGCGCGTAAAGATACTGACCCTTATCGAGTTGTTGCTGGGATTGGCCCTCATCGTGTTTGGCATTGTGCTCTTTGTGACGAGCGGCGTGAAGAAGGTCCCCTTTACGCTTTGCGGAGAAGGTCTGTGCACCTTGGTTTTTGGGGTGAGGGGAGCACTGATTGCCAACGTTCCCGCCCGCTTGGGAAAGCTGGTCATGCTCGGAATCGTGGTGCTCCTGTTGCAGATTGCCTGCATTGCGGCTATCGTGGTGTTTACGGGGCCAGACAAGATATCCTCGAATCCCGCGCCCACCTGCGTTTCGGCGGTACCTGCCCTCATTACGTTGGTCGCGGTGGTTCTGGCGCGTGGTATCACGAAGCGAGCAGAGCGCTAGCGATGAATTCGCACGTTGTGAATCAAGACTACATTACCAGCACGTTGGGGCTTCTTGAGTTCATTCGCAAGAGCCCCACGTCATATCAGGCGGTGGAGTGCATGCGCCAGCAGTTCGACACCGCTGGCTTTATCTTCCTTCCCGAGCAGGAGCCTTGGCGTATGCAGAGAGGTGGATGCTACTACACCATACGCAACGGCTCGAGCATCATGGCGTTTCGTGTGGGCGCAGAGCTGGAATACCCCGCGTTTCGCATTGCCGCCTCGCATGCCGACTCTCCGTCCTTCAAGGTCAAGGCGATTCCCGATTTGGAGGGACCGGCAGGCTATCTTCGCGTTAACACCGAAGTGTACGGAGGGGCCATAGACCGCACGTGGCTCGATCGTCCGCTCTCGGTGGCGGGACGGGTGATGGTGCGAGACGACTCGGGCGTCCGCAGCCAGTTGGTGAGCGTGGACAAGGACCTGCTCCTCATTCCAAGCGTCGCCATACATATGAATCGCAGCGTAAACGAGTCCGGTGCCATAGACCGTCACATAGACCTCTATCCAATCTTGTCTGCAGGGACAGAGGGTAAGGGTGCGCTCAAGCGAGTGGTCGCAAACGAGCTTGGGGTTACTCCCAACCAGATTTGCGCTTGGGACCTGTATGTGGTCAATCGACAGCCTGGGGTAATCTGGGGCGCCCAGAGGGAGTTCGTTTCGTCGGCACGACTTGACGACCTGCAGTGCGCCTACGCGTCGTGTACGGCCTTGCTTGGCCCCTGTGACCCACATGCCATATGCGTGCATGCCTGCTTCGACAACGAGGAGGTGGGCTCGGGAACCATGCAGGGCGCCCTGTCAACCTTCCTGCCCGACGTCCTCACGCGCGTTTGCGATGCCCTGGGCATGGATGCCGAGACGCGACGGAGCGCAGTGGCCCGGTCGTTCATGGTGAGTTGCGACAATGCGCATGCGGTACACCCCAACCACCCCGAGCTCTGTGACCCCACGAATCAGGTACGCCTGAACGGTGGCGTCGTAATAAAGGAGGCGGCGAGTCAGCGCTATGCAACAGATGCCATGAGCCGATCGCTCTTCCAGGAGCTCTGTATGCGCGCAGACGTACCGACCCAGGCCTATGCCAATCGCAGCGACATGCCTGGCGGGTCAACTCTTGGCAACCTTGCCATGCGACAGGCTAGCATGCACACGGTGGACGTGGGTCTGCCGCAGCTTGCCATGCACTCGGCATACGAGACCGCTGGCACACGCGACACGGCACACATGGTCTCTGCCCTGAGCGCGTTCTTCGGGGAGCGTTTTGACATTGCACCAAATGACGAAATACGATTCTTCTAGAGGTGCGTACGTCTTACCCCAAACAAAACGCCCCTCGTCATATTGAACGAAGGGCGTGGCAATGCGTTAGTGATGAGGTCTAGTCACCAAAGTTGATGCCAAGCATCTTGGCCTGCTTGACGAGTTGGCTCTCGGGATCGACGGTCTTGAGCCTGCCGGCAACGATGTCGAGCGGCACGCGTACGATGTCGCGATCCTTGTCGGCTACCATAAAGCCCCACTCGCCCTTGAGGATGCCACACGCGGCCTCTACGCCTACCTGTGTGGCGAACACGCGATCCGCCGCGCAAGGGGCGCCACCGCGCTGGGTGTGGCCAGGGACGGCCACGCGGATCTCGCGGCCAGTGCGCGCACCAATCTCGCGGGCAATCTCGTACGCCACGGAATGACCACGTGCGGCCACCTTCTTCTTGTACTTCTTCTTGGGGAGTTGCGCGTCCTCCTTGGAGATGGCACCCTCGGCTGCCACGATAATGGAGAAGCGGCTGCCCGTTCCGTCACGATGGTTGATGGTGTCAATCACCTTGTCGATGTCGTAGGGAATCTCGGGAAGCAGAATCACGTCGGCGCCACCGGCGATGCCCGCATACAGGGGAATCCAACCAACCTTATGGCCCATGATCTCGATTACGAACACGCGGCCATGGGAGCTGGCAGTGGTGTGGATGTCGTCGATGCACTTGGTGGCGATCTCGATGGCGGAGTCAAAGCCAAACGTGTAGTCGGTGCCCCAGGTGTCGTTGTCGATGGTCTTTGGAAGGGCGATTACGTTGAGGCCCTCCTGCGACAGGCGATTCGCGGTCTTCGTGGAACCGTTGCCGCCACCAACAACGAGTCCGTCGAGCTTCAGGTCCTTGTAGGTCTGTTTCATGGAGGCGACCTTGTCGAGGCCATCCTCGGTGGGTTGGTCGAGATACTTGAAAGGAGTACGGCTGGTGCCGAGCATGGTACCACCCTGCGTGAGAATGCCCTTGAAGTCGATGGGGGTCATCTTGCGATAGTTGCCATAGATCATTCCGCGATAGCCATCAAGGAAGCCATAGATCTCGACGGGCTCCTTGCTTTGGGCATACAGCGTCTTGGCAACGCCACGCATGGCGGCGTTGAGCGCCTGGCAGTCACCACCACTGGTGAGCATTGCGATTCTGAGCATACGTGCTCCTTTCGTTATGTTGACGCAACAGTAGCAGTATGGCACAACATCGCCCCTCGGGAGCACATCGTACACAACTAGTTTACCTTCTTTCCAACAACAAACTGAATGTCATCGACCTGGGGGAGGTGCAGTCGTATGAGCTGCTCAACCGTGCTCTTGTCGGCAGAGCTCAAGTTGTCGCGGGTGGTTACCGTTGCAACCATGCGCTCTATTACCGTGTCCTTGCCCTGATCATAGGACTCCTCGACGCCCACGGTATAGTTCACGTATCCGGGACAGACGATACCGAGCTCCAACGAGGTGAGGGATACCTCGTGCGTGTCCTTGGCCTCAAACAGCTCGCCGTTGTTCTGCTCCGCGGTTGTGTTTACCACGCGCATGGTAAAGAGAACGCAGGGAATCATAAAGGCGAGCGTGCCGAGGATGAGGCGCCTGCGCAGCTGGGTGGAACGATGACGGATCTCTATGCGCTCCTCGTCCGTGACAACTCCGTCACCATTGAGGTCGGCAAACACGGGGACGTGAATCCAAATCAGGACGAGTTCGGCGCCAAAGGCAATGAACACCACATTGAGGAGGAACTCGTAGATGGACAGTGCGAAGTCAGCGAGGTTCCTCATGGCCAGCCCATAGCCCGCCGCGCAGAGCGGCGGCATGAGCGCGGTTGCCACGGCGACGCCGGCAATGAGCGTGGCAGGCTCCTGACGTCGGGAGTTGCCGATGCCACCCGCAAAGCCGCCGGCCAAGGCTATGAGGAGGTCCCAGAGGGTGGGACTTGTGTTGGTGAGCAGCTGGGAGGTGGTGTTGGAGATGGGGGAGATCACAAAGTATATCGTGGAGGTCGCAAGGCAGATGACCATCTGGACGAGCAGACCAAAGACGGCTGACTTGAGCAGACGGTAGTTGATCGTCGCAACGGCGTATGCCATGGCAAGCACCGACCCCATAAGGGGACAAATGAGCATCGCGCCCACGATGGCCTCGGTCGAGTCGACGTTGAGGCCGATCGAGGCGATGAGCATGGCGACGATGAGCAGACATACGTGTATGCCATCAATGCGTGCCCCGGCGAGGACACGCTCTTGTATCACCTTGTAGCTCGCACATCGCTCGTGTAGGCTGAAGTACGAACGAACCAAGTGTCTGAGCTTCGAAGGCTCATAGTAAGACTTCTGCTTCACTTCCCGACCTTCCCCTCTATCGTCCGCAGTCGCTTGCAAACGTCCCGTTTGAGTAGTCTATGGCAAATCCCTCTGCCGCGTTGAAGACTTCCACGTGCTGGTCGATCGTGCCGTCCGAGGAGAGCATGTCAACGAAGACGCTGCGCGGGACCAGCTCTCCGTCCACGTATGACGCCTCAGCACGGTAGTGTATGAGTCCGTCGGGGTGGCTTTCGAGCCAATCGCGGCAAGTCGTCTCGCAGTACGCCATGCCTCCGTTGCCGTCATTTCCGCCCACGTTTTGCATGCGAGTGCCCGTAACGAGATTGTGCAGCTCGTCATCTCCACCTAGGGACTTTGCCAGAAGGTGGGAACGATTCCAAAAGTACCCGTGATACGTGTCACCAGAAGGCTCCAACATGCTCACTTGCTCGTTCGATCCCCATCCGGTCGGGTTCGTGTGCGACATGTTTTCCCGTGGTCGATCAATGCCGTCTCTCATCATTTCCGCCGAGACGTTTCCTTCCGCATAGGTTGCGCGGCCGTACGCGTCGAGCGTCCCATAGGCAGTGCCGGATTCCTCCAAAGAGAACTCCTGCGTGGCGGGACCAAGTACCTGGTAGTAGTTCGGGGCCCGTTCCTTGCTCCATTCGGTGGCCTTTGCCATGGTGTGCGATGTGCCTCCGTGCACATCCCTATACGCGGGGACCACGTGCAGGAGGATGTGGACGACCAAGGCGAGCAGGACGCATGCGAACAGGACGGGCGCAAGTCGAAACCGAAGTCGACTACGTGCTGTATGCCGAGTGCGCACGCACCCTCGTGTGGGCTGCCCTGATCGTCGTATGGTCGGAGGTCGTTTCATAGGCTGGAAAAAACCCTGAATTGGGTGAGACGAGTAATGGGGACGTGAGTATTATAGTCTGACAGGAAAGAATCGACATGAAAGGACCGATATCATGAGCGACAGGATGCAGAACCTCTTTTCCTTTGACTTCTCGAAGCAGAACCCCGGAGCTCGTCAGCGTGTGTACGAGCGATTTATGGCAGCGCAGGAGCAGAGCCCGTTCGTCCTGCATTCCAACGACGAGCAGATGGAGCTCACCGAGCAGGAGCTGGATATGCTTTCTGCTGCCGGTATGCCGTATCAGGACAAGGAAAACCGTACCTTCTAAGGAAGCTTCCAAGGAAGTGTTTCTCTGGCGCAGCGTTTGCGAAAGGTGTCCTAAGCTGGTATGCTTTCTCAATCCCAACATAAGGAGTGAGCATGACGCTGGAGGCAAACAAGAGATTGCACAAGGAAGATCTCGGTTGCTTCTTTGACGAGTACTATCCGCGTCTCTACAACTACGTGTACTACAAGACGCTAGACCATGCGCTTGCGGAGGACATTGTTTCCGACGTGATGGTTCGTGTGGCAAAGGCATATGCCACATTCGACCCCAAGAGGGGCTCTTTGGACGACTGGGTGTTTCGCATCGCCCGCAACACGCTCTATTCGCATTTTCGTCGTCGCAGAGAGATCGTTTCCATCGATTCGGTCAGCGAGGCGGCCAGTGCGGTCACGATCGAGGAAGATGTCTCCGATCCCCTGGATGAGCGTGGCGCGCTGGTGCGCAAGGCACTTGGGATGCTTACCGACGAGGAACGCGAAATCGTCTACCTCCGCTTTTGGGAGGAGCTCTCGAGCAAGGAGGTTGGGGAGCGCATGGGCATGAACCCGTCCACCGTATCCACAAAGCTCAGCCGAGCCATAGGGAAGATTCGCAAGGCGTTTCCCGACATCACGTTCTAGAGCCTGTCATCGATTGGCAGGCTGGCGGAGTCGGTTATTTGAGCAGAGCGGCCTGGGTGTAGTTCTCGCTCATCTGGTAGTCCACATCCTCGTCCATCATCTGTAGCATGATGTCTGCAAAGACGGGGTCGAACTGCGTGCCGCGTCCGTTGACGATCTCTTGGCGAATGAACTGCTGCGAGAGAATGGGGCGATAGCTACGGGTCGAGGACATCGCATCGTATGCGTCGGCAACGGCAATGATACGCGCCTCCTCGGGAATGGCGGTTCCGGCAATGCCGTCGGGATACCCCCTGCCGTCATAGCGCTCATGATGCCACCGTGCGCCAATGGCCAACTCGGGAAACTCCGGGATGTTGTGCAAGATCTTGTCACCTTGCACGGGATGAGTCTTGATGACTGCAAACTCATCGTCGTCAAGCTTGCCAGGCTTGCTGAGGATGGTGTCCGGAATGCCGATCTTTCCCACGTCATGCAGCAGACCAATCATATAGATGTCCCTTTGCCTTTCGGGGGTGTAGCCATATCGCCGCGCGATTTCGCGGGCATACGTGGCAACGCGCTCGGAATGGCTGTTCGTATAGGTGTCCTTGGCATCAACGGCACCTGCAAGTGCGCGTGCCATCTGCATGCTCAGGCGTGATACGCGCTCACGTTGCTCTATGAGAGCCTTGGTCCGTTCGGTCACTTGGGACGAAAGGTCGTTCTGCAACCTCGTGAGCTCTATGATGTGGTTGACCCTGGTAAGCAAGACTTCGGGTACGAAGGGTTTCGTAATAAAGTCCATGGCGCCGGCCATAAGGCCACGGGTCTCGGTTCCGGCGTCCTCGTCGGCGGTGAGGAAGATAACGGGGATACCCTTGGTCCCGCCATCCGAACGTATGGCCTCGAGCGTCTCGAAGCCGTTAGGTCCCGGCATATGTATGTCGAGGAGTATGAGGTCCGGAAGCTCCTTGGTGCTCCCCAAGAGCCTGAGGGCGTCAGACCAAAATGCGGCTCGCCATACGCAGGTTGTTAGCGTCGTCATCCACGACCAATACCCAGTTACCCATGGTACGCCCCCTCTACGACATACGCTCAATAAGATGCGTGAGAATGTCCACGGCCCCATCAACGTCGAACTCCTCCAGGCATCGCAGGACATCAGCGAGCAGGGGAGTGGTTGGGCTGCCATCTAACGCGCGTTCTGCAGACTTTTGGACGTGTGCCTCCGCTCGCTCGACCTCGAACGTCTCAAGACACGCGCGTGCGTCCGCAAGGTGCCGTACGAACTCGTCACGCGAGATAGAGGGCAGCTCATTCGATATTTGTTTCTGTGATTCTACCTCACCGACATGCTCCAAAGGTGGCTGAAGTGTGCTTTCCCACCCAAGTGCCGCACATATGTCGTGTACCGTCTGGCTATAGGAGCTGAGAAACGCGTCATGCTCGTTTCGAATGTCCGTTTCGCGATGTTCGCGTGCCGCCATCTCCAACGAGAAGGCGAGCTCGCCAAGGTCTGTGGCACCGATGGTCCTGGACGAGCCCTTGAGCGAATGCACGGCGATCGCGTAGTCGTCCCAATTGGCTTTGACATAGTCAGCGGTCAGGCGATCAGTCATGCCGGCCGCCTCGCGCACGTATCCCTTGACGATCTCGAGATAGAAGTCACGGCTGTCGCCGGTATATTGAAGCGCGGTCTGCGTGTTCAATCCCGCATTCCTAAGGCGGTCAATCGGGTCATCGCTGCTACGATTGTCGACAAACGCACCGATCTTGTGCGCCACGTCCGCGATGTCACAGGGACGTTCGAACGTTCTTGCCACCATGTCGTTCGTGAGCTGAGGGGTGAGGCTCGCAAGGTCGTCGGAATAACCCGCAACGCACATGGCTAGGTTGCGGCTACGTGTCTCACTCGCAACGAGGTCAAGCATCGTGATGCCTTGCTGGCTCTTGTCGGCTTCCAAGAGGACGACGTCGCACGTGCCGATGTTGGCGCGTACCTCTTGTTTGGAAAACGGAACCGTGACCACGTCGTAGCCATATTGGTTGAGGAATTGACTGAGCGTCTCACAAAAGAACTTCACCTCTTGCGTGACGATCATAACGACACCAGCCATGCGTACTCCTTGTCTTGGTAGCGTCTCATCAGGCTGTTTCCCAATACACGCACGTCGGTAAGTATCTGACCAGTATACTGTTTTGCAAACACGTAATTGCAACATCTGGGTTCTGTGTGCGGTGGGCGGTGTGCGAGCGGATACGAGTTGCGGGATTTTTTTGGATGACGCTTGCAATGCCCGCCCGTTTGCGATAGAGTACTCTTTGCGTTAAGGGAGGCACCAGTACTGGGACTTCGTCTAACGGTAGGACAACGGATTCTGGTTCCGTCAGTGGGAGTTCGATTCTCTCAGTCCCAGCCATTCTTTGACGCCTTAACATGGCCCGTTCGTCTAGCGGTTTAGGACGCCGCCCTCTCAAGGCGGAGATCACCGGTTCGAATCCGGTACGGGCTACCAAGAATTCGCAGGTCATCGAGCTAATCTCGGTGGCCTGATTTGTCTTTCTGGGCGCTCACCGCTGTCCGAGGGGACATTCGCGACCAGAACTTCTGATGACATAAGCTCGCAACCTCCGCATTAAGAGAAGAGCAGTCCATCAATTTAGTGACTATAGTTACTCATTGTG
Source organism: uncultured Coriobacteriaceae bacterium (assembly GCA_902793195.1). Taxonomy (GTDB): domain Bacteria; phylum Actinomycetota; class Coriobacteriia; order Coriobacteriales; family Atopobiaceae; genus RUG440. The sequence continues at coordinate 26,623 of CADBCS010000037.1, read as the reverse complement.
GTACGTAATTGCCGAACAGGGCGTGAGGCCTGCTGCTGTACTCGAATTGTTAAGCATAAGGAAATGGGACTATGGGCAAAAGTGAAGAACTGCAACGCATGGAGCGCGACCTGAGTGAACAGCCGGAACTGCGGAAAAAACTGGAAGCGGATATCTAACGCATCGTCGATGCCGGGGAAGCGGCATGCGACGCAGAGGCCGTGGCGAAGGTCGCCTCCTCCCTGGGCTATAAGATCGCCCCGGAAGAACTCAAACGTGCGGTAGCCGACTTTGAGGAACTGAGCGATAGCGATATGGAACAGATAAGCGGCGGGAACTTCTTCGCTGATTTGGAAGAAGTTCTGAGGAAGATTTTCGCAGACGACAAAAAGCCACGCAGTTGAACAATCTGACCTCGCTGGAACCCGTGACTGCCCGTGGCAAATGCTGATTCACCCCCCTTTGATGTGTCACCGCCGACCATCGATTTGCGTAGCTCGTGGCCGACTCGTGAACATTAACCAGCCCGCCGAGGACATCGGCGGGCATTTTCGTATCTCGTGGCACAAACGCACGTTCTGTACTACAGTGGCTGTATGGCATATTCGCGCAGAAAATGGGGCGCCCCAAGGAAACGCCCCATTCCATCAAACCGACGAAGCGATCTGCTAGATAGCCTCGCCACTCGAGAACTTGCAGGAGTCTAGGATGGTCTGTAGCTGCCGCGCATGAGCATCCACGTCACTCTGTGCGACTGCCACCTCGACCAGGTTGATGTAGTTCTTGCTCTCGATGAGGCGGTCGAGTACGACAACCGTCAGACCGTTGGATTCGCACGTGTACATGACTTCGCCACCGACGTAATTATTGTTGCCGCTGTAGAGGGGTTCATATCCAACGACCTGAATGTTCTTGAGGCCGTTTTTCTGGGCTTGCTGCGGAATCGCCTTGGCCATCGCCTCGACATTGTAGGACTGTCCGCTCTTCTTGAAATCGGAAGCAAGAAGGATAGACGCACGGTAGTCAGGGCATTGGAATAGCCTGCCGCTGCTATTCGTCGAATCCTCCTCCCAGTTCATGGGGATGTCGATGGTGATGCCGCCACTGTAGCGCGTAAAGACGTCGTCGACGCCGTTCGAGCGCGTAACGGACTCTTCGCCAGCCGAGTCTTCCTCTTTGTCGTTTTCGACCAGCTCGGTAGTGTCGAACATTTTGAGAGAGTCGTCACTCTTGGGCAAGGCTTCGAAATCCTTGATTGCGCTCTCGTCAACACCGCCAATGACGGATCGGGAGGCTTCACTTGCCTCCGCAGAAGTGCTGTCGTCACTCGTGGTGTCATTGCTGTCACTGGTTCCATCCGTTGTCTCGGTCTTGGTAGCAGTGGAATCAGCCTCGGTTGACTCGGTCTTAGCGGCATCCGTGTTCGAAGCGGTACTCGACCCGCATCCCACCAGCGAGAGGGACAGTGACAGAGCGACGGCACCTAGCATTGTTGGAACCGTCTTGCGTGTAAACAACGTCATGGTAATTCCTTTCTTTGCCTAGCCAACCCGTATGATCAGCCATATAAACTCTATGCGACATTCATTCAAATCATATTCAGAAACATGGAGCATTCGATAGGAGTGCGTTATTCCTCTGCAAAAGGGTGCTCAGTCATTGAAGGCTACACACCCTCCTCTGATTATGAGCACCCATGCTCTTGCGCGCGTCACGCGCCAAAGCCTATGTTGGCCGTGACCAAGAACCACTATGCTCTCCATCTGGAGGTAGCGACTGGCTTGTTTTTGCGGCTCGGGGCTTTCCTGCCCATTGTTTTCGACCCTCGATAGCATCCAATCATATAATGAATCTGCATCATTCAATGACAAACCCATGATGGCGTGAGGACGAAGACATGGCTTCATCAAGAAAAAGGGCGAGAATCGAGCTGCTCGGTATTGCCAAGGCCATCACCATCTTCCTGGTAATTGTTGGCCATACGACATCTAACACCGACACCATCATTGGCATGCACACCATGGGCATATTTCTCTTGCACAAGCCGCTGCTGCAGGAGATTCTAATGCCCCTTGCCTCAACGTGGATTCCAGGGCATCAGCTCTCCGTCTGAGCTAATCTACGAGGCGCAAGCCGTAAGTTTGTGCGCTGTCATCCTCTTCCTCGTCGACTGTCAGATAGTCGAATCCAAAGGCTGCCAAAAACTCCTCTCCCACGAATTCGCCGTCATTCGAGAAGGTGATGCGGTCCGAGTCGGGACCATCGATCCAGCCTCGCTCGCGCAGTCGGGAGAGGACCTCTGGGGCCATCGAAGTGCTCGCATATCGAACCTTGCCTCTGTGCGAGGTCAGGTAGAGGAGTGCCATGGTGAGCATATCGATGGCTTCCTCCTTGCTGAGCATGTCATCCATGTTCTCGTCTTGCAGGTTGGAGTCTTCGTTTTCCAGGAGATAGTCGAGGCCAAGGCTCTTAGCGACTGCTGCGTATGCTGTGTCAAAGAGGTTGTGATCAATGGAGGCGGGGCCTATGAAGTCGCCAAAGTAATTGGCGCTCGGGTCGTTGTATGCCTCGCAGCCTTCAATCCAAAGGGGCATATCGCTTTTGATCGTGGCGAGCAACGCGTCGTAGGATTCCCGCGTGATGTGCCCAGCCTCCAGCATGCACATGTAGAACTTCTTGAGTGAGGTCGCGTTCTGCTTGATGGTCTTCGGGGTCGACCACATGCACTTGCGAATGAAGAAGCGACCCAGAAAGTCGTCGATGCGGAAACAACCATCCTCCATTCGATAGGCATCCTCGTGTAGGAGGTAGCTGTTGAGATAGAAATGCACGTTGTCGATGTGACGCTGGATGGTCTCGTTGGAGAGACCCTTGGCCATGAGCCAATTGTCGAACTCCCGGATGTATCCGTCATTTTCCTTACGACGCTGCTCGCAAGACTGTTCGTACTCGTACTCGTAATCCTCGGTCATGCGACGCTCCTTCCTGGAAAGGGTCGGTGTCTCACGGTAGCATACTGATTGCGGCGTGAGCTGCAAAACTGCAGGTTAGAAGGACGCCGCTGTGGCCGGAATCGCTGCAGGGTTTGTCGTGGATGTGAACCGAGAGGATGCTAGGCGTTGAGCACCTTGGCAAGGAAGCTCTTGGTTCGATCGTTCTGGGGGTTGTCAAACACCTCGGCGGGCGTGCCGGCCTCGGCGATGACCCCTTGGTCAATAAACAGCACACGATTGGAGACTTGGCGTGCGAAGCCCATCTCGTGAGTAACGATGACCATGGTCATACCCTCTTTGGCAAGCTGGCGCATCACGTCTAACACCTCACCCACCATCTCGGGATCGAGAGCGCTTGTAGGCTCGTCAAACAGCATGAGGCCCGGTCGCATTGCCAGGGCACGTGCGATGGCAACACGCTGCTTCTGCCCGCCGCTCAGGCTGTTGGGCATGGCATCGGCTTTATCGGCAAGCCCCACGCGCGTGAGCAGATCCATGCCTACCTTCTCGGCCTCTTCCTTTTGCATCTTCTTGCGGAGGATGGGGGCAATGGTGAGGTTTTCCATCACCGACAGGTGGGGGAACAGGTTAAAGTGTTGGAACACCATGCCCACGTCCTCGCGGAGCTCGTCGATGTTCTTGGCCTTGTCGTCCATGAGGTTGCCGTCAACGAGAACCGTGCCTTGCGTGGGCTCCTCAAGGCAGTTGATACAGCGCAAGAACGTAGACTTTCCCGAACCCGACGGGCCGATGACGCACACCACCTCGCCGGTTTGGATGTCGCAGTCGATGCCCTTGAGCACCTCGTTTTTGCCAAAGTACTTGTGAAGGCCGCGGACCTCGACCTTGGGTGACTTAGTGTTGTTCATCGAGCGACACCTTCTTTTCCACGAAACGAGCAAGCTTGGTAAGCAGCCAGATAACGATGAAGTACAAGACGCCAACCATGATCCACACCTCAAACGAGCGATAGGTTCGCGAGATGATGGCGTCACCCGCGTTGGTGAGTTCGGCGAGTCCAATCACAGAGATGATCGAAGTGTCTTTGATGGTAATGCACCACTGGTTAACTACGGAGGGAATGCAGATGCGGATTGCCTGGGGGATGATGATGCGCCAGGTGGTTTGTGCGGCCGACAGTCCCAAGCTGCGAGCAGCCTCGCGCTGGCCAGGATCGACCGCCTGTATTCCGCCACGGAAGATCTCGGACAGGTAGCCGCCCGCGTTAAACGACAGTGCGATGACGCCGGCCAAGAATGCCGTGATGCGTATGTTGAGCAAACCCGTAATGCCAAAGTAGATGAAGAATGCCTGCACCAGCAACGGCGTCCCTCGCACAACGGCAACGAGCACGCGGTTGATGCCTCGGAGCACGATATTCTTTGACATACCCATGAGAGAGGCGACGATGCCGATGATCATCGCAAAGAACAGCGACACTGCCGACAGCTGCAACGTGAGCATCAGACCCTGCATGAGCATGGGCAACGATTCCTTTAAGAGCTCGAAAAAGTCCATAGTCATTCCTTTGTTCGCATGTGAGGGTTCATGATAGCGGAGCACAGACGGTTCGTGGCGTATTGTAACCTGGGGGCAACCATCGCGCGTGGTGTAAGGGGTGGGAGCGGTTCTATATGCGAGCCGGTTCTTGCCGCTCTCGCAAAGTGAAAGGGGGCATGCCTTGCGAATGCATGCCCCCGACTAATCCGAGAAGGTTTTAAACCGTTGCGTTACTTGAGGTACTTGTTGACAATCTCGTCGTACTTGCCGCTCTTCTTGAGATTGGCCAAGCCTGCGTTGAACTTATCGAGCAGCTCGGCGTTCTGGCCCTTCTTGACGGCGAAACCGTACTGGGACGCATACTGGTCGTCGGGGCTAACCTCGCCGATGATCTTGAGGTTCACACCCTCCTTGCCGTCGGTCGCCTTGTACTGCTTGATGGAGTACGCCATAACGGGAGTGTCCTCAAAGCAGGCCACGGAATTGCCACCGACTTCCTGGTACATCTTCGGGGAGTCCTTGAAGGTGGTGGTGGTAAAGCCATACTGGTCCTTGATGCTCTCGGCCCAACTCTGGCTCATGGTGCCGTCCTTTACGGCCACGTTCTTGCCCTTGAGGTCCTCGAGCGAGTTGATCTCGCTGTCGGCCAGGGCTGCACAGCATACGGTGGAATCGTAGTAGGGGTCGGAGAAGTCAAACATCTCGCGACGCTCGTCGGTAATGCTCATGCCGGCGATGACGCCGTCTACCTGACCAGCCTCAAGAGAGGAGACGGCCATCTTGAAGCCCACGTTCTGCATTTCGTACGAGAAGCCCTGGTCCTTGGCGATGGCGTCCATGAGGTCCATGTCGATGCCGGTGTATGTGCCGTCGGCGTTGGCGATCTCGAACGGCGCAAAGCCGTTGTCGCTTGCTATTACGTAGGTCTTCTTGCCAGAGTTCGCGTCGCCCTGCGAGTTGGTAGAGCCGGCACCGCCGCCGCAAGCCACGAGCGCGACTGCTATTAGCGCACTGGAGAACAGGGCCGCAATGTTCTTGAATTTCATGCTTCCTCCCTTTGCATGGTGTTTGAAAAAACAAATTAATAATATAGATTGACACCACGCTTGTCCAGAACCATACGCATGCCGAAACCATCGTTTTACCGTGAGCGAGGTGTCCCGTGTTGGAGGGTCAGCGCCAACAGCGAGCGGTCGAGGGTTCAATCGGGACGCATGTTTGCGCCCACCGCGCTCCTTGTTAAGGGTATTATGAGGATAGGGGACTAACGTGAGGAGGCGCTGGGATGAACGGGTTCGTGGAGAGTGACGCACTGGCAAAGGCAAGATCGTACGAGGAGCGCATGGAGGCCTTTATTGACCGCAAGGACCGCCCGTGCTTTCACCTCACACCTCGCGTGGGTTGGATGAACGACCCAAACGGCTTCGCCTATTACAAGGGTGAGTATCATCTGTTCTATCAGTACAGTCCCTACACCACGACATGGGCGCCCATGCACTGGGGACATGCCGTGAGCAAGGACCTCCTTGCGTGGAGGCACCTGTCGTGCGCCCTTGCCCCCGACATGCCTTATGACAAGCTGGGCGGTTGCTTTTCCGGTAGCGCCATCGAGCTGCCCGATGGGCACCTGCTGCTCATGTATACCGGGGCGGGCGAGAACGGCCGCAGAAAGGATGGCAGCCCCATTGAGCATCAGACCCAATGCGCAGCCGTGGGAGATGGGGAGGACTTCCAAAAGTACGAGGGCAATCCCATAATCGACGCCTCCTCTCTCCCCGAGGGCTCGAGCGCCGAGAACTTCCGCGATCCCAAGATCTGGCGCGAGGAGGATGGGACGTATCGTGCGGTGATTGCGAGCATGGGGCCAGACAAGAGCGGGCAGATAGTCCTGTATCGCAGCGACGACGCGTTTTCGTGGACATTCGACCGCGTGGTGTCCCGCAATTCCTGGCGCTACGGCATCATGTGGGAATGCCCCGACCTCTTTAGCCTGGACGGCAAGGACGTGCTCCTGGTGAGCCCGCAGGACATGCTGCCCGAGGGCCACGAGTTCTACAGTGGCAACGGGACGCTATGCATAGTCGGGCATCTGGACGAAGAGACCGGAGAGCTCGTGGAGGAGACCCTCGCGTCCATCGACCACGGCACGGACTTCTATGCGACCCAAACGCTACTGGCGCCCGACGGTCGTCGCATCATGGTCGCTTGGATGCAGAACTGGGACGCAATAGCCGGATCGATTCCACCGCAGCGCTGGTTCGGCCAGATGGCGACCCCGCGTGAGCTGAGCGTGCGGGATGGCCGCCTGTGTCAGTGGCCAATCCGCGAGCTGGAGGGCCTGCGCCGGAATCGTGTCGACCATCGGGGCGTCGTGGTAACAAGGAAGCCAATCGAGCTCGGGAGCGTTCGCGGTCGTGTCGTGGACCTGCTGTTGGACATACGTCCCGAGGATGAGGAGAACCCGTATCAGGAGTTCGTCGTCTGGCTTGCCCAGAACGAACGATTCCACTCGTCCGTGAGGTATCGTCCCGAGCACGGCACGCTAGAGATGAGCCGAATCCATGCAGGCTGTCGCCGCGCGTACGTGCACCATCGCAAGTGTGACGTGCCGGGGGCTCCCACCGAGCTGAACCTGCGCATCGTGCTCGACAACCACAGCATAGAGGTCTTCGTGAACGGTGGTATTCAGGCGCTCACGATGACCATACCCACCGAGCTCTCGGCAGAAAGAATTACGTTCTCCTGCAGGGGACGTGCGATGCTGGATGTGGAGAAGTACGAGCTCGTCGAGCCGAAAGACGATTAGGTTGGCCCTATTCCGTCTCGTGCGAGTAACACTTTAGGATTATGCCCGCCATTGGCATCAGATACCAATGGCGGGCATTCGGTGTAGCGCCTTCCATCTTTTCAGATGACTGCTCACTTGCCTTTATGCGTGCCCATCTGATAGGTTATTCTCAAACAGTCATAAGGGAAGGAATGACGATGGATGGCAAGCGAAAGACCCTCTCGATGGTATGGCTCGTAATCGAGGCACTGTTCTTGGCCTTCGTGCTCTATCTTTTGGTGGACAGCCTCGTGTTGGCGATGCGCATGGGGCGAGGCCTCAACCTACGCTTTGTGATAACCTCACTTGCCTTGGTCGTACCAGGTGCCTTTCTCATAAAGGGCTATCGCTCGTTCGCGAGCGGCAAGGATGACGGGAGCGCGATTCTTGCCTGTGCCGGCGCGTCGGCGGTGGTCTTTGGGCTCAGCGTCATCCCCGGAATCAAGCTCTTCCTGTTCGGCTTGGATGACATCCCCGGCATGCAGACGATAAACATCCGACTCATGGAGTTGATGTTTGGTATGCATGGCACAAAACGCATCTTTCTTTTTAGCCTAATCATGCAAACGGTGTTTCCCATCGTGTTGCTTCTTCTGACCAGGCAAACGAACCTGCTAAAGAACTGGAAGCCTCGCAACTATGGTTTCGCGCTCGTAAATGTTGCCGTGAGCATCCTCGCCGTCTGGGCAGACTATGCGATAACGCGCGCACTCATTCGCGCCGACACGTTTGGTCACTCATGGCTTATCGTGGGGTTTGTGCCCATACCCGGACAGATTATGCTCTTACTGCCCTCAATCGTTGCCTTCGCCGTCATTGTGGTCATATGGTCTCGTCCTTGGCATCACTGAGTGCGGCGAGCAAGTGCATATGCAGCAACAGTCAGTCGAGATGGCTTGATTCTCAGCCCCCTACGCCATACGCGCAAGGGGCTTTATCATGGTTTGATGGCGCACGCATGGTGCCGATGGAATGCTCTTCACTGCTCATAGGGTGGTCTCGAGTACAATGCATGGCGAAGCATTACTATCTGCCCATGTACTCCCTATTGCACGGAAGGTGCCAACATGCTAGACCTTAACGCCGAGATTGCCAGCCACGACAGCGAATTGAAGCGAGCGGATGCGAGTGTTGACGCCATGGCCTCGTCGTTGTGTGACCACTGGTATCCCATGTATCACATCGCCGCTCGGGCTGGTTGGATTAACGACCCAAACGGCCTCGCATTCCACAACGGGCGATATCACGTGTTCTTCCAACATCATCCCTATGGCACGCAATGGGGTCCCATGCACTGGGGTCACATCTCGAGCGACGATCTTGCCCATTGGGACAGGGAGCCGATCGCACTCGCCCCATCGATCGAGGCGGACCGTGACGGATGCTGGTCGGGGTCGTGTGTCGTTGGGGACGATGGGAGGTTGTACGCGTTCTACACGGGTAACCGATGGGTAAACGACCCATCGGTTACCCGTGATCACCTTCAGGTCCAATGTGCGGCCGTTTCCCGCGACGGCACGCACTTTGCAAAGCTCGGCGTGGTGGTTCCCAATCGCGAGGGACTCGGCAACTTCCGTGATCCCAAGGTATGGCGCCAGGGAGACGTATGGTGCATGATCGTGGGCCAGCAGTCGCCAAGGAATCGCGGTCAGATTGCGCTCTACACGTCCTCAGACCTGCTTTCGTGGGACTACTCGGGCATTCTGTACCAAAGCCCCGACCCATGTGTACGCATGCTGGAATGCCCAGACCTCTTTTTCATGGATGGCAGGTGGGTGTTGTGCTTCTCGGCCATGGGAATGAAGCCCAAGGGGTACATGGCACGCAACTACAACAACGCTGGATACGTGGTGGGTTCTTGGGAGCTTGGTCGCCCCTTCGAGCCACTCACCGACTTTAGACCACTCGATTGGGGACACACCTACTATGCCCCGCAGTCATTCGCCACGCCAGATGGCAGGCGGGTGATGTTTGGGTGGATGAGCGACTTCTCCTTCGACACGCCCACAATGGAGGATGGATGGTGCGGTCAGCTCACATTGCCCCGCGAGCTGACGCTTCGCGACGACAACATACTTCTTTCGAACCCCGCGCGAGAGATCAGCTGCCTGTTTGATGTGGCAACCGAGTTTGGTCGCGTCGACCTGGGCACCGACCAGGAGCTTCAGGTCGTCCCAGACCTCAGGTGTGGCGTGATAGACCTCACGTACGACCTTGAATCCACAACAGCGGAGCGAACGGGACTGAAGATTCACCAAACCTCAAATGGCTGCCATCTGTTTGTTGCCTACGACGTGCAGACGAGCTGCGTGGTGGCAGACATGCGTTGCTCGGAGCTTGGGACGCGGGGATACCGGGCGGTGCCAGTTAGTGGCCATACCCTGCGTCTGCGCATCTATGCCGACAAGGGGTCGGTTGAGGTGTTCGTAAACGATGGTGAGGCCGTCTTGAGCGAACTGAGCTTTCCCGGTGACGGCGCGTGCTCGCTGGTACTTGCAAGCGAATCGGGTACGACCGCCATATCAGATTTGTCGTATGCGCATGAATGCGATTAGTTCCCGCATCTTGTACAATGCTACACATGGCGCCACGTTGCGAGGAGGCAGTTTTGAACGAGAACCTATACAAGAAGGACATGGTCGTGTTCTGGCAGGGGGATGCCAGCGACTGCATGTACCACATCAAGTGGGGCAAGGTGGGAGTGTTTGCAGATTATGCAACCTCTCGGCAAAGGAAGCTCGCCGAACTGTCTTCGGGAGACTACTTTGGCGAGATGGGCCTCATCGATCATGCTCCGCGTTCGGCCACCGTGGTGGTGTTAGAGAGGGGTACCATTCTCAATCGCATTGGCGAGGAAGAGTTTGCCGAGTATCTTACGGAGAACCCAAACAAGGTAGACGAGATCATCCGTCAGCTCAGCCATAAGCTGCGCCAAGCTACGAGGGACTATCTCGAGCTCTGCCGCTACGTCTCGGAAAAGGTTGGTAAGGACACGCGTGAAGTGGACGAGACGAGCAATTACCAGTTTGGTAGCAGCGAGCAGCTCAGGGCAGTCCACGACGAACGTGCCGAGCAGCTTCGTGATGCATAAGGAGAGACCATGAACCACGTAACGTTCGAGAAAGGCGAAGTCATCTTTCGCGAGGGCTCCTACGGTGAGACCATGTTCGAGATCACGGGCGGCAAGGTCGGAATCTATGCAGGATATGGCACGGACGGTGAGCGTATGCTGGCGACGCTTGGTGTCGGAGAGACCTTTGGCGAGATGGGACTGATTGAGTTTTGGCCTCGAAGCGCGACGGCGGTTGCCCTGGAGGGTGACACGGCCGCCGACGAGCTTGATGCCGACGAGCTCAAGGCATATCTTCAGACCCAACCCGAGAAGACCCTTTCCATCATGAGGCAGCTGAGCGCGCGCCTGCGCGAGACGGACGAACGATACCAGGAGGCGTGCAAAACGGTCTATGAGGCAATCGAGGCCGAGGCGATGGGGAAGCGGCGTAGCAAGAGCCTGCGCTCGAGACTCTCCTCCATGGTTCGTCGCTTTAGACGTGACGAAAGGTAGCAGGGCCTTGCCGCATGGGCAGAAGGGAACGTCACGATGCCTAGCTCGGGTTTGAGGTTGACTGTTCTTGGATCACGGGGTTCCTCGGCCACGGGTGGTCCGGACTACTCGGAGTTTGGGTGCTCGACATCCTGCTATCTGGTGGAGTCTCAGGACGACTCGGTGATCCTGGATGCCGGAAGCGGCCTTTTGAGGGCGCCCGTATCGTGCGACAAACCTCGAAGCATCATATTGAGTCACCTGCATCTGGATCATCTGCTCGGCCTTGGCATGTATTCGGGGCTCAGCTGCGGCAACGACCGAACGTGCCTGTTCGTGTCCGCGAACACCGATGACGAGGCACGGCGACTGATCGAGCGTCTGTACTCTCCGCCATATTGGCCAGTGTCGTTGTGGGAGTATCCGGGTGAGCTGGTCGTTTGTGCCCTGCCGCAAACGATGGATATCGGTTCGATGCACATTGTGACGATGGCGGGAAACCATCCGGGCGGTAGCATGATCATCCGAATCGACTGCATGGGCAAGAGGATCGTGTACGCCACGGACTATGAGCATGATATGCTCACGTTTGCGCGCCTCACGGAGTTTTCTCGTCATGCCGACTTGGTGTTGTACGACGCTCAATACACCGATGAGGAATACGAGGTGCACAGGGGGTTCGGACACTCAACATTTCGCAAGGGCATCGAGCTCATGCGCAACTGCGAGGCCAAGCGACTGTTGCTCATACATCATGACCCAAAGAGCACCGATGGGGTTCTTAGGCATCGCGAACGGCAGTTGGGTTGCGACAACGTGCGATTTGCCCGTGAGGGTGAGGTGATCGCGCTATGAGCACCAAGGACCAGACGCGCCTGATCGAGCTCGAGGAAGAGAACAGGCAGCTGCGAAAATCCCTTTCGTCAATGAGGGAGTTCGTGCATGAGGGGATGGCCCCCTATGTAACCCCCGAAGTCCTTGAGGAGATTCTCAAACAGGAGGCCGGCTCTGCCATACAAGGCGAGCGACGCATTGTGACCATGATGTTTGCCGACCTGAGGAAGTCCACGGAGCTCTCCGAGATGATGGATCCCATAAACTATATACGGCTCGTAAACCATTACTTTGAAGACATGATAATGATCATTGACTCTTGGCAGGGTAACATCACTAGCTTTGTGGGCGACTGCCTGGTTACGGTCTTTGGGGCCCCAAGGTTCAATGATGGAGCGGCATCGCAGGCAGTGGGTAGTGCGGTGTCCATGCAAAGAAGAATGGTCGCCATCAACAAGTGGAACAGCGAGCAGGGCTATCCCAGCATCCAAATGGGAATTGGCATTCATACCGGTGAGGCGATTCTTGGTTGCGTCGGATCGTCCACACGCATGAAGTACGACATGATGGGTCGCAACGTGAACCTTGCGTCGAGAATTGAGGGTTTTACGCGGGGAGGCCAGATTCTCATCTCCTCCGAGACGTTGGAGGCAGCGGGGGAGAAGGTAATAGAGCGTCCCGGGAGCGCGAGGTGGGTGAGTCCAAAGGGCATCAACCAGAAGGTGCTCGTCCACGACGTGATTGGCTACGGGTCGCTTCGTCTGCCATCTGCATAGACTCTATCCCACATTCGTCCCTATGGGAGTTCACCAGCTTCGAGAGCCTCCATGAAGCGTTGGTAGTCCCGCTCGTTTTGGTTGGCATAGGCAGCTGCAAACTTGGTGATTGCCTTGTCGAACTTGTCGGATTTGCCAAGATACGATGCGATGGCAAAGCGGTTGCCCGTGCGTGCATGGGCATGTGCGAGAATCCAGCCGCATGCCTCCGAGAGCTTGGCCAGCTGTCCTGGATTAAGCAGCGAGAGATCGATCGATCCCTTTCCGTTCCACAGCTGTCGCACGTAGTAATCCTTGATCGTGCCGTCCTCGGCAGGCAGTTTGCACCAACCCAACAGCATGTCGCTGGTGCTTTGCATGGCTCGCTGACCCGAGACGACCCGGTGGCCATGCTGTTGTTTCTCGTTCTTGCCCAAATAACGTTCGAGGACCGACTCCTGGGCCTCTTTGACCTGAAGCACTAGCGGGTCGTTCTCGTCGGCGCCCTGCATCACGACGATCCACGCGCGCGTGCCCACGCTGCCCACGCCAACGACCTTGTGGGCAAAGTCGACCGATGTGTAACGGTCTATGAGGTGACGTGTGTCCGAGGGGAGGGTGGAGCGGTACTTTTCCCTCACTTTGTGAAGCATGCTCCTCACCACGTCCTCCTCGAAGTGCTCAGCGAGCTGCCCGGAGTTAGGATTCGATGCCAGCTCACGTATGGGAATGATGAGGGGAGGATTGCTGATTATTCGCAGTTTGCCGTCCACGACTTCGGTAAACTTGCTCACGGCCTTAACGCTGTCCTTGCCCTTAGCTTTGTTGATTGCCTTGTTTGCCTTCTTTACGATCTTGGCATCGAGCGTTGAGGACAGCTTCTCGTGAAGCGAGTCCACGTCCAGATGTGCGTACCATACGTCAAGATGGCCCATCTCCGCGAACGCAGCCATGCCTTTTCGATATCCCCGTGCACACGAGCGTACCGCTTCCTTGCGGTCCTTCTTGGAGAAGCCGTTGTCGCGTCCGCATATCTCCACGCTGGTGGCGAGTCTCTTTATGTCCCACTCCCATGGTCCGGGCAGTGTCTCGTCGAAGTCGTTGATGTCGAACACGGTTCTTCGCTCTGGAGACGAGAACATGCCGAAGTTCGATATGTGCGCGTCGCCACACGCTTGTACGACGATGCCTGTCGTCGGTATGCAAGAGAGGTCGGAGGCCATGATGAGCGCAGCGCCTCGATAGAACGTGAACGCCGAGACCGACATGCGTTCGTAGCGTAGGGGCAGCAGTGCCAAAACGCGCGACTCGCCTTGACTTCGTAGCAAGTGTACCGGGTCGGGACGATCTGCCGCAGGCACCCACTCGGCGTGGGACTTGCGTGGGACTTCCTTGCGCAAGGACTTTCCGTACTCGATGCTCTCGCCCTTGGGGAGGTTCTCAATCGAACTGTCTCTTTTGGCCAATCGCTCACGCAAGATCATTGCGCACACCCCTTACCGTGGCATGTCCACGTTAGAACCTGTTGATGTCGGTAAGATCGAACTTGTTGATTCGCCGCAGGGCGATGAGGGACATGATGATTGCCAGCAGCGCACTGCCAAGTATGCCAACAATAATGGCGATGGCATCAACGCCCTTAAAGAATACACCCGTTATGGGTTCGATGGATGCGACGGTAATCGACCCCATGATACAGCCAAGCAGGAGACCCACAATGATTCCAAGCGCCGTGAGCACGATGGAGTCGTAGGAGATGTAGTGGCGGGCATCCTTGACGCTGTAGCCGATGATCATGAGCACGATAAGCTCGCGCTTCTTCTCGTTGATGAACATGACGTTGAGGTTGAGCAGGACGACTACGGCCATGAGCGCGGCCAGAACGAGGTAGATAATGACGACGGCACTCGACACTGCCGAGAACGTCTCGAAATTGCCATACTGGAGAGTGGCGTCATCGACCATGGAGTCGAATCCCCTGGTGGCTGAGATTGAGCGACTGACGTCCTCGACGGGAGTCTCTCCCGTCTGGCATAGCAGGACGTTTGGCGTGACGGGACCAAACAGCTTCTCGAAGTAACCCTTGCTCACCACCATCTCGTTGTAGGACAACCAGAACTCATAGAACCCCAGAATGGGTATTTCGTGCTTCGTGCCATCGTCGGAATATATGACTATGGAGTCACCGACCTTGGCCCCAAGGTGTTCGCCGTATGCCTGGCTGACCCATGCCCCTTCTCCCGATGCGTCAAACGTGTTGCCATCGTTGGAGTTCACGTGATAGAGCTGCGTAAAGGCATCGTAGTCGACGGGCACGACGGCATCTATCACGCCGCTCTCGCCGTTGGGTTGCATCATGAGGTATAGTCTCTCGAATACCTGTGCTGTTGAGTAGCCTTGCTGTCTGAGTGCCGACTCGAGGTTTGTTGCAGCTGCCTCGGGCTCGTATGCCGCGTACACGAGGGAGTTGAATCCGTAGACGTTACTGTAATGGAGATCGTAGCTCTTCATCACGTCATTGTTGAGCGTGATTGCGGTCACGATGAGTGCCGTACATCCTGCCACGCCCACAATCGTGCTGAGTGCGCGACGTTTGTCGTTGACGCAGTTGTTGACGATGATCTGGATGAGCAACGGCAGCTTTTGCCATATGCCCCACTTCTCGTAGAAATGAATCTTGCCCGCACCGGTTTGATCGCCGCGCAAGAGATCCACGGCATGCTGCTTGAGAATCTTGCGGCACGCCAGGTAGGTTGCTCCAAGCACGAGCGCCAACTCGATGCCAGTGATGATGAGGAAGAGACCCCAACCAAAATATGACGGATATGCCCCGAAGGCGAACATGCCACCCAGTACACTGCCGATGATTCCCTCGACCAGGAAGAATCCAATGATGGCGCCCACGATCGATCCGGTCAGAACCGCTATGCCCGAGTACCAGAGGAAGCTAGACGTTATCTCGCCCCTGCGGATGCCAAGCGCCTTCTTCGTGCCAATCTGAGTCACCTGATCGCGTACGATGCGGCTGATGGCAAAGTAGGAGACGAGAAGACCCACGATGATGAATAGTGCGGCCATGGATATGCTCAGGTTGTTCGTGACGCCAGCGAAGGTTGAGACCTCGGTAAAGCCTGAGTTGTAGGCGCGCGGAAGGACCGTCCAATCGAACTGCATCATTGTGTTGAGCTGCGCCTTGGCGTCCTCCAGCTCAGGCTTCTTCTCGTCGACTTGACGCTTGCCGTCTTCGACCTGCCGCTTGGCGTCGTCAAGCTGTGCTTCACCGTCGGCGAGCTCCTTTTGGGCGTTTGCCACCTCGCTCTGCAAGGTATTCTGACCCTCCTGATACTGATTCCAGCCGTCATCGAGCTCGCCGGCCGCATCATCAAACGCGTCATCGGCCTCTAGGATCTCGCGCTTTGAGTCCTCAAGCTTCTGTCGTGCCTCGTTGAGGGTCATAGTTGTGCCGTCGATGGTTACGGGAACCGAATCGGCTCCGTCGACGGCCTCTCGTGCCGCCGTGAGGGCCACGGAATAGTTGTTGTGGTTGATGCTTGGGATGTCCAGTCCGTATCGATCTGCTATGGGCTGAATAAAATCGTCTGCCTGTGCCCCTCGTTCGTCAAGGCAGGAATTATAGTCCTCCTGGGTTATCCTTCCAGCCTCAAGGTCCTCGTCGAGCATATCCTTGAGAGCCTCCGCGTCGGATACCTCTGCATCCACATCGGCTAGCGCGTTCTCGACGTCGTCCATTGCCTCCTGTGCCTTGTTGTACTCTTCGAAGGCATCGTCAAGGGTGGTATCGGCGTCGGCAAGCTCGGATTCCGCGTTCACGAGCGTGTCGTATGCCTCGTCTAGCTCGGCCTGTCCCTCGGCACTCTTCTGTTTGAGCTCCTGCCGGCCCGACTCAAGGGTCTTCTCGCCATCGGCTATCTCTTGCTCGCCCTGGGCAATCTGCGACTCTGCATCGGCAAGCTTGCTGCTGCCCTCGTCGATCTGCTTCTTTGCCTCGCTGTGCAGGCTGTTGTATCGCTCGTTTGCCAAGGTTGTCCCCAAGGCCTCAAGACGCGCCTGTATCTCGCTTGACTGCTCCTTGTACGTGTCGCTGAACGAATTCTGGCCATCGAGGCTGATGGTGCGGACGTTCACGATTGGGTACCCGTTTTGGAATGACTGTGCGTCGAAGGTGTTGTCGGGGACCCATGCCAGCGCGTCGACCGTTCCCGACGGGGTGGTGGAGAATCCGTAGGTACCGTTGGAGAGCGCAACGTAATCCGCGTTGTTTACGAGGGCGGTGACCTTGAACGTGTTTCTTAGCAGATAAAGCATGCCGCTGTCGTTCGTCGCCGCCGAACCGTCCGTGTCGGCATCCTTTACGAACGAGATGGTGTCCCCAACGCGTATGCCCATAACGCGGGCAGATTCGGCATGAAGCGCAATCTCGCCTACAGCGGTGGGGAGCTCGCCCTCAACGATGATGGGCGTATCGATATATTGTCCCAAGGACTGCACCTTAACCGTGTACTTCTTGTCGCGCTCAACTATGGTTTGGAATGATTGGCGTTCCCCCTCGACCTGGGTGACCCCTTCCGTTGCCGAGAGCTTGGCCAGATCCTCCTGAGTCAGTCCGTAGGGGTATTGAATCTGGAAGTTGTGGAACGCCCCCTCCTCAAACATGTTGTTGGCTGCCATCTCGAGCGCCGGGCTCGCCCAGCTGATGCCAAGGAACACGCCCACTCCCAAAGCCACGAACATGAGGATGGAGAAGAACGAGACAAACGTGTTCTTGATGTTTGCGAAAAGGTCTATTACTTGTGTTGGTTTCACGTGAGCTCCCTACCAAACCAAATCGGTCGCGTGTGCGGGATGTCTATTGATCGTCACCTCGTGCATGCGACCGTCGCGCATGCGAACGACGCGATCGGCCATGCGGGTGATCTCCTCGTTATGCGTGACCATGACCATGGTCGTGCCGTCCCTAACGACCTCTTCCATCAACTGGAGCACCTCGATCGAGGTTGCGTAATCGAGTGCCGCGGTCGGCTCGTCGGCCAGGATGATCTTTGGCTTCTTGACGAGGGCACGGGCAATCGACACGCGCTGCTGCTGGCCTCCTGACATCTGAGACGGATAGCTCTTCTTGCGCTCAGAAAGGCCCACCAGCTCGAGGGCGTCGTCGATGTCCATGGGATTGTCGACGAGCTCGGAGATGAGCGTGAGGTTCCTAAATGATGTGAGGTTGGGCATCAGGTTGTAGTTCTGGAAGATGAATCCGATGTTGTCGCGACGAAAGTCGGTGAGCTCGTCCTGCGTGAGGTTGGTGAGGTCCTGCCCCAGATACTCGAACGTGCCAGACGTGGCCGAGTCCATGCAACCGATGATGTTGAGCAGCGTGGACTTGCCACACCCGGACTCGCCGAGCAGCACGAGGAACTCGCCGTCGTACACGTCGAGGTTCACGCCTCTCAGCACCTTGGTTACCACGTCGCCGTTTACGAATTCGCGTGTGATGTCGCGAAGACTCATAACGACCTCTCCCGGCTCCCAGGGCTCGGCGAGGGCCTCGTTCTCCTGAAGGGCCATGGCGGCGGTCATGGCCAAGATCTCCATCACGTCTGCGATCTCGTCATTGAATGGATGACTGCCGGTTCCGGTGCCATTTACAAACTGAATGACGCCGAGGTTTTCCTCGGCGCTGGAAAACGGAACGCAGACCATAGACGATATCGGCATTCCCTTGAAGTCGATGGCGGACTCCACGTCCATGAGGGCGTTGAACTCGAAGAGCCGTTCGGCCTTCTGCGTCTGGAAGACGCGTCCAACGGAGCCGTCGCCCGGGAGATGGGAGCGGCTGGCCAAGTCGACTGGTCCTATCCAGTAGAAGGGGCGCAGGCGGTTGCCATCGGATTTGTCGGCGTGCCATATGGCGCCACCATCGGCGCCGGCGTTGTCGACGATGGTAATAAGGCAGTCACGCAATGCCTCGTCGAGCGTGCTCGCGTTGGCGATGATGCGCTGCGTCTTGTTGATCGCCTTATAGATCATCAATGCGGAATCATCCATAGTTCGCTCTCATAATCAATCTTGCGATGGTCATGCATTTGTCTCAAGCATCACATTATAGTGAATACTGCTCCTGTAAAACGTCCGAAAACGGGCGTTGGCATCTGCCCGTAATTATCGTGGGTCATTGGCCATATAGCTATTGGGAGAGTCTGGCAATGAGCGACTCGACCACGTGATACGCGACTTCGTAGGCAACGGCACACTCGCTCGCACGCGGTCCGCCAATGCCCAGGACAATGGCGTCGTCGTCGAGGCTTTCGAGCCATTCGCACGCGGCGTCGATCTGTGCCTCGAGGGAGGTGTCTCCATCGATCGTGATTTCGTGGTATGGCGTCTCGTACCTTGCGTAGAGCGCATAGCCAATGTCGGTTCCGTGGGAGATGCCCCTCGCACGCGAATTGAGGACAAGGCAGCATGACGAGTCCCGTATGTTCCATTCGGTTCGTTGCGCGACGTCGGCGGAGGGGGTCTCGACCAATTGCGGATACAGTTTGAGCACGCCAGGTGGAGTGGGGTAGTCCTCGGCCCATCCGCCCGCGGGGCACCATCCTCGCACGGCTACACCGCATGCCTGGGCGGCGTCCATGCCCCCGCGGTCGGCACCGCTCTGGCCCCCGACACGCACCTCTACGATTTGGCTCATTGTTGTCTCCTCTCGAAATGCGAGTCGCGTTGGCCCACATGGAGTGCGACGGTTTCGCATCCCATTGTAGGCCGCAATCAATTGTATGCCGCCGCCATGCCATTGGTGGCACGTCGTCATGCCAAGGGTACACATAACAACCCAACTTTGTTAATTGTTGGCAATGGTTGCCTATCAGTATCGAGTTCTTATCTATAGTTAATGGAATTCTGGTTCGCAACGTATAGGGAGAGGAATGCGTATGCCAAAACCGGTATCAAGCGATTTGTCGCTCATTGAGCCCGCGCTTGACGCGCTCGCGGACACGCCGGGCAGCCTCATTGCAATCCTGCAGGAAACGCAGGAGACCTATGGGTACCTACCGATGGACGTGATGGAGCACATCAGCGAAAGGACGGGTACACCCATCTCCACCATCGTGGGTGTTGCCACGTTCTATGCGCAGTTTAGGCTCGAGCCTGTGGGCAAGCACCTCATCATGCTCTGCCAGGGAACGGCATGTCACGTCAACGGGTCGGAGCTCATTTCTTCGGCCATTACCGATGAGTTGGGCATTGAGGATGGGCAGACCACCGAGGATGGCCTGTTCTCGCTCAAGCATGTGGCGTGCCTGGGTTGCTGCTCGCTGTCGCCCGTGATGATGGTCGATGGACAGACCTACGGCAGCCTTACGCCCGACAAGGCAAAGAAGGTGCTGCGCGGGTTGGCCGCACAGGAGAGCGAGGGAGGTGCGTCTGCATGAGAGTCGTAATCGGTGAGGGCAGCTGCGGCCTTGCCGCAGGTGCTGGTGCGGTGCATGCCCGACTCAGCGAGCTGTTCGAACAGGATAACCCCACAGGTGCCGAGCTTGGGATCACCGGATGCAACGGCATGTGCTTCCTGGAGCCCATCGTGGACGTGTACGACGACGAGGGGTCGTTGCACCGTTTGGTAAAGGTGCAGGCCAAGGATGCCGACAAGATTCACGCCGAGAACATCGACGACTACCTTGCACATGGTGGATACCAGGCCATCGGCAAGGTCTTGCGCGAGGGCATGTCGCAGGAGGACGTCATCGCCGAGATTGACACGGCGGGACTGCGTGGCCGCGGTGGCGCGGGATTCTCGACTGCGTTCAAGTGGCGTGCCGCACGCGACGCCAAGGGCGACAGGAAGTACCTCATCTGCAATGCCGACGAGGGCGACCCGGGCGCATTCATGGATCGAGCTGTTATCGAGGGCGACCCCCACACGCTCATCGAGGGCATGCTCATCGGCGCGTATTGCATTGGCGCCCAAGAGGGAATCGTCTACGTGCGTGCCGAGTACCCCCTGGCCATAACGCGACTCAAGAAGGCCATCGAGGATGCCACGGCTCGTGGCTACCTCGGCAAGAACATACTGGGCAGTGACTTTAGCTGCACACTGCGGATCAAGGCCGGTGCCGGCGCGTTCGTATGTGGCGAGGAGACCGCACTCATCGAGTCCCTCGAAGGCAAGCGTGGCATGCCGCGACTAAAGCCGCCCTTCCCTGCACAGGCCGGCTACTGGCTCAAGCCCTCCAACATCAACAACGTGGAGACCTATGCCAACGTCCCCTGGATCATCAGCAACGGCGGCGAGGCCTTTGCGGCCATGGGTACCAAGGACTCCAAGGGAACGAAGGTCTTTGCACTCACCGGCAAGGTCGTGCGTGGCGGCTTGGTCGAGATTCCCATGGGCAAGACGCTTCGCGAGGTCATCTTCGACATTGGTGGCGGCATTCGCGACGGCAAGGAGTTCAAGGCCGTGCAGCTGGGTGGACCCTCGGGCGGCTGCGTTCCCGCGAGCAAGCTCGACACGGTCATCGACTACGCCGAGCTGGGCGCCACTGGCGCCATCATGGGCTCGGGCGGCATGGTGGTTATGGACGAGACCACCTGCATGGTCGGCATGGCCCGTTTCTTCCTCGACTTCACCGCCAAGGAGAGTTGTGGCAAGTGCGTCCATTGTCGCCTGGGCACCAAGCGCATGCTTGAGATTCTGGACCGCATAGTGTCTGGGAACGGCGAGGAGGGCGACATCCAGAAGCTCGAGGACCTCTGCTACGCCATCAAGGACGGTGCGCTTTGCGGCCTGGGGCAAACGGCACCCAACCCCGTGCTCACCACCATCAGGTACTTCCGCGACGAGCTCGAGGCGCACATCGACGAGCACCGCTGCCCGGCGGGGGAGTGCCGTGAGCTCATAACCTACAGCATCAACAAGGATGCCTGCATCGGCTGCACGGCGTGCGCCCGTCAGTGCCCGGTGCAAGCCATCAGCGGCGAGCGCAAGAGTCCTCACGAGATTGACCCCGCACTCTGCATCAAGTGCGGCAACTGCAAGACGGCCTGCCGCTTTGGCGCGGTTGTTGTTCGATAGGGAAGGGGGAATGTGCACATGTCTGTGACCTATACCATCGACGGCGTGGAAGTCGTCGCCAATTCCACCGATACCATTCTCACGTCTGCGACGAGGGCCGGCGTGGAGATTCCCACGCTCTGCTTCGACAAGCGCACGGCAATATATGGCGCCTGCGGCGTCTGCCTCGTAGAGGTCGAGGGCGTCCCCAAGCTCCTGCGCGCGTGCTCTGCCCGCCCGCAGGAGGGCTATGTCGTCCATACGGACACCGAGCGTGTGGAGCGTGCGCGCAAGACCGCGTTCGAGCTGCTTCTCTCCGACCACACAGGCGACTGCCGCGGGCCCTGCAAGCTCAACTGCCCCGCGATGACCGACTGCCAAAAGTACGTGGGAGAGATTCGCGACGGTCGCTACAAGGACGCCGTGTCCACCATCTACGAGGCGTTCCCGTTCCCTGCATCAATCGGCCGTGTGTGCCCGCATCCCTGCGAGGACGCCTGCCGTCGTCAGTTGGTGGAGGAGCCGCTGTCCATCGCCTTCCTTAAGGCATTCGCGGCCGATAGGATCGAGGCGGACGGCGACCCCTACGTGGTGCAGTGCGAGCCTGACACGGGCAAGCGCGTGGCCATCGTTGGCGGTGGCCCGGCTGGTCTCACGGCAGCCTACTTCCTGCGTCGCTACGGGCATGCGGTGACAATCTTTGACAAGCAGCCCAAGCTTGGCGGCATGCTGCGTTACGGCATTCCCGAGTATCGTCTGCCCAAGGCCGTTCTGGATCGCGAGATCGAGATCATCACCAACGCAGGCGTTGAGGTGCACACGGGCGTGCAGCTCGGCCGCGACATCGACTTCGATGACCTGAGGAGGGACTACGACGCCGTGCTGCTGGCTCTTGGTGCCTGGCGTTCCCTCAACATGCGCGTTCCGGGCGAGGACCTGGAGGGAGTGGTCGGCGGCATCGACTTCTTGGAGCACCTGGGTCACGACGAGCGTCCCGCTCTGGGGGACCGCGTGGCCGTGTGCGGCGGCGGAAACACCGCCATGGACTGCTGCCGCACCGCTGTTCGTCTGGGCGCCAAGGAAGTCTACGTGGTCTATCGTCGCACGCGTGCCGAGATGCCCGCATCCGACGTGGAGATCGAGGAGGCAATCGAGGAGGGCGTGACCTTCAAGTTCCTCACCAATCCCATCGAGTTCTATGGCGAGGACGGCCATGTGACTGGCATGAAGCTGCAGATCATGGAACTTGGCGAGCCTGACGCATCTGGTCGCCGCCGTCCCGTGCCCGTGGAGGGTGCCACCGAGGACGTTGCCATCGACAACGTGCTCATGGCAATTGGCCAGGGAGCTAACTGTGAGGGCGTTGCATCCGAGCTCCTCACGCAGCGTGGCACCATCGCCTGTGACGAGCTGACCTTCCGTACCGAGATGGATAACGTGTTTGCCGCGGGTGACGTGACCAATCGTGGCGCAGGCATCGCCATCCAGGCGATCGCCGAGGCGCAGAAGGCAGCCCTGTGCATCAACAACTATCTGGAGGGCGACGAGGTTCGCCGCCATGTCCCGTACTTCGTCACACAGGAGAAGACCCCGGAGGACTTCGAGGACGAACCCAAGCAGCAACGTGCAAAGATGCCGGGCCTCTCACCCGAGGAGCGTCGAAGCAACTTTGAGCCGATTTACTTTGGGTTCTCGGAGGAACAGGCGATCAAGGAGGCGTCACGCTGCCTTGAGTGCGGCTGCCACGACTACTACGACTGCCGGCTCATCCGCTTTGCCAACTGGTTCGACGTGAATCCCGACCAGTTTGCGGGCCAGATGCACAAGAGGGAAGACAAGCAGGTGGTGGACAAGGTCATAATGCACGATCCGGACAAGTGCGTGCTGTGTGGCCTCTGCTACCGCATATGCGACCAGGAGGTCGGCAAGACCTACCTCGGCCTGTATAATCGCGGTTTCTCGACCGAGGTTAATCCCATGGTACCGAAGGAGGCGAGCGCGTTCTGCGCGAACTGCCTCAAGTGCGTGGCCGCGTGTCCCACTGGTGCCATGAAGAGCTGCCCGAGCGTTGAGCGCGTAACGGAGATTCTGTAGGACAAAAGAACGCCGACGGGGTAAAACGGTCCCCGAAAGCGCGGTCGAGGTGATCAGGGCGCCACTCCAAGAGTTGCGACGATGCAACGATTTGGAGCGGCGCCCTTCGTCAACTATACTGGTCGAATCGATTGATGGGAGGATTGATGCATATGCGAAGGATTGCCCTGTGTGCCCTTACGGCTGCGCTTATTGTTGTCTGCCTGGGGACCTCGGCCTCGGCACTGGAAGATGCTGCGGGCACGACGGATGCGGAACCTCAAGCCGTATCTACGGAAGTGGACACGCCAACACCAGAAACGGCGCCTGCGGACTTGACCGAGGGGCAAGGTGCGACGGAGATCGAGGAGCCTAACGGTACCTCCGGTGGTTCGGATGTCGGCGTCGAGGAAGAGCTCGTGCCCGTCGCCGAAGCTCCTGTGGAGGTCGAGCTAACGACGCAGGGTGAGGCCTCTTCCGATACCGTTGTGGAGGATGCGAAGGCGGGTGCGACACAGCTTTCCACCACTGCGGTTTCCCAGAGTCCCTCCATCTGCTACACGGCACATGTGCAGAGAAACGGATGGATGCCAGAGGTCTCCAATGGCGCCATGGGCGGAACAATGGGCAAGTCGCTGCGCGTGGAGGACATTCGCATCCGCCTGGATGGAAAGGACCCGTCGGTGGACGGGGGCGTCGAGTACCAGATGCACGTGCAGAAGAAGGGGTGGCTCTCATGGGCCCGCGATGGTGCGTCGGGAGGTACCGTTGGCAAGTCTCTGCGCGTGGAGGCATTTCGGCTCAGACTGTATGGTGCGATTGCCGAGCAATATGACGTGTGGTATCGCGTGCACGTGCAGAGCATAGGATGGATGGCGTGGACGAGCAACGGTGAGGCCGTTGGTTCCGAAGGCAGTTCCCTCAGGATTGAGGCGTTTCAGATGCTGCTCGCCCCCAAGGGCCAAAAGCCATCCAATTTGGGGACATCGGACGTCACGTTTCCCTATGCGAAGAACTACGTCAAGGGCGGCATCGGTGTGACCGCACATGTGCAGAGGCGAGGCTGGCTCAAGGTGGCCGGAAATGGTCAGACGGCGGGGACGACGGGGCAGGGACTGAGGATAGAGGCCATAAAGCTCTCGCTCAGCAACTATTCGCAAGGCATCACCTATCGAGCCCATGTGCAAAAGGAGGGCTGGCAGAGCTGGCGTAGCGACGGCGAGATTGCCGGAACCACGGGCAAGGGTCGTCGCGTGGAATCAATGCAGATCAAGCTCTATGGAGAGGCAGCTTCCAAGTACAACATCTACTATCGCGCTCACGTGCAGGGGATCGGCTGGATGGCATGGGCAAAGAACGGCGAGACATCCGGGTCGCTTGGTCTTGGCCTGCGCATCGAGGCGATGCAGGTTCGTCTTGTGAAAAAGGGTTCCTCAGTCAATCTTCCGTCCGGTGCATACAAGGGCAAGGCGGTTGATGCAACCACAAAGAAGCCGTCGAACATGAGCATTAAAATCGTGCCGCAGATGGCGCATGGGTACAAGTCTCCCTACTATCAGCGATGCATCGTCATGCACGACACCACCGAGTACCGTGGCTTCGACTTCTGGATAACGAACTGGATCGAGCGAGGTGGCGTGGGCACGCAGTTCATGGTCAACGAACAGGGCGAGATTCGCCAATACATGGACATGAACCAGATCTGCTGGCACGTGGGAGGTGCCAGCTACTCGTACCTCGACCAAAAGTACAATGTCGTCGCCCACAAGCCAGGGGCCGGCAGCGCCATGAACCAGTGCTCCATTGGCATCGAGATCGATCACGTGGAGGACGGTCGCCCGTATCCCGCCGCTCAACTCGATGCAATCGACCGGCTCATCGCATACATCGACAAATACTACGGGTTCCATGCGACCATTCTGCAGCACAAGGACTACAAGCTCGACAACTCGGACTGCTCGGATGAGTTCCAAGGCTATTTGCGACACATGCAGAAGTACCGTACCACGCGATAGGAAAAAACCTGCTTGACACACGAGCTCATCCACTATAGGATGTTATCTGCAACGGCCCGTTCGTCTAGCGGTTTAGGACGCCGCCCTCTCAAGGCGGAGATCACCAGTTCGAATCTGGTACGGGCTACCAAACACTCGCAGGTCAGAGCTTTGTCTCTGGCCTGTTTTCGTATGGTTCAGGACCTGAGCCAATGCACGCTTCAAGCAGGGCCTGGCGCTCCTCGGTTTTGGCCGCTCAGGTTGCAGGTCGAGCGGCGTGCGACGACGGGCGGCGCGGCATCCGGGCACGGACCATGTCACTCGAGCGGCGAGTGTGGCGCACGGGTCGCGTCGCACGGACGATGACCTGCGATCACGCTCGGCCTAAATGATACCTGTGCTAAAGTGCAAATAACCACTAAGAATGGAGGAGTGGGCACGATGAAAACTGCGGGAAGAACAGCGTTGAGGGCAGTCTTTGCGTGGGTGACGAGCGTGATGCTCGTGCTCCAATTGTTGGGGATGGACGCCTCGCGAGCCTTCGCGCAAACGGTAACGGAGGCGGCAGAAAATGCTGTCACGTTGGACGTGGCGTCGCAGGGGGACGCAGCGAAGACCGATGCTCAGGCCCCAGCTCTCCCCGCGTTCGATCGGGAGACCGACTTGGGTGGGACGCGAGTGCATGTCTCTGCGGCCGAAGGAACGTTCCCCGAGGATGCAAAGCTCGACGTAGCCAGCCCGCAAGGTGAGGAGGCAGAGCGTGCGACGAACCTTGTCGCCTCAGCGCGACCCGAAGGGATGGAGCCGCAGACAAGCGAGATCATGGCCGTGAGGGTGCTCTCTGCGGGAGATGAGGAGCTGCAGACCGCGGAAGGCACGAAGGCGACCGTGACAATCGCGCAAGAGGGTCTTGTGGCCGACGGCCGCGTGGCGTGCATGTACGAAGTAGCGGACGAGACCGCAGCACCGCTCGAGCAGCGCGTGGAAGGCGATGCGGTTATCGTTGAGGTTGCGCTGCCAGCGACGCTCGCGCTGGAGGTCGTCTCGGCGAGGGAGG
>CADBCS010000036.1 GCA_902793195.1 uncultured Coriobacteriaceae bacterium | reverse complement strand
CGACGGTTCGCCCCACGCGCCCGCCATCACGGGCCGCCGCCACGCGGCCGTCGCAACAGCCCCAACATGGCGCGCAACCTTTGGACGGCCAAATGCGCTACACTCTTGAGAAATCTATGGAGGGGGTTGTTCCATGACCAACGACGAAGCACCACTTACGAGCGAGGAGCGTGCCGAGCTCGAGGCGTTGCGTGCCGAGAAGGCGCGGCGCGAGCGTGCGGAGCTCGAGCAGCTGCGTGCGGAGCGGGGGAGCGAGGGGGCTGCGTCGCCAACGCGGCCTCGCCGTGAGACAGAAACCCCACGCCGTGAGGCAACGGCACCGCAGCGCGAGACCGAGGCGCAGCGTCGGGCGCGACGGCTCATGGAGCCCGGGGAGGACCTCTCGATGCCTGTCGCCCAGAAGATCATCCTCGTGGTGTTGGCGCTTGTGGTGGCGGCGGTTATTGCGGTGTATCTTTTTGTTTCACGATAGGCACCCAGTTGGCCAATGGTACCCTTAGGCGGTACGTCTCGCGAAGGAAGAGGGTGAAAGCATGGCGCTCACCGATCGCACAATGCCCACCGACGTCGCACTCAACTGCGACTTGTACGAACTCACCATGTCCCAGGGCTTTTGGGAGTCCGGGCTCCTGGACGCGCAGGGATGCTTCAACGTGTTCTTCCGTGAGAATCCCTTCGACGGTGGGTATGCGATTGCCGCGGGCATCGGCCAGATTGCCGAGCTGGTGGAGAACTTCCGCTTTGACGAGGAGAGCCTCACGTACCTGGCGAGCATCGTCGCCCCTGGCGGTGGCCCCATGTTCAAGCCGGGTTTCCTGGACTATCTTCGCACATTCCGCATGCACGTGGACGTGTCGGCCATCCCCGAGGGAGACCTGGTGTTTCCGCGTGAGCCGATGGTGCGTGTGCAGGGTCCCATCATCGAGTGCCAGCTCATAGAGACGGCGCTTCTCAACCTCGTCAACTTCCAGACGTTGGTCGCGACAAAGGCCTCGCGCGTGGTTCGCGCTGCCGAGGGCCATCCCGTGTCCGATTTCGGCTTGCGCCGCGCACAGGGTCACGACGGGGGACTCGCGGTGGCACGTGCGTCCTACATTGGTGGCTGCACCTCCACGTCCAACGTGTTGGCTGGCAAGATCTACGGCATTCCGGTGTTCGGCACGCATGCGCACTCGTGGGTCATGGCCTTCCCCACGGAGCTGGAGGCGTTTCGCGCCTTTGCCAAGTCCAGCCCCAAGAACTGCTGCCTGTTGCTCGACACCTACGACGTTCATCAGGGCATCCGCAACGCCATTACGGTGGCGGGGGAGATGGAGAGGGACGGCGAGCGCCTCTCGGCGATCCGCATCGACTCCGGCGACCTTGCCAGGCTCTCCAAGGAGACGCGCGCGGCGTTCGACGAGGCTGGCTTCCCCTATGTGAAGATCGCGGTCTCCAACGACCTGGAGGAGTACACCATCCAGTCGCTGTTCGCGCAGGGTGCTCCCATAGACTCCTTTGGCGTGGGCACCAAGCTGGCCACCTGCGACCCCCAACCGTCCTTGGGCGGCGTATACAAGCTCTCGGCCACGCGTTCGTCCAACGACGAGCCTTGGCGACCCGTCATGAAGCTCTCGGAGCAGGTGTTCAAGCGCACGATTCCCGGCATACAGCAGGTGCTGCGCTTCGAGGACGCAAGCCAGTGCCCGGTGGGAGACATGATCGTGGACGAGACCTGCGACGACGGCGACCGTCGGGCCATGGTTGACATCGTGGACCCCGTCACCGTCCATCGGCTTGCAAACGCCACGCCGCGCGAGCTGCTCGTTCCCATCGTCGTAGACGGCAAGGCAGTATCGCAGCCCGAGTCGATTGAGGTCGCAAAGACCCGCTGCAAAGATGCGCTCATGCGGCTCGACCCCGCGACGAAGCGCTTCCTCAACCCCCAGACGTATCCCGTGGGACTGCAGAGGAGCCTCTCGGACCTCCGCCAGCGTTTGGTGCGCGAGGAGCTCGATTTCTGATACCGCGTATGTTCCGATTGGCGACAGAGCCAATAGCCAACGTATAAGGAGTGTTGCTTGATGCCTAAGAAGCTCGAGATGATGGTTCGTGACGCGATTAAGGCCGCTCAGGAGGCCGGTGACCTGCCGATGTTCGAGGTGGGTGACCTCGGGTTCGAGCGTCCCGCCGACACGTCGCACGGAGACTGGTCCTCTACGGTGGCGCTGCGATCTGCAAAGCTGGCGCGCTGCGCACCCAGGAAGGTCGCGGAGGCAGTCGTGGCGCACATCTCGTCCTCGGATGCGGTGGACCGCATCGAGGTGGCAGGCCCGGGGTTCCTCAACTTCTATCTGAGCGTTGCAAGCCACAACGACGTTTTTAGGGTCGTGCGCGAGCAGGGCAAGGACTTTGGACGATCGGACCTGGGCGGCGGACAGCGCGTCCAGGTGGAGTTCGTGTCGGCAAACCCCGTTGGTCCCATGCACATAGGCCATGGTAGGTGGGCGGCGCTGGGTGACTCGCTGTGCAACGTGATGGAGCATGCGGGATACAACGTGGAGCGCGAGTACTACATCAACGACCACGGCAGTCAGATGGACGTGTTTGGCCGCTCCATCGACAAGCGTTACGCGCAGCTCTACGACTTGGTGCACGCTGGCCAGACGCCCGACGAGGCGTACCAAACCCTCATTGCCGATCGAAGGGCCTTTGTCGAGGATGAGGAGGACGAGCATCCCGAGACGTATCCGCTCACGCGCGACTTCCAGGAATCGCTTGGCGAGAACTCCTACGGCGGAGACTACATCATCGACCTGGCGCTCCACTTTGTGCGCGAGGATGGGGACCGGTGGCTTGGCTGCCCCGACGACGAGCGCATCGCGGAGTTTCGTGAGCGGGGATACCAGCTCATGATGGAGTCCATTCGTGGAACCTGCCATGAGGCTCGCTGCGACTTCGACGAGTGGTTCTCGGAGCGCTCGCTCTATGTGGCGGGGGAGGACGGCTTGGATCCCGTGCATCGCGCGTTCAGCCAGCTCGAGCAGATGGGCCACACCTATACGACCGAGGACGGGGCTCTGTGGTTCCGCTCGACCTCGTTTGGCGATGACAAGGACCGCGTGCTGGTGAAGTCCAACGGCGAGTACACCTACTTCGCCTCCGACGTGGCCTATCACTGGAACAAGTTCCAGCGCGTGGAGCACGTCATCGACATATGGGGTGCCGACCACCACGGCTACATCAAGCGCGTCGACGCCGCCTGCGAGGCGCTGGGGTACCCCGGGCAGTTCGAGGTTCTTCTGGGTCAGCTGGTCAATCTGCTTCGCAACGGAAAGCCGGTGCGCATGTCCAAGCGCAAGGGCACGATGGTCACGTTCGACGAGCTGCTTGACTTGGTGGGACCCGACGCCACTCGCTACATACTGGTATCCAAGTCTGCCAACCAGATGATCGACTTCGACATAGAGGTGGCCCGTCGTCAGGACAACACCAATCCGGTGTACTATGTTCAGTACGCCCATGCGCGCATCTGCTCGATACTGCGCAAGGCGGCCGGGGTGGACGTCGACGAGTCGCAGGCCCAGGATATGGATGCAATCGCGTCTGCCGCCATTGGCGAGGACGTGGACCTCTCCGTGCTCACGAACCCCACTGAGCTGGCGTTGGCACGCAAGCTCTCGGAGTTCGCGGGACTCGTGGCCGGTTGCGCACGCGACCGTGCCCCGTTTAGGCTCACGCACTACGCCGAGGAGGTGGCAGGCATGTTCCATGCCTTCTACACGCAATGTCAAGTGCTGCCCAGCGAGGGAAGGCCTGTGGACGAAGACGTGTCCCATGCACGTTTGGTGGTGTGCGACGCGGTGCGATTGGTCCTCGACATATCGCTCTCGCTTGTGGGGGTGAGCGCTCCCCAACGTATGTAGCTGCAGTTATGCACTTTACGTAAACATTTGTTTTCACAGTACCAAACGGCATGCATGCAATAACATGTTAATTCGTAGTATATGTCTATTGGTATTATACGGACAGCCATACTTGACTGGCTTCGGCCAAGTTAGGAGACCATAGTGGAGCTACGGGAGTACATGTCGGTGCGCAGGGCCTACAACCTGGTACGGCAGGAAACCGAGAGCGTGTGTAGGCTCACCTTCGAAGAGTTTGCCATACTGTGTCGGCTGGCCCTCGTGGATAGTCCCATGAAGACGTCCGACATCGCCGAGTACCAAGGCGCACTGCGACCGACCATGACGCATCGCACCAACCATTTGGCGAGCCTTGGGTACATCGACCGCGACGAGGGAACAATTGATCGCAGGAACATCGTCTGTTCCATCTCGGACGATGGTAGGAAATTCGCGAATGAGCTTGCATCGCGCACGCGGGCCAAGATACCCGTTGGACAGCCGCTGGCGCGCACGTCAGCCGATCGCATCTGCAAATACGTGGATGCCATGGGTTCGGTGTATTGCACCGCCGGAGAGCTGGTGATGCTCGCCCTGTATGCCGACGAAACCAACAACAGCACGGTAACGAGCCTCGTCGAGCGTCTTGGCCTGCTTCAGCCAACCGTTTCCATGTCGGTGGGTGCGTTGGTCGAGAAGGAGCTCGTCGTGCGCGTCCACATTGAGGGCGGATCTGCTCGTTCGATGTACATCGTGCTCACCGAGAAGGGCTTTGAGATAGCGGAGCAGATCGCGCGGAAGATCAGCAGGCTGGTCGTGCGACGCCGTCCCCGTTCATAACGCTCGATTGGGGTACCCCTCGGTTTTGTCGAGGGTGTACCCCAACGGCCAGACGCACCTTGGTGGAAATAGTGTTGAGGTCTGATGTAATGCGTCTGTAGTGCTACAATTCTCTTCGGCCGACATTTGGCCGGAAAATCAGTGATTCATTTATTTGGTCAGTTGATCACCAATTTCATTCTGTACAAATAGATTGTTCTGCGCAGTATGCATGCGCATGCGCAGATGCCAGAAAGGCAGGATTCATGGCCGAAGAAGCTAACCAGCAAATGGCCGAGGCAAGCCAGGCCGAGCTTCCCTTGGATGATGCCCCACAGCAGCCCGAGGAGCCAAAGCCGCGTCGTAAGAGGCGTGCGTCAAAGAAGAACGACGGCGCTTCCGCCAAGGACACTGCCGACGCGGTCGAGACGAAGAATGCCGGAGAAGGCTCGTTGGATGCTGCGGACTCCTCGCAGGAGGGCGCATCGTCGGAAGAGGGTGGACAGGCCGAGCAGCCTTCGGGGCAGCGGAAGCGGCGCAGGAATGCCAACGCCAACAACGGCTCGGGCCGAAACAAGGGCCAGGCGCGTAACCAGAGCGGACAGAACAGGCGCCGCAACAGGCGCAACAACATGCCGGATCAGTCCCTCGAGCCCTCCCTCAAGCGTGAGGACCTGGAGAAGCTCAAGGTCGCCGACCTGCGTGCGAAGGCAGCCGAGCTCGACATCGATCATACGGGCAAGCGAAAGGCCGAGCTCGTTGAGCTCGTGTTCGAGGCTGCTGCCCTCACAGAGGGCTTTAGGCCCATCGAGGGTGTTCTTGAGATTCAGAACGAGGGATATGGGTTCCTGCGAACGGGAAACTACATGAAGGGCGACGGGGATGCGTTCGTGCATCAGCAGCTCGTTCGCCAACATGGCCTGCGTTCGGGCGACTACGTTGTGGGCAGGCTATCGCCCGCGCGATCGGGAAACAAGTTTCCGCCGCTCGGCAAGATCGACACGGTCAACGGCATCGCGCCCGAGGCCCTCAAGGGCCGTCCGCGGTTCCGGGACCTCACTCCCATCTATCCCAACGAGCGGCTGATTATGGAGCACGGGCGCGAGTCGATTACCGGTCGCGCCATCGACCTTGTCGCACCCATTGGCAAGGGGCAGCGTGGCCTCATCGTGAGTCCTCCCAAGGCGGGAAAGACCACGGTCCTCAAGCGCATCTGCCAGTCTATCGCCGCAAACAACCCAGAGGTGCATCTCTTCTGCCTGCTGGTGGACGAGCGTCCCGAAGAGGTCACCGACATGCAGCGCTCCATCCGCGGCGAGGTCGTCGCCTCTACCTTCGACATGCCGGCCGAGAACCACACGTCCGTCTCGGAGCTTGTCGTTGAGCGTGCCAAGCGACTCGTGGAGCTGGGGGAGGACGTCGTGGTGGTGCTCGACTCCATCACGCGACTGGCACGCGCCTACAACCTGGCGCAGCCTGCCAGCGGACGCATCCTGTCCGGTGGCGTGGACTCTGCCGCACTCTATCCCCCCAAGCGCTTCCTGGGCGCCGCCCGCAACATCGAGAACGGCGGATCGCTCACCATCCTCGCGTCGGCGCTCATCGACACGGGATCCAAGATGGACGAGGTCATCTTCGAGGAGTTCAAGGGCACGGGCAACATGGAGCTCAAGCTCGACCGAGACCTGGCGGACAAGCGCATCTTCCCGGCCATCGACCCGGTGGCCTCGGGCACGCGAAACGAGGAGCTGCTCATCGACGCCGAGCTCCAGCCGTTCGTGTGGGGCATTCGCAGGGTTCTTGCCAACATGAACAACATAGAGCGCGCCGAGTCCGCGTTGGTAAAGGGGCTTCAGCAGACGGCCGACAACCAGGAGTTCCTCATCCGCTCGGCCAAGAAGGCACAGCAGAACGAGTACATCTAAACGGTAGAGTGCGGAAGGCCTACAAGGCGCTCTTCACGCGACGCTCCTTCTTTCCGCAACGCCCAAACAAAAGGTCCTCTATGCGGAAGAGCGTCTTGCGGGGAAGAAGCTTTGCCGCAAGTGCGGCAAGCTGCATGTCCAGACAGCTCAGGCTCACGTGGTAGCCCAGCACCGAGAAACGCAGCGCCGTGCGTACCACATGTCCCACGTCCTCGAACCCAATGCGCGTCATGGCGCCGGCGGCCTCGCTGTCGCCGGGTTTGTCCAGGAACTTGGTCCTCATGAACTTGGGACACACGGCGGTCACGTGGATTCCCGTTCCGGCGAGCTCGTGGTCGAGCATGCGCGAGAGCTCGAGCACGAAGGCCTTGCTGGCGGAGTACGTGGCAAGTTGCGGCTGGGGGACAAGGCCGGCGATGGATGCCATGTTGACGATGCGCGAACCCGGTTGCATGTGGGGTAGGCAGATTGACGTCATGGAAACCAGGGCGAGGCAGTTGAGCCGGACCATGTCGGCGTTGGCCGAACCAACGTCGCCAAAGCTGCCAAAGGTTCCAAACCCCGCGCTGTTGACGAGCCACTGGACGCACGGCTCCTCCTGCGCGAGCATGGCCTCGAGCTCACAAAAGGACTCGTCGAGCGTGAGGTCGAGCGGAATGGGGCGAATGAGCGGCTTCTCGCATGCGGCTGCCATCTTTGCAAGCGTGTCCTTGCTGCGTGCGATGATCCATATCTCGTCGAGCGGACCACCTCCGCCACCGCACAGCTGATACACGAATTCCCTGCCGACTCCCGAGGAAGCTCCCGTTACGATTGCGATAGACCTCATGTTTTATCCCTTCTGCATGTTCTCGAAAAAAACGCACCGGTCATTTGCCAAAGTGTCGCGTTTTTAAGCATTTGTATTACTATAATCGTTAGCAAATGACATTGCGTGCCAGCTGCATGCAAACGTAATTGAATCGGAGCAACCCATGCAACTCGATGCCGGACATGCCGTAAACCATGTAGCAAGAATCACCGCCGCGACTGCGGCTTCTTCGTGCATTGCGCTCTCTGCTACGCCTGCCTATGGTCTTTCACTGCACGATGTGGCGAGCACCGTGTATCATGCGCCATGGGGAATGTTTGGCGTGGGCTGTGCGGTGGGTGCCATCGTAGGTGGACTCGTCTTTGGCATTACCGGTGCAAGTGCGAGGCATCGCCTGTACGAGGAGCTCGAGGACATGTCCGCCGAGGCTCAACGTGCGCGCAACTCCGCCGAGGTGTATCGCACGCGCTACGAGTCGCTGAGCGAGCAGCGCAAGCGCGAGTACGTGCCGACCTCCGTCGTGCAGCAGCAGGCCGCGATGCGCAGGGCCGCGCAGTTCCAAGCCCAGCAGCAGGTCCAGGCCCAGCAGGCCCAGACCCAAGCGCAGGCAAAAGCGCAGGCCCAGCAGCGGGCTCAGGCCCAGGCCCGTGCGCAAGCCCAGGCGCAACAGCAGCCTCAGCCTCGTCATGTGGCTCCGGCGATGCGGGCATCCGTGTTCGACAGCCAGGCCATTACGGGGGTCCTGCCGCGCATGAACCAGGACGAGGCACAGGACACGTCCCGCATGCAGGCCCAACGGCAGCCCGTGGCGCAGCAACCGCAACCCGTCGTACAGCGGCCCGTCACGCAGCAGTCGCAGACGACCAACCAGATGCACGTGCAGGCAAAGACCAAGGGCTCCGTGCGCGACACCTTGCGTCATCGTCTGGGTTCGGACGCGTTTGACATGCCCGTGATCAATCGCGGCCAAGTGGTCAACCGTACGGTTTCCATGGACGAGCGCTTCCCGGGGCTCTCGCACATGCAGACAGGTCCCATGCGGGCTCAGGCGACTGCGCAGACACGTGCGGGCTCCGCATCCACGCATTCATCCGCCTCGCAAACGGCACCCATGGCACGGCGTAGTGCGGCCAGCACCATCACGCGTTCCAGCATCATCAACAAGCGCGTTCCCACGCTCGACGCGAGCCTGTTTCCCGACACCACCCAGCTCACCCTCTCAAACGCGGACTCCTTCGAGACCGCGCTCAAGGCGATGGACGACACGCTCGGCACCAACGACGTGAGGAGTAGGGCCTCCGACCATGTGGATCGACTGGTGCAGGAGGAGCTCGAGCGCAACAAGAGGGAGTCGGCTCGCAGGTACTCGCGTTCTCGGCTTACGGTCATTGAGGGATCGAACGACACGTTTGCGCAGCGTCGCACGGCTGCGTACCGGGCACAGCACCTTCCCTCCATCTCCAGAGAGGCGTAAGGACTTGTCAAGACTCATTGGTCGGCAGACGGGCAGGACCGCCAAGGTCCTCTGGCTCGTGGCGTTTGTGGTGTGGGTATGTGTTATCTGGGGACATTCGCTCATGCCCGCGCCGGTGTCCAATTCGGAGTCGGACTCCGCGGTTGTGTTGCTTACGCCCCTGTTCAATGCGTTGGGGATTACGGACAGCGGCGTTGCGACCCACATCGTGCGCAAGACCGCTCACTTTAGCGAATATGCTCTGTTGGGGTTCATAAACCTTGGCATGATGCGGGCATGGGCCACAGACGCCGCATGGGCCTATCGTCTGGCCGTCATTCCGTGGCTCGTGATACCCTGCATCGACGAGACGATCCAGCTGTTCGTGCCGGGTCGCGACGGCAGGATCACAGACATACTCATTGACCTCTCGGGTGGGCTGCTCGGCATCCTAATCATGCACCTGCTGCTCCGTCGCAGCGACGAGACACACGTGTAACCGCAGAGTTGGGAACCGCCACCCGGTTGTGCCCTATGCGAATATGCGAGCGCAGGCGTCCTCCACGAACGCGGACATCTTGTCGCGGTCACACACGTTGGGATGCAGCTCCGCTGCGGACCTGAGGCCCGAGAGCTGAGCTGGCGCACTGGTCTGCGTAATGCGCTCGAGCTCGTCCATGCACGCGAACCCGTCCAGACCTTCGATCTGCCTGCCCAAGGCGCACAAGACATCGGCCGAGAACTTGTATGGTGACGCGGTGGCAAGGCAGATGCGCTGCCGGCCCTCGTGCGCACGAGCATCCAACACGGCCTTGCCCACGGCGGTGTGCGTGTCGATGAGGATGCCCAAGTCGTCCCACGTGCGCAGAATCGTTTGGCGCGTTGCGTCATCGTTGGCGAAGCCGCACGAGAAGGTATCCCTCAAACGCTCCAGAATCGCCTTGGAGACCGTGTAGGAACCCTTGTTGGACAAGTCTGCCATATAGGAGGAAACGAGCTCGCAGTCGCCCTCAGACAGGTAGTAGAGCAGGCGCTCCAAGTTGGACGAGACGAGGATGTCCATGGAGGGGGAGATGGTCTTGTGGAAGGGGCGCCGACGGTCGTAGGTGCCGGTGGAGATGAAGTCGGTGAGCACGTTGTTGGCGTTTGACGCCACGATGAGGGTACCCACGGGAAGGCCGAGCACCTTGGCGTAGTATCCGGCCAGGACGTCACCAAAGTTGCCGGTGGGAACGCAGAAGTCCACCTTCTCGTCCAGGGAGACCACGCCGGCGCGCACCAGCTGGGCATAGGCGTCGAAGTAGTAGGTGACCTGAGGCACCAGACGACCCACGTTGATGGAGTTGGCGCTGCTCAGCACGGTGTTGTTGGCAAGGAGGCGCTCGGCCACCCGCTCATCTGCAAAGATGTGCTTGACCTCGGTCTGCGCATCGTCGAAGTTGCCCCTAATGCCGGCAACCGCCACGTTGGCCCCGCGCTGCGTGACCATCTGGAGGCGCTGCACGTCCGAGACCTTGCCGTCGGGATAGAACACGGTCACGCCGGTGCCCTCCACGTCGGCAAAGCCGTCGAGCGCAGCCTTGCCCGTGTCGCCGGACGTTGCGGTTAGGATCATTACGTTGCGACCGTTGCCCGCGGTCTTGCGTGCGACGCTCATGAGACGGGGAAGCATCTGGAGTGCCACGTCCTTGAAGGCGCACGTGGGGCCGTGATAGAGCTCCAGCAGCCAGTCGTTGCCGAGCTTGGTGGTCGGCGTTATGGCGGTGGTGTCCCACTGGTCGCCATAGGCTCCCGCCACGCACGAGGCGATCTCGTCTGCGGTGTAGTCGGGCAGGAGGGAACCCAGGACGAGGCGGGCGTTTGCATGATAGTCGTTGGCACATATGGTGGGCAGGTCAAGCTTTGCGGAGCCAATTTGGTCCGAGACGAACAGGCCGCCGTCGGGTGCTATGCCGGTGAGGATAGCCTCCTTGCTAAAGACCTGCACGTCCTTGCTGCGAGTGCTGTGATAGCG
This sequence comes from uncultured Coriobacteriaceae bacterium, assembly GCA_902793195.1. Classification (GTDB taxonomy): domain Bacteria; phylum Actinomycetota; class Coriobacteriia; order Coriobacteriales; family Atopobiaceae; genus RUG440. Next base: position 11,638 of record CADBCS010000036.1, on the reverse strand, counting down.
CATTTCCACGGTTTGCTCCTCGTCTCCTTTGGTGAACGCATGCCAAACGAACTAAGTATAGCCATAAAGAACGGGCCATGGGAGCACGTCCCATGGCCCGCATGCTATGTGCGCAGCTATTTAGTCCTCGTGCTTCCTGACAATGCGACCAGCCAGAAGTGCGGAGATGCCTGCGGCCAGCATGCCCATGAGGCCAGTCGTCGTTGGGTCGGCCGTGGAGGGCGTGGCGGCCCTGGCGGTCGTGCTTGACGTCGTGGACGAGGTGGTGGTACCGCTGCTGTTGATCTTGAAGGTCGTGGACTTGGTTCCGGTAAAGTTGCCCTTGCCCGTTGCGGTGACGGTGGCGGTGCCAGCCTGGGTGTTGTTGGACCAGGAGAGGGTGTAGTCGGTGTCCTTGGTAAGGACCGCATAGGCGCTGCCGTTGTCCGTGGTGTACTTCATCTTGATGACGGGCTCCGGCGTGTGGGCGCTGCCGTTGTACGTGCGGGCGGCAATCGGGTCAATCTCTGCCAGGGCAAGGTTGGCCGCCGTTACCGAAAGGGTGCCGTCCTTGATCTCGCCGATCTTGTAGTTTTTTGCTACGTCCGTCGTCTCTGCGGCGGTCGCCGTGCTGTCGTCCGAGGAGGAGCTGGTCGTATCCTTGTTCTTGAATTTTATGGCCTCACTTGAGAGCGTGATGGGGTAGGAGCCGACCTTGTTTTCCCAATCGCAATTGTACGTACCGTTGCCCGTCCAGACAATACTCAAAGACTGGTATTCGCCATCCACGAACTGCGATTTATCGACGTAGTGAAGAGTGTATTTAGGTTGCGCCCAGTACTTCTCGTCCTTGATGTAGCCGTCGTAGACGCGCGAAACGCTGTTAACGGCTAAGTCGATCGCCTTTGGCTCAACGACGAAGTCCGCAGTTCCTTTTGCGCTATCTTCAGTCCAAGAATAATAGCCCTCGCCCTTGAGCTTGTCCTTGGCTGTCACCGTTACGGTAGTCGAACCCCCATCTGTTCTACCCTTTAGGTCATTTGTTAGAGTGTAGCAGGAAGGATCGAGCGTCTCATCCCCATCCTTGACTACGACATCCTTGATTTCCGGTTTCTTTTCCGTGCCATCATACACGAACGAAGAGTGGTCAAGGGCAAACTCCACCGTGGGCGTTACCTTTTTCTGCCACTTCCAGACCTGGTCCTCTTCCATTTCTTTGTTGTGGAGTTCGTCTTTAAGATCGGCGGTGGCGTATGCCTTCTTGCCGTTGGACCAGTTGCTGGTATAGCCTTCGCCAGGCATGGGGAACTTCGGGTCGTCATCACCTGGGAAGACGAACTTGAAGCCCTTGGCAAACTTGATCTCGCTGAGCTTCTTGCACCCATCGAACATCTCGTTGAAGCTGGTGGCGTCCTTGACGTCGAGGTTGGAGAGGTCGAGAGACTCGAGGTTCTCGCAGCCTTGGAACATCTTCTTGCAGGTGGCGGCCTTTACGCCCTTCTCGATCTTGACCGTCTCGATGTCCTTGGCGCTGGCTGCCCACGGCACATTGTCCCAATTGGCGAGCGTGCCCGAATCGCCCTCTTTGGGCTTGATGGTGAGCGTCTTGTCCTTGACTTCCCAGGTGCACGTTCCGCAATCAGCCGCGGCCTTGAGCGAGGGCTCCTCGCTCTGCGTGGAGAAGTTGCCCTCGTTGGAGGACTCCTCGTTGTTGGCGGGGGGCTCCTCGCCCTGGGACTGCTGGCCCTGCGTCGAAGGCTCTTGGCCCTGACCGTCGAGAATCAGTTCGGTGGGCTCGTTCTCCTGAGGAGTTCCTTCCTCCGCGAGCGCAACCATCGGCGCTCCAGCGGCCACGAGGTTCGCGGCAAGGAAGGCGGAAATAACAAATGGCGTTCGAGTGAAGGTGGTGCGTCTCGTTGTCATGTTTCTTCTCCGAATCAACTACATCCGTGAGTGCCAGTCACATAGCGTAACCTTAGCACAATTGCGTGCGGCGGTATGTGGGATTGTGGCCAAAATAATGACTTTTGCAAGGCATATAACACTTATACAGCATCTATAGCCCGCAACATGCCTTGATTGTACAGGCGGTATCGTCGCGTGGTGATGGGATTCAGCTTACCTCTTTGTTGCTTTTATGTCCATGAGGCCGATTCATGGCGTATTATGTCAACGCACGAGTTCTTTTGGTTAGGAGTCGCCATGCCCATCAACGTTGCAGACGGATTGCCTGCAAAGAAGATCCTTCACGATGAACGCATCTTTGCCTTGGAGGACGAAGTCGCACGCAACCAGCAGATCCGTCCGCTCAAGGTGGCGATTCTCAACCTCATGCCCACCAAGATCGAGACCGAGACCCAGCTTTTGCGCCTCATCTCCAAGTCTCCCATTCAGGTGGACTGCGACTTCATGCGCGTCTCCAGCCACAAGTCCAAGAACGTCTCGGCCGACCACCTCATCAAGTTCTACGACACCTTCGACGGCTTCCAAAACAGAAACTACGACGGTCTAATAATTACTGGGGCCCCCGTGGAGCATCTGCCCTTTACCCAGGTGGACTACTGGGACGAGTTCTGCGAGATCGTGGACTGGAGCCAAAAGCACGTGTTCTCCACCATGAGTCTGTGCTGGGGGGCGCTCGGCATGCTCAACCACCTGTATGGCATCGGCAAGCGCGACCTGCCCTCAAAGCTCTTTGGCGTGTTTCCGCAACGCCTGTGTGACGAGTACAACTTTCTCACCAACGGTTTCGACGAGGTGCACAACATGCCGCACTCGCGTCATGCCGCAATCGAGACGCTCGACCTCGCGTTGCATCCCGAGCTGCAAGTCTTGTCGGAGGGGTTTGCCACGGGTCCTGCGCTCATCGCCACGCGCGACTTCCACGAGGTGTACGTGACCGGCCACTTTGAGTATGGGCGCGATACGCTGGCAGACGAGTTCTGGCGCGACTTCCACCGCGGCATGCCCATACAGGTCCCGCAGAACTATTTCCCCGACGACAATCCCGAACGGATGCCCATCTTCACATGGCGCGCGCATGCCAACCTGCTGTATCGCAACTGGCTCAACTGGGTGTATCAGATGACGCCCTACGAGCTTTCCGACATACCCCACGAGATTGCGCGCCTACATGCCGAGGTCGTCGACGACCATGTGATCGAGAAGTTCTAGCAGACCCCAAAAGCTCCCGCTGCGTTTGGCATGCAGACGGGGGAATTGTGTATCCTACTATGTTATGCCCGTTTAGAGGAGGTAGCGTGATAGTAACCGACATGCTGAGGCTCAATGCCGTGAAGTATCCCAACGAGATAGCGCTCGTGGAGGTAAACCCGGAGCGTCAGGAGGACCGCCACATCACCTGGCGTGAGTACGATCTGGTGGAGACCACCGACGACGAGCCCTATCGTCGCGAGATAACGTGGTCGGTGTTCGACGAGAGGTCGAATCGTCTGGCGAACCTCCTGCTCTCGCGTGGCGTGCACAAGGGCGACAAGGTGGCCATCTTGCTGTACAACTGCATCGAGTGGCTTCCAATCTACTTTGGCATCCTCAAGACCGGTGCCACGGCGGTGCCGCTCAACTTCCGCTACTCTGCCGACGAGATAGCGTACTGTATGGACAAGGCCGACGTGGACGTCTTGCTCTTTGGCCCCGAGTTCATCGGCCGCGTGGAGGAGATCGTGCCCCTGGTGCAGACCGGAAGGCTGCTGTTCTTCGTAGGTGATGACTGCCCAACATGGGCCGAGAGCTACCGAGAGCTCGAGGCGCTCTGCTCGAGCCACGACCCGCAGATTCCGCTCTACGAGAACGATGACGCCGCCATCTACTTTAGCTCCGGCACCACCGGCTTTCCCAAGGCGATCCTTCACAACCACGAGAGCCTCACCCAGGCGGCGGAGATGGAGGCCCGTCACCACAGCATCACGCATGACGACGTATTCCTGTGCATTCCGCCGCTCTATCACACGGGCGCCAAGTTCCATTGGATGGGAAGCCTCACCTGTGGGTCCAAGGCCGTGCTGCTGCGTGGCGTGAGCCCGCGCTTCATCTTCGACACGGTGAGTCGCGAGCACTGCACCATCGTGTGGCTGCTCGTGCCGTGGGTGCAGGACATCCTCACCGCGCTCGAGTCCGGCGACCTGCGCCTCCAGGACTTTGAGCTTGACCAGTGGCGCCTCATGCACGTGGGCGCCCAGCCGGTTCCCAAGAGCCTCATCCAGCGCTGGAAAGAGGTATTTCCGCACCACGACTACGACACCAACTACGGCCTGTCGGAGTCCACGGGACCGGGCTGCGTCCATCTGGGCGTGGAGAACGTCGACCACGTTGGCGCCATCGGCATCCCCGGCTATCGGTGGGAGTGCAAGATCGTGGACGACTCGGGCGCCGAGGTGGAGCCCGGTGAGGTTGGCGAGCTGTGCGTTAAGGGGCCTGGTCTCATGACCTGCTACTACAACGACCCCGAGGCCACCAAGGAGACCTTGGTGGATGGGTGGCTGCACACCGGCGACATGGCGCGACAGGACGAGGACGGCTTCTACTGGCTCGTGGACCGCAAGAAGGACGTCATCATCACCGGTGGCGAGAACCTGTATCCCGTCCAGATCGAGGACTACCTCTCGGGCTACTTTGCCGTGCAGGACGTTGCGGTCATCGGTTTGCCCGACGAGCGCCTGGGCGAGATTGCCGCGGCGATCATACAGCTCAAGCCTGGCAGGACTGCCACCGAGAACGACATCATGCAGTTCTGCGCCGGCCTTCCGCGTTACAAGCGTCCGCGCAAGATCATCTTTGCGGACGTTCCGCGCAATGCCACCGGCAAGATCGAGAAGCCGGCGCTGCGCGAGCGCTACGGTGCCACCGGCCTCGTGGATCGCGAGAGCAACCGGTAGGCTTCAAGACGATCGGGGCTGTGTCCGAGGCCCTGCGACGCCAGCGGGGTGACTTCCCGCTGGCCGTTGCGCCCAGTTGATGCGGTCCCCAAAAGAGGGGGTTTGTCCATGGCCGCATCTCACACATGCACGTCCTGCGGGGCAAGGCTCAAAGGCAGCATGCGCTTTTGTCCCAAGTGCGGCGCGCCCGTACCCCAGGAAGGGTCCGCGACCGTCGTTGTGGACTCGGCGGCACCCGAGCAAGTACGTGACGTGCCGCGCGTTGAGACTCCACGTGCGGAGGGCCGTCCCGCAGACACTCATCCCAACAGGAGTTCGCACAGCCAGGAGGGCACTGTCGTCATACAACGCGACGGGATGGGGCCCACCGGCACGCAACCCGTGGGAGGGCGGTCGGAAGGATGGATGCCGCCCGCCACGCCACCAGCTCAGACGTCTAACGCAGGATACTATTCCGCGACCCCTCCCAACGCTGGCCCGCGGCGAAAGCCTGGCCCTTCCGCGGGAGGCCTCGTGGCGCTTGGCGTTGGCGTGGGTCTTGCAACGCTGGCACTATGCGTCGGCGTCCTGTTCTTTGCCGGCGTGCTGCCCATGGGGAAGGAGTCCGAGCGCCAACCCACCGTGGAAGTCTCCGAGCAGTCGGTATCGGGAGATGGGAGCACGACGTCGGTGCAGGAGCAGACGGGCGAGGACAAGACCGAGACCAAGGACAAGACCGAGACCAAGGACAAGACCGAGGACAAGGACGGAGGGCTCAAACAGACGGGAACACCCTCGTTTGCGGCCGAGCCCGAGGCGAGCTCGGTGCTGCCGCCCGACCAGTACACGTCGTACTATGGTCCGCGCAACGCGACGGATGGCAACGTACGCACCGCTTGGAACGAGGGTGCCGACGGCAACGGCGTGGGCGAGTGGATGAGTTTGGAGGCCGACTCCGAGCAGGTGGTTCGCGGTGTGCGAATCGTTGGCGGTTACCCCAAGCGCGAGGATGTGTACTACAACAACAACCGTCCCAAGAACGTGACCATCGAGCTTTCCGACGGCTATACGCAGCACGTGACCCTGGAGGATGCGATGGGCGAGTGGCAGGAGTTCGAGTTCGACCAGCTGCACAAGACGGACTACATAAAGGTCACCATAGACTCCGTGTACAGCTCGGCCAAATGGAACGACGCCGCCATTGCGGAAGTCGAGGCATTCTAATGAGAGGGGCGCTTGGAACCGTCGCATTGCTCGCAGCGCTTGTGCTGGCAGGATGCGGATCGCCGTCGCAGGGACAGGGTACGGGCGCGGCGACGCACGAGGTGCCCGAGGCGAACCAGGTCGATGGCGGCGAGGATGGAGAGGCGTCCACCCTCAAGTCAATCGTTGAGTCATCTGCAAAGGGCGTTGCCGACATGGAGTCCGAGGAGCTCGACCCGCGTTCGCTCGACGCCGAGACGGTTCTCTCGGACGATGACATACGACGCGCCGGTGGCGTCGATGCGCTCTTTTGGGCGGAGGAGATTCCCGACGACGTGTTTGCACGCATGCAGGGAAAGTCCTTTGGCGAAGACTGCACGATCCCGCGCGAGGACCTGAGCTATCTACGCGTGCTCCATAAGGATGCGGAGGGCGCCACCAAGGTGGGGGAGATGGTGGTCAATGCCTCGGTTGCCCAAGAGGTGGTGGCGATTTTCCGCGAGCTCTACGACGCCTCGTATCCCATTAGGCGCATGCGGCTCGTCGACGACTACGAGGCCAGCGACGACGCGAGCTGCATGGACGACAACTCGTCCTGCTTCAACTTCCGTCGCATTACGGGCGGCACGACCCTGTCGAATCACGCCTATGGCCTTGCCATCGACATCAACACCTACGAGAACGTCTACTACATACCGAGCTCGGGCTACGTGTTTCCCCCGGATGCCGGGCACTACGTTAACAGGGACCTGGACGAGCCCTACATGATCCATAGGGGCGACCTGTGCTACCGGCTCTTTACCGAACGCGGATGGAGCTGGGGCGGGGACTGGCAGGACGTGCTTGACTACCAGCACTTCGAGAAGCCACCTACCGACCAATAGCGCGGATTGGATGCAGGGGGCAGATGCGGTCCCCCACATCCCGACGTAGTTCCTCAGCGCGATAACACGCCCGTGGCCAGGATGGTGAGCGCCTCGCGCGACCATTGCTGGAGTCGGCCCCTCAAAGGTGTGGGCGCGGCAATGGGGGTGAGTCTCATTCCCAGCCGATTGCCCAGGCGCAGCGCGCGGTACAGGTGGTAGTCGCTGGAGAGCACGCAACGCTGCGTGGCAATGCCGCGCTCACGCAAGAGGGCCTCGGAGCGCTCGAGGTTCTCTTGGGTGTTCTGTGCGTCGCGCTCGAGCAGCAGCCTACCCTCATTAACACCTTTCGACGTGAGGTATGCGGCCATGGCGTCAGCCTCCGTCTGCTCGTGCTCCCTCGTACGCCCGCCGGAAAGAACGAGCGTCGCCTGGGGGTGGTCGTGCAGCACGCGTGCCGCCTTGTCGAGTCGCAGGGCCAAGGTCTCTTTGGGTTTGCCGTCGTGCACCATTCCGCCCAACACGATGACAGCGGCATCTTCTGCCACGGCCGCCTGCGTGGCATAGGCGCTCCGCATGCGCACGAAGCATGCGCACAGGATGACACCCACGAGTCCGGACATGCAGGCGATAGTGACGCCCACCCCCACGAGCCACGATGGCATGTCGCCTACCACCAGCACCGAGCATCCGGCCGGTCCCAACGACATCGCGGAGACGGGAACCATGCCCACCGTGGGCAGCTCGTGACGCATGAGGTAATCGACGTTGGAAAGCGACAGGAGGAGCCACGCAACCACGCATGCCCCCCAGGCAACGGATGCGGCTGGAAGGGAGAGTGCGAGCAGGGTGGCCCCACACAGCGCGCATGCGAGCGTGAGGGCAAGGGTCATGGGGGCAAGGCGCGACTCTGTTGCCTGGAGCGTTCCGCCCTCGTTGTGCATGTCTCCTCCCATCGTCTTGTTGCGAACGGCCACGGCTGGCCTCACGGGGGCATGGTTGGCCTCCTGTACAATAGTGATGGTACGCAATCAGGGGCTGGAGGTTTGCGATGGCGCAAGAGACGGTGTTGTTTGTGGAGTATCCGCGATGCTCGACCTGCCGCAAGGCAAAGAGGTGGCTCGATGACCACGGTGTGGCATACGAGGACCGCCATATCGTCGAGCAGAACCCAAGCGCGGACGAGCTGGGCGCTTGGCTGGAGAAGAGCGGTCTGCCAATACGGAGGTTCTTCAACACAAGCGGCATGCGCTATCGTCAGCTGGGTATGAAGGACAGATTCGCCTCGGGCATCTCGCAGGAGGAGTGCCTGGACCTGCTTGCCGAGGATGGCATGCTGGTGAAGCGTCCCATCGTGGTGGGCGAGAGCTTCGTGCTGGTGGGCTTTAAGGAGACCCAGTGGGAAGAGACGCTGTTGGCGTAGCGTAAGGGGAGGTCGTAATGGATCTGGACATCAGGCGGGTGCTGGCATCCAAGCCGGACGCCCCGCAAAACGCCGACCTTGCGCCCCTTACCACCGTTTGGGGCGACGCCTTGGACACAGACCACGTTCTCGATGCCTACCCGCGTCCGCAGCTTTGCCGTCCAACGTGGACCTGCCTCAACGGACGGTGGGAGTACGCCATTGTGGAGAGTGGCGACGCGTCGACCCTATGGCGCCATGCCTGCGCGCCGCAGGTGTGGGACGGCTTCATCTGCGTGCCCTTCTCGCCCGAGGCACCGCTCTCTGGCGTGGGCAGGCGGCTTCTTCCCACGCAGCTGCTCTGGTACAGGCGAACGGTCGCGATAGACGCCATGCATGGGTCGGACCGGGTACTCTTGCATTTTGAGGCTGTCGACTATGCCTGCACCTGCTACGTCAACGGTGTGCGCGTGGGGTCGCACGTGGGCGGTTACCTTCCGTTTGGGTTTGACGTTACGGATGCGTTGCTCGTTGGCGACAACGTCGTGGAGCTGTGCGTGTACGACCCCAGCGACCATGGGACGCAGCTTCGTGGCAAGCAGCGGCTGCGCAGGGGAAACATGTGGTACACCGCCCAGAGCGGCATATGGCAGACCGTGTGGATCGAGCGCGTTCCGGCACGGTATGTGGTTGACGCATGCCTGCGGGCCAATGCCGACAGGGGTCAGCTGGACGTTGAGGTCGAGGTGAGCCAGCCGGGAGACGTGGTGACCGTGAACGTCCTCGATGCCGACGGACGTTTGGTCGCGAACGCGGAAGGCGCGGCCACCGAGGGGACGACGCGTCTCGCGCTTGGTGTGGCGGACCCGCACCTGTGGCAGCCGGATGACCCGTATCTCTATTCGGTGCGCATGGCATATGGTGAGGACGAGGTCACGAGCTACTGTGCCTTTAGGACCGTGGGGGTGGAGGTCGACAAAGACGGCACGCCGCGCTTCTGTCTCAACCATCGTCCGTTCTTCGTGCGTGGCCTCCTGGATCAGGGATACTGGCCCGATGGGCTCATGACGGCACCTGCTGACGAGGCCCTCGTGTTCGACATAGAGGCGGCCCGTGCGGCGGGATTCAACATGCTGCGCAAGCACATCAAGATAGAGTCGCGGAGATGGTACTGGCACTGCGACCGGCTTGGCATGCTCGTATGGCAGGACATGGTGAGCGGCGGAGACGAGCCGGGGGAGTGGGTGAGCGTCAACATCCCAACGCTGATACGGCGTAGCTGGTCGTCTCTGCGCGATGTGAGCGAAACGTCGTGGAAACGCATGGGTGCCGCTGACGAGACCTATCGCACGGAGTGGATTCGGACCGCCTGTGCAGCTCTGCGCGAGCTGGCGGGTCATCCCTGCATATGCTCCTGGGTCGTGTTCAACGAGTCGTGGGGACAGTTCTCGTCTGCGCATATGTGCGAGATGCTGCGCGAGGTGGACGACACCCGTCCGTTTGTGGCGACAAGTGGTTGGTACGACCAGGGCGCGGGAGACTTCTTTGCCGTACACAACTACTTCCGGGGCATGCGAGTGTATCCGGACCCTCACAGGGCGTTTTGGAAGCCACGCCGTCGCGCCTTCCTCATCGACGAGTTTGGTGGCCTCACCTACTCGGTGGAAGGGCACGTGTCGGTCTCAACGGTGTATGGGTACGACGCATATGAGGACCCAAAGGCATGGAAGGCGGCGCTCGAGACGTTGCTTGGGCGGGTCCGCGACCTCGAGTGCGAGGGACTGTCGGGCTACGTCTACACCCAGGTGTCCGACGTGGAGGAGGAGACCAACGGGCTGCTCACCTACGACCGCCGCGTGAGCAAGCTGGACTTGTCCAGTTAGGCTACCATGGCTTGGCCCTTGGTAGTAATAATGGACGGATAGCGGAACTAAAGGCACTCTATTCGTCCATTTTTACTACCATCTCCAGGCCCTTGGTAGCAAATCCGGACGGATGACGGGACTCGGGAGTCTCCATCCGTCCGGATTTGTCGCCAATCAATCGTTGCGTCGCGCTCCAATCGTACGCTACTCTCGCGGTGGTTCCACGTATTCCAAACGGTGCTGGCGCTTTGCGGCCAGGAACAGGGGCACGTATTCGTACACGACGTTCGAGTTCTCCAGACCGTACCAATGGTCGGGGGAGCCGCAGAATCCACGAATGATGTACTTCGCCTGGATCACCGCGAGGTCGAGGCGTGAGATGTCGGTGGAGACCGACGGGACCTTGCGAACGAGGCAGAACCTAAAGTCGCCCACGTGCCCCGTGTGGTCGTAGATGGAGAAGCGGTGGTCCTGCGCCGGCAGGCGTCCCTGGTCAACCATGGCGCCCACCACCTGATAGAGGTACTCGTTGACGCGCTGGTTCACGCGGAAGCCAAGGCGCAGCTGCACCTTGAACATAAAGTCCGTGCCGTAGTCGTTGACCCAGAACTCGTGCGTGTACGGCTCGTCGGTAACCGCTACGTTGAGGAACCAATACGCCTTGGCGCGCTTGGGACGCTTGTCCAAGATGGAGTACAGGATGTCGCGGTCCAGCTCGTCGATGCTCTGGTCGTTGGTGAGGAACACGAGGTTGTCTGCCAGATAGGGGATGTCGTCGCTCTTGGAGAGCTCCTTTATCTGTCCTACGTAGTTGCGGGCGGGCAGGTTGATGCGCTGGGACATCTCCACCTTCGTGCCACGATGCCAAATGTACATCACAATAAAGATGGCGAAGGCGAGCAGCACGGTCACGTAGCCGCCGTGCATGAACTTGGTGAGGCTCGAGAAGAAGAAGAACAGCTCGATGAGGCCAAAGAACAACGCGAACGGAATCGCGAGGAACGTCTTCTTCTGTATGCGCGACAAGAATGCCGTGAGCAGAATCGTGGTCATGAGCATGGTCACGGTAATGGCAAGGCCGTATGCCGACTCCATGCGTTCCGAGCTGCGGAAGAACAGCACCACGCCGATGCATCCGATCCACAGGATGGTGTTTACGAGTGGGATGTAGATCTGGCCCTTGGTCTCGGAGGGGTACTCGATCTTCATGTGGGGCATGAGGTCGAGGCGGATGGCCTCGCTCACGATGGAGTAGCTGCCCGTAATGAGCGCCTGACTCGCGATGATGGCGGCGAGCGTGGAGAGGACGACGGCGAAGATGCGCATGAACCCGGGCATCAGCATGTCGAAGAAGGGGTTCATCGCCGGGCCCATGGCAATGAGCTCGGGATTGTTGCGCACCGAGAGGATCCAGGCTCCCTGGCCCAGGTAGTTGAGGATGAGGCACGCCTT
>CADBCS010000035.1 GCA_902793195.1 uncultured Coriobacteriaceae bacterium | reverse complement strand
AGGAAGTTGGCGGAAAGGTACTCCCGCTGGGTGCTCGACGGTATGCCAACAGACACTGAAGAGCCACGAAATAAAGCTTGACAATCTATAGGAGCGTCTGTTTTGTTGGCACGAGCGGACCACGCGGCACATGCATGACCAGACGACATGCCAAAATGAGTTGCAAGTGAGTTGCAAGTAGGTGGACTTTGAGTTGCAAGTAAAATAGAATAGCGTGCATCGAACACGAGTCGCCGCGCCCTTGCCGGGCAGCTGCGGCAGCGAGTCGCGAGGGGTGTCCCTATAGATTTGTCAAGGCCTTAGGAGGCAGATTTTGAACATTTCTGGGACGCCCCTTCCCACTGTGCGTCAGGTTTTGAACAGTCCGCTGCCGGCTCGGCGTAGGGCACCTTGTCGCGCATCACCGCGTAGATCACGCCGAGCCTCTTCCTCGCGACCGCCTTCAGCGCCTTGTTGTGCGCCATGCCCCTGGCCCTGCACTCGTCGTAGTACCTCCCGAACCTGCTCCTCGTCCCGACGAGCGAGTTGCAGCTGAATATGAGCAGGTTCTTGAGCGTCTTGTTTCCCGAGCGCGACGCGGATGCGGACGATATGGACGTTCCCGACTGCCGGTCCGCCGGCGCGAGCCCGCAGTAGCTCGCGAGCCTGTCGTCGCCGGCGAAGAGCGAGACGTCGACCATGGTCACCAGCGTCGTCGCGGTCTTCGGTCCTACGCCCGGCACCGTCAGCAGGCACGAGTACGTCTCGTCCCCGGCGAGCTCGCGGGCGATCGAGGCCTCGAGCTCCCGCCTCTGCGCGTCCAGCGAGCCGATCTGGGACGCCAGGCCCCTGACCAGCGCGTCCTCGGCCGCGGGGTGGAAGCCGTCCCTCGCCGACGACTCGGCCGCCTCCCACAGCGCGTCGCGCGACGACGCCCTCGCGCCGGCGTTTCCGCAGGTCGCCGAGTACGACCTCCTCCCGGCCCCGCTGATCCCCGACGCGCCGCCGAGCCTGGCGAGCACGGCGAGCTGCCACGCGCACGACAGGTCGACGGCGGCCTCGAAGGCCGGGTCGGACTCGAGCAGCACCGCGTGCAGGCGGTTCCTTGCCTGCGTGGCGCACCTGGTGGCGTACTCGAGCTGCGAGGACATCAGCGAGAGGCTGGCGCCGAGGTCGTCGGACTCGGCGATCGGCAGCACCACCTGCCCCATCCCCATGGCAGTCCTGGCTATGACCTCGGCGTCTATCCTGTCGGTCTTGGCCGTGCCCGGCCACATGTCGCGCGCCTTCTTCATGGTGAGCCCGGTAATGTAGCCCACGTCGACGCCCGCCGCCCTGCACCTCCTGACGACGAGCGACCCTATGTTGTTCTTCTGGTCGACGACCACGAGCGCGTCCCCGCCGGCCTCGGCGAGCAGGGCGTCCACGTCGGCCTGCCTGTTCTCGAGCCTCCTGCTCATGACCTCGTTCCCGTCGGCGTCGACCGCGTAGGCCCAGTGGAACGACTTGCCCACGTCGATCCCGACGTACGTCGCGTGCGGTCCGAACTGCGCTTCCCTCGTGCGTGCCATTTTGGTATCCTCCTCCGTGTGCGGCTGACCGCCGTCTCCGCAGGGCCGACACCCACATTACTTGGCCGTCGCAGCCGAGCGGACCACCGGTCCCAGGCGGCAACACCCCCCGGGCCTTCGCAGAGGCAGGGGCGCAGGGCCGTCCTGGGACGGTCGGCCAGCAGCCCTACTTCCAAGGGCCGGTAGGAGATGATAGGACCGTCGTCACTTTTCATCAAAGGGCACTTGATTTCAGGCTAGGAATACTGTAATGGAGGGGCGCTGTTCGACTACGCCATCGGCCTTGCCGGCGCGACCGACTCGGGTGAGGTTGCGGGGGACGACGCGCAGGCGCTCGACGACGGCTTCGACGAGCTGGCCGCCGCCCTCAGCGCGGGAGGGGACAGGGCGGAGCTCGCCGGCGTCCTCGCCGACGCGATGTTCGACGACCCGTGCCTCACGATCGAGGCCGTCGGTCGGGCGCTTGAGGTCCGCGGAATGCATGTGGACGGCCTCGCCGGCCTCTGGGACGAGGCCCAAGACGAGGTCGACGAGTTCACCGGCTTCTAAGGGCACATTCCTGTCCACCCCATGTGCGACCATGGCATAAAGTCAACGCTTTGGGAGGCACTCATGGCCGAAAGGCACGTCAGACGCATTCGCCACACACAGGCGTCACCCATGGCAAGGCCCCGAAGGCGACGCTCCGTATTGGGGCTACTCTTCGGGGCCTTTCGCTTTCTCGTGAGGTCCGCGTGGAGAATCATCATGATGACTTGAGGGATGCACCTCGCTCAGTCATATCGGCATTCCGGAACCGGTCTATGGCAATATCGGTACTGTTACAGTACTATGTTCGTATAGGAATGGAGGCGCAATGGTCATAATCCATCCGAGAGTGGGAGTGAGACACCCCGAGCTGGCCGACGACGACGTGCGCTCCGCTTGGGAGAACCAGTACCGCGCTGTCGCACGCGAGACGGACTCCGGACTCCGCCATGTGGCCGTCGGCTACGACTCAAGGGGCCGGGAGGTCGAGATGGTCGGCGTCGAGCTCGAGGGCGGGGACTGGCTGGTATACCACGCCATGACGCCTCCCAGCACGAAGACCTACGACGAGCTTGGCATGGGGAGGAGGAGATGATGGAGTACAGGACCGCGGACGGGCACGTGATCGACGACGCGACGCTGGGGCGGGAGGCCGAGGCCTTCGAGCGCGGCGAGAGGCCGGACGGCTGGCGCGCGCCGGAGAGCCGGCCCGTGAGCGTGACGCTTCCCGCGTGGGTCATCGCCGAGGCCGACGCGGAGGCGGCGAGGGTCAACGTGAGCAGGAGGGCAGTGCTCAACATGTGGCTCGCCGAGAAGGCCGAGCAGTCCGGACAGCACAGGAGGTCCCTCGCGATGGCGTAGGCACCGTACCGGGAGGTTGCCGTGGGAGGCATCCCGAAGGGGGTGTGTGACGGTATCATAGGCCGAGTCTGCGCGAGGTGCATGATTCCGCAAGGCAATGCGCCAGCCGACGGCATCCGACGAGAGGACCGCCCTATGAGCTTCGTCTACGCAGAGCGAACCGAGCACACCTTCGAGGATACACCTATCAGAAGCATCCGCGTGTATGGCGACACCAAGCTCGAACTGGCGGGTGCCGTGAAGGCAAACTGGCCCCCGACGACACGCCGTGCCGTACTCAAATACGGAATCAGCAAAATCACCATCCCGGCACCTAAGCTCTGCGTGGCATTCGCGGGTAACAACCTGCAGTACGTCATCAAGCTGTTCGCATGGATGGAGGAGCACTCTCCCTTCGACATAGACGACCTCATCGACACGGCATACGCGCTTCACTGCGAGGCGCCGAGCCATGATGACGTCGAGTTCATCATCTGCGAGTCGGAGAGCGTCACCGACGGAAGGATATGCTGCATCAAAGGAGGCCACATCTACGAAGACGTAGATGTGGCCTGGATAGGCTCTCCCCTGACCTTCCGCGAGCTGCAACGCATCCGTCTGGGGATTACGCAAGACGGCGATGGCGAGGTCTGGCCAGGTAGTCCTCCGAGGGCAGACTCCATGACGGTCTTCGCCGAATCGATTTGCTCTGCCGCGGACGACTCCGTCGGTGGCTTCGTGATAAATGCCGTACTTCGCGACGGCACGTTCCACTTCAACGACTACCTGTTCTCCCAAGTCTACAAGTCCCGACTCGTCAAACCTGGAGAGAATATCACGTTGGTAGACACGAGGGAGAATGGCGGGTACACAGTCGAGGCCAGCGAGCTGGACGGTTGCCCTTGCCTTTATTTCCCGCAGATCGGGCAGGCCCTTACATACACCAACAAGTTTCACTACAAGGAAGACGAAGGGGACAACCTCAGCCTGCGTCACTTCTATCTGCCCATGCTCTTTGATCCAGAGACGAACACGTGCCTTCCAGTATAGACACGCACAGGACACGCCAGAGGACAGATCGGCCAAGACCGCCGATCAGAGTACATCACAAATCGGGTAGGAGGCGCGCCGTTAGTCGGCGCGCCGTCCTCCCACACCACCGTGCGTACCGTCCGGTACACGGCGGTTCCCAGACTTAACACGACAATAGCAGGTAGCGGGGGTAGAAGAGGGCCCAGCCTAGCTCGGCGAGCTTCGAGTTGTTCAACGCTCGGCAGAGGATGCCGCTTCCCGCCACTTCCGCGAGTTGGCCCACTGCCACGCCTGCCCCCGGGCGACGCCGAGGCGCACGAGCGCGCGGAACTTGGTCCTCACCCGCTTCCAGCACTTCCAGTACACGCAGCGCATCTTTCGCCTCACCCACTCGTCGAGCGAGCGCAGGAGTCCCCGCATGTCGGCGATTCGGAAGTAGCCCACCCAGCCGCGCACGAGCTGCGCGAGCCGGATCCGCCTCCAGTCGAGCGACATGCCGCTGGAGCGCGCCAGTATCCCGCGCACCTTGGCCCTGAGCGACGCCTTGGACTTGGCGTGCACGCAGGGGCGCACCTCCCCGCCCTTGGCGGAGTAGAAGCCGAAACCGAGGTACTTGACCTGCTGTGTGACCCTCGCGACGTACGACTTCTCGCGGTTGACCCTGAGGAACAGCCTCCCTTCCACGAACTTGGATACGGACTCCATCGCCCTCTCTGCGGCCTTGCGGCTGCGCTTGAGTATGATGAAGACGTCCGCGTATCGCACGAAGCGGTGCCCCCGCCGCTCCAGCTCCCAGTCCAGCTCGTTGAGCAGGACGTTCGCCAGCAGCGGCGACAGCGGACCCCCCCCCTGGGGCGTCCCTTCGGGGGTCTTCTCCACGATGCCGTCCGCCACCACGCCCGCCATGAGGAAGCGGTGCATCAGCGACACCACCCTCTTGTCGGCGAGCGCGTCGGACAGCAGCTGCACCAGCTTGGACTGGTTGACCGTGTCGAAGAACCTCTCGAGGTCCATCGAGGCGACCCACACGTTGCCGGCGTTCGCCTCGGCGACCACCGCGCGGATGGCGTCGTGGGCCGAGCGGCCGGGGCGGAAGCCGAAGCTCCCGTCGTGGAAGGTCGGCTCGAACATCGGCGAGAGCGCCTGCGCCACCGCCTGCTGCACCATCCGGTCGACGGCGGTGGGTATGCCGAGCAGCCTCACCCTGCCGTCGCCCTTCGGTATCTCGGCCCGCCTCACCGGCTTGGGCCTGTAGGCTCCCCTCAGGACCCTGTCCGTGAGCGCGTCATGGTTGGCCTCCAGCCATCCCGGAAGCTCCGAGACCGCCATGCCGTCCACGCCGCCCGCGCCCCCGTTCCTGACCACGCGGTCGCACGCAAGCCGCATGTTCCCGCGCGAGCAGATACGTTCGAGCAGGTCCGTCGTGTTGCCCGTCGCGTCCGGTTCGTCCCCTTCGCTGCTCCGCGCGCGCGTCGGCGCCTCCGGCTGCTCTCGGGGTTCCGCCCCTACCCTCGCCGGCTGGCCTTCGCCACAGATCTCCTCGTGCGAGAAGAGGCTCAGTTGTCTGCCTTCGTCCACGCTCACGGTCTCCCTCAGTGACTCCCCTCGTCTGGGTTCGGGCCTTCCCGGGTGGCGTCCCCGGTACTACGCCCTCTGCTGACTCCTCACGGTTCGCTGTTGCTACGGGCGTCAGTTCACCCGCTCCTCGCAGGCCGTAACCTTTTCCGCTCCCTTCCCGCCCGTGAGGCCTCCCGGGGTAAGGCGCACACCTTTCCCCCCACATACCTGCCGCATTTACGCCCGTGGCCTCCGCGCAGCTATCGGGCTTCGGCTTGTTCTGCAGCCTCACCCGCCACGACCGCCTGATGCGGTTCCTGTCCGTCAGGCCAGGGGTTTGCCTCCGGCTTCCTTCAGACTCCGCCTCGCGACGGACGCCCTTGCCATCGGCTGCGCGCTTCCCGCTGCGAGGGCGCGCCCGGGACTTTCACCCGTTAGGTGTGCGCCATGCCCGGCGCACAGAAAAAGGCCGGAGGGCTTTACCCCTCCGACCTCGTGTTTTCTGGTGGGCGATACTGGGTTCGAACCAGTGACCTTGTGCTTGTAAGGCACCTGCGCCACCACTGCGCCAATCGCCCGTGTCGCATGAGTGTATCACAACTCCGCGCAGCATGGTCACGACAAACCCGGCACACGTCCTTTGGGGCCCTTTGGGGCCAGAAGCTCCACTCCAGTCCAACCGCAGCCCCTCGACCGTCATGCCGCCGGGCAGTCTTTTTGCCCCATCACAAAAAAGTTTACCCCCTTGCGCTGACCTGCCCAAAGAGTCAGACTACACTGTTATGTTAAGTGAGTATATATACGCGAGACCATGGAGACCAACATGGCGCATATCGAAGACATAACCACCTCCTACCGCACCAAGCATCGCCTCTCCACGGTGGCCTTTTGCCTCGCATGCATCGCCATCAACTTTTTGGGCATGCGCATCGCCTCCGCCACTGGTCTGCCGCTGTACCTTGATTGCACGGGCATTCTGCTCGCATCGATTGTGGGCGGCTTCCTGCCAGGCGTCATCGTTGGCTATGCCACCAACCTCATCAATACGCTCATCGAGCCAACGTCTTTCTACTACGCCGTAATAAGCATGCTCATTGCGGCAACGGCCACCCTGTTGGAGCGTCGCGGGTGGTTCCGCAGCATTCCCAAGACCGTGCTGGCCATCGCCATCTTCGCGTTCTTTGGCGGTGGCGTCGCATCGGTCCTCACGTGGAACCTCTTTGGCTTTAGCGCCGGCAATGGCGCCTCGTCAACCATCGTCGAGGCCCTGCACGACAACACCGACCTCACACCCTTTCTCTCGCAACTCTCCGGCGACTACCTCATAGACCTGCTGGACAAGACGATTGTGGTGGTTATGGCGCTGGTCATCCGGCACTTCCTGCCAAAGAAGCTCTTGGAACGCCTGGACTTCTCGTTCTGGCAGCAACGTCCGCTCTCCGACGAGGACAAGAGCACGCTCAGGCACAGTCGGCCACGCCGGATGTCGGTGGGCAAAAAAATAGGCATCGGCATCACCGTCATCATGGTGGCGGCCTCCATCGTCACCACCTCCATAAGCTACTACATGTTCAACGACTCCATGGTCGGCGAGCAGGCCAAAAAGGCCCAAGGCATCACCTCACTTGCAAAGCACGCCATCGACCCCGATCGCGTGGACGACTTCTTGGAAAACGGCAGGCAGGCGCAAGGGTACGCCGAGACCGAGAAGGCGTTGGCGGACATTCGCGACAACTTCGAGGGTGTCCAGTACATCTATGTGTATCGCATCCTCAAGGATGGCTGCCACGTGGTGCTTGACCCCGACACGGCCAGCGAGAAGGGCTCGGAACCGGGAGACGTCGTGGAGTTCGACCAGGCGTTCATGCCCTACCTCGACGACCTGCTCGCAGGCGAGAGAATCGACCCCATCATCTCGGACGAGTCCTATGGATGGCTGCTCACCGTGTACGAGCCCATCTATAGCACGAACGGCAAATGCGTCTGCTACGTGGCCGCCGACATCAACATGGGTCACATCATCGGCGAGAGCGAACAGTTTATCACGCGCATCATCGCGCTCTTTAGCGCCTTCTTCATCCTCATCTTCGTGCTCGTGCTCTGGCTTGCCGAGTACTCGCTCGTACTGCCGCTCAACTCCATCGCGCACGCCACCAGCGGCTTCGCGTTCGACAGCGCCGCCGACCGCAAGGGCACCCTCGAGATGGTAAATGCGCTCGATATTCGCACGGGCGACGAAGTGGAGAACCTCTACCATGCGGTGGTAAAGACCGCCGAGGACACCGTGAACTACATCGTCGAGTCGCAGGAGCAAGCGGCGACCATCGCGCGCATGCAGGACAACCTCATCATGGTCATGGCCGACCTCGTGGAGAGTCGCGACCAGTTTACGGGCGACCACGTGCGCAAGACGGCCGCCTACGCGCTTATCATAATGGAGCAAATGCGTGCGGAGGGCATCTATGCGAATCGGCTGACGCACGATTTTGTCTCGGACGTCTATCACTCCGCGCCGCTGCACGACATCGGCAAGATTGCGGTCTCCGACACCATCCTCAACAAGCCGGGTCGACTCACTCCCGAGGAGTTCGAGATCATGAAGAGCCACACCACGGCCGGCCGCCAAATCATCGAGCGTGCCGTGGGCGCCCTCTCGGAGGAGACCTATCTGGACGAGGCAAAGAACCTCGCCGAGTTCCACCACGAGAAGTGGGACGGGACCGGATATCCCACCGGACGCGCCGGGGAGAACATCCCCCTCTCCGCCCGCATCATGGCAGTCGCCGACGTCTTTGACGCGCTGGTGTCCAAGCGTAGCTACAAGGACGGATTCCCGCTGGAGAAGGCATACGCGATCATTGAGGAGGGCATCGGCACGCACTTTGACCCCAAGATCGCACGCGCCTTCCTCAACGCCCGCGAAGAAATCGAGATCGTCGTCCGCCGCTACGGCGATGGCCAAACCGACAAGGAACAGTCCTAACCCATGGGTACCACAGACCTCCAGGCGCTCGCCGCGCACCTCGCAAAGAGGGGCCTGCTCGCACGCGCCAGCAACCTCCCCTCGCCCGACGAGGCGCCCACGGTCGTGTGCGGCGCCGACTGCGACTCACGCGTGGTGGCGCCGGGGCACCTGTTCGTGTGCAAGGGTATCCACTTCGACCCCGCGTACCTCACCATGGCAATTGAGGCTGGTGCCTGCGGATACCTCTGTGACGAGAGACTCGCCGACCGGTTGGCCTCCATTGCGCCCACGACGCCCGCGCTCGTCGCAACCGACATCCGCAGCTCCATGGCAGTCGCGTCGGCCGACGCGTGGGGCCACCCCAACAGGCGTATGCAGGTGGTGGGAATAACGGGCACCAAGGGCAAGACCACCGCCGCGTATTTTGTGCGCGCCATCCTCGATGGCTCGCAGGAAGGCTCCCGCGCCGCCACCATGGGCACCTTGGAGACATACGACGGCGTGGAGCGCTTCGTCTCGCGCAACACGACGCCCGAGGCACCCGACCTCTGGCGGCACCTCGCCCATGCGGCCGACTCCGGCCTCGACATGGTGATGGAGGTATCGAGCCAGGGGCTCAAGTACCAACGCGTGGAGGGCCTCGCCTTTAACGTGGCGGCATTCCTCAACATAGGCGTCGACCACGTGTCACCCATCGAGCACCCCACCTTCGAGGACTACTTTGCCAGCAAGCTCAAGATCTTCGAGCACGCCCAGGTCGCCCTGATAAATGCGGCACTCGACCCAGCGCACATCGCGCAGGTGCTCGAGGCGGCTCGAGGCTGCGCGCGCACCGTGCTCTTTGCAGCAGACGACCAGCCCGCCAACGCAGACGTGCTAAAGCCGGAGTTCCATGCGTCGGATGTGAGCGCCCAAGCCGACGGCATGTCGTTCGTCATCCACACGCCCCAGTGGCAGGCTCCGGCGCACATTGCGCTCTCGGGCGACTTCAACGTGGAGAACGCCATGGCGGCCGTGGCCATTACCCAGCTGATGGGCTGCTCAAAGCAGCAGATCCTGCAGGGTCTCGCGTCGTGTCACGTACCCGGCCGCATGGACGTAATTACGGGCGAGAACCCCAACATGGTGGCAATCGTCGACTACGCCCACAACGGCATGGCCGTGAGTCAGGCGCTCTCGACCGTCCGCGCGAGCTACCCTCACCATCGCATAATCGCCGTGTTTGGCGCCACGGGAGGAAAGGGGGCGGAGCGTCGTTTCGAGATGCCGCCGGCGGCGGCTCCCTACGCCGACCACCTGATCTTTACCGAGGACGATCCCGGCCCCGAACCGGTGGCGCGCATCTGCGCCCAGATGGCCCAGGCGACCCCGGAGGGAACCAGCCACGAGACCGTGCTTGACCGCACCGATGCCATAGCGCATGCGCTGGACATGGCACGCCAGGACGGCGGCCCCTGTGTGGTGTGCGTGCTGGGCAAGGGTCACGAGGCCCGGCAACTCCGCGCAGATGGTCCCGCGGCAATGATCCCCGACGGCAAGCTCGTCCGCTCGCTCCTCTCCAACGGATAACTGCACCAAAAGGGACTGTCCCTTCCGGTACAACGGATAACTGTACCAAAAGGGACCGTCCCTTCCGGTACAGTCCTGTGCGGAGGGACCGGTCAACGGACTTCTGCCTACTCGCAACGCTACCATGCTAGGATACACATACCAAACGGAAAGGGGGCAGAGATGGCATTCGATCCGCAACGCGAAGACTACCAACGGCTCGGCCTGCGCTTTGCGCAGACGCTCGACGGCACCGATGCCGCAAGCGCAACGCACTCGTTCGCGTCGTTTGGGCGTCGCTTCGCCCACGACCGCGACTCCCTGCCCCAATCCGACGCAGACCGCGCGTTCCACCTGGTGGCCATGGCCACCAAGCTCATCGACTACCAGCTCCCCTTTGCCGACGACGAGACCGCAAAGGAGCTCATTGCGTCTGGCCATAGGCTGCTCGACGAGGCCCTCGTCCTCGACCCGCACTGCTACGATGCCATCCGCATGAAGATTGCGGCGCAAGCTCCCACGTTCGAGGAGTTCCTCGGCTTCCTGCGCGATCAGGCCGACGAGGTGCGCGCGCACTGCGAACGCCAGCAGCAGGCCCAGGCCACTGGCATCGACAGCGAGCGCTCGCGCCTGCGCGCCGACCTCGCCATGCGACCTTACCTGCGCTGGCTTTCCACACAGGCCGAGCAGGCCCTCATCTGCGGTAGAAACAGGGAGGCGCTGGCACTGGCGCTCGAGTGCCTCAGAATCGACCCGCACGACGTGGCAGACGCGCGGTTCTCCGTCGCCCTCGCCTACGCCAAGCTCGAGGACGAGGCGGGGCTCGACAGCTTTGTGGACCGGTTGCAGCAGCACGGGTCCATGCGTCCGGCAAATGACGCGTGGACGCTGCTCTCGCGACTTGCGATGCGATTCAAGGCGCTCGACACCGAAGGGGCGCAGGACTGGGTCAGCGAGCTGATTCGCACGTACCCGCACGCCGCCGAGGCGCTCATTCGCCAGACGGAGCTTCCGGTGGGCATCTTCGCGCGCATCTCCACCGTGCCGTATTCCGAGGACGAGCTCATTGTGGCAATCTCGGAGGCGACCATCCTCCTGCAGGAGGGCGTCGACCCCATGGAACGTGGAGCGCTGGGCACGTGGCTGGCAACCGAGGTCGCCCGCCAACAACCGCAGGCCATGCTGGCAATCATGTCCGAGCAGCAACGCCAGCAGAACGGACGACGCGCATGAGGGGCAACGAGGAGCTTATACAGCGGCTGGCACTCAAGCGCCGTCGGCAGTTGGGGTCGATGTCGGAGGAGGCCTACGCGGAACTCGAGCTCGCCGTTCGCGAAGACCCCATGCGCTTTGTGGATGACGACGAGGACGAGGCATTTCGCCTCGTCGTGCAGGCGCTCGCCCAGATCGACGAGCGACAGCACGACGACGATCTGCTCGACGACGCCCAGTACCTCGAGGAGCGCACCCGACGCCTCGGTGCGCTAGGCAACGCATGCGCCCATGCGCTGGAGCTCGACGAGAACTGCGTGGATGCAGCCCTGCTGCTCACGCTGTCCAAGGACCTCTCTCCAAACATGGCGCTGGAAGCCCTGCTGGAGCTCGAGCGCAACGTGAACACGCGCGAGGGTGCCGTCGAGCCCTCCGTTGCCGGCGACGCATGGACCAACGTGTTCGAACGACCCCGACTGCGTCTCTCGGACTCCATCGCGCGCCTGTGCCTTTGCACGGCACGCTATCGTGTGGCACGCGACCGTTGCGTGGACATGCTGGCCAAGGCACCGCTCGACGTGCTTGGTGCGCGGCTCACCTGCGTTCTGGCCATGGCACGACTCGAGGACGAGGATGGGTTCCACTGGCTCGAGGCACGCGAGTCGCACCGCGGCAACGCCTGGTTCCACCTGGGTCGTGCCCTGCTCATGTACAAGTTGGGCCGCATGCCGGCCGCACGGCGTGCCATCCGCGGATTCGACCGGCTCTGCGTCGGTGGTGCCTATGCGCTGCTGCAGCCGGTGTTCGTGGACCTCTACCTGCCCGATCGCCCGGCCTTCGAGCCGCAGACCTTCACCGAGAGCGTACTGGCCGTGCACGAGGCAGATCCCATAATCTCGGACGTGCCCGACTTCGCCGCCTGGACCTGCGACCAGCCGGGCTTCCTAGCGTCGGCGCAGGACTACGCCCGCCGCAACGGCATGGGCTGGCGCGAGTGGGAGCAGTGATTCGCCTCCAAGAGCGAACCCCAGCCACGCATGCCGGCATATGTCGCGCTAATGCCCGCGAATGGAGTCGAGGAAGTCCTTGGCGCGGGCGGTCTTGGGATGGTCGAAGAACTCGGTTGGCGTGCCCTCCTCCACAATCTGTCCGTCGGCCATAAACACCACGCGATTGGACACGCGGCGGGCGAAGTTCATCTCGTGGGTCACGACCACCATGGTCATGCCCTCGCGCGCCAGCTCGACCATAACCTCGAGTACCTCGTTGATCATCTCGGGGTCGAGCGCGGAGGTGGGCTCGTCGAACAGCATGGCCTTGGGCTGCATGGCCAGCGAGCGGGCGATGGCCACGCGCTGCTGCTGGCCTCCGCTCAGCTGGGCGGGCACCTTGGCTGCCTGGGCGTCCACTCCCACGCGGCGCAGCAGCTCCATCGCTCGTGCCTCGGCCTCGGCCTTGGACATGCCCAGCACCTCGATGGGGCCAAGCGTCACGTTTTGCAGGATGGTCTTGTGCGCGAACAGGTTGAAGCTCTGAAACACCATGCCAATCTCGGCGCGCATCTGCGCGAGCGCCTTGCCCTCCTGGGGCAGCGGCTCTCCCTCGATGAGGATCTCGCCGGAATCGATGGTCTCGAGCCGGTTGATCGTGCGGCACAGCGTGGACTTGCCCGAGCCCGAGGGGCCAATGAGCACGAGAACCTCGCCCTTGTGCACGGAGAGGTTGATGTCCCGGAGCACGTGCAGGTCGCCGTAGTGCTTGTCGACGTGCCTCAGCTCTATAACGGGTGTCTGGGTGGACATGGGCGCTCCTTCTCCTTAGGTCGGGTTCTCGGTCGTGCGTGAGATGATGGGGTTGCCGCTGCGACGTGCCATGGCAATGGACAGTTGGTTGATGGCAAAGTTCACCAGGATGTAGATGATGGCCGTAACGAGGTACACCGACACCACCGAGTCGTGGGTCGTAATGAGCACGCGTCCGTTTTGCATGAGGTCGGGATAGCTCACCACGTAGGCGACCGTGGTGTCCTTTACCACTACGACGAGCTGGCTGATGAGCGACGGGATCACGATGCGCAGGGCCTGAGGCAGGACGATCTTGAACATGGTCTTGCCCGGTGTGAGACCAATGGACAGCGCGGCCTCGGTCTGACCCTTGGGCACGGCATTGACCCCGGCGCGAAACACCTCTGCGAGCACGCCCGAGGCGGCCAGGGACACGGGGATGGTGATCATCCAAAACGGGGGGAGGTACAACCCGATCGTGGGAAGCCCCAAAAAGAAGAAGTAGATGAGCAGGAGGCTGGGGACACCGCGGAAGAAGTCGATGATCACGCGCGAGACCACCGAGATTGGCATGATGGGACTGGTGCGTCCCAGCATGAGCACGACTCCCAGCACGAGCGATATGCCTGCGGCCGTAACGGCAACCACGAGCGTGCCCAAAAAACCTTCGAGGAGATAGGCCCAAGTGCTCCACTGGGCAAAGAACGCCCAGTACTTGGCGTCGAGCTGACCGGTAACGTAGAATTGCCGCACAACGAGCGCAAGGCCAATGCACACCAGCACGAGCGAGACGATGGTGAGGATGGCCGTGAGGCGCCTGGTGCGCGGACCGGGTGCCTCATAGAGCGCATCGCGCATGGAGGTGGTGTGGGCACTCATCGCAAAACTCTCACTTTCTTGTCGATGTGGTTGCCCAAAAGCCCCAGCAAAAACGAGAAGCCCGCATAGCAGACAGCCGAGATCATAAAGGGCAGGATGCCCAAGCCGGTGCTATCGGTGGTGATGTAGCTCACGAGGCCCGTGAGCTCCTGGGGGTTGAGCGGTACCTGCGAGCCCAGCGCCGTAGTGAGCATCGTGGCAATGAGCAGGTTGGTCATGGGAAGCACGGCCGAGCGCAACGCCTGCGGGATCACGATCTTTTGCATGGTCTTGGTAAAGGTGAGGCCAATGGACCGCGCCGCCTCGATCTGCCCCACGCCGATGGCGTTTATGCCCGTCATGAAGTTCTCGGACCCAAATGCCGATGCCAGCAGCACCACCGTCACCTCCACGCAGGTCTTCCACGGCAAGACGATGCGGATGTTGGGCAGCGCGTAGGCCACCAGCACAAGCAGGGCGACGCCGGGAATGTTGCGGAAGATCTGCACGTACAGGTCGCCCACCAGGCGCAGCGGCTTGATGGGGGACACGCGCATCACCGTAACGACGATCGAGATGCCCATGGCAATGACGAAGCAGAGCAACGTCATGCTCAGCGTCTCGAAGATGGCCATTGCGTAGTTTTGGCCGTATTTCTGTAGGATCTCGGCTATGCCCACTGGCGCCTCCCCTGTCCTGTAAAAGGAAACAAGGGGCAAGACCCCTTGTTTCCCGTGCCCCACATCTTGGGACTAACGTTTACTCAAACACGCCGATTGCGGGAGGCTTGGGCGCCTCGGTCGCACCGATGCGGTCGCCGATGGAAAGGAGCCACAGGCTCTCCCAAATGGGAGCGGACGAATCGGAGGACTGCTCGACTGCGGTAAGGAAGTCGTTGACGAACTCAACGGCACCCTTCGCGCCCTTGGGCAGACCAATGCCATAGGGATCGATGGGTCCAAAGACGTCGCCCACGATCTTGTACTTGCTGGGGTTCTTGGCAACGGCACCCATCTGCATGGTGTTGTCGATAACGTAGGCATCCACGCGCTTTTGCTCGAGGGCCAGACGGGCCTCCTCGTCGGTGCTGAACTGCTGCAGGACGGCGTCGGGCGCCATCTCCTTCATGATGGTGGGACCGGTGGAGCCGGACTGCACCGCCACGTTCTTGCCGGCAAGGTCGGCCAGGCCGTTGATGTCGGCGTTGTCCTTTGCCACCAGAATGGACTGCTGCGAGGTGTAATACGGTCCGGCGAAGTCGATTCGCTCCGCACGACCCGCCGTGTAGGAGTAGGTGGCGAACACCGCATCCACCGTGTTGTTCTCCAGCACGGACTCACGCGTGTCGGACGTGACCTTGTCGAGCTTGAAGTTGGCCTCGCTGCCGGTGATGTAGCGGGCGAGGAGCTGGAACAGGCCAGCGTCGAAGCCGCGGTAATGACCGTCTGCAACGTCACGCAGACTGAAGAACGTGGAGGTTTCCACGCCGCCCACGCGCAGAGTTCCAGCCTTCTTGATGTTGGATGCCCACTCGCTCGCGGCAACCACTTCCTCGGCAGCCACGGGACCACTTGCGAGGAGCTTGTCGAACTCGCCGGCGTTGATCGCCGGAGCCTCCTGCTCGTCCTTAAGCTCGGTCTCGGGCTGGGTCTGTGCGGCTTCGCCGCCACCGCACGCGGCGAGCCCAAGGGTGGCCGTGGCCCCAAGACCAAGCGCGAGCACCTGACGACGATTGAGCAGGACCTCGTCGAACGACTTCATGGGAACCTCTTTTCTTCTTTAACGCAAACGTACGCCGTTTCATACCAATAATGAGTTAAATACTAGTGGGGAGCTGGGGTTTAGTCAATCGAACCACGTTGATTGGCGGCATGCGCGGTCGCTACGGGACTGCACGCGGTCCGCATGGGCGGAGGGGTACGCACTGCCCACGAAATGGCGGATACGGGAGGCGTTGTTGGAGCGCTCACCCTTGTCCGACGCATCTCCCAGGGCAAGGACCTGCCATCGCGACCTAACAAAGTGGAAGAAAAGCCCCAAAAACGAGGTCGATTTTCACTTTGTTAGGTTGGACCTGTACCTCAACCTAACAAAGTGAAAAAATACGCGAAAAACGCCCCTCGATTTCCACTTTGTTAGGTCGGTATTCGGTAATGGCATGCACAAAACTATGCGAAACCTAACAAAGTGGAAAATGGGGCCCAGTTTTGAGTGAATTTGTCACTTTGTTACCTTTGGGTGCCACCTCAAACTAACAAAGTGGAAATATCCAGCGAAATGAGGGGTCTTTTTCCACTTTGTTAGGTCTGGCCACCGCAGGTGCCCCTTCCAAAACGAACCGACACCCCAACGCTCTGTGCAATGTGCGCAAAGCCGGGCTTCGTTGGGGAGGCCTCTGCCCAATGAGGTATTATGGCGCGTGTTGTGACTCGCAGACATTCGTGGGAAACCACGGTTTGGCGGCACAGCGCAATCACCGATCGTCTGGGCAAGCTTGCCTCACCACAACAGCTTGTCTGGCTAGGAAAGGAACCTCATGCAAGACCTCGTTGAGTTGCTCCAAAACAACCCGTATCCCGGTCGCGGCCTCGTTGTGGGCCAAGACACCGTGTACTACTGGATCATGGGCCGCAGCGCCAACAGCCGCAATCGCATCTTCTCGAAGACCGACGATGGCATTCGCACCGAAGCGTACAAGCCCGAGCTCGTTGAGGATCCCAGCCTTATTATCTACCACCCCGCCCGCACCATGGGCGATGCGCTGGTGGTCACCAACGGCGACCAGACCGACACCATCGTGGAGCAGGGCGACTTCCGCCGCGGTTGCATGCTGCGCGAGTTCGAGCCGGACGCACCCAACTTCACCCCGCGCATCAGCGCCATCCTCAACGCCGACGGCTCCTTTGAGCTCTCCATCCTCAAGCACCAGGACAACGGGCGCTGCCTGCGCGAGTTCTTTTGCTACGAGGGCGCCGACGAGGGCGTGGGCTACTTCCTCTCCACCTACGACGGCGACGGCGACCCCCTGCCCACCTTTACCGGCGAACCCATCGAGGTGCACCTGCCCACTCCCGACCAGGTATGGGCAGCCCTCAACGAGGACAACAAGATCAGCCTCTATTGCAACGTGAACGGCCAGGTCTCAATCTACAACAAGCACCTAGGAGACTAACGGGAGTGCGCGAGGGCAAGCGAACGCGTGCTTCAAACAGCTGCTTTGCAGAACTTGCACGCATGCCCGCTTGCCCTCGCGCACCCGTACCGCGTCACCACCATCTTTTTTATAACCGCGCCGCGAAGCGGCGCACACACCTATCCCCAGTCAGCGAGGAATAGGCCTTTGATTGGGGTTGTCAACGTCAGGATCGTCCGCGGCGCCTGTACTCCGCGCGCAGTTTTGCGCAGCAACTGTTTGAGCACGGAGCACAGGCGCCGCAGACCAACCGCGAAGCAACTGTTTGAGCCCGAAGGATAGGTTCCACGGGCCCAACGAAAGGAGAGCAACATGAACGAGTTGGAGCTCAAGTACGGCATGAACCCGAATCAAAAGCCTTCGCGCATCTACATGCGGGACGGTAGCGACCTGCCCATCAAGGTGCTGCAGGGCAAGCCTGGTTTTATCAACTTCCTCGACGCGCTCAACTCCTGGCAGCTCGTGCGCGACCTCAAGGAGGCCACCGGACTTCCCGCGGCGGCAAGCTTCAAGCACGTCTCGCCGGCCGGCGCCGCCGTGGGCACGCCGCTGTCCGACATCGACCGCCAGATCTACTTTGTGGGCGACAACCTGCCCGACCCCTCCCCCATCGCCTGCGCCTACATCCGTGCGCGCGGCGCCGACCGCATGAGCTCCTACGGCGACTGGGCGGCGCTCAGCGACGTGTGCGACGCCGACACCGCCACCTACCTCAAGCCCGAGGTCTCCGACGGTATCATCGCGCCTGGCTACACCGACGAGGCGCTGGCCATTCTTGCCCAAAAGAAGGGTGGTAACTACAACGTCGTGCAGATCGACCCCGCCTACGAGTGCGCGCCCGTCGAGACCAAGGACGTGTTTGGCATCACCTTTGAGCAGGGTCACAACAACTACAAGGTGGACCGCGAGCTTGTCTCGAACTTTGTGACGCAGAACAAGGACGTGCCCGACGAGGCGCTTGTCGACATGATCATCAGCCTCATCACCCTCAAGTACACCCAGTCCAACTCCGTGTGCTACGTCAAGGACGGCCAGGCCATCGGTGTGGGCGCGGGCCAGCAGAGCCGCGTGCACTGCACCCGCCTTGCCGGCAACAAGGCCGACACCTGGTACCTGCGCCGCCATCCCAAGGTGCTCGGCCTCAAGTTTGTGGACGGCATCCGCCGCGCCAACCGCGACAACGCCATCGACGTGTACATAAGCGACGAGCACGACGACGTGCTGCGCGACGGCGAGTGGCAAAAGTGGTTTGCCGAGCGCCCCGAGGTCCTTACCCGCGAGGAGAAGGCCGAGTGGATCGCCACGCAGACCGGCGTGACCGTAGGCTCCGACGCCTTCTTCCCGTTTGGCGACAACGTCGAGCGCGCGCACAAGAGCGGCGTGAGCTACATCGCCGAGCCCGGCGGCTCCATCCGCGACGACAACGTTATCGAGACGGCTGACAAGTACGGCATCGCCATGTGCTTTACCGGCATGCGCCTGTTCCATCACTAACAGCCCGCCGGCTGGGAAAAGGGGCCTGGGAAAAGGGGCCAAACCCCTATTCTCACTTTTGCGCAAAAGTGAGAATAGGGGTTTGGCCCCTTTTCCCAGTGGGGAGTATCCCCGTTATGGCACCACTTTTCTCCAGTTCTACCGTTTGCGGGTTATACTCGAATGGACAGCGCGTTCGAGGAGGGAGAACCATGGTGGACGACATTCGGTACCTCAAGCTCTTATCGCAACAGTTCCCCACCCGCCAGGCGGCATATACCGAGATTATTAACTTGGAGGCGATTCTCAACCTCCCCCGCGGCACCGAGCACGTTATGAGCGACATCCACGGTGAGCTCGAGGCGTTTACGCACATCTTCAACAACTGCTCGGGAGTCATCCGCGAGCGCGTAAACACCATGTATGCCGACACCCTGAGCGCCGAGGAGCGCGCCGAGCTGTGCACGCTCATCTACTATCCCGACGAGAAGCTCGCCCTGCTGCGACGGGCCAAGAGACTCACCCCAAACTGGTACGACGCGACGCTCAAGCATCTCATCAACCTGGCGCGCACCCTCTCGGACAACTACACCCGCAGCCGCGTGCGCAAGCAGCTGCCCGAGGCATACGGCTACATCATCGACGAGCTGCTGCACGTGAGCCTGGGCGCCGACTCCGCCCACCACACCTATCACGAGCGCATCGTGGAGTCGATCATTGCCACGGGTGCGGCGGACGACTTCATCCAGTCCATCACGAGGCTCATCAAGCGACTGGCCGTCTCGCACCTTCACGTGGTGGGAGACATCTTCGACCGCGGGCCACGCGCCGACCGCGTGCTCGACGAGCTCATCGCACATGGAAACGTAGACGTCCAGTGGGGCAACCACGACATCGCGTGGATGGGCGCCGCTGCGGGTTCGGAGGTGTGCATCGCCCAGGTGGTGCGCACATGCATCCACTACAACACGCTCGACGTACTCGAGAGCTCCTACGGCATCTCGCTTCGCGAGCTCGCCCTGTTTGCCGACGCCACCTACCAGCACGAGCCCGGCGTCCATCGCATCGAGAAGGCCATCAACGCCATCCTGTTCAAACTCATGGAGCAGACCATCGCCCGCCATCCCAACTGGCACATGCAGGACCGCTGCCTTCTGGGCAACATCCACGCGGACGAGGGCACGGTGCGCATTGGCAAACGCGACTGGCCGCTGTCCACGCGCGACC
The DNA here is from genome assembly GCA_902793195.1 of uncultured Coriobacteriaceae bacterium. Classification (GTDB taxonomy): domain Bacteria; phylum Actinomycetota; class Coriobacteriia; order Coriobacteriales; family Atopobiaceae; genus RUG440. The sequence goes on along the minus strand of CADBCS010000035.1, from coordinate 7,148 downwards.
TCCCCACCGTAGACCCCCAAAACCCCTCCGAGCTCACCGCGGAGGAGCGGCGCGTGCTCGACGGGATGGTCTCGGCATTCGCGGACTCCGACCGATTGCGCAGGCACGTGCAGTTCCTCTTTGACCACGGCTCGGTGTACCTCATCCGCAACGGATACCTCATGTTCCACGGGTGCATCCCGCTTACCGAGGATGGCGCGCTTGCGGAGGTCACGTGTAGCGGCACGCCGCTCTCGGGCCGCGCCTACCTCGACTACGTGGACCGAACCGCGCGCCGCGCCTGGGCAACCGGCGACCAGGACGCGCTGGACTGGATGTGGTACCTGTGGTGCGGCTCCCACTCCCCGCTCGCCGGTCGCACGATGAAGACCTTCGAGCGCGCGTACGTGGCAGATCCCGCAGCCTGGGACGAGCCCCAGGACCCCTACTTCGACCTCGCGCGCAACCAGGACGTGTGCCAACGTGTGCTCGGGGAATTTGGCCTCACCGGCAGAACGGCGCGCATCATCAACGGGCACACCCCAGTACACGAGGTGGACGGCGACACGCCCGTTCGGGCAAACGGCCAGTTGCTCGTTATTGACGGTGGCTTTTGCAGCGCCTACCACAAGACCACGGGCATTGCGGGCTACACCCTCATCGCCGACCGTAACGGCCTGCGCCTCAAGGCGCACCGCCCGTTTACCAGCGTCAACGATGCCCTCTCCAGCAACGACGACATTGCGAGCGCGCACGAGACCATCATCGAGGACATGAGCGACCACCCGGCCAGAGTGGCCGACACCGACGCAGGCTCGCTCATTCGTGAGCAGATCGCGGACCTGTGGGCACTGCTTCAGGCGTATCGCGACGGTACGCTCGCGGAGCGGGGCGCGTAGGACGGACTCTTCGTTTCACAACGTACGAAAGGAGCGCGAATCATGACCAAGATCGTAATCGTAGGTGGCGTGGCAGGCGGCGCGTCTGCCGCCACGCGAGCACGCCGACTCGACGAGAGGGCGCAGATCGTGCTGTTCGAGCGCGGCCCCTACGTGAGCTTTGCCAACTGCGGCCTTCCCTACTACGTGGGAAACGTCATCAAGGAGCGCGCGAAGCTCGCCGTCCAGACACCTGGGAGCCTGCACGCGCGCTTTGACCTCGACGTGCGCGTCTCGTCCGAGGTCGTGGCCATCGACGCCGACGCGCACGAGGTGACCGTGCGAAACCTCCAGACCGGCGAGTCCTACACCGAAACCTACGACAAGCTCCTGCTCTCGCCCGGCGCGGAGCCCATGCGCCCGCCATTGCCCGGCGCAGACCTCGACCGCGTGCTCACCGTGCGCGGCATCCCCGACGTGGACCGCATCACCAACCTGCTCACCCAGCGGAGCGCCAAGCGCTGCGTCGTTATTGGCGGCGGATTCATTGGCATCGAGATGGCCGAGAACCTTTGCGAGCGCGGTCTGGACACCACCGTGGTGGAGATGGCCAGCCACGTAATCAAGTCGCTTGACGCCGACATGGCGGCCGACCTGCACCAGGAGCTGAGGAAGAACGGCGTCGCACTGCGCCTGGGCACGGGCGTCACCGCCATCCGCGAAGCCGACGGTGCGCTCGAGGTGCTCACGAGCGACGGCGAGGCGCTTCCGTGCGACTTCGCGATTCTCGCTGTGGGCGTGCGTCCCGAGTCCACGCTTGCCCAAGCCGCCGGCATCGCATGCGGCCCTCGCGGGCACATCCTTGTGGACGACCACCTGCGCACGAACCTGCCGGACGTCTATGCGGTGGGCGACGCCATCCAGGTGGTCGACTTTGTAACCGGAGCGGACACGGCCATCCCCCTTGCCGGGCCTGCCAACCGCCAGGGCCGCATGGCGGCCGAGAACATGCTTGGCGGAGACTGCCGCTACACGGGCACGCAGGGCTCGAGCGTCGTAAAGGTCTTCTCGCTGTGCGCCGCATCGACCGGACTCACCGAGGAGGCTGCACGCGCCCAAGGCATCACCTACGACAAGACCTACCTAACGCAGGGCCACCACGCCGGATATTATCCCGGCGCGCGCATGATGGGCCTCAAGATACTGTGGGATCCCCAGAGCGGCAAGCTGCTGGGCGCCCAGGCCGTGGGACCCGAGGGCGTTGACAAGCGCATTGACGTTGTGGCCACAGCCATTCGCTTTGGTGCCGACGTGCGCGACCTCGCCTCGCTCGAGCTGTGCTACGCGCCACCCTTTGGCAGCGCCAAGGACCCGGTGAACATGGCGGGATTCGTGGCCGAGAACGTGCTGAGCGGCAAGTTGCAACAGTTCTTCCCCGAGGATGTGGACGACCTGCCGCGCGACGGCTCGTTGACGCTGGTGGACGTGCGCACGCCGGGCGAGCATGCCCGTGGCGCCATCGACGGGTTCGTTAACATCCCCGTGGACGACCTCCGCGCGCGCCTGGACGAGATTCCTGCCGACAAACCCGTGTACCTGCATTGCAAGAGCGGGCAGCGCAGCTACATTGCGTGCCGCATACTCACCGGATTGGGCTACGACTGCCACAACCTGGCCGGCGGCTACGACCGCTACAGCGCCGCAAAGCGCGGCTGACCTCCCGTGTCACACTTACCCAGAGGGGACGGTCCCCTCTGGGTAAGTGGTGTTCCGGCTAGTCCTCCTCGTCGCTCGTCTCGCGCACGATGAAGAGGGGCCGCGCCTTGGTCTCCAGATACGTCTTGGAGAGGTATTGCCCCATAATGCCCAGAACCAGCAGGTTGATGCCGCCGAGCAGCAAAATGACGCTCATGGTCGATGGCCAACCCGAGACGGGATCGCCAAAGCACAGCGCGCGAATCACCACAACAAACAGGAAGATGATCGCCAGAACGCTAAAGAACGCACCGGCAACAGAAGCCAGGGCAAGCGGCGCCGTGGTAAATCCCACGATCCCGTCGATCGAGTACTTGAGCAGACCCCAAAAGCTCCAGCTCGTGTTTCCCGCTGCCCGCTCGACGTTCTCGTAGGCAATCCAGCAGGTCTCGAACCCAACCCAGCTGAAGATGCCCTTGCTAAAGCGGTTGTACTCGCCCATGCTAAGGACCGCGTCCACCATGCGTCGACGCATGAGCCTAAAGTCGCGCGCGCCGTCCACGAACTCGGTCTGGGACATCTTGTTGATGATGCGGTAGAACATGCGCGCGAAGAACGACCGTATGGGCGGCTCGCCCGCGCGGTCGACCCGTCGCGTGGCAACGCAGTCGTAGGTCTTGTCGTGGGCCAGCATGCCATACATGCGCGGCAGCAGCGACGGGGGGTCCTGCATGTCGGCATCCATGGTGGTCACGTAGTCGCCCTTGGCCATCTTGAGGCCGGCATAGATGCCCGCCTCCTTGCCGAAGTTGCGCGAGAACGACGTCCAGCGGACCGGCAGCAGGGAGGTCTGGTCCTCGTGCAGCTGTCGCATGACCTCGAGCGTCTTGTCGGTAGAGCCATCGTCCACGAGGATGAGCTCGAACGACAGTCCCTGATCCTTTTGGTGCATCTGCTGCGCGACTTCCGTAAGCGCTTCCACAAAGATGGGAAGGCTCTCCTGCTCGTTGTGGCAGGGCACGCAAACCGAAATGAGCGGCACACCAACCTCCTTGTGCTAGACCAGCTTGCCGTTGCAGTGGTCGATCATGTGCTGAATCATCTGGGCTGTCCATCCGGTATAGTCGCGCTTGCGCCGCCTGAACGTGCCATCCACCAACTCGTCGAACGTGACCTTGATCTTGGCGTAGCGGGTGACCTTTGACGGCTCGTCGAGCGTGAGGCAACCCTCAATCACCTTCGTCGCACCCAGACCCAGCAGCAGCTTGGGGTTGTAGAGCACGTGCGGCGTCTGGTCGTCGTCCAGATACACCACGACCGCCTTGGTCACGCCAATCTGGTTGGCTGCCAAACATGCACCCTCCTCCAACGAGAGCACCGTGTCCACGAGGTCCTGCGCCAGCTCGGCATCCTCGGGCGTCGCGGCCTCGCAGCGCGTGGAGAGAATGTCGGTATCCTTTACCAGTTCCTTTATCATACGTACGTCTCCTTACCGTTGTCGTGCGGCACTATTATAGGCGCAAAGATGCACGTCCACCCTATGCCCGCAAACCCTCGTTGGAAAGGTTGGGCGGACCGGGTGGACGCGACGTGCTCTTGCGCGGGAAGCTCTTGCCTGCAGACTACATCATGCTCGTGACGACCGTAACCAGCGCGACAATCACGCCCACGATGGACTCGCCGCCCAGCAGGCCCGAGGCAATGACGATGCCGTCCTCCTCGGCGCCATCACCGCGCACGCGGTCCCACACGAGCTTGCACAGCGCGCCGATGGGAGCCGTGAGCGACATGTAGAACGGCAGGTACACGCCCAGACCCACCATCATGGCGGGAAGGCCCAGACAATACAGCACGATGCCCGCCACCAGGCCCACCACAAAGCTGGGGATGCTGGGGATGCCCGAGACCATGGTGGCCACCACCGATGCCTGTGCCGAGACGAACTGCTGGCCGGGACCGAACGCGCCCGTGCCGTAGGCGCCCACAAGCGCCATGAGCACGACCACCGACACCACCGAGCCCAGCAGGGCGCCGATCGTCTGGCCTATCCACATGCCACGCGGGTTGCCTCCCACTATGTAGCCGGTCTTGAAGTCGCTCATAACGTCACCGCTCAGGCCGCAGGCCACGGCAATGACGCCTGCCACGAAGAACAGCTTGACCTGGCTCGACTCGCCAAGGGCCGCGACGGCCAACAGCACGATGAGGCCAAAGATCTCCATGGGGTCAATGCCGGTCTGGCCCACCGACTGGGCGCTCATGATGGTGGTCACAAAGCTCATGGCAACCACGACCACGGCCACGAGGGGACTCAGACCCAAGGCGAAGCACGCCAGAAGCGCCGCCGTTGCCGTGAGCAGTCCCAGCAGGCCGGCTGGCACGGGCAGCGAAGAGCCCTGCCCCTCGCGTGCGCCCTCACCGGAGCGGGAGCGGAGGTAGGTGGCAGCCTTGGGCAGGATGTCTCGCACGATCACTCCCAGGCCGGAGCCCATCATGAGTCCCATGCCCAGGCTCGAGACGACGCCCTGCGCCGTGGTGACGTCGCACAGCCCCAGCGCGGGAGCGCCCACGAGGATGCCGAGGTTGCCCACCAGCGCGCCGCCAAACCAAAACGCCATGGCAGATCCGCCCACCAAGAAGCCCACCGAGAGCAGCATGGGAGAGTTGTACAGGCCAAAGCTCACGCCGGGGATGGGCAGCGCGAACAGCATGGCGGGGATGACGCCCAGAACGTCGCGCGCAACGCTCCACACGCCGGCGACCGCCATGGACGAGAAGAGCTTGATGCCCGTCTTGCCGCCAGCCTGGCTCGCCTTGAGCGTTTGGGCGGATGCAACGCCAATGGGGAACTCGAGGTTGGAATCCTCGATAAAGCGCTTGCGCACGAGCGCCGTGCACACCAGGCCCAGCAGCGTGCCGCACAGGGCCACGCCCAGCATGTGCACCCAGCTCACCTCGTCCGTGTGGCCCAGCATCCAGATGCCGGGGATGGTAAAGGCGAGTCCGCCGGCGACCATGGAGCCGGCCGACATGATGATCTGCGTCACGTTTGCCTCGGCAAGGCTCGAGCGACCCAACGCGCGCAGAAGCAGCAGCGCCGTAATGGAGGTAAAGATGCTTGGCCACGGCAGGGCGCCCATCTTGAGGGCGACGTACACCGACGATGCGGTGATGATCACGCAGCCGATGACGCCAATGATGACGCCGGCCACGCTTAGGCCCGTACCCGTTTGGGCACGGTCTTGCTTTGCGCACATATGCAGTTCCCTTCGTATGTCCGCTCTCCCTTGTGAAGAGTCGGGTTACGGCATGGACTGAGTTAGTATAGTAAAGGCGCGCAAGACGCGCAGCTCCAAAATCGAAAGGCGCAGACATATGACAAAAGCACCGGGCGACCAGACCGTCATTGCCGTGGACGTGGCAAACGGCCTTACCCGCATCGGCGTGTTCTCCCGCGGCATGCTCGTCGCCACGCAGGAACGCTCCACGCCGAGGCACCTCACCGCCGACGAGGCACGCGCGCACCTCCGCATGCTCCTTGGACAGACGATGGACGACGAGCCCAACGGCGCGATTCTCTCGTCCGTGGTGCCCTCGCACTCCGATGCCTGGATTCGCGCCCTCGAAGACGCCGTGCCCACGAGACCGCTCGTGGTGGGACCGGGACTCAAGACGGGCCTGCGCATGGGGCTCGACAATCCCGCCGAGGTGGGATCCGACCGCGTGGCGAACGTCGTGGCCGCACGCCACGACTACGGGGCGCCCGTGGTGGTCGTGAGCTTTGGGACCACCACCAACATAGAGGTCGTGGACGAGAGCGGCACATTTGTGGGCGGCGCCATAGCGCCCGGCCTGATGCTGGGCATGCGCTCTCTCAGCGAGGCCGCCGCACGGCTGCCCATGGTGGAGCTGCGCGCTCCCCGCTCCGTAACCGGAAAGAGCACGCGCGAGGCCATCCAGGCTGGCGTGGTGCTTGGGGAGGCCAGCCGCGTCGATGGGCTTCTGGACCTGGTGGAGGAGCAGCTGGGTGGTCCCGTCACCGTGGTGACCACCGGCCACCACGCGTCGATCGTCTCGGACCTGCTGCGTCACGAGGTCGTCTCGGACAGCGCCCTCACCCTGCGCGGACTCGCGCACATCTGGTACGCCCACGCGTAGCGACGCCCGCAGGCGCGGCGGGGGTACTCCACTGCGTACAATTTGGTGACAAGCTCGGTCCCTACCGCGTACAATTCCGGGTTGCCCCTAGGGCACCAGGTACAATTTGGTGACAAATACGGTCCCCACCGCGTACAATTCCGGGCTGTCCTAGGGCACCATGTACAATTTGGTGACAAGCTCGGTCCCTACCGCGTACGATCTTCTCCGAGAATCGCGCGCAGTAGGGAAGGTTTTTGTCACGAAATCGTACGTGGTGGTAGCCCGCGTGGCCAGAATCGTACGCGGTAGGGACCCGTCTGGCCGCGAAATCGCAGCCCGCGTGCTACGGCATTTCACCCCCTGTGGCAGACTGCCACGCCGGGGATACTCTACCGCGACAAAAGAGGCGCCCCGAAGGGCGCCCCCAAGCCAGCTTCCGTGCCGCGGCACGTGCTC
>CADBCS010000034.1 GCA_902793195.1 uncultured Coriobacteriaceae bacterium | reverse complement strand
TCTGCTGGTCCGCGTAGTCGTCGACGAGGTCCTTCTGCTTGTTGAGCTCCTCGATGTAGTCCTTGAGCTCCTTGCCGTCATCCGAGGCCTTCTGGTCATTGTCTAGGTTGTCGTAGGCTCCCTGCAGGCGGTCGATGTAGTCCTGGAGGTCCTGCCTGTACTGCTCCAGCGCGTCGAGGTAGTCCTTGAGCGCCTGCTCGTACGCGTCCTCGTCGAGGTTGCCGTCCTCGTCCGTGAAGTCCGCGGGCGTGGGCTTTGCGGGCATGCTGGGCTTGTCCGCGTTATCGGGGATGAAGTCGTTGTCCGCGGGCTGCTCAATCTCGTCTGGTGCGGGGTTAACGATGGGGTCGGCGGGCGCGTCGGGCGCGGTCGGGGTGCCGGGGTCCTTGCCTGGCTCGTCGGGAATGGGCACGTTCGTCGGAGCGGGCTTAATTGCAAAGGTAACGCTCTTGGCTCCGGTAAACTTGGTGCCCGTACCCGTAACGGTAACGGTTGCGGTGCCAGCGTTGACGTTGTTTTTGTAGGAGTACGTAAAGTCGGCGCCCTCGGTCAGTTCCACGCCATCAAGAGTCACTGCAGGTTTGGGCGTAAAGGCGGAACCCGTGTAGTTTACGTCGGCAGGCTTGGCCACCTGCAGCTGGTCGCCAAGGTCGTTGGCGTCTGCGGCGAGAATCGTGAACTTCTTGTTGATGATGTTCGCGTCCTTCTCGTACTCGTTGAGTCCTACGACCTTTACCAGACCCGTGTCCTTACCCGGACCGATGTTGTCGCCATATTCCAACTCGTAGTCGGTGCCCTCGGTGAGAGTCATGCCGGTGTCTGCGTCGCGAACCAGAACTGCGGGGGTAATCTGCGTTCCCGTATACATTTGGTCCTCGATGTCGCGGACGCTGAGGATGAATCCCGACTCCTTTAGCCAGATGGCATAGAGCGTCACGGGAGAGCCATCGTCGGAGAGCTTCTTCACGCTCTGGCTGGCCTCGTAGGAGCCAAAGTTCTTGTTGGTGCCCCAACCCATGAACTGGTAGCCCTCGCGGTCAAACGTGTCTTTGGATTTGAGCACAAACGGTTCGTCATACGGCACCTCGCCATAGGGAAGCGTCTTGCCACCATCCGTGGCACTGGCATCCTCCGTCGTGCCACCGTTTCCGTTGTAGGTAACGTTGTACGTGGTCTTTTGCCACATGGCATAGAGCGTGATGTCGGCCCCAACGTAAAGACCCATCTCGAAGGGATCCGTCTTTGTGGGTGCCATCACGTCGGCCGCGGTCTTCTCGGCCTCGCTCAGGGCGTTATAGTGCGCCTCGTCGTAATACTTGCTGTAGGTCGTCTGGTTGCCGTCGGAAAGTGGTATCTCCCAACCGAGGAACTCGTAGCCCTCACGGGTGAGTTCGCCTTCTGCCGGGAACTTGATCTTTGCATACTCTCCCAGGGCAACCTTTTGCGCAGCGGGTGCGGTTCCGGTCTGGTAGGCGCCGCCCTGCGCGTTGTAGGTAACGTTGTACTCGACGGCCGAGCGCAGGTCCGCATAGAGCGCGATGTTCGTGCCGCCCTTAATCTCCTGCTCGACCCACTCGCCGTGCTGGAGCGTGTTCCACCTACCTCCCGTGACCTTGCCGCCCGCGAGCTTGAGCGCCTCCTCGTCGGTGCTGTTGTTTATGCGCCAGTAGAGCCTATCCTTGGAGGTGGTCTCGATATTGGCCTGCTCGGGTGTTAGCAGCGTGTAGTCATCGCCAACCAACACGGTATCCGTAACGATGTCCTCGCCGCCGGCCGTACGATAGGTAACGGTATATTTGTCCCTGCTCCACGCGGCGTAGAGCGTAAGCTCCGCCGTGTTTCCAAGATCGGGCAGAGCGCTATTTGCCGGCGTAAGCTCGGCATCGTAGTAGCGCGTGCCCTTTCCGTCGGGCTGCGTAAAGAAGCCCAGGAAGGTGTAACGCTCGCGCAACGGCTTGGCGTCCACAACCGGCATGGCCTCGCCATATGCAGCGGCTGCTTCCTGCAAGACATTGCCTTCGTAGCCATCAACAAACTTGATGGTGGTGGGCTTGGGCTGCCACACCGCATACAGGAGGATGGATCCCTCGTCCGTGGCCATAAGGTTCTTGCCCACGCCTAGCTCGTACTCATCAGCGAAGTCCGCAGTTGTGCTGGTCGGCTGCGTTGCCCATCCGGCAAAGAGATGCCCGGTGGGAGCGTTCGTCCAGTTGGCCTTGGTGAGCTTTCTGGTGGCATCGTACTGGACGTGTTCCATGGTGGCCGGCTCGCCCTCGGCATCTTCGTTGTTCGCATCGAAGGAGATGGAGTAGGAGATGGGCTGCCACTGGGCGTTGTAGAGCGCGCGGTAGTGGTCGACCACCGGCCCGTCGCCGCCTTGCACGTCCAGATACACCGGGTCTGCCTCGTCCATAACAAATTCAATGGCATTCAGGTTGTTGTAGGTGGTCTCATCCTTTGTGCCGGTATAGCCCTCGGGATAGACGCGCTTCCAGCCGCTGAAGGTATAGCCCGTTCGCTTGGGCGCGTTGTCGAACACCAGCGTGTACGTACCACCCACGTCGTAGCTTGCCGCATCGAGATCGTACGTGTGTACCGCACTGCTCGACTCAGCCCACTGATAGTAGACATGGCCGCTGGCCAGCTTATTCCACCGAGCATACAGCGTGGTGTCCTCGGCTGGAGTGTACGGACTCGCAATGATAGTACCGTGCATCACGGATTCCCTGGTGATGGTCTCCACGACCGCAGGGGTAGTGTTGGTAAAGGTGTCACCAGATCCGGTATAGGTGGCTCCGTCGTACGTGAGGTTGTCGTCAGAGGTCGTCACGCCCGTGATCGGCTGCGTAAGGGTGTAGGTTGCATCGGCACCCTCGCCGGTTACGGCAATAAACGCACCGGTGTCGGCGTGAGTGTACACGTCACTATTCGCATCCTTGACGTACGTATTGCCACCGTACACGAGGTCGTCGCCGCTTGTCGTCACGCCCGAGATCGGCTGCGTGAGGGTATAGACGAAATCGGGGTTCTGGCCACTCACGTTGATGGTCTTGATGATTTCCGGCGTCACCTCGTAGACAAAGGTGTCCTCGTCGTTCTCCGCGACAACGTAGGTCTTGTTGTCGTAGGTCAGGGCATTGTTCGCCTCGTCGGGCACGACGCCGTCGATGCGTGCGCCATTCAGCTTGTAGATAACCTCTTCGCGCTCCTCGGGTTCGTCTGCCCAACCCTCGAACTCGTAGCCCGCTCGCTTGGGTGCTGGATCCTCCGCGCTGCTGCCGGGAAGGGCAGTGCTCTCGCCCTTGATGACCTCGCGCTCGTCAATCGTGGTGCCACCCATCGAGTTGAAGCGTACTGTCACCGTGTCGTACTCGAAGTCAGCTATGAGCCTGATGGTCGCATTGGATTCCTCGGCGAGGTTCAGCACCAACTGCCCATCGAAGTACTGGTCCAGCGAGAAGTAATTGGTGATTGCTGCATCGCCCGTTCCCTCGGTCACCGGTTCGGCGAGCGGCACGTGCCATCCCTTGAGGCCCACTACGTGATTTTCGTTGCGATACTCATCGTCAAAGGTGACGCTATAGGAGGCAAGCGGCGCCACCTGGTCATACGTGAGTACCTGAGCGTCGCCCTGCTGGGTGAACTTGCTTGCGTCATACGCCGCCTCGAGGTCACCCGAGTAGGTGCCAAACACGACGTTGTAGGTGACGGGGCTCCACACTGCGTAGAGCGTGGTGTGCGCATCAAGACCGGTGATGGTGCCACCGTTCTGGTATTGCGCAATCGTGGCATCGACCGTAGTCGCCCAGCCCGCAAGCGTGTAGCCCGTGCGCGTGGGCTTGTAATTATCGTTATTGGGTATCGCGACCGAACCCTCGCCATCGATGCTAATGGCCACCGGTGCCGGTGCGCCTTCGGCCCACTGGCCGCCGTTGGCGTCGAAGGAGACGTACTTGGTCTCTACGGGAATCTGGTCGTCGGGCGTCTGGGTCCACACGGCATAGAGGTCCACGGACGTATTGCCGTCTTCGCCCGTGGCGAGGTTCTTCACCTGCTGGGCGTCGGTGTAGACCACGTCGGTGCTCGAGGCCGAGGTGGACCATCCGAGGAACTTCTCGTTGTCGGTCGCTTGTCCTGCGAGCGACCACTCGTACACCGTCTCCTTGCGGAAGGCAACGCGGTTTACGCTAAGTACTTGATCTTCGATACGCGCGTGGCTGTCTCCAGAAATGTAGTTAATACCATCAGTGTCTACCACGTTGCGTACATAGTAATTATCGTCTGAAGTCAGACTTTCGAAATTGTTGGTCTTTACGAATACTCTGTCTTCACCTTGCGCTTCAAAGAAAACATACTCGTAAATCGGTGCGCCCAGCTTCACCGCTTCGCGGCTCGTTTCGCTTTGGTCGGTGTTCTTATGGGCCGGATCATCCGTCACTTCGATGCTGATGTAGCTGCCCTCAACATACGGCTCAATGCTCGCCGTCGTGGGGAAGTTCTGGTCTTTCGTCCACGTGCCGCTGTTGCTCACGTAGGTAGGCGCGGTGAATTCCATGCCCGCCTGAGCGTTGAGCGCCGTAGCCTCATCGTAGCGTATGCCACTCTGAGTGGCGGACTGAGCATCGTGCCCACTTGCGGTGTTGTGGAACACCACGCTATAGGTATTCGTATTCCACTTAGCTTTGAACCAGTAGTCCTGGCTGAGGGATACGGGCCAGATTGGCGTATTAGCATTCGTAAAGTCATTCGTCTCGCTCTGGAGCCACTGCTGCAGCGTGTAGCCCTTCTTGCTCGTCTGGTCGCTTGGATCGGCAAGCTCGGTGGCGCGCTCGTAGCGTGCGGACGGTATGGCCGTACCACCATCGGTGTCGTAGGTTACAGTAACCAAATCGGCTTTCCATACGGCGTACAGGTCCGCATAGTACACGGGCGGATCATCCGTCCCTGCGTTGGCGTTAACGAGCGCCGGGTCGTAGATGTACGCGTGGTTGCCATATTCCACTATGCCGTTCTTACCGTATTCTGCCGACGTTGCCCAACCGAGGAAGCTTCCCCCGCTACCGTCGAGCTTGACGTCGTTGAATAGGCTCAGCACATCCTCAACCTGCCCCACAGTACCGTAGTTGATTGGCGCAGACTGAACGTAATCAACACCGCCCGCCTTGAACAGATGCTTGTCCGTCGTGTGCAGCCTAATGCTATACGTCACGGCAGTCCACTTGGCATAGAAGGCCTTGTTGCCCTTGTCCTGTGCCGTGATCTGCGTGACGGGATCTCCCGCAAAGTTGCGGTTGTCGAACCAGCCGTCGAAGGTGTACCCCGCCCTTGTGGCTACGGGCAGCGTGGCACCCACGCCATATACGTATGAGGTGAGGGATTCGCACTCGCCTCCGTTGGCGGCGAGGCTCACGCCGTAGGTCTGCACCTGTACCCCGCGTACCGTTATCGTTATGTTCTCGTGAACGTTGCTGAGCTTGTAGAGATAGTAGGTTTCGTCGCCAATCTCGACCGCGTCCGACTGGAACAGCGGGCTGCCATTGGCCTGGACTGCCATCTGCGTTGCGTCATAGATGTTGGGCACCTTAACGGCGAGCATGGTGGTTGCGTCATAGTCAACCTCAAGCGCTTCGCCGTCGGTGGTACCAACGGTGGTTCCCGGCGCGTCATCCGCCCATGTGCTCACGCCCACGCCCGTAACCTGGGCATTGAGCTCGTAGTTTGACTTGACCTTGAGCTTCTGGACATCCCACTGCGCATAGAGCGTTACGTTCTGCGCCGGCATGGCCATGGTTCCACCGAGTGCGTACTCAGTTCCCGAACCGTCAGCCTTGGTGTTCCAGCCCACAAGGCTGTAGCCAACACGACTGAGTTCGCCACCGTTGTTGAGCGTCGCGTTGGCGCCCACGGCAAAGTGCGCAGGCGAGACAAAGCCAATGCCCTTGTTTGCATTGTAGGTAATGGTGGGGTTCTCGGACCAGATGGCGTAGAGAACGGTATTCGACGCGATGCTCTTGATGGAGGAGTATTGCTCGATCTTGTCGCCTTCGATGAGGCCCTCGTAACCAGGGGTGCCAGCAGGAATATCCGTCTTCTCGACACCGGCTGCCGCGGTGCGGTACCACGTTCCCATGCCGTCAGAAGAGTCGTTCCATCCGAGGAAGGTGTGGTTCGTGCGCTTGGGCTCCTTGGGATCGAGCGGGTAGTTGTCACCCTTGTACGCCTTGCCCACGTTAGGCACTCCGGAGCCGCCTTGGCCACTGTAGTTGATCTCGACCTGTCCCACGGGCTCCCACACAGCGTTGAGCATTACGATCTGATCCTGCGTCGTGCCCAGTCCTCCGGTGTAGGTGCGGTTGGACTGGTACATCTTCCAGTTCTGCTCGGAGTAGACGTTCCAACCATTGAAGACATGATGGTCGCGGCTGATGTTGAGGTCGGCGTCGTCGGGCAAGCTAAAGGAGCCGTAGGTCACCTTCTCGTAGCCATAGATCGTACCGTTGGTCTCATCGGTGAACACGGTGTGTTGGCCGTTCGCGCCCATTACCTCCACGAATGCGTCGGCATCGATGTCCTCGTCGTAGCTGTGGTACGCAATGTAGTAGGTGACGGGCTTCCAGTGCGCATAGAGCGTGGCCGAACTACCGTTGGCGTAGGTGAAGTGTCTTTGGCCACCATAGTTATATGCGCGCAAATCGCTCTTGTTATACGTCGACTGCGTCAGCCACGTCATGTTCTCGTCGAAGACCTGCGTGCCGGCCGTCTTGTCCGTCCAGTAGCCATCGAAGTTATACCCTATGCGCGTGGGCGTGGCAGGCGCCTGAAGCACGGCATCGTAGTTGCAGGTCTTAACCTGTGTTGCCGAGCCACCGTTTGCATTGAAGGTGACGTCGATGCTCTTAGGCGTCCACTTTGCATAGTATTCGGTGGTGCCCGTCTTAATCCACTTGTTGCTTTTGTCTACATACGCTTCGGCGTCCAGCGGACCGGAGGATTTCATGACGCTGGTAAGCCACGTCGCACTGGCGTTGACGTGCTGCACACCCGTGGCGCTGCCCTTGAAGTAGCCGGCAAAGGTGTAGCCCTGCCTCGTGGGTACGGTGAGTGCAGGAACGCCACTCACACCAAGGGTGAGCGTCTTGTTGAAATCTTTTGTATCATAAGTCGCATTGACGTCGGTACTGTTGTCCGTTGAGCTATGCGCCATGATAAACTTGACGTACGCCTGGGTGGATGCCGTGTTACTGCCAGCTGAATACGTACCATCCGATCCAGTCGTTCCGGCACCACCGCCGGCGCCGCCCGTGCAATCGCTGTCGGGACTCGATCCATTCGTCCCGTTCTTGCCGTCGTTCCAGCCTTTACCGCCTTTGCCGCCATAGCCGCCATTATCGGATTTGTTTTTGCGGTTGTGCATGGAGCCGCCGCCACCGCCGCCGCCGCCGCCGGCACCGCCAGCACCCACGGCCTTGCCCAGGTAGCCGCCGCCGCCACCGCCGCCGCCACCGCCTTGGTTCTCGCTTCCGCCGCTGGCATTTCCGCCACCCGAGCTACCGTTGTCCTTCGCGCCGATCGTAATGGTCTTGGCGATGTATAGATTGCCGGCATTACCCGTGCTACCACCCTTGCCGCCACTTGAGCCAGCGTAGCACTTGCTCTGCGGCGGCTTGCCGTTGTAACCTTTGGACCCGCCGTTACCGCCATCGGCACCATTTGTGCCAATGCCGGCACCGCCGCCACCGCCTCCTTTGCCGCCGTTGCCGCCGCCTTTGCCAGCGTTGTCTCCCTTCGTACCCGCGGCGCCATTGCCACCGGCAATGTAGATGGTGCCCGAGCCGACCACGTCGAGCGTCGAACCGCTCTCAAGAAGAATGCCGGCCTTACCACCTGATTGTCCGCTCGCACTTGCGCCTCTCACGTAAAGCCTCGAGTCGGACTCAAGATAAATAACCACGCTGCCACCAGCGGCCACTCGAGCACCGTAATTTGACGTAGAGCCTTCGATCGTCCTGCTCTGTCCACTGGGAACGACATAGACGTATCCATGTTGCAGCGTCGCACCATTTCCGTAACTGTTATTGAGGTCAACTTTTGTTTCGTTCGCCTGCGCGGTGAGATTTCCAATGCCCAGCGCATTCAATCCCGAGGGCGCTGACGTTGTTGGAATTCCATCCCCAATTTCTAATGCTTGTGCCGGTCGTATGGCGCACACCAAGCCAACCACCATACACAACGTTATGGCGACTAACGCCTTTGCGCTCACCCTTTCTGTGTAGCGCTTTGGAACATGGTCCGCTGTTCTCCCTTTCATTACCCCTCCCTCTGTAGCTTTCCGTACCTATTTTGAATGCGTTTCAATTAAAAACGCACAGTTACCCAAACTAGACGCGATACACAGACGCAAAATGGGGCGCGGCCGCGCTGCACGCAACCTCACCTTCCTGAGTGCCACATATCGTTTTAGGGTGGCCTCCCTTCGTCAATCTGCCCCACGTTCACGCTTCCGCCACATTCCAAACGCAAGCAACAGAATATTCTATTTTTTAATCAACTGATTTATTACTAATAATACACTATCCCATGCGACCTGTACAGCATATTTTGCACTAGCTGGAGTACCGCCAAAAAAGCCAACGTCGCCCACAAAACCGACCGCGTGGCATCCGTATCTGCGTTTGGCGTCACCCAGCACCTATGGTTGCGGGTGGTAGAAAACGCCGGTCTTGCCAACCTGCTCTGCCATCCATGGGCGTCGCTGCTCAATCCACTCGCGAAGGTCCTCGATCTCTTTTTCGTAGCTCGAGAGGTGATCCCCAAAGATGGACGTCTCGTACGCGTCCCCCCACACGGCGCAGTCGTTTCCCCACGAGGCGCTCATCTCGTCCCGGTAGGAGTCGAGCACGCCTCCCGGACGCACTACCTCCTCCAGCGCCGCGTCAAGCTTCTTCCACCGCTCAACGAGCAGGGCGTGATACTCTTTGTCCTCCCGCAGCTTGTCAAGCCAGTGCATCCGGGGAACATAGAGGCACTCCTCATCAAGCGCCTTGCGATGTTCGAGGTTGAACGAGAGGTCAAAGTCCCACAGCGGTCCCCACACGAGCTTTCCCCCACGCTCCTTGTACAGATAGTTGCTCGTCGAGGTAAAGGCATCGCCGTTGCAGGTGAACGCCTGCAGCAGCCAGGCATCGGCAAACGAGCGGGCGTCGATGTACGAGGTGTAGGGAGCGTCGCCGGCACCAAAGATCGCATCCTCCGTACGCTGCAGGTATGAGCAGATGTAGTCACGCTGCGCGTCATTGGCGTAATCCTCTTCGCCACCGTTGACGGGACAGAAGGAGGGATTCTCGAAGAGGACGTCCGTGTATCGCGAAGTGGTGAAGATACTCTCTTTGGGCTCGTCGTCATCCGGGAAGAGCGAGATGAGGTATCCACCCGTAATGACCTGTGGGTCGGTGTCCTGAGCGGTCAGCTCGTCGATGTCGACGCGCCCCTTACCAATGCGCACGTGCTCGCAGAGCACGTAGCTCCCCAGATACTCGCCGTTCATAACGAGGTCGACCGGTACGTCCTGCATCACACAGTCCATGTCCATGCGACGGGCCAGCCAGTTAACGAGTCGGTTGCGCACGAGCGACGAGTCGTAGGCATTGGCGAGCAGGACCCAGTGCTTGCTCTTCTCCATGCCAAAGAAGCCCTGCTTGTCCTTGAACTTGAGCTTATAGGCCTTCTTGGGGGCGACCCAGGTGGAATGTCCCCGACCGCGAATGTACTCCAACTCCATGTTCGTGAGGCTCTCCTGCGATGCCCCGTAGCCAAACGACGTCTTGTCCGCAACCACGAGGTCGGCAGTACCCGTGCACTCCACGCTATGGTTTGGGCTGGCATGCATCTGCTCGATGGTGGGACCTGTATCCTCGTTCACGTTGATGCGCATAACGGGAAGCGTGCCCTGCTCAAAATCTATGTGCTTGGGACCTGCGGCGTTGGACGCCTCGGTCGACGCCCCTGACTGCGATTCCGACTGCTGGGATCCGTTTGATTGCGCTTGCGGGCTGGAACAGGCACATAACAACGCAAGCACAAAAACCAACACGAAAGACCGTTTGATAATGTCGAACATGTGTCACCCCTCGTCGATGCCAACCTCATTATACCGATGCGACGATGCGCCACGGATGCCGACATATCTTGCGTGGACCGTCCGTAGGGGACGGTCCCTTCCGGACGCGCCCCCGAGGACCTTCTTGCCAAAAACAGGTATCCTTTGAGCCACGCGACCAAAGGAGCGACCATGGAGCTCACGACGAACGTCCCCAACTGCGCCCTGGTGTTTGAGGGCGGCGGATACCGTGCCGGCTACACCGCGGGCATGGCGCTTGCCCTGCTCGAGGAGGGCATCTACTTTCCGTTTGTGTGCGGCCTCTCGGCAGGCGCGAGCAACACGGTCAACTACCTCTCGCGCGACATGTGGCGCGCGCGGTGGTCGTTCACCCATCTCGCAAGCCTTCCGCAGGCCGGTGGCCCCCTGTCGGCCCTGCGAGGCGACGGCTACTTTAATGGCGACTACTGCTATCGTGGCGTAATCGACGACGGCACCGCACCGTTTGACTGGGAGACGTTCGTCGCCAACCCAGCCCGCATGCGCATCCAGTCGTTCGAACGCGACACGGGCCGCACGGTGTCGTGGGGAACAAACGACTTTGCCACGCTCTACGACCTCATCGACCGCGTGCGCGCCAGCTCCACCCTGCCTTGGCTCATGAACCCCATTGAGGTGGATGGGCAGGTTATGCTCGACGGCGGGCTGGGCGAGGGTGCGGGGATTCCGCTTCGCCTGGCCGAGCTGGAGGGATACGACAAGTTCCTGTTTTTGTCCACGCGCCCGGCGGGATACAGGAAGACTCCCCACTCCGGCCCGGCGCGACAGGTCGTGCTGCGCCTGACGGCCGACTACCCCCACCTGCGCGAGGCGGTCCTTACCAGGGCCGAGCGCTACAACGCCGAGATGGAGCGCATCGAGGCGCTCGAGCGTGCCGGGCGCTGCCTCATCGTGCGACCCGAATGCATGGATGTGGAGAGCACCACGTACGACCTGCGCAAGCTGGAGGATTCGTTCGACCGGGGCCATGCCCAGGCGCTGCGCGAGCTGCCCCGCTGGCGCGAGTTCCTGTTTGGCTCGCCCACCGCAGGACCGCGCACCCGCCCCGTACCCACGCGCCCCGTCGTGGGCACCTCAACGCACATAACGCTCGAACCACGACTGGACGCCAGCCACTCTTCCTAGCATCGAACCGCCCATCCCCCAACGACAGGAGACCACCATGCCAAACGACCAAGAGCTTCGCCTTGTCTCGTGGAACGTAAACGGCCTGCGCGCCGTGCTCAAGAAGGACCCGAACTTCGAGGAGATCTTCCACGCGCTCGATGCCGACGTCTTTGCCATCCAGGAGACCAAGCTCCAGGACGACCAGCGCGCGCAGCTGGGCCTGGAGCTGCCGGGCTACCACCAAACGTGGAACTACGCCGAGCGCAAGGGCTACTCGGGTACGGCCGTGTTTAGTCGCGAGGAGCCGCAGACGGTCGTGCGCCACATCGGTTGCGACGTGGCCGACGACGAGGGCCGCGTGTGCGCGCTGGAGTTCGACCGCTACTGGTTTGTGAACGTATACACCCCCAACGCCCAAAACGAGCTCAAGCGCATCGACGCCCGACTTGCGTGGGACGAGCGCTACCGCGAGTTCCTGTGCGAGCTGGCTGCCTACAAACCCGTGGTGACCTGCGGCGACTTTAACGTGGCGCACAACGAGATCGACCTCAAGAACCCCGGTCCCAACCGCGGCAACGCGGGGTTCTCGGACGAGGAGCGAAAGAGCTTTGGCAAGCTGCTCGATGCCGGCTTTGTGGACACGTTCCGCGCACGTCATCCAAACGTGACCGGCGCCTACAGCTGGTGGAGCTACCGCTTCCGCGCCCGCGCCAACAACGCAGGCTGGCGAATCGACTACTTCCTGGTGAGCGAGGACATAGCAGAACGCGTGACCGGAGCCAGCATCCTCAACGAGGTCTTTGGCTCCGATCACTGTCCGGTCGAGCTCTGCATTTCGCTGTAGTTCCCCCAGAACTTGCCCGTCGGGGACCGTCCCCGACGGGCTAGTCCGGAAGGGACCGTCCCCGACGGGCTAGTCGCGCTACTGGCGCGGGCCGCCCATCATGCCGCCGCCCATGCCGCCGCCGGGCATCTCGCCGCCCATGCGTCCGCCCATGCCGCCGCCCATCATCGAGTTCTCGATGGTGGTCACCTGCTCGCCGTTGACGTATATGGTGCCACCGGTAAACTCGGTCGTGCCGTCGTAGTCGAAGGCGGATTGGGCGGTAATGCTTATGGTTCCTCCGCTCACCACAATGTTGCCGTTGGCGTCGAGCGCATCGGTGTCGCCCGAGCCCATCTCCACCGCAACCTCGCCGCCGGCAATCTCGATGGTGGGCGTGTCGGTGGACGTTTCGGACTTCTGCGTGGCGTTGATGCCGTCGTCGCTCGCGCTAATGCTCACCTTGCCCTGGTTTATCTGGACGTACGTGGACTCAATGCCCTCGGCGCCGGAAATGGTGATGGTGCCGCCGTCAATCTGCACGCGCGCGTCTCCCTGGATGCCGTCGCTGCTCGCGACAAGCTCCAGGTTGCCGTCTGCAACATACACGCCGTCGTTGGCCTGCAGCGCGTCTCCGTTGCACGCCATGGAGTACGTGCCACCCGTAACCTTAAGGTCATCCTTGGAGACAACACCGTTGTCGCTCGAGGAGATCGCAAGGGTCCCCTGGCCGTTGAGGACCAGGTCGTCCTTGGAGAAGATCACACCATCCACGTTGTTCTCGCCGTCGGCGGCAAAGGTTCCGCTTGTGGTGAGCTTGTTGGTGCTGCCCTGCGCGGTGGTCACGAACACCTTGTCGGCCGAGAGCACGTAGATGGCCGGCTTGGTCTCGTTCTCCAGCGTGAGGTTGTCGAGCACGAGCTGGACCTTGGCGTTTGAGTCGACGTCCACGCTGATCGTCGCGTTGGTCGCCGTGCCGGAGAGCACGTACACGCCCTCCTTGGTTATGCTCACGTCCTGGCCGCTTTCCACCGCAATTGAGGTGGCCGACGAGAGGTCGGCGGTTTGGGCAAGGTCGCGGTCGGTGTAGGTGTCTCCTGTCTCGGCGGTCGACTCGGCGGTCGACTCGGCGCTGGTCTGCGACGTCTGCGCGACGATCGCCTGGGTATCCTGCCGGCTCGAGGCGTTCGTCGCGGCCGTGGTAGAGGTCCCACACCCCACGAGCCCCAATCCGAGCGTCGTTGCGAGTATTGCCGCGGAAATCCCGTTTGCGTACCACTTCATGTGAACGCACCTCCTTGTGCCTGTTTCACGTTGTCCGCAAGGATACGGCCCCACCCTTTATGCAACCTTAACCGCTTTGGGTATCCACATGGCCAAAGGTTGCTGAATCGTGGCAACGCGTGGGCAGACGGAGACTGAGCATCGCCAGGAGTTCGGGCCCTAGGTCTGGGACCCGTCGCCAGCCCGCCCGCAGCAGCCACCCCCAACACGGCGGCCTCGCTCCGCGAACGCGGCTTTTTGGGTACACTGGAGGCATGGGATACAAGACGTACACATGCCCTCACGCCAAGCGCTGCGGCGGCTGCGAGCTGCTCGCCGTGCCCTACCCGTTGCAGCTTAGACGCAAGCAGCAGGCCATGGAGGAGCTCTTTTCCGAGGTGATTGAGCGGGAGGGGCCGGTGCTGCAACCCATCGTGGGCATGGACGAGCCCATTGCCTATCGTCACAAGGCCGCAACCCCCTTTGCGCCCGGCAAGCGCATGCGCTGCGGCTTCTTTGAGCGGGGATCCCACCGCATAACCTACTGCGCCCACTGCCTGGTGGAGGCGCCGGACGCCCGCGAGACGCTGTGCGACGTGGCCCACGTGGCCGATGCCCTGCGCATCCCCGCCTATAACGAGGACCGCGGTCAGGGCCTGTTGCGCCATGCCATCGTGCGCCGCTCGCACGCCGCGGGCACGTTGCTACTGGTTGTGGTTACCGCTGGCCCCAAGCTCCCCCACGCGACCGAGTTCGTGCGGCGCCTGCGCAAGCGCCATCCCAACATTGCGAGCGTGGTGCAAAACGTAAACACGCGTCGCACCAATGCCATGCTGGGCACCCGCAACAACGTGCTGTTTGGCCCGGGCGTCGTACACGACGAGCTGTTGGGGTGCTCGTTCGAGATTGGGCCCACGAGCTTCTTCCAAACCAACCCCGTCCAAACCGAGAGGCTCTATGCCCTGGCGCTGGAACAGATGACGGACGCCCAGACGCTGCTCGACGCCTACTGCGGCACCGGCACCATTGGCATCTGCGCCGCCCATGCCAACCCGAGGCTGCAGGTGGTGGGCGTGGAGCAGGTCTCGGACGCGGTGGGATGCGCCCGAAAGAATGCCCGGACCAACGCCGTGCAGGATCGCTGCTCGTTTGCCTGCGCCGACGCGACCGAGTGGATGGCCAACCAACGGCGCGCCTCGTTCGACGCGATCGTGCTCGACCCGCCACGCGCCGGCTCCACCAGGGAGTTTTTGGACGGCGTCGCGCGCCTCTCTCCGCGCCTCGTGTCGTACGTCTCGTGCAATCCCGCCACGCAGGTCCGCGACATGGCGGTCCTGCGCGAGCATGGCTACCGGGTGACGAGCATCACTCCCGTGGACATGTTCCCCCACACCAAGCACGTGGAGACCGTCTGCCTGCTCACGCGCATCTAGCGCAGGACCGTAAGAATCGCCGAGGATATGACGGACTTACCCTGTGGGGACCGTCCCTTCCCGACTAGTCCGGAAGGGACGGTCCCCACAGGGTAAGTTGCTGCTTCTCTTAGTCCACGCTCGCGGTGCCGTTGTCGCGCACGTGCACGCGACCCTCGGCAAGCAGCTGAATCGTGTTGGGGTAGAGCTGGTGCTCGATGGCATGGATGTGCTCCTCCAGCTCGTCGACCGTCCAGTCCTCCTCCACCACGAGAGCCTGCTGCGCAATGATGGGTCCGCAGTCGTACTGGTCGTCGGCAAAGTGCACGGTAACGCCCGTAACCTTTACGCCGTAGTCGTACGCGTCCTGAATGGCGTGCGCCCCCTTAAAGCTGGGCAGCAGCGCCGGATGCAGGTTGACCACACGGTTGGGAAACGACGCCAATATGGGCGCGTGCACCATGCGCATGTAGCCGGCCATAACGACGTAGTCCACACCATGCCTCTTGAGCTCGGACGCAATCACCTCGTCGGCCACCATCGGGTCGGCGTACAGGTCCTTGGAGAGGGTCAGCGTTTGCAGCCCGTGCCGCTCGGCCCGCTTGAGCCCGTAGGCGTCGGGACGCGACGAGACCACCAGCTCGATGCTGGCGTCGAGCGTCCCCTCCTCTATGCGGTCGATGATTGCCTGCAGGTTGGTACCCGAGCCAGAGAGCAGGACGCCCAGCCGAATGCCCATGCCGCACCTCCTAGCGATACACGACGTTGCCCGAACCGGGAACGACCTCGCCCATCTCGAACGTATCCAGCCCCTCGCGCGCGAGCGCGTCGCGCACCGCGTCCGCGTTGGCAGGCGCGCAGATCACGCTCATGCCCACGCCCATGTTGAACGTCTTGTACGCCTCGTCGGTCGAGAGGTTCGCGGCGTCGATCATGTAGTCGATCACCGGCGGGACCTTCCATTCCGGGCCGTCCTCGCCACCGCGATACACCACCGCGTCCAGGTGCGCGGGCAGCGCGCGGTTGAGGTTCTCGGTAATGCCGCCGCCAGTGATGTGGGCCATCGCATGGATGGGTGCCCCGGCCCGCAACGCGCGCACCAGCGCGCCCGCATAGATGGTCGTCGGGCGCAGCACCGCGTCGGCCAGCGACTCGCCTCCCAGCTCGGGCAGGGGCTGGTTGAGCTCGGCCACGCTGCGGCCCTCGATGGCGACCTTGCGCACCAGGGAGTACCCGTTGGAGTGGATGCCGGAGCTGGGAATGCCCAGCACCACGTCGCCCTCGCGCACCAGCTCCGGGCCGATCATGTGCGCGCGGTCCACCACGCCCACCACGAACCCGGCCAGGTCGTAGTCCTCGGGGCTCATCACGCCGGGATGCTCGGCCATCTCACCGCCCACGAGCGCACAGCCCGCGAGCCGACATCCCTCGGCGATGCCGCCCACGATCTGGGCCATGGCCTCGGCCTTGAGCTTGCCCACGGCCACGTAGTCGAGGAAGAACAGCGGCTCCGCCCCAACGACCACCACGTCGTCGGCGCACATGGCGACCAGGTCCTGGCCAACCGTGTCGTGACGGCCCAGCAGCTGCGCGATGGCGAGCTTGGTGCCCACCCCGTCGGTTCCGCTCACCAGAACGGGGTCGTCCATGTCCTTGAGCGCCCGCGCCGAGAAGCAGCTGCCAAAGCCACCCAGTCCGCCCAGCACCTCGGGCCTTGTCGTGGTTGCCACCGACGCGCGGATGGCGTCCACCGCACGGGCACCCTCGTCCACATCCACGCCCGCGTCGGCATATGTAATCTGTTCGGCCATTGTTCGTTCCTTTCCCCAACCAACTGCACGCCCTGCGTGCATGGCCTCGCTACTCGTCCGATGCGGTCTCCAACGCGTCGCCCTCGGCGGACTCCCCCGTCGTGGACGGCTCGTCGCCTTGCTGCTCGGCGTTCGCCGCAGCCTGGTCGGCTCCCTGCTGGGCGGCCTCTGCCGCTCGTTGGTCGGCGGCGGCAGCGGCCTCGTTGTCCCGCTCGGCCTGCTCGGCGGCCGCCTTCTCCTTGGCTTCCTTCTCCTTGGCCGCCTTCTCCGCGGCCGCCTTCTGCTCGGCTGCCTTCTTCTCCTTGGCCGCCTGCTCCTCGGCCGCCTTCTTTGCCGCCTCGGCATCGTAGTCGGGCATGCCCGGAATCTCGCTCGTGGGCGCGCACACCAACAGCGTGCGCCCGTAGCTGTCCTCGTAGTTGCACGTGGAGAGGGTGAACACGTGGCGCACCGCCTCGATAGCCTGGTCTATGTCCGCACGCTTGGCGCGCGCCTCGGCCAGGTACTTCTTAAGATAGGTGCGGAACTCCGCGTCGGTCTCGAACGAGAACTGGCGCACGTCCAGGTCCTCGTCGCTCGCGTAGTACACAAACAACGGCGCGAGCTTGTAGGTGGTGCCCTCGGTTACGTACCACACCGTGTCCACACCGTCAAAGAGCTCCTGCTTCTCCATGTCGGCGATCTGCTTGAACTGCGATCCGTTGCGCATGTGGTGACCATAGACGATACTCTGGGTGTCCACCATGCCTGGGGCGGTGTTCTCGTAGTCCAAGAAGACCGAGCCGCCAATGCTGTCGCTGCGGTCGGGCGCGTGGTGGAGGTAGTAGTCGTTGTCGCCGGTTTGGAACACCGGGTAGTTGACCACCGTTCCGGGAACCTGCAGCCAGCCCACCACGTCGGAATTCATCTCCTTGAGCGCTGCCCAGTCCACCTGCGGTGGCTCGTTGGAGTCGTCACCGAGCTTTACGTACTCGGCGACGCGTTCGTTCTCCTCGTTGATCTTTTGATAGTTGCGCTCGTTGTTGAAGAAGATGACGCCGGCCACCACCAGCAGCGCGACGCCTGCGATGATGAGGATGTTGGACACGATGTTCTTGCGCCCGCGTCGTTTGCCGGAATGCTTGGGCTTCTTTTGGCCGGCAGGCTGCTCGGCCTGCGCGGCGTCGCCGGCCGCGGCGGTGGGGACGGCTGCGGGTGCCGGCTCGGGCTCTGCAGCCGCCGGCTCGGGCTCTGCGGCCGCCGGCTCGGGCGCCGCGGCCTGCTGCTCCTGCGCGCCGAGGTCCTGCTCTTCCGCCGGGCTTGCGGCCGGCGCGCTGTGGGCGGCGCCGTGTGCCGGGCTGTGATCTTGCATCTGCTCCAAATCGGGCTGCTCGTCGTCGTTCCACGATTCCGGCAGCGGTGCCATGTGCTTGGCCATGTGTGCCTCCTATGCCTCTGCCATCTGGGCCTTGAATGCGGCGATCTTCTGGCGATACGTCTCGTCCCCCGCGCCCAGAATCTGCGTTGCGTAAATGGCGGCGTTCTTTGCCCCGTTAATGGCCACGCAAGCCACCGGCACGCCCGAGGGCATCTGCACCATGGAGAGCAGCGAGTCCATGCCGCCCAGGTCGCTCGTCTTTATGGGCACGCCAACAATGGGAAGCGGCGTGTAGGCGGCAACGACCCCGCCCAGATGCGCGGCCTTGCCGGCAGCCGCCACAATAACGCGCATGCCGCGCTCGGCCGCGGTGCTCGCCCACTCGTGGACCTTGGCCGGGTTACGGTGCGCCGAAGCGATCACGAGCTCGTAGGGTACGCCAAACTCCTCGAGCTGCGCCACGCACGCCTCCATTACGGGCAGGTCGGACTTCGACCCCATGATGATACCTACCAGCGGTTGCTCTGCCATGCTTGCCTCCTCGTCGCAATAGTGGGTACCAGTATAGCCAAGAACCCACGGCACGAGACAAAAACCAGACCCGCACGACCACCCGTCGGGGACGGTCCCCTCCGGTGCAGTCGCCGTCCGGAGGGGACGGTCCCCGACGGGTAAGTTTCGTCCGGAGGGGACGGTCCCCGACGGGCGAGTCTTTGCGTTGTGGCGCGCGTCACTGGTAGTGCAGACTCTCCACCGGGTCGAGTTTCGCCGCACGACGCGCCGGATACCACCCAAACACCACGCCCGTCACTATGCAGATGATGGTGGCGAACAGCACGGTCCCCACGTCGATGAGCGGCGTCACCTGCATCGAGGAACCCTCGCCCATAAACGCTGCCGCCACAAGGCCCGTGAGGCCAAACGAGGCGCCGTAGCCAAGCGCCACACCAATGAGCCCGCCCGACAGGCACAGGCAGATGCTCTCGAGCATGAACTGTCGCGTGATGTCGGACCGACGCGCGCCGAGCGCCTTGCGCAGCCCGATCTCGCGGATGCGCTCGGTAACGTTGGTGAGCATCATGTTCATAATGCCAATGCCGCCCACCAGCAGCGATATGCCCGCAACGGCAGTCATCAGCAGCGAGAAGGCACCCATGGTAGCGTTGACCGAGTCGATCATCGACTGCATGGAGTACACGTAGATGCTGTCCTCCCGCTCGCTCTCGGGAATGTTGTAGGTGAGGGCCAGGTAGTCCTTGGTTCGGTCCACCACCTGCTCCATGTTGGACCCCTCTTGCGCGAATCCCATAATCTGGGACACGCTCCTGTTGCCCACCACGCGCGTTGCCATGGTCGAGAAGGGCATGTAGGCGTTAACCGTGTCCTCACCGCTCATATACGAGCCGCCGGAGCCCTCCACAACGCCCACGATGGTGCACTCGTCGTTTCCCACGCGCACCGTTTGGCCCACGACCTTTGCGTCCGCGTCGCCAAAGAGCGTGCGGACCCCCTCCTTGTCCAGGATGATGGCCATCGCGCCGGAGTGCTCCTCGCCCTCCGTAAAGGCACGTCCGTCCACGAACTTGGCCCCCGTGGCGGTAAAGTATGCGGGCTTGACTCCCGTGAGGTTGCCCGACCCCTTCTTCTTGCCGGTGCTCACCTCTGCGCTGCCATAGCTGCTCGCCACCATCATCTGGTAGTCGGTGAGGTCACGCGCCATCTTGTCCACGTCGTCGTAGGTGAGGTCGCGGTCCACGAACAGGTTGATGTAGACCAGCTGCGCCTGCGAGAGGCCCAGCTCCCCCACCAGGGCCTTGTTGATACCGCCGATGAGCGACGTCATGGCAATGACGGCCGAGATGCCAATGACGATGCCCAGCACCGTGAGGGCGCTTCGACCCCGGTTGGCGTCGAGCGCGCTCCACGTCTCCTGCATGAGGTCCCGGACTCTCATGTGTGCCCCCTTCCCGCACCGAGGCCCGGGCGCGCCGCGGACATGCTCTGCACCAGCTCGCGCTCCTCCTCGTCGGTGAGCAACTTGCCGTCCCTAATGTGCACGGTCCTGTCGGCCCACTGGGACACCTCGGGGTCGTGGGTGATGAGTACGATGGTCTTCCCCTCGTCGCGCAGGCGCCCAAAGGTCTTGAGGACCATCTCGCTGGTCGCGGAGTCCAAGTTGCCCGTGGGCTCGTCGGCCAGGATGAGCGCCGGGTCGTTTACCAGCGCACGGGCGATCGCGACGCGCTGCATCTGGCCACCGGACAGCTCGTTGGAGCGGTGGTCGTAGTACTCGGCCGGAAGGCTCACGGAGCGCAACGCACGCAGCGCGCGTTCCACGCGCTCCGATGGCGCCACATTGCTGTAGATGAGCGGCAGCTGCACGTTGCGCATCACGGTGGCGCGGGGCAGCAGGTTGAAGCTCTGGAACACGAAGCCCAGCCGCAGCGCCCTCAGCTCCGCAAGCTCGTCGTCGTCGAGCTCCGACACGTCGATTCCCTCAAGGCGGTAGGTGCCCGAGGTGGGGCGGTCCAGGCACCCCAGGATGTTCATGAGCGTCGACTTGCCCGAGCCCGAAGGCCCCATCACGCACAGGAACTCCCCCCTAGACACCGTCAGCGACACGCCGCGGAGGGCATGGGTGTAACCCGCGGCCGACTCGTAGATGCGGTGCACGCCGCTTACGTCCAGCACGTATCCCATGGCTAGCCCATCGACGCGGCGTCGGCGTCCGCCGAGGCATCCATCTCGGAACCGTCCGTGGCCGCACCGCCAAGGAGCACCATGTCCCCGTCGTGGAGGTCACCCTTAACGGCGGCCTCGGAGCTGTTCTTCTCCACGACGCTCACGTTCACGTCGCGCGTCTCTCCCTTGTCGCGGTCGACCACCACGGTCACGTGCTCCGCGCCCTCCTCGCCCACGAGCGCAGAGGTGGGCACGATCAGGGAGTCGGGCACGCTCTGGGTGGTTATGGTCACCGTTGCCGTCATGCCGGGCTTGAGGCCCTTGTCGGGCTCGGGGATTATGAGGTCCACGGCATAGGTCACCACGCCACCCGCGCTGTTGGAGTCCGACGAGTCGCCCGACGCGCTGGACGCGATGCGCTGCACCTCGGCCTCGGACTCAACGCCTGGCAGGGCCGAGAAGGTCGCCGTGGCCTTTTGCCCAACGGCGATGCTGGAGATGTCGACCTCGTTCACCTGCACGGTCACCTTCATCGTGCTGAGGTCGGCAATCTTCACCAGTGGCCCCGTGGAGCCGCCCGACCCGCCGGAGCCGCTCGCCTCCGAGCCAATGCCGGCACCGTTCTCGGCGTTGAGCGCCACCACGTAGCCGGACTTGGGGGCATACACGGATCGCTTGTCCCCCTCCTTCTTGGCTTCGTCGAGCGCGGCCTGGGCGGTCTCTACGGCATCCTTCGACGTCTCGTACGTGTTCTCGGCCGACGTGATGGCCGACCTCAGCCCTGCCTCGTCGAAGGTGCTCCAGTCACCCAGCTCGTCGCAGTTCTCCCACGCCTGGTCGTAGGCGGCGTATGCGTCGTCTACCGCCTGGCTGTTGCCGTCGGCGGTTCGCTCCGCCGCCCTAAGCTGGTCCTCCGCCTCGCGAATGGCCTTGTCGAGCTTGTCGTTCTTGAGGGTAAAGAGCAGGTCGCCCTCCTCCACGTGGTCGCCCTCCTCGATGCTGAGATTCTCGATGATGCCATCCACCTCGGGCGTGACGATCTCTGCAGAGAGAGGCTCGGTGGCGCCGTTGGCGCTCACGATGGTGGAGAAGTCCCCCTTGTACACCGCGGCAGTTGCTGCGAGCGGGTCCTGCGCGGCGTCGTCCGCGTTGCCGGCCGCGTTTCCCGCCACGGTAACGATGATTCCCACCAGCACCACGGCCACCACGGTGGCGATGATGATTATGCGCTTTCGCTTGCGGGCCTCGCGGCGGCGCTTGAGGTTCTCGTAGGCAAGCTGCGCCTCGAGGTCCTCTTCCTCTGCCAGCGTCGGCGCCTGGTTCGTTTTGTCTTCCATGTGGCCCCCTTACGCAAATGTCTGTTACTAGCTTACTCTAATACCCCGCATTACCGCTATCGTCTCGGACTAAGCCGCAAAAAACAAGGACGCCACGTCAAGCGTGAAAACAAAGATGCCAACACAGCGTAAAGTCGGCACAAGGATATAAGCCCATGGCGCCGCATGGGCTCCGAAGCCTATGATGCGTCCCCCGTCAGGCGGGGGCCCCGGGCGACGACACGTTGTAGCCCCGAGACCTGAGGAGCTCGATGGCCCTCCTCTCCCGGTCGTCGGGAACGTGTCGGGCGCGGCGGTCGCCCGAGCCCCACGAATCCCTGTCCGAGGGGTCGAACAGCTCGCCGTTGGAGAGCATGTGGTAGATGCACGTGAGCATCATGCGCGCGACGGCGATGATCGCCCTCTTGTGGCCCCTACGGGCCCTTATCCTCCGGTACTTCCCGGCGAAGTAGTCCTCCTCCCTGCATCGGGTGGCCGCGGTGAGCGCGCACTGCACCATCAGCGGCTTGAGGTAGGTCCCCGCGCGCATGATGCGGCTCGACTTGGACTTGCCGGCGCTGGAGTTGCTCCTCGGGCTGAGGCCGGCCCAGGAGCAGAGCGCGTCTGCGGAATCGAAGCATTGCGGCTACTGGCTGCACGGCAAGACCATGAAGGACGTGGACGTGCCGGCACTCGTCTCCTTGGGGACAACCGACATCATCCTCCACGAGTATGCCTTTACGGCACACGGACAGAAAGGCGTCGAGGAATGGATCGTGCGGGCAGATGCGGCGGGGTTAAAAGTCCACATCTGGATGCAGGTGTTCTACAACGGCAAGTGGATCAATCCCGTCAAGGACGGCGTACCCGACAAGAAGCTGTTCGACGAAAAGATCGCCCGCGCACAGTCCTACGCGCGGATGCGCGGCGTCGCGGGCGTCCATTTCGACTACGTGAGATATCCCGGAACGGCCTACAAGACGCCCGGCGGGGCTGAGGCGGTTTCCGAGTTTGTCCGGTTGGCCGCAACTCAGCTCCACCAGACCTCCCCCCGCTTCGTCGTTTCGGCGGCCCTGATGCCGGAGACGACGGCCAACCTGCACTACTACGGGCAGGACACCGCCGCCCTCACCCAATATCTGGACGTCATCGTTCCCATGATCTACAAGGGGAACTACAAGAAGACGACATCCTGGATCGAGGAGACGACCAAATGGTTCGTGAAGAACTCGAAAGGTGCGAAGGTCTGGGCGGGGCTGCAGGGGTACAAATCGGACGAAGACACGTCCAAGTTGCCCTCATCCGAGATCACCGCCGACGTCGAGGCCGCGCTGAAAGCCGGCGCCGACGGGGCGGTCATC
>CADBCS010000033.1 GCA_902793195.1 uncultured Coriobacteriaceae bacterium | reverse complement strand
GGCCTCCTCGACCGTGTACTGGCAGCCGCACGACTGGCACACGAACACGCCGCCGTCCTTCCTGATCTCGTTGCTCCCGCATATCTCGCAGATCATCTGTTTCATGGTGTAGTCCCTCCGACGGTCTCCCATATGTCAGCCGCGTCAGCGAACGGCCCTCCTGTTCCTGCTGCGCAACAGCGCGTTCAGGCGATCGGCGCCCTCCTTGGTCGGCCCCGCGGAGAGCTCGTGGGCGGTCTCCGCTATCTCGGCGTCCAGCTGCTCGGTCCGCTCGTTGCTCGCGGGCGTGTCGTGACGGGCCACGTCTATGAGCCCGTCGATGTCATCGGCAAGATCGTCGTCAGCCGCGTCCCTCGCGTCCTGCAGGTCCAGAAGCAGCTCACGCCGGAAGTCCGCACGGGCCTCGTTCGCCCGGGTGATACCCTCCGCCCTGCGCATGTACCAGCGCATGCCCAACACGAGCGCGACCACGATGATGATTGTGACGAGTATCGCTACGACAACGCCCATATAACCTACCTCCTCGCGCCACACTGCGGGCAGAACCTGTCAGTCTCAGCGAACTTGTGGCCACACTGCGAACAGAACGGCGCAAGCCCCTGCGCCGTCGATTCGCCAGGCGCCACCTTCTGAACCTGTGCTCCGGCGGACTGAAGGCTCTCACCCAGCGCACCGGTGACCATGCCGCCTACGCTGGCACCGACGCCCGCCATAGTGCCTAGCCCTATTCCCAGGTTCGAGAACTCGCCGACGGCCTCGTTCTGCGCGACCTTTTCGGCGACGTCGAACGAGCGCTCCTGCTGGTAGGTGTAGCCCTCGGTCTCGCGCTTCTCGGCGGCGGCATGCGCGGCGATGACCGTCCTCCTCGCCTCGGTCTCCTGGTTGATGATGCCGACCTGCTGGCGAATCCTCGCGTCCTCGACGTCGGCGTACCGGCGGAAGTGGAGGTCCTTGAACCGCGCGTAGGCGGGGTCGCCCTCCGGTCGCACGACGCTCGATATCACGAACCGTGTTAGCTCGATGCCGTACTCCTCGAACACGGGGGCGAGCCGTACGCGCACGGTCTCAGAGATCTCTGGCAGCTGGGTATCGACGGAGAAGATCGACACCCCCTCGGCCTGCATCGCTTCCGCCAGGGCCGACTTCACGTAGGCCTGCATGAAGGACTTGAAGTATCCGACGAGTCGGTCCTGTGAGAGAAGGGCCTCGGTACCGACGAGCTTGAGAAGCAACCTGCGTCCCTCCCTCACCGCAAGCGCCATGTCGCCTGAGGCCCCTATCGAGAGGGGGAAGCCGTAGGTGGGTTCCACGTAACTCACCTTGGAGCTGGTACCCCAGCTGATGCCCATCTGCTCCACGAGGTTGACGAAGTAGACCTCCGCGTGGAACGGCGTCTCCCCGCCCGTCGCGAGGTTGGCGATGGACGTGAGGAGGGGCAGATTCTGCGTCTCGAGCGTATGGCGTCCGGGACCGAATACGTCCAGCGCCCTGCCCTCAAGGAAGAAGTGCGCCTCCTGCGACTCGTGGACTATGAGCTGCGAGCTTGTATTGAAGTCGGTCGCGGGGTGCTTCCACACGAACGTGCGGTTGTCGCCCTCGTACTTGATAACGTCGAGGATTGCCATCTGAGCTCCAAGCGCCGGTTTCCCAAACCACATCCGCATTACGCGTACTTGACGGACGTGGGCTATACGAACAATCTAAAGTATAGCCTCAGGGCAATGGCGCAAGGCGTGCCCCATCCCCGAGCGGTCAGATATCTGAACCTTGTTATCAAATTAGCAATATCTTTACATGCGAGAATCACAAATAGACAGGCTCGTTGTGACAGGCTTATGCTCCATCGCTCGAAATTTTTTGAACGAGCTGTGAGACATCGCCCTTTACGCATAGGTAAAACACCTAAGCGCCCGCCGCACGACACGGCTCAAGGGCCGCACGAAAGCAGGCACAAATCCCTCTCGGCATTGGATGCAGCTTGTCGTGGCAGCTCCCGTGCCCCGCGCCTACCACGGCGGCCAAGACCCTTGGCATCCAAGGGTAGATGAGCGCGAACACGGGGCTTGTGACACCTACCCGAGAGGAGACAGGGACATGAAGAACTTCGAGTACAAGGACCAGTGGGGCGACGTCACGCGCGTGCGCCTCGTGCGCGGCGCATACGCCGACGGCTCGCTCGCCGTGCAGGCGCTCCGCGAGGGCGACGGCTTCTGGGAGCCCTACGCCACCCTCACCGTGAACCTCTGCGACGAGCGCAACCAGAACGCGTCGTACGCCTACGTGGACGCCAACAACCTGCCCACGGCGCCCGAGTTCCTCGTCGAGAACGGGCTCGCCACCTACACGGGCATGACCCGCCCCAGCGGCTTCTGCGCGTACCCCCTGTTCGCCTTCACGGGCGAGTTCTTCGCCGCGTGCGAGGACGGTGACGGGAAGGTGCGGTGATGGCACGCGTCAACCTTGCCAACGAGCACCACGGCACCGTCTGGGTGTGCCAGACCGCCACCTTCGACGAGGGCGAGGAGCGCGAGTGGGACTCGTTCGCCACACACGCGGCATTCTCCACCCGCACCGAGGCCGTGACGTGGGCATCTCGGCTCGCCCACGACTACGCGGGCGTGCTCTGCCTGTTCCTCGCCGTTGACGGCTCCGACGGCGTCAGCGTGGACGTGCAGCCGCGCACCTACGACGGCCACGACTACGAGCCGTACGCCGTCACGGACAGCTGGGAGGTGTTCCCGGGAAGACCCGTCACCGAGTGGCACGGCGACGAGTGCCACGACGTCGGCCGCCCGGCCCTGGAGGGAGGAATCTCATGAGCGGCCCTGCAGCTGGCCGTCGTCCTGGTCCCTATCGCGTTGTAGAACTTCTGGCTGCGGCGCCACGGGGTCGCCCACGGCAGAGCCCGTCACACGAGGCCTGAAACAACGGCGCAAACGACTGGAATCAAATCCTTCCCGTACCATTACAGTTGGTGCATATGCCGTAATCGTATGCGTCAGGACCGAGAAGCTCTGCTTCCAGATCGTTGCTGACGTTCCAGTATTTCACTTTTCCGCTACCCCCGCATCTGGGGCAGGTTGAGGTGGATTTGGCACCGGTTGTCCCTGATGTACCGGACCCTGGCGCGGACTCGATATGATCTACAAGCTTGGTCATATCGTCGTCATTCCCATACGGCCAGCTAAAGACGGAATTATCCTGGACGAAGTACACGCAGTCTTTGTCGTCGATGAGGAAAGCGTTGCAATTGAGGTATATCGATGCGTCGTACCCTTTGGATGCGAGCGTCTCTTCGACCGCCTTTCCCGCCTTATCGCCAATGTTTTCAAGCGCATCGGACGAGTTCTTCAATCTCGACCAAATATCTTCCCAACTGATGCCATCGACGTTACCCACCGACCAATACACGTCCAAGCGCGCCACGCAGGAATCGCTGCCGTACGTGTTAAACGAGTTGATCCTTGCGTCCGCCTTCGAACTAGGGAAAACATCTGTTAGCTCGGAAGGAATGAGCCCGTCAAGCTGCTTGTTGCACTCGCCAACGACTGTGCTTTCGGTCAGGGCGGGCTTAAATAATCCGCAGCCCTGAATTGATACCGCCACAAGGAACACTATTGTCGCGAGCGTCCATAGCCTCAGAGAAACACCTGATCTTCTCATTCTAGTTCTCCAGTCCTTTCCCTCATGACGTAGACGCCAGAAGTAGCGCCTCTTCAAAGTGATGCCGTAACCCATCGAATTGTCATGTTCTTCCTGATTGAAAAGGGGGCCAAATCAAGCAGACTCAGCCCCTTTTATCTGGGTAAACATTGGACAGACACAATGCCTTCGTCAGAGGCATTTTGCACTACTTCTCTACGTAAAGCGCGCCAATATCAATGGAGATACCATTTTCATTCTTTTCAGAATACTCCCATGGAATCCAATTAACCCAACCAGTGGAATCTTGCGTACATGCCAAGTAACCGTTTTTTACTGCATACTGGCCAGAGACCTCTTGCCCCATGGCTTTTGCGGTAAAACGGTCCCCCTCAAAAGAGTATCTCTGCGTGACGCCACCCTTGCTCTCAAAGTATTCATACCCGTTCAGCTTATCCCTTACATCCTGAGCAGTCTCGGGACTCG
The DNA here is from genome assembly GCA_902793195.1 of uncultured Coriobacteriaceae bacterium. Classification (GTDB taxonomy): domain Bacteria; phylum Actinomycetota; class Coriobacteriia; order Coriobacteriales; family Atopobiaceae; genus RUG440. The sequence goes on along the minus strand of CADBCS010000033.1, from coordinate 20,115 downwards.
CATCCTCTCGCGCCTTCATCGCTGCGGCATAGCCCTCGCTGTCGATGGACTGCGCGATAGTATTTTTACTATCGGCATCTTTTATGGCGTCAAACCCAAACTTTATCCCATCCGAAACCTTATTAGAGTCGCTGAGGCTAAAGGATGCCCCGTCTTGGAGATAGTACGCGGGCACGTTGAAGGGTATGATCAACTTCGCCGACGATCCGGGCGTGACCTCCGTTATAACGTTTGTACAGGTATACGAAGACGCCAACCTCGCCAGCTCGCTACCAGATTCTGTATCGTTTTGAATCACGTCCATTGAATCAAGCTCATCAGTTGCTTTTTCTCGTGCCGCACTTAATGTAAAACTGGCAGAGCTAACTTTCTGCGTGCCGCTTGAAGGCGTGACCGTTGTAAAGACATAGAGTCTTTTTATTTCGTCGCCGGCTTTGCTCCCCGCATAAGACTCATCGATATAAACGCCCTCTACCTTCATCTCGTCATTCTCTAGAGTGTTAGATGGCTTTGAGTCACTGGAAGAACTCGAGCTGGCGGAAGAGCTCGAACCAGCGGAAGAACTCGAGCTGGCGGAATTTGGGTTACCGGCAGAGCCGCAGCTTACAAGGCATAGGGCAAAGGCCAAACAACAGAAAATGGCTATGATCCGTGATTGAGAGATCCTGCCGTTACTGATCCTGACTTTCATCTTGCCCCCTATCGGTATCGCCTCTTTGCTTAATCGTCTTTGGTGCTACGGCACACTTGCCATTCAGCACTTCAGAAGACTAAGCACGCATTCCCGTGGAAGACGCTTCCTGCTGCGGTTTAGAAAGCATCTGCCACAATTGCCACTCCGCAAGAAATATGCAACTTGTGACCGATAGAACTTGTAAGCGAATGCCCCCAAGTCTTCTGTTCGTCTTCCTTGATTTGCGACACGGCTCGCAAGAGCTTTGCAGTATGGCATTTTCACTTTATCAAGATGCCCTGTCAGCGGCAATCGCTGTTGTCCAGAGGCAGCCTTTATGGGCGCGAGTGGTAATTCTCAATTTGGGGCCACTCATAAGTTCCAGCAACAATCGGGCAATCGGGCCCCTCTGCAACGTTATGGTGTTACGGGGCCGTCGTCCCGCGTACGCCACATACACGTATATCCATTCATCCATAAGTCGGAAATAGCCGCAGTACTGTAACAGGACACGCGAAAACAGTCTCTCGCCTGCGTTCTCCACGTGCTACAGCTCTTCGGCGTCATTGCTGGCAAGCCTTAAAGTCGCGTGCTCCGCCGGAACGCCTGTCGCAGTGCTAACACGTCTTAGGAAGCGTCGCAGCAGTTGAGCCGACCACAGAGTAGGAGCGCGGTATCTGCATCAAAATGCCCGCCTCGGGACTCTGCCCCCGCACGCGCGGCACGGGCCCCTCCCACATCCCGTACCGCCGCGCCGGCGCAGCGCCTGCCGCGCCCAACCGTGGCGCGACGCCTCGTGCGGGGACCAGCGTCCCGAGATCTCCGAGACCTGCCGCCCATCATCCCCGGCACCCCTCCCGCTAAGCGCCGCCGCACGCGCCCCGCCAAGGGCCTCACGGAAACGCGCACAAATCGCTGGGCGATTGGTGTCGTTTGCCTCGAAGCGCCTGTGTCGGTGCCCTACCACGGCGGCAAACCCTTGGCCTCCAAGGGTCGATGAACGCGCACAGACGTGCGTACCACCGACCCGAAGGAGACACCATGGCCGCCCGAGGAGGCGGGCATCGAGGGCAAGATCAGTCGCCTGGAGCAGATGGTCGAGCAGCTGGACTAAAAGAAGGGGACAAGCCGCTACAGCTTGTCCCCAAACTAATAGATAAGAGCCATCTTTGTTCCACTCAAACATAGTTCGACTCTTCTTCGTATGGTGGAGGTGCGGAGAATGGGCGGTCGCTTCGCTCGCGCCCACGGCTCCTCGCGGTGCTCGTCGCCGCCGCACAAGCCAGAGGGCTTGTGCGGCCCTTCGAGTTCGATTCTCCGCGTGGCCACCTGTAGCATAAAAAACGTGCACCCCTTTTGGGAGCGCACGGTTATCTTTGGTGGAGGTGCGGAGAATCGAACTCCGGTCCAGAGCACATTCCTGGTGGGTTTCTCCAAGCTCAGTTGCCAGTTGGGATTCGGGAGCGTCGCACCTGGCGACCCGCGCTTCGCGCCCTAGCCGGTTCAATCTTGGCGTGCGGCATACCAGCCACGTCCGCACGAGCAACTCCCTAGAATGACGCGTCCACGGCGACGGGAGCAATCCCCGCTTCAGCGGCTGCTAGATTAAATTAAGCAGCGAGGGCATAGCCCTCGAAAGAATCATTGTTGTCAATTCATTTGACGGTACCCCTGTTTAACGTGGCGAGGAGACCACGGCTTGCTTACCACCTCAAACGTACCCTGTCGAAACCAGTCACCCCCTTGTCAACATGGTCAGTATACCCCAAATCGCCAGGCCCCAATCAGGTCCGCGCGGCAATGCTCAGGGGATGCCGCCGGTCAGCTGCTGCAATCCCAAACTGACCGGGGTGCCGCGCACGATTTCGCGACAAGAACGGTCCCTACCGCGCACAATTCTGCCCGGTGGGGAGGGTGCCGTGTACGATTTCGCGACAAGAACGGCCCCTACCGCGCACAATTCTCGGCCATTATCGTACGCGGTAGGGGCCCATTTGGGACAAAAATCGCGCACGGTGCCCCGCGGGGGTCTCGGAATCGCGCACGGTGCCCCGCGAGGCGGCGCGAGGTGGCGCCCCCGCGCCGGTTCGCCAGATGCCACCTGCAGGCGGCCGACCACCAGTCCAACCAATCAATTTGACCATCCGCCACGCGACCGCTAGAATGTACGCTTGCTTGACACGCTGTCAATGCAAACATGGGAGGTGCGAGGTAAACCATGGAGACCGACAAGCGACGCGAGCAGTTTATTATGGCTGCCCTCCAGCTGTTCAGCGAGAAGGGCATCACAAAGACGTCCATCGGCGACATCAGTACATCTGTGGGCGTGGCGCGCAGCCTGTTCTATCACTACTTTCCCAACAAGACCGCCATCATCAACGCCGTTGTGGAAAACCGCGTGGACGACTTCGTAAACCAGTTCGTCCAATGGAACAAGGCATACAAGCTCCGCAGCACGCGACAGTCGCTCGGCGACATCGTCACGCTCCTGCGAAACTACCTCACGGACCCAAAGTCCATCTGCAACATCGTCGCCCACGAGGACAGCAGGGAGCTCTGGCAGAAGTTCTCCGTGCAAAGCGCCAACAAGCTCTCGCAGCGCTATGCGGAGCGCAGGTCAAGGGGTCCCATGGTCGCGAACCAATCGGTCGTACGCCATCCAAAGGAGAGCTTCTACATGCTTACCATAGGCGTTATCAGCACCTTGCTGAGGTTCCCGGAGATACCCGACGAGACCATCGTCGAGGTGATTGCCGACCTCATGCACATCCCCTTGGAATAGCGTCGCACGCAGCGACGGCACGCCCAAAACGACCCCCTCCCGCAGTGCCGGAGGGGGTCGTCGCCTTGCAAGCTCAGATGGCTGCTCGCGTTACTCCTCAACGAGCTCGAACATGTCGGCACCCACGCCGCAGACCTCGCACACAAAGTCCTCGGGCAGCTCGGGCGTGTCGACCTCAACCTCAAACCCGCATACGGTGCATACGAACTTATACGTCTTGTCTGCCATTCCAATCCCCTCTCGTCCACGCGGGACCCCTGCCCCGCTCCCTACCAGCAGCTTACCACCTCTAACACGCCTATGCTATGCCTCGCCGATGAACGAGGACGCTTTTGCGGGCGTCTTGCCCTTGAGCACAGTGTGATAGTAGTTATACGTCATGGGCGTGTCGTTCGAGAGAACCTCGGCGTCCTTGACCTCGCCCACGAAGATCGTGTGCGTTCCCACGTCAAGCGTCTTTATCACGTCGCAGGCGAGCACGCATGCGGCGTTCTCGGGCGTATAGGGATCGCCCAATACCGTCTCGCAGCACTCGACTCCGTCGAACTTGTCGTAGTTCAAAGAGGTCCTAAAGCCAAAACGCCCCACGTACAGCATGTTTGCCGACTCGGTAACAACCGTGAGCGCAAAGTGACCGGCCTTCTGTATGACCTCCTCGGTGTGGTTCTGCTTGTTGACCACGACCTCCACCTGAATGGGATTGCTGGTGAGCTGCAGCCCCGTGTTGATGATGCAGGCGCCCACATCCTCGCCCGCACGTGCGGATACCACATAGAGCCCGGACTGGAACTTGAACAATGCCGTCGCGTCCATACCTTTCCTCCTGTCTCGCCGGCCACCGATGGCGACCATGTGCCTCCTCCTATATGCGACTGCGCTCCTTGAGCGCGCGCTGAATCTCTCGGTCGGAGTCGCGTCGCGCCATGTCGGCACGCTTGTCGTACAGCTTCTTGCCGCGGCCGAGCCCAATTACGAGCTTGACGCGGTTGTTGTCGTCGAAGTAGAGCTCGAGCGGCACGAGTGCCAAGCCCTTGGTGCGCAGCTTCCCGTCCAGATAGTTGATCTGCCTGCGATGCAGCAGAAGCTTGCGCCTGCGGTCGGGGTCCACGTTCCATACGCCGCCATGCGAATATGGGCGGATGTGCACGCCCATGAGCCATGCCTCTCCCCCGCGGATGAGGCAGAACGAGTCCGTGATGTTGCAGTTGCGCTCGCGGAGGCTGCGCACCTCGGTGCCCTTGAGCACCAGGCCCGCCTCGAACGTCTCGTCGATGAAGTAGGCGTGCCGCGCGGCCTTGTTGCGCGCGATCGTCTTGCGTTGCCTGGGCTTGGACGAGCTATTCGCCATGGTCGTCATCTCCCTCCGACGTCGCAGGACGCTCGGACGACTCGGCATCCCCCTCGCGGATGAGCTGCAGCAGGGCCTTGGCTGCCGACTCACCCACGAGGTCACGGGCGCGCACCGTGAGGTTGGTGGCCAGCGCACGGTCGCCCATGGCGGCCGCGTCGGAGGCGCACATGAGCAGGCAGATGGCGACCTCGGCGTTCGCTCCGGTGGGCAGCCCCTCGGCGGCCAGCGCCTCGTTGGCCTGCTCGTCGGTAAGGGAGTCGGGGTCGCGCTCGGTGCCTTGCGCCTGGTCGAGCGCCGCATCCAGCCGCGAATCGCGCATGCCCAAACGCCTCGCGGCGCGCAGTGCCGCCGCGGATGCCCCAGGATTGCCTCCCTGCGCGAACCAGTCCGAGAACAGCACGTAGGCGCGCACGAGGTGACGCGCGTCGCTCGCGCGCTCAAAGACGCTGTAGGCAAGGCCCAGGGCCTCGCGCACGCCACCGTCCACCAAGAACAGGTCGGCCAGGTCCAGGCGGTAGCCGCACTCCATGGGATTCCACCTCACGGCGCGCTTGAGCGCCTCGATGGCAAGGTCGTACGAGCCCAGCCGCACGTTGACAAGCGCCAGGTCGGCATACAGGCGGTCGAACGGCTCGCCCACGTCGCGCAGCTCGCGCGGGTCCTCCTCCACCCTGCGATAGCACAGGCGCTCGAACAGCGTGGGAAAGCTGAACCACTGCAGCTCGTCGGTGGTGGGGCAGTTCTTGTCCACGTACTCCTCGACGTCCTCGGCGAGCGTCACCAGCAGGTCGCGCGCGGCCTCGTCCTGGTCGGCCAGCATCAGCTGCTCGGCGCGCATCAGCTCCTCTGCAAGCATGGTGTGGTTCACGTTGCCCTCTCCTCCTCTAGCTATCCAATAGTGTACCCCATGCCGACGCAAAGTGATATTGGGCGGGTACCCTTTTGTGTGCTACGCCGCGCATCCTGGTGTCCCTGCGTCCTAGCGTGCGCCAAGCAGGGAAAAGTCGATGCGTCCCTTGGGAATGTCCACGTCGGCCACCGCAACGGCGACGCGCTGGCCCAGACGCCAGGTGCGTCCGGTGGAGGCGCCCGTGAGCGTCATGCGGTCGGCGTCGTAGGAAAACCACTCGTCACCCAACGTGCGCACCGAGACCAAGCCCTCCACGCCCATGTCGTCGAGCATCACGAACAGGCCAAAGCGCTCGCAGCCAACCACGATGCCGCTGTACCGCTCGCCCAGCCTGTGCGAGAAGAGCTCCGCAGCCTTTATCTGCGAAGAGGTGCGCGAGGCCGCGTCGGCCACGCGCTCCCGCTCGGAGCACGATCGGCAGATCTGGGGCAGGAGCCGCTGCGTCTCGCGCTGCTCGGTCGTGGGTGCGCCACCTTGGGCCAGCCACTTGAGCGCGCGATGGACCAACACGTCGGGATAACGCCGAATCGGCGAGGTGAAATGGCAGTATGCCCGCGCCCCCAACGCGTAGTGGCCCTCGTTGTGCGGCGCATACACCGCCTTCCGCTGCGCCCGCAGTAGCAGGGCGTTTGCCAAAAACGCGCCGTCGGTGCCCTCGCACCCCTCGAGCGCCTGCCGTATGGCATGGGCATCTCCGGTGGCGATGCGCTCGGCCGTCCCGGCGTCCACGACGCCCAACTCCCGCAGCACGGGGACGCACGCCGCAAGGTCGTCGGGCGCAGGCGGCTCGTGCACGCGATAGGCGCACGGAACGTCGCGCTCCGCGAGCAATCCCGCCACGAACTCGTTGGCCATGAGCATGGCCTCCTCCACCAGACTCGTGGCCCGGGTGCGTCTGCGCACCACCACGTCCACCGGGTCTCCCGCCTCGTCGAGCACGACCTTGGACTCCACCGTCGCGAAGTCTATGGCGCCGCGTTCGGCCCGACGCGCCAGGCGCAGCTGCGCCACCTCGTCGAGCAGAGCCAACATGGTGGCCACCTGCTCGCGCACGTCGTCACCGCACGCCAGGTCGTCTGCGGGCCCGCCGTCCAGCAAGCGGTCGACCTCGTCGTAGCTCAGCCGTGCCCGCGACCGAATGGCGCTCGTGCACACCGAACCGTCCGCCACGTTCCCGCGCTCGTCCAGCACCAGTCGCACCGACATGGCCAGGCGGTCCTCGTCGGGGCGCAGGGAGCACACGTCGTTGCACAGGCGCTCGGGCAGCATGGGCACCACGCGATCGGCCAGATACACCGAGCAGGTGCGCGCACGGGCCTCGAGGTCCAACGATCCGCCCCATGGCACGTACTGGGTCACGTCGGCAATGTGCACGTCAACCTCAAAGCCCCGACCCACCCGGCGCGCGCCCACGGCGTCGTCGAAGTCGCGCGCGTCCGCGGGGTCTATGGTCACGCAGCACACGGACCGCAGGTCCTCTCGGTTGGCGTCGGTGCGCAGGGCCTCGTCCACGTTGGCAACGACCTCGCTCGCCTCGCGCAGGGCGCCCTCGGGAAACTGCGTGGCTATGTCGTGGGAGGCGAGCACGGCCTCCATGTTGAGGTCCAACTCCGTGGATGACCCCACGCGACGGTCCAGCGTCACCACACCCGCGCTCGCGCGCGTGGGATACTCCAGGATCCGCGCCACGACCACGTCGCTCTCGCCCACGCCCAACCGCCGGGCGCTGTGGTCCTCGGGCAGGACAAAGAAGTCGTGTACCATGCGCGCGTCGAGCGGCGACACCACGCCCAGCGGGTCGGCCGTCCCATAGATGCCCAAGAACGTTTGGTGTGCTCGTTGGAGCACGGCCTGGACGTAGGCCACGCGCTCCCCCGCCCTGCCGTGCATGGGGACCAGGCTCACCTGGACCTCGTCGCCGTTCATGCCCTCGCGCACGCCACGCCGCGCGACGGCAAAGGTGCCCTCGGGCGTTTGGACCTCGGCCAATCCTGGCCGCACCACGCGCAGGGTGCCCGTAACCAAGGAGCGGCGCTTCTCACCGCGACGCGGACCACGCCGTGGCCCGCGATGTGCCCTCTTTCGTGCCATGTGTGACCTCCTCGCTGAGAAAAGGGGCCAAACCCCTTTTCTCACTAAAGACCGTCGTGGCCAAGCGGTAGGAAACCGAAGGGTGACCCACCGTTGCCGCGTCATAGGGAACCCCCTGTCGCACGTGTGCGACAGGGGGCATCACTCGTAAGCAGGCTGCGTGTCGTCTAACTCCCTACACCTTGAGGTAGCGCCTCATGGCAATGGCGGAACCGAGCAGGCCAATGCACACGCCCGCGACAACAAGCGACACGTACACGCCCACGACGACCGTGGGGCTTAGCTCGAACGAGAGGAACTGAAGGCTGTTCGAGAGCTGCGGCTTGAGGTAGGCCCAACCAACCTGCAACGTCACGATGGCGAGAATGGCGCCGAGCAGTGCCTCGATGGCACCCTCCGCCACGAACGGCCCACGGATGAAGCTGTTCGAGGCGCCGACCAGACGCATGATGGCAATCTCGCGCCGGCGTGCGGCGATGGCAAGGCGGATGGTGTTGTTGATGAAGACGAAGGCCACAAAGATGAGCAGCGCGATGAGCACGGCCGCACCGATGCGGATGTAGTTGGTCACGCTGAACAGGCGGTCGACCGTCTCCTTGCCATATTGCACCGAAGAGGCCGGGGAGTCCGGTCGGTCGGCAATGGTGGCAAACTCAGCGTCCTCGATGATCTTGGTGGCCGTGGCCTCGACCTTCTTGGGGTCATCGAGCTTGATGACCAGCGACGCGGGCACGGGGTTCTCGCCGTCGAGCGCCGCCACGGCATCCTCGGCGTTGCGGCTGGACATGGTCTCGCGGTACTCCTTGAGAGCCTCGTCCTTGCTCTTGTAGCTCACGCTCTCCACGTTTTCCCAACCAGAGACCTTTTGCTGATAGGCGTCGACGGCAGTCTGCTCGGCGCCGTCGGCAAGGAATGCCTGAATGGTCACGCGGTCCTCGACGCTGCCCACCAGGTTGCCCACCAGGTTGGAGCCCAGCGCAAAGACGCCGATGACGAACAGGGACAGGAAGATGGTTACGATGGCGCCAAGGCACGTCGACCAGTTCCTGCGGATGTGCGCACCCGCCTCGCGGATGGAATAGCCAAGGTTAGAGGGCATCATAGAAACCGTAGCCTCCCCTCTCTTGATCGCGAACCACGTGTCCGGCCTCGAGCGCGATTACGCGACGGCGCATCGAGTCGACCATCTCGCGGTCGTGGGTGGCCATGACGACCGTGGTTCCCTCGCGGTTGATGCGGTCCAAAAGCTTCATGATGCCCAGCGAGATCGCGGGGTCGAGGTTGCCCGTGGGCTCGTCGCACACCAGCAGCGGCGGGCGGTTGACCATGGCACGGGCGACCGAGACGCGCTGCTGCTCGCCGCCGGACAGCTGGTCGGGATAGTGGTCCATGCGCTCGGCCAGGCCCACGAGGCGAAGCACCTCGGGCACCTGCGCCTTGACGACCGAGCGCGGCTTGCCGATGCACTCGAGCGCAAAGGCGACGTTGCCGTACACGGTCTTGTCGGGCAGCAGCTTGAAGTCCTGGTACACCGTGCCGATCTGGCGACGGAGGTAGGGAACCTTCCAGTTGCGCATCTTGGTGAGGTTTTGGCCGGCAATGATCACGTCGCCCTTGGTGGCGCGCAGCTCGCGGGTGAGCAGGCGCAGGAAGGTCGACTTGCCGGAACCCGAGTGACCGACGACGAACACAAACTCGCCGGGATAGATGTCCAGGCTCACGTCGTCGAGCGCGGGCTTGTTGGGCTGGGCCGGATAGATCATGGTGACGTTTTTGAGCGAGATGGTGGGCGTTCCAACATGCGGAACGGTGGTGCCACCCTCGGCCAGGGGTGCATACAGACCGGATGCCTGCTGAACTGCGCCGGCATCGCCCTCTGAGGTCTCGGAAGGCACGAGGTCCGTGCTTGCGGTTACAACGCGGACGGCGTCTGGCGTTCCCGGCTGCGCAGAGTTGGCAACGGGCGCGTCCTCCACGGAGGGCACGACCTGAGGGCTCGTCGGCTCCTGTCGCTCATTGCTACGAAAGTGGTTGGGCACAGCAGCTCCTTTGCTTTCATGTGCATTTCTGACAGATGAAGGTATGTTAGCAGAGCGCCGCACACGCGGCGCTACCTGCACGTATTTCCTACAGAGTCAACAGAGTTCGTATATGGGCGCCGGGGGGCACCCCAACGCCCTAGCGCCCAGACACGCTCCAGCGGTGGTACGCCACCACAAACGGGTCGAGGTCGCCGCCCTTGAGCACGCCGTCCACGTTGCCCGTCTCGTAGTTGGTGCGCAGGTCCTTTACCATCTGGTAGGGATACAGCACGTAGTTGCGCACCTGGTTTCCCCACGAGATGTCGTGCTTGGGCCCACGCAGCTCGTCGAGCTCGGCCTCGCGGCGCTCGCGCTCCAGCTCAAAGAGCTTCGAGCGCAGCACGTTCATGGCAAACGCCTTGTTCTGCAGCTGGCTGCGCTCGTTCTGGCACGTAACCACGATGCCCGTGGGCAGGTGGGTAAGACGTACCGCCGAGTCGGTGGTGTTGACTCCCTGGCCGCCATGACCGGAGGAGTGGTACACGTCCACGCGCACGTCCTCGGGATTGATCTGCACCTCGATGCTGTCCGGCAAGACCGGCAGCACCTCCACGCCGCCAAACGTGGTCTGGCGACGCTTCTTCGCGTCGGTGGGAGAGATGCGCACGAGGCGGTGCACGCCCTGCTCGGAGCGGAGCATGCCATAGGCGTTCTTGCCCGACACCGTAAAGATGGCGCGATCGATGCCAATGGCCTCGGCGGCCGGGGCATCGGCGACCTCGACCTTCCAGCCGCGTCGCGCGCAATAGGCCAGATACATCTTGAAGAGCATCTCGCACCAGTCCTGCGCCTCGAGGCCACCCTGTCCCGGGGTAACGGTCACGATGGCGTCGCCGTGGTCCAGGTCGTCCACAAACCAGCTGGCGAGCTCGAGCTCGGTGAGGTCGTGCTCGAGCTCGCGTGCGAGCTCTGCGGCCTCGGCGAGCAGGTCCTCGTCTCCGGTCTCCTCGCCCAGCTCGGCAGCCGTGCGCGCGTCGTCGAGCTTCTCGCGTACCGCCGCCATGCTGGACACGTCGTCCCTGGCGCGTGCGAGCTCCTCCATCGTCGCGCGCGCGGCGTCGGCATCGTCCCAGAACCCTGGCTGGGACGACGCCTCCTCCAAGCGGGCCACGTCCTGCTCGCGCTCCTCCACCCTGAGGTAGCGAGCCACCTCGCTCAGGCGCTCTGCCAGCGCGTCCAGGCTCGTGGCGTCAGCCTCTGCCATCTAGCGTCGCCGCCCGTGGCAGTTCTTGAACTTCTTGCCGCTGCCGCACGGGCACGGGTCGTTGCGACCCACGTTGGCAAAGGGATCCTCGCTCTCGGACTTGCGGTACGGCTTGCGCTTCGCCTGGTCGGGGGCCTGCTCGACCTCCGAGAAGCTGCGCATGGGCGCCTGCGTCTGAGGCGTGCTCTTGTAGTTCTTGGACGCGCCCTGGTCGCCATCCACCTCGGCGGGACCGGAGTACGTGGCACCCTTGAGCTCCTCGGGCTCCTCCTCTTCCCGCTCGGGGGCGTTGGCGGCGGCGACGGCACGGCGCATTGGCGCACCCTGGACCTCGATGCGCAGGATCGTGCGCAGGAAGTCCTCGTACATGGTGTTGACCAGCAGGGAGAACGCGGCGTATGCCTCGCTCTTGTACTCCACCAGCGGGTCCCTCTGGCCAAAGCCGCGCAGGCCGATGCCCGTCTTGAGGTAGTCCATCTCCTGCAGGTAGGCCATCCAGCGCGTGTCGATGACGCGCAGCATGACCTGCGTGGACAGCTCGTGCATGATGCCGTCGCCCAGGTTCTCGGTCTTCTCCTGGTAGCACTTGCTCACGAACTCCTCGACGCGATTCGCGATGTCCTCGGTGTCGTCCTCGAGGGTGAACTCCGGCAGCCCCTCCTTCTTGCCCGTAAGCTCCTCGAGCCACTTCCTCAGGCCCTCGACGTCCCAATTCTCCGGGGCCATGTCCATGGAGCAGAAGCCCGAGACGCGATACCAAACGGTGTCGACCGTAACCTCGTGCACGTGCTCGGTGAGGTCCTTGCCGTCCAGGATCTTGTTACGCTCCTCGTAGATGACGCGACGCTGCTTGTTCATAACGTCGTCGTACTCAAGGACGTTCTTACGCATGGCGAAGTTGATCTCCTCGACCTTTCGCTGTGCGCCCTCGACGGCCTTGGTGACCATCTTTGCCTGAATGGGCATGTCGTCGGGCATGTCGTAGCGCTTCATCATGGCGCCGATGCGATCCATGCGGTCGCCGCCGAACAGGCGCATGAGGTCGTCCTCGAGCGAGAGGTAGAACTGGGTCTCGCCCGGGTCGCCCTGACGGCCTGAGCGGCCGCGGAGCTGGTTGTCGATACGACGGCTCTCGTGACGCTCGGTGCCTATGACGCACAGGCCGCCGGCCTGCAGCACGTGCTTGCGCTCCATCGCGCAGATGGCGTCGGCCTTGGCGCGGGCCTTGGCGCGCTGCTCCTCGGTCACCTCGTCGTCGGGGATGCCCTGGGCGGCCAGCAGGTCGCGTGCCATGACCTGGGCGTTGCCGCCCAGCAGGATGTCGGTACCACGGCCAGCCATGTTGGTTGCAATGGTGACGGCGCCCTCGCGACCGGCCTGGGCCACGATCTGCGCCTCGCGCTCGTGGAACTTGGCGTTGAGCACGCTGTGGCGGATGCCGCGCGCGTCGAGGATGGCCGAGAGCCTCTCGGAGTTCTCGATGGACACGGTGCCCACCAGGCACGGCTGGCCCTTGGCGTGACGCTCGGTGATGTCGTCGGCCACGGCGTTGAACTTGGCGTCGATGGTGCGGTAGACCAGGTCGTCGTTGTCCTTGCGGATGACCGTGCGGTTGGGCGGAATCACCTGCACGGGCAGCTTGTAGATCTCGCGGAACTCCGCGTCCTCGGTCATGGCGGTGCCCGTCATGCCGGCGAGCTTCTCGTACAGGCGGAAGTAGTTCTGCAGCGTGATGGTGGCCAGGGTCTGGTTCTCCTCGCGCACGTAGACGCCTTCCTTGGCCTCGATTGCCTGGTGCAGGCCCTCGGAGTAGCGCCTGCCCTCCATGATGCGGCCGGTGAACTCGTCGACGATCTTGACCTCTCCGTCGATGACGGCGTACTGCTGGTCGCGATGGAACATGTACTCGGCCTTGAGCGCCTGCTGCAGGTGGTTGACCAGCTCGCCCGACATGTCGCCATAAATGTCGGCGATGCCCAGCGAGCGCTCGATCTTCTCCAGGCCCTTCTCGGTGGCGGCGATGGTGTGCTTTGCCTCGTCCATCTCGAAGTCCTCGTCGGGGACGAGCCCGCGCACGGCCTCGGCGAAGTCCTGGTAGGTGCTGGCCGACTTGGTGCCTGCGCCACTGATGATGAGCGGGGTACGCGCCTCGTCGATGAGGATGGAGTCCACCTCGTCCACGATGGCGTAGTGGTGCCCGCGCTGCACGCGCATGTTGGCGCGCGTGACCATGTTGTCGCGCAGGTAGTCGAAGCCGAACTCGGAGTTGGTGCCGTAGGTCACGTCGGCCGCGTAGGCGGGCTTCTTGAGGCCGAGCTTCATGCCGTTTTGCAGCAGGCCGACCGAGAGGCCCATAAAGTGGTAGATGCGGCCCATCCACTCGCTGTCTCGCTTGGCAAGGTAGTCGTTGACGGTGACGATGTGCACGCCGTTACCCGAGATGGCGTTGAGGTAGCCGGCGAGAGTGGACACGAGCGTCTTGCCCTCGCCGGTCTTCATCTCGGCGATGGTGCCCTTGTGCAGCGCGATGCCGCCCACCAGCTGCACGTCGAAGTGACGCTGGCCGATGGTGCGCTGCGAGGCCTCGCGCACGGACGCAAACGCCTCGGGCAGTATGTCGTCGAGGCTTTCGCCGTTCGCGTGCCTCTCCTTGAACCGCGCGGTTTGGCCCCGAAGCTCGGCGTCGCTCATCTTTTGGAACTGCGGCTCGATCTCGTTGACGCGGTCGGCAATCTTCCGGAACTCCTTGAGTTGCTTGTCGGAACCCATGGAGAGGATTCTAGAGAATAGTCCAGGCATAAACGTCCCTTCGATCGCAGGACTGTATCATCTCGTTGTTACAGCGTTCCTACTCTACCACACATCGGGGCCACGGCACACATCTGCATGCGGACTCTCCGTTTTGTCCTCAGCTACAACAAACACCAAGCCAACGTCGCAACTCGCCCGTCGGGGACCGTCCCCTGCGGGAGACTCGTCCGTCGGGGACCGTCCCCTGCGGGCGAGTACCATCCGGAAGGGACCGTCCCCGACGGACAAGTCCGTGCCGCCCTACACGCCGCCGAGGTCGAGGGCCAGCTGGCCGGCGGGCATGGCCGCATGCGACCTCACGATCTCCACCGCCGTCTTTCGGCCGTTCTGTCGCAGGCGGGCACGTTGGCCCAGCTCGGTGCGGTCGGGATTCCTAACCAGGTCCTCCACCACCTTGCGAAGGCGACGCGAGGGTGGCCTCCTGGTGACGTCGATCACCTTGCTCGCATACGACTCGTAGCATCGTTGTGCCTCGAGCTGTCTGCCCGCGGCACAGAACGCGGTCACCAGGGCACGCACGGCGTCCTCGCGCATGGAGTCGGACACGTGTGCCCTGCGGGCAAATCGGCATGCCAGCATCTTCATGCCCAGCCGTGTCGCGGCGTCAGCGCCCGCTATCATCACGTCGGCATAGAGATCGCGCAGCTCCTTGGCCCGACGCGCGACGATTCCCATGCCATCGGTTGCGGGGATGCACAGGTCCCCCTTGTAGAGCTCCTCTATCTCGCGGCACAGCGCGACGATGTGGCGGTCGTCCCCCTCGCTGTCCATCACCCTATGCGCTCGGTCCTCGAACATGTCCACGTCGCAGATGAGGTACTCCGGGTCAATGGCGACGGTTCCCTCGGCCTTGTTGGACACGATCACGCTGGGGGCCTTGCCCTCCCCCTCATCCAGACACAGCTCCGCGCGAAGCACGCTCGTGGCCGAGTACAGGCATTTCTTGGCCGACTGGTAATCGTATTCGGGCCAAATGGACTCCATGATCGTATAGCGCTTTGCCACATGGCCGGGAACGCAGGACAAAAGCGTGAGCATGGACTTTGCGCGTCGCCTCTCGAGCTGCCTGCCCGAGAGGAGCCTGCCCTTTATGCGCGTCTCGAATCCGCCCAGCAGCATGACCTCGATCGCCTGCCCCACTCCCTCCGTTACCGCATTCCGGTGTGGGCGATCCCCCGTGCCCGGCGCCTGGGACGGCACCTCCGCCTTGCCGCTCGGATGCTCCCAGAATATGTCCTCGACCCCACGCAGCGCCCTGCCGACCGCATCCTGCCAGCCAAGGGGCATGAGGTCCCTAAACCGTTTGGACAGGTCGGCACAGTCCCTCGAGAGCACGTTTACAAGCCACAGGACGTCCTTGGGACACCCCCGCGCCGTCCAACGACTGATCCCCCGCATCGCGTCCTTGTGCTCCGGGTAGCAGGACGCGTAGACAAGCTCGACCACGGCGTCGAGCGACTCCATCCCAGAGCGGCACGCGCGTATCTCTTTCCTTGCGGGACATGATCCCAACGTCGTTTGCAGGGCAATGTCGAGCAGCGACGCGACCTTTGCCCAGTACGTAACGCCAACGCTGTCGAAGAGCGTCCGAGCGCGACCCAGACGAACGTGCCCTCGGGCGAGGGCACCGCCGCGAAGGTCCCCCACCGCACACCCCAGCATGAAGAAGCCCTGCAACACCGTTGCCCCATGGCGGGCCGCACGCTGCGCCATCGCCTCGAGCATGGTCTCGTGCACGCAACGTCCCATGAGCACCCCGGCAAGCGGTATCGCCGCCTCGTGAAGCGCGCGGAGCGTCTTGAGACCCGCCCGTTGCAGAAACTCGCCGCTGCTATCGAAGCTGAGCTGCTCCTGCGACCCCAGGCGCGTGCCCGTTACCAGGGCACAAAAGACGTAGTCGCACAACAGCAGGGACCCAACGACCGTTCCGTCCCTAGACCTTCCGGGCGCGTCGAGCGCGACCATATACGCCTCCTCGAAACGCCCCTGCGCCATGAGCCGCACAACGCTGCCATGGGCCAGCAGGGCCTCAGCCAGCAGGTCCTCCTCGACCTTTGGCGTGCGCTCCGCATGCGTCGGCACATCGCCCTCGGCTGGAGCAGGCTCCCCACCGGTGGGGATTGCCTCCAAGAATGCGGGGTCGTCTCGCACCTCCATGTCCGTTCCGCTCGCAAGGTCGCGACACCAGCAGGCGAGCTGGGCGCGACGCGCCTCCACGGCAACGGCGCTGTCGATGGGCATGTCGGGCCAACGCCCCATGTGCGTGCCCTGCGCGGCCCACAGCAGGCAACGCGCCCCGTCGTAGCCCACGGGCAACGGTTGGGGCCGCTGCGACAATGCGTCGACCACGACGCCCACCTCGCCGACGTTCACGAACTCGCTTGCATGCTCGACGCCCATCTCGCAACGCATCTCGTCGTCGGAGCACAGCATCGTAACCAGTGCGGCGCGCGTCAGGTCTCCCCTTCCCACGAGCAGCCCAGTCGCATGTCGCACGAGCTCCGGCCAACACTCCACGCGCTCCAGGAGAACGGGGTACATCACGGCCATCGAGTCGGACACGTGCGAGCACGCGCAGTCGAACGCACCTCCCAGCACGTCTACGCCAAAGAACGGCGCGTCTCTTGGCAGCGTGCGCCACAGCGCATCGTCCACCTGCCCGCATATCTCGCGGAGCTCGTCGAGGGTGCCATGCCCCAGTAGAAACATGGCACAGCGAAGACGCAGCTCCTCGTTGATGAGGCCCTCGCGCAGCGCCCCCTCCGCAACCATGCAGTAGGCCTCCTGGTAGTGTGGGTCCGTGAGGGGTGCGTCCCACGCCGCGGCAGACATCCGCTCGACCGCCTCCACGAGCAGCGGGATGTCGTGCGTCAGGTCGCCATGGCTGCCCACAACCTTCTCGACATGCGTCTGCCCCAGGACCACCGAGGTCTGCAGGTCGCACGACCAGTATCGGGTCGCCTCGTCATATGCCTCCGCAAACGGCTCGATGTCCGGCAACCCCACAATTAAGACCATCGCGCCGAGCGTTACCATTTTGCGGACCAGCCTAAGCTCAGTTTCCATATCCGCCTCGTCCCCACAGCTCAGATGCAGGCAGATCACGAGCGTCTCGCTCGTCGCACGCGCGCTGCGGCACCAACGGACGGCGTCTCCCAGCAACTTGATGGTCGCTTCCGTCCCCATGCCGCCATAGTCGTCCATGCGAATCTTGGTGGTGCCTGCCGATTCAATTGACACGATCTGGGCGACCACCGCCTCCGCGTTCATCCCCGGCTCCGCGCACAACACGACCGGATTCGAGCGCATCTCACGTCGCAGCCGATTGGCCAGCATCTCACTCGCCAGGCTCGTCTCGCGTGTCTCGAAGTCATTGGGACTCCCAGCCAAATCCGTCGAGGGCGGCAGGCTTCCCAGCAAAGACAGATAACGTTCGTTGGCAGATAGCACGGCAACCACCTTCCATACACATAGTCGCTTGCGGTTTCCGCACAACCTTAGTAAGGGGTTTCAAAGCTAATAATGCATCCACGTGCATATATTCGATTTTACGATGCCCAGATGCGAGAAAAACCGCATGAGGCGGCATTCCCATCATCCTTCACCTGCGTATTCTTGCGCATCATTCGCGCAACGCGAAGCCGCCCGCGTATTCATGTGTCTATAAGCTAACAGAATGTTTGCGCAAAAAATGCACTATATGATGTATTTGGACAGCACAATTTCAAATTCGCAAATGTTGAAAACCACTTCGTGCATAATGGCGCATACGCATATGCAAAGGGCAAGCAATCGTGGGGCAAAACCGCCCTACAAAAACGTGATGCCTTGCACCATAACGTCGAGGTTCGCACGATTCGAGCTGGTGGCGGTAAAGGTGAGCAGGGCATCGTTGTTTGGCGAAGGCGCAAAGACCTCCTCCACGTAGACCGTCTTGCCCCCTTGCGTGGTGGTGAATACATAGACGGGAAGCTCCACTTCCTCGTTCATGTCCGTCTTTCCGCTTGCGGTGTCGTCTACCTTGATCCCCTGTTCCTCAAACGCCTTCAGGGCAACGTCTTTTTGCTCGTCCATAAAGTCGTTGTCCGCAACGTCTATGTTGGATACCGCCTTTACCGTTAGGGTGATGCTGTCGTCGTCCCCTCCCGTAGCCTTAAACGCCACCACGGGACCCTTGCCGGTATCGATGTTGGACTCGTAGTTGGTAAGGGTGTATCCCTTGGGGACCACGTACTTTACGCCGAGGTCGGCAATGGTGTAATCCGAAAGCTCCTCGCTCTGCTCAACGGTTGCCTCCTCCGTCTTGGCCGCCTGGTCAACCGTCGTCGTGTTCGGGGAGCATCCCAGCGCTCCCAACGCGCCGATGCCCAACGTGGCGCATATGCCAGTAACCACCATACGTTGCCGCAAAGCCTTGCGCATGTTAGAAGCCTTTCTGTCGTAGGCGAATGCAGGCGCGACGCTCAAGGACCATCCGCCCCCAGAACGCTGCCCTACGCCTATGGTATCGTTCCGTGCGGCGTTTGCCTACCTTCGACCCGCGACAAGCCGTACGCGCCGACGCGCGATGGCAATTACGATGCGAACCGGGTGCCGCATGGTGCGGAGGGTACAATACGGGCATGAGGCGCGTTTGTTCTCGCGTCCACCCAAACGAAAGGACCTTGCTATGAAGCTCTTCTCCACACGACCAATCGTGGTAGCCGGCCTTGCCGGAGTCCTGGCGCTTGGTGCGCTCGGCTGCTCGACCAGCACAACGACCACGACCTCCGTTTCGGACGGCGAAACCACAACCGAGACCACCACGACCACCACGGACGGGCAATCCACCACAGCCAAGAGCACCGAAAAGGACCTGAGCCAGGCGAAGAACTTCACGCTTGACGCCATTGGCCTTGTGTACACCCTCCCCGAGGGATTCCGGTTCGTCGACGGCAACACGGAAGCCGATTACGCGCAGCTCGACTCGGAGGTCCTGGCATTCAAGGCGGCCAACGACGCCAACGACTACTTCATGCTCACCGTCACGCCCGACGCAAAGGACACCGACGTCACGACCGATCAATACGCCCAGCAGAAGATTGAGCAGGTTAAGAAGGGCGTTGCCAAGGATGGCGCCGAGGTCACGGACGCAAAGGCGTTCCTCGCCGCCTTTGGCGACAAGCGCCTGCCCGCCATCGACGTCATCATCAACAAGGACGGCAAGACCATCATGATGAGGGAGATCTTCGCGAGCTCCGACACGCTCAAGGCGGTCCTCACCTTTGAGGCTCAGGCAACAGACGTCAACACGCTCGACGCCATGTGCGAGGGCCTTAGGGTCTAGCGCGGCATCTCTGCAAATAACTGGGGGCAACGCATGCCACAGGGGGGTGCATCCGTTTGGATGCACCCCCTACGCTTCCTACTGGCCCTTCTGCGCTTGTGACATACGAGTACGGCTTTGTTGCGTGTTTTCATGGTGGCCCCTTTGTCACATCGTTTGTTGGCAACATACTCATCATATTATCACGTGACATGAGCAAGGGCTTCACGCTTGACGCAAAGAAAAACGGTCACGCGTGCAAGGGGTCTTTGCAAAACCCCAGTTGGGAGAAGACCTCCCATGCACGCGTAACCGTTTTTACGCAATCATAGTTAACAAAAAGTGCCGGAAGGCGCCGCGGGAACGCGGCGCCTTCCGGCGCAAAACAAAAAATGCCCGTCGTAGGTCAGCGACGTCCTGCTCTCCCACGGACTTGCTCCGCAGTACCATCGGCGCTCGGGGGCTTAACTTCCGGGTTCGGGATGGGACCGGGTGTGCCTCCCCTGCCATGGTCGCTGACCTACGACGGGCATTCTCCTGTCAGGGCCGTGCCCTGGGGGCCGCACAGCGCGACTTCTCGACGACTCCACCGAGACCGTGTGGATGATGAGACAAATAGAAGGTAAGAGCTCGGCCGATTAGTACGGCTCGGCTGAGGCGCTCGCACGCCTTGCACCTGCCGCCTATCAACCTGGTGGTCTACCAGGGGCCTTACCGAAGGGAGAACTCATCTTGGGATGGGCTTCCCGCTTAGATGCTTTCAGCGGTTATCCCGACCGGACGCGGCTACCGGGCGATGCCGTTGGTCGACAACCCGTACACCGGAGGTCCGTCCACCCCGGTCCTCTCGTACTAGGGGCAGCCTCCCTCAATTCTCCTGCGCCCACGGAGGATAGGGACCGAACTG
>CADBCS010000032.1 GCA_902793195.1 uncultured Coriobacteriaceae bacterium | reverse complement strand
GCAATGTGCGAGGCAGTGAGGCGGCATCCCGGAGCACGAGAACGGGTGGGCCCCTCGCGGAACCCACCCGTTCTACTCAGGGGCTTTTGATACAGCCCCTTGCTCGTCAGGCGGGAAGCGTGCCGGTGGAGAGCACCTGCTCGAGCGCGTCCTCGTCCAAGACCGGAATGCCCAGCTGCTCCGCCTTGGCGAGCTTGCTGCCGGCCGCAGCGCCCGCCACCACGTAGCTCGTGCGCTTGGAGACCGAGCCGGTCACCTTGGCGCCCATGGCCTTGAGCGCGTCTCCGGCGGCCTTTCGCGTGAACTTCTGCAGCGCGCCCGTAAGGACGAAGGTGAGTCCCGCCAGCGGCTGCGGGGCGTCGGCGGCAACCGCACGATCCTCGGTGAGCTTTACCCCCGCAGTGCGCAGTCGCTCGAGGACCTCGACGTTTTGGGGCGTCTCAAAGAACTCGTGGACGCTCTGCGCAATCTTGGGGCCAATTCCCTCGACCTGGGCGATGTCCTCGACCCCTGCCACCGATAGGTTCTCGAGCGAACCAAAGTGTTGCGCGAGCACCATGCCAACGTTTGCGCCCACATGGCGGATGCCCAGGCCAAAGAGCACGCGACCCAGGCCGCGCTGCTTCGACGCCTCAACCTGTTCCACGATCTTTCGTGCGACCACCTTGCCCACCACGATGTCGTTTCCCGCCTTGTTCACGCGACCCGTGCTCACTGCGGCGACCCTCTCGACGGTGAGGGTGTAGAAGTCCGCGACGTCGGAGAGCACGCCTTGCTCCACCATGCGTCGCACCAGCTCGTCACCGAGCCCGTCTATGTCCATGGCACTGCGGCGACCCCAGTGGATGAGCCGCTCGACCGCCTGCGCCGGACAGTCGATGGAGATGCACCTGTAGGCAACCTCGCCCTCCTCACGCACCACGGGACTGCCGCAGCTCGGACACACGTCGGGCATACGGAAGGGCGCGGCATCGGCGGGACGCAGCTCTTCGACATGCCCCACCACCTCGGGAATCACATCTCCCGCCTTGTGAACCACGATGGTGTCGCCCACGCGCACGTCCTTGCGCTCGATCTCGTCCATGTTGTGCAGCGTGGCACGCGCGATCACCGATCCCGCGACGCTCACGGGGTCGAACTCCGCAACCGGCGTGAGCACGCCGGTGCGCCCCACCTGAATGCGAATCTCGCGCAGCACGGTGCGCTTCTCCTCGGGCGGGAACTTAAAGGCAATGGCCCAGCGTGGCGCTCGGGCTGTAAAGCCCAGGGCATCCTGCTGGGCAAACGAGTCGACCTTAACCACGACGCCGTCTATGTCGTAGTCCAGCTCGTCTCGCATGGCAAGCGCACGCTCGCAGAAGGTGTGAACCTCGGACGCGCTCGCGCAACGCCGTGCGTGGTCGTTCACCGCAAAGCCGCAGTCGCGCAGCCACTCCAGGAACTCCCACTGACTCCTCACCTGCAACGGGCCCTCGTCCGCCACCGCATATACGAACGTCGCCAGGTCGCGCGCGGCGGTGACCTTGGAGTCCTTTTGCCTGAGCGATCCCGCCGCCGCGTTGCGCGGGTTGGCAAAGGGCGCACGTCCCGCCGCATCGCTATCCTCGTTAAGACGGACGAAGCTGTGCCGCGGCATGTACACCTCGCCACGCACCTCGACGCTCTGCCCGAACCCGCCGTTCGTGATGCGGCCCATTCCCGCAGGATCGAGTGTGCGCGGCACGTCGCCGATCGTGAGCACGTTGGCCGTCACCAGCTCCCCCGTGGTGCCGTCACCGCGCGTCGCCGCGCGCACGAACTGCCCGTCTGCGTAGGTGAGCGCCACGCCAAGCCCGTCGATCTTGAACTCGCAGGTGTAGGCCACCGGTTCGGAGCTGAAGGCGGCCACGGCCTCCTCCGTACGCTCAAGCCAGGCGTCCAGCTCGCCCAGATCCATGGCATCATCCATGGAGTACATGCGCCGGGCATGGCGCACGGGCTCGAACTGCTCGCCCACGTAGCCTCCCACGCGCTGCGTGTAGCTGTTGGGCGTCCTGAGCTCGGGGTGCTCGTCCTCCAGGTGGATGAGCTCCTGCAGCAGGCGGTCGAACTGCGCATCGGTCATCTGCGGGGCATCGAGGGCATAGTACTCGTATGCAGCGCGTGAGAGCTGCTCGTTGAGCTGTGCCGCACGCTCGGCCAACGTGAGCGGCTCTGGCTCCGGCTGTGCCACAGGCTCTCCCACCGCCATGTCGCCGCCAAAGAGCGACGTCTGCATGGGCATCTGGTTCGCGTTGTTCTGTGCCATGGGTTTCCTTCCGTCGCGCCGTGTCGTCCGCATGATTCTACCTCACCCACAGGGCCATAGCCGCTCTCCCCTGCCGCCGTTGCCACGTTGGCGAGCATCCCCAACGTGGCAAGGTGCGGATGCGGGCCGCTAGCGCCTAAACGCCATCCAAAACGGGATGAGCGCGACTCCCATGGCGATGCATACCACGTACGATGCGAGTTGCTTGATAAAGCGCATTCCTGTCTCCTTTCGCGTGCGTTTGTGTTGGCCAGAGCCTAACGCACGCAGGAGACAGGAATTCGCGCTGCTAGCCAAGCACCTGAAGGTTCTTCATGCTCATGTCGAGGATGCCCGAGGAATGGGTGAGGGCGCCCGACGAGATGAAGTCGACCCCGAGGTCGGCCAAGAACTCCACGTTCTCGCGCGTCACGTTGCCCGAGATCTCGGTAAGCGCGCGACCGTCGATGATCTCGATCGCCCTCTTCATGTGCGCGTGACTCATGTTGTCGAGCATGACCACGTCGGCGCCCGCCTCGACGGCGTCGCGCACCATGTCGAGGTTCTCGCACTCGACCTCGATCTTGGCCATAAAGGAGCAGCGGTCCCGCGCCGCCAACACCGCCTCGCGCACGCCACCGGCAGCCTCGATGTGATTGTCCTTGAGCAGCACCGCATCGGACAGGTTGTGGCGATGGTTGCCACCACCGCCAATGCGCACAGCCATCTTGTCGAAGATGCGCATGCCCGGCGTGGTCTTGCGCGTGTCCACCAAGCGCGCGGTGGAACCCGCCTCCTTGAGCGTGTCGACCATCTGACGGGTGTAGGTTGCCACGCCACTCATGTGCTGCAGGTAGTTGAGGGCGGTGCGCTCGCCCGAGAGCAGCGTGCGCACGTCACCCTCGATGGTCGCGAGCATCTGGCCCTTGCGGATGTAGTCTCCGTCACTCACCAGCGGCGTCACCACCGTGGAGGAGTCCAGAATCTTGAACGTGCGCACGAAGATCGCCATGCCCGCAATGACACCGTCCTGCTTGCACAGCAGCTCCACGCGAGCCTGCCTGCGATCGGGAATCACGGAGTCCGTGGAGATGTCGCCCGCCGGCATGTCCTCATCCAGGGACGCACGGATGTGCTTCTCCATAACCACGCTCAGTGTGGAGGGGTCCACGCGCGGACGTTGCTCGCGGGTGTGGTCGGCGGCGATCTTCTCGGCGGCCCTGCGCGCGAACACGAGGCACTCAAGAAGGCTGTTGGATGCCAGGCGGTTGCGCCCGTGCACACCCGTGCACGACGTCTCGCCCACAGCGAACAGACGCGGCATGGTGGTCTCGGAATTGGTGTCCACGTGGATGCCGCCCATAAAGTAGTGCTGTGCCGGCACTACGGGAATGGGTTCCTTCGTTATGTCGTACCCACGGGACAGGCAGTACTCGTAGATGTGCCTAAAGTGCGTGTAGATGATGTCGGGCATCACGTTCTCGAACGAGAGCCACACGTAGTCGGAGCCCTCCTTCTCCATCTCGTCGAGAATGGCCTGCGTCACGACGTCGCGCGGCTGCAGCTCGTCGGTAAAGCGCTCGAACTTGGAGTTGAGCAGCACCGCGCCCTCGCCGCGGGCAGATTCCGAGATGAGGAACGAGCGGCCGGGCGTGCTGCGATACAGGGTCGTGGGATGAACCTGCACGTAGTCCATGTGCTCCATGAGCACGCCATGCGCCTGGGCGATGCGACAGCCGTCCCCGGTGAGTATGGGATAGTTGGTGGAGCGCTCGAAGGTGCCGCCAATGCCGCCGGTCGCCAGGATGGTAAAGCGCGAGAAGATCTCCAGGTGCTCCCCGTCCTTCTGCACGCACGAGACGCCCGTGCACACGCGCTTCTCGTCGGCCCCGATGTCGTCCAGAAGGTCCACCATCTCGGTGTTCTCGTAGATGCGCACGTTCTGGGAGGCACGGCATTGCAGGAGCAGCGCCTCGGTGATCTCGCGCCCCGTGATGTCCTCGTGATAGAGGATGCGCGCACGGGAGTGGGCACCCTCGCGCGTATAGAGCAAATCGCCCTGCGCGTTTCGGTCGAAGCGCACGCCATAGGACATGAGGTCGTTTATGCACGAGCGGGAGTCGCGAATCATAATGTCCACGCTCTCGCGGCGGTTCTCGTAGTGCCCTGCCCTGAGGGTGTCCTCAAAGTAGCTATCGTAGTCCTCCTCGTTGCGCATAACGGCGATGCCGCCCTGCGCCAGCATGGAGTCGCACGTCTCGATGTCGCCCTTTGCAATGAGGATGATCTGACAACTGCTTGGAAGCTTGAGCGCCGCATAGAGTCCGCTTATGCCGCAGCCGACCACCACGACGTCACACTGGAGCTTTTTCAAGTGTCTTTCCCTTCTCATGAGTACGCCGCCGTAGAGGCGGCGCGGGATAAGCGAGTCGTTGTCGGTCTAACCGGCGAGTTCGAGCATGCGCTCCAAGGCCCTTTGGGCGCCCTCGGCAAAGCGCTCGTCCACGAACACCTCGCCCGAGAGGTCGCGCAGGCACGCCACGACCTTCTCGCCGGTGATCATGGCCATGTTGGGGCAGATGGGCGTGGTCCTGGGGAAGTAGAAGCGCTTGCGTCCGTCGTCACCGGCGGCAAGGACCTGCTTCTTGATCTCGTGGAGGACACCGTGCACCGTGCAGATAACGAAGTCCTGTTCGGTCCCGCTCACGCAGCGCTCGATGATGCCCGACGTGGACCCAATGTAGTCGGCATGCTCGAGCACCCACGCGGCGCACTCCGGGTGAGCGCACACCACCGCGCCGGGATGGGCCTCCTTGAGCTCTGTGACCTCGCGAACGTCGATGGCCTCGTGCGTTGGGCAAAAGCCGTCGTTGAGCAGCACGTGCTTGCTGGGAACCTGCTCCTGGATGTAGTGGCCCAGGTGTTGGTCGGGCACGAACAGGATGTGATGCTCCTCGAGCCTCTCCACGATGCGCTTTGCGTTGGACGACGTGACGCATACGTCGGACCACGCCTTCATCTCGTTGGTTGAGTTGACGTAGCACACGACCGCCAGGTCGTCCCCATACTTTGCGCGCGCCTCGTCGACGGTCTCCTTGCGAAGCATGTGCGCCATGGGGCAGTCCGCCTTGGGCTCGGGCATGAACACGCGCTTGTTGGGAGAGAGCAGCTTGGCGCTCTCGGCCATAAACTCGACACCGGCGAACACCAGCGTCTTGCAATCGAGCGTGGCCGCCTTCTGCGCGAGGAAGTACGAGTCCCCCACAAAATCCGCGAGGTCCTGAGCGTCATCCTGCACGTAGTAGTGCGCGAGCACCACCGCATCATGGCGAGCCTTGAGCTCCCTAAACTCTTCCAGCAGTTCCTTTGACAGCATGCCAGACTCCCTCCGTCGGCACTCACAGGCGAAAACTATAGCACAGAAAGCCTATGGCGTGGAGAAGCGTGCGCCACAGGCCGCAAGGTGCACAAACGCTACGACAACTCGTCGATGAGGAGCCTCAGGCCATCGGCCATCTCGTCCACCTCGTCGACGCTCACCACGAGCGGTGGAAGGAAGCGCAGGATCGAGTCGCCAATATGGTTGAGGACCAACCCGCGCCTTCCGCGACCGGCCAGCGCCAGCCCCTGGTCCACGATCGGCGTCGCAATGGGCGCGTCGAGCTGCGCACCGCGCATGAGACCCGCACCGCGCACCTCGACCACGTGCGGCAGCTCCGCAAGGCGCGCGGCCAGGTGGTCGCCCACCTCCCGGGCGCGGGACGCCACGTCCTGCTCGACCAGCGTGGTGACACAGGCAAGGCCGACGGCCGATGCCAGCGCGTTTCCGCCGAACGTCGAGCCGTGGTCGCCGGGCGCCATGAGGTCTGCCACCTCGGCACGCGCCGCGACGGCACCCATGGGGAATCCGCCGGCTATGCCCTTGGCCATGGCCACCACGTCGGGCTCGATGCCGGCGCGCTGGAACGAGAAGGGCGCGCCCGTGCGGCAGAAGCCGGTCTGCACCTCGTCGACGAGCAGCAGAAGGCCACGCTCGCGGCAGAGGGCCGACACGTCGCGCAGATACCCGAGGTCTGCGGGCCACACGCCACCCTCGCCCTGGATGCACTCGAGCAGCACCGCGCACACGGGTCCACACGATGCCGGCGGGTTGTCCAGCGCGTCCACGAGCGCGTTTAGGTCGTTGAGCGGAACCGAGCAGAAGCCTCCGGGCAGCGGCTGGAAGCTCTTGTGGAAGACGTCCTGCCCCGTGGCGGAGAGCGTCGCGAGCGTCCTGCCGTGGAAGCTCTTTCGGGCCGAGACGATTCCCGTCGCCCCGTCCAGCTTGCGCTCGCCCCAGCGGCGCGCGAACTTGAAGGCACCCTCGTTGGCCTCTGCGCCGGAGTTGGCAAAGAAGGTCTTCCACGTGGTGCCGGTCGTGCCGGTGGTGCGTCCCGCCTCGTCGGTCGTGGTGGACAGCAAGTCCGAGATGCGGCGAGCCAGTTCGCCGCGATGCTCGTCGTGAAAGTAGTTTCCCGTCTGCCACAGCTTGGATGCCTGGGCGCTGAGCGCGCCCACCAGCGTGGGATGGGCATGGCCCAGGCACACCGAGCCGATGCCCGCCAAGAAGTCCAGGTACTCGTTGCCGTCCGTGTCGGTGAGCACGGCACCCGACCCGCTCACGAACTCCACAGGCAGTCGCCCGTAGGTATGGGCCACATACCGCTCGTCCAGGGAAACGTCCATGTCATTTGCGAACATTAGTCTTCCTTCGTCTTCTCGTCTTGGATAAAGATGGTGCCCACGCCCGCATCGGTAAACGACTCGAGCAGCAGCGCGTGCGGGAACGTGCCGTTCATTATGCGCACGTCGTGCACGCCAGCATCGAGCGCTTCCACGATGGAGCGAATCTTGGGAATCATGCCCGTGGAGAGCTTGCCGCTCTCCAGCATCTCGTTTGCCTCACAGCGCGTGAGCTGCGAGATGAGGCTCTCGTCGTCGTCGATGTTGGCATACAGACCGTCCACGTCGGTGAGGTACGCGAGGGTGTGCGCGTGCAGGGCCTGGGCTATCTTGCTGGCTGCGATGTCGGCGTTGATGTTGTACAGGCCGTCCGGGCCGCATCCCACGCTGGCCACCACCGGAATGTAGCCGTTCTCGAGCACCGCCTCGATGAGGTTGGTGTTGACCTTCCTCACCTCGCCCACGTGCCCCAGGTCGGGGTCGACCTGCTGGCACACCAGCGTCTTGCCGTCGGCTCCCGACACGCCCACCGCATTGTTGCCATACTCGTTGAGCAACCACACGAGCTCCTGGTTGACCTTTCCGATGAGCACCTCCGAGACCGCCACCATGGTCTCGTCGTCTGTCACGCGCAGGCCGTTCTTAAAGCTCACGGGAATCTCCAGGCGGTCGAGAAGGCGATTGATGGCCTTGCCCCCACCATGCACCAGCACGACGCGCATGCCCATGAGCTTGAGGAGCTCGACGTCCCTCATCACCTCGCGGCACAGGCTTGCGTTCTCCATGGCGGCGCCGCCATACTTGACAACCACGGTCCGCCCGTTCTTGCTGTGTATCCAAGGCATGGCCTCGATGAGGACCTTCGCCTTCTCGAGCGCCGCCTCACGCTGCCTAATGTCGTATTTCTTCATGTCCCGTGAGCTCCTCTCGACCTCCGCGAACGCTCTCGCGGAAGGGTTGGTGTCGATATGCGACGATTATACAAGTGCGGCGTCCGAGCGACGGTCGGCACTCGCCATATGGCCACGCATGCACGCACGCCCTCGTTGGCACCCTAGGCGGCGTGCGCCTAGGTTCGATAGTCCCCGTTGATCGTCACGTAATCGTGCGTGAGGTCGCACGTCCACACGCGCGCGGACGCCTCGCCCTCGCCCAGCGAGATGGCGATGTCCACCTCGGGCCCCTCGAACCGACGAAGCATCTCGTCCTCGTCCATGGGAAGGGGAAGTCCCGCGCGTAAGACCGGAACGCCCAGCAGGTCGATGTCCACGCGCTCCTGTTCGAACGGTACGCCGCATTTGCCCGCCGCGGCCGCCACGCGGCCCCAGTTCGCGTCGTGGCCAAAGATCGCGGTCTTGACCAGCGGCGAGTTGGCGATGGATCGCGCCACGACCTCGGCGTCATGCTCGGAACGTGCGCCCAGCACGTCCACCGTAACGAGCTTGGTCGCACCCTCGCCGTCGGCGGCGATCTGGCGGGACAGGTCCTCGCACACGCTGCGGATGGCCGCGGCCACCGCGGGATACGCATCCGAGGCCTCGTCGATGGCGGGTCCGCCCGCATGGCCGGTGGCGAACAGGATGCACGTGTCGTTGGTCGAGGTGTCGGAGTCGACCGTCACCTTGTTGAACGTTTGGCCAACGGCGGCGCGCAAGGCCGTGCGAGCGGCCTTTGCCGTTAGCGGCGCGTCGGTGGAGAGCACGCAGAGCATGGTTGCCATGTTGGGCTGTATCATGCCGGAGCCCTTTACGAAGCCGCCCACGTGTACGCAGATCCGCTCGTTGCCCGAGCAGACCGTACCCTCGTACGCACTCTCCTTGGCAACGGTGTCGGTGGTCATCACCGCCGTGGCAGCGTCGTGGGCCGCCTCGGTCGTGTCGGCGAGCGCCGCTATGGCCGCAGGCACACCCGTCCTAAAGCCATCGAGCGCGAGCGGAACGCCAATGACGCCCGTCGACGCCACGAGCACGTCCTCCTCGTCGCAACCGAGCCCGTTGGCCACGATCGCGGCAGTGGCACGTGCCACCTCGCATCCGGGCTCTCCCGTCGACGCGTTGGCATTGCCGGAGTTAAGGACCACCGCCCGAGCCCGGCCGTTGGCAACGCGCTCGCGCGAGACCTGCACCGGGGCGGCGCAGAAGCGGTTTTGGGTAAAGGTCGCGGCACAGGCGCATGCCTCGTCGGCTACGACCAGCGCGAGGTCTCGACGGTTTGGCTCCTTTCGCAGTCCGGCGGCGACACCGGCCGCGCGCATGCCCGTCGCGGCGCACACGCCACCCTCACATCGCACGAAGCCATACTCCTCGGCCAAACCCGAACGGGCGCCAATCACGAGCGGCTGCCATTCCTGCATGTGACCCTCCTCAAAAAAACGCGAGCGTCCCTATCGACGCCTCAATTGCCTTAGAAAAGATGCAAGAAAGACTAGCATAAGCGGGTGAGCAGCGCGTTTCGCACACCAAACGTCACTTGACGGTAACAAACACGGCTCTGGATGCGGGCGGAGCCAAAGCACGCGGGCGCATTTGCGTCCCGCCTTTTCCGTCGCCCCTCTCACCCGTTTGCGCTATAGTGTCTCTCTGCGAATTTGAACGGCACGAAGGAGTCCCCATGCCGGCATCGACCACGTACACCTCACATGAGCTCTGCGCCTCGCAAGACGGGCGCAAGATATATGGACAGCTGTTCCTCCCCACCAACCCCACCCATGACGGGCCCTTGCCCACGGTCGTGTGCGCCCACGGATTCGGGGCGAACTACCTGAGCCTCGTCCCGTATGCCTGGGAACTCGCCGCACGCGGGTTCGCCGTGTACTGCTTCGACTTTTGCGGAGGCGGGTATGCGGCGCGAAGCGAGGGCAACCCACTGCAGATGACGCTGCTCACCGAGCAGGACGACCTGCTCACCGTAACGCGCCTGCTCGCCGAGCAGCCGCAGGTTGACGCCCGGAACATGTTTTTACTCGGGGAGGACCAGGGCGCGCTCGTGGGAACCCTGCTGTGCGGCACGCACCCCCACACGTTCCGTGCGCTCGCGCTGCTGCATCCCACGTTCAACCTGCACGACTCGTTTCGCAAGCTGTTCCCCACAAAGAAGAACATACCGACGTCGTTTCGGCAGTCGGGCATGCGCGTGTGCCGCGAGTACGCCGAACACGCATGGGACACCAATCCCTATGCCTTTATGAGCGCATATCCCGGCAACGTGCTCATCGTCCATGGCGACGAGGACACCGCCGTGCCGCTCGACTACGCCAAGCGTGCGACTGCGGCGTTTCCCCATGCCAAGGTCTGCGTCCTGCATGGCGGCAAGCACGTCTTCCGCGGAGAGGTGCAGCGCCAGTGCACCGACGCCGTCATCGACTTCCTCGTGGACATGTCTCGCTGAGCGACCATCCGTAGGGGACGGTCCCTTCCGGACTAGTCCAGCGGGGACGGTCCCTTCCGGACGGTACTCGCCCGTAGGGGACGGTCCCTTACGGGCGAGTACTATTCGAGGGCAAAGGTGAGTGGGCGCCTCGGGCCCAGCCAGAGCACGTCGCCCGGCTCGATGGTGCAGGGCTCTGGCTCGGACAGCATGTAGCGGGCGCCGTCGCGCTTGGTGAGCCTCGTTCCCCGCGGCGCGTGGTTTATCACGGCCCAGCGTCCACCTTGTATGACGAGCGAGCACTGCATAACGTCCACATAGGGAAATCCGTCGGCATCCAGGCGGACGTTCACCTCGGGCGGAACCTCCTCGCCCCAGCGCACGGCCCCAATGCAGTCCCCAGAGTGAATCTCCAGCCTAAACGAACCCTCTCCCATCAGGAAGGCGACGTTTTGGGGCGTGTTGTCTATAAAGCGCATCGTGGGTGCCTCGCGCGCTGACTCCTCGGGAGGCAGCTCGTAGTCCACGGCCTCCGGCGTTGGAACGGGTGAGGGGGTGCCCTCGCGCGCAGCCTGCAAGTCCTCGCTCGTGAGCCTCGTGGTCTGCTCTGCCGACGCGACGCCCTTGAGGAATGGCGGAACGGCAGCGTGGGACACCCGGCCGTCGGTCTGCTTGGGAGCATCGGACAGGGGCGCCGCCTCCTCCTTGTTGAGAGGCTCGACGAACGAGCAGGCCACGGACACCTCACCGAGCTCGATCGTTTCGTCCATCTCCACGTAGACCTGCGGGTCCCCGGCCATCCAGTATCCCTTGTCCGCCGCACGTGCGCGCACGAACGAGGCGACGCCCGCTTCCTTGCGCGTGGAGTCAATGCCCCAGTAGTCTTCCCAGTCCTCCGGGCTCACGTACACGTCTATGCAGTTGGGAGCCTCCAGGTATTGGGGCCACTTGCGAACGTGCTGGCGAACCGAACGCCACGCCTCGTAGTTGACCGTTATGGGATCCAGCCCCCGTTCGCCTTCGGGGACGAACCGGCGGAACCAACGTCTGATGCGATTCGTGGTGGTAACGAGGCCCAGCTCTTGCTCGATTTGGGTGGGCATGGCGGCTCCTTCCTGCGCGAACCGGCGCATCGCCGCAGTTCTTGCTCAATGTCCCTTGTTCCCATCTTGCCAAAGAACTATACATCACCAAAACACGACAAGGAGATGGCCTCCGAAAACAGAGATAGTCCCCTTGTGTGCGATCCGGCGCACCCTCCATGCACGCCTGTTGTGGCGTACACTTGGGAGGAACAGGCAACGAGTCGAGGAGACCCACATGGACTATCGCATAGAGCACGATTCGATGGGCGAGATGCGCGTGCCAGCCAACGCGCTTTGGGGCGCGCAGACCCAAAGGAGCCACGAGAACTTCCGCATTGGGACCGAGCGCATGCCACGCGAGATCATCCGGGCGTTTGCCGTGCTCAAGAAGGCGGCCGCACGGGCCAACTGCTCGCTTGGGCGCATGGACGATGCGACGTGCGCCCTCATCGGAGAGGTCTGCGACGAGATACTGGAGGGTCTCCACGACGACGCCTTCCCCCTCGTGGTGTGGCAGACGGGCTCGGGAACCCAGTCGAACATGAACGTGAACGAGGTGGTTGCCAACCGCGCAAACCAACTGCGAGACGAGCGGGGCGTGGCCCGCGCGCTGCATCCCAACGACACCGTCAACATGAGCCAGTCCTCCAACGACACGTTTCCCACGGCCCTGCACATTGCGGCGACGCTCGCGCTCACCAATCGCCTGCTCCCCGCAATACGCACGCTCGCCTCCACGTTCGAGCGCCTGGAGCGCGAGCACGAGGGCGTGGTCAAGGCCGGGCGCACCCATTTGCAAGATGCGGTGCCCATCGCCTTCTCGCAGGAGATCAGCGGCTGGCGCGGGATGCTGGAGGCGTCGGCCGCACAGATAGAGGCGACGCTGCCACAGCTCTCCCTGCTGGCATTGGGCGGGACGGCGGTGGGAACGGGACTCAACGCGCCCGACGGCTTCGACGTTGCCGTGGCACGGGAGGTCAGCGACCTGTGCGGCCACCCGTTCGCAACCGACCCCAACAAGTTCCATGCGCTCACCAGCAAGGATGCGGTCGCATTCGCCCACGGGGCCGTTCGCACCCTCGCCGCGAACCTCATGAAGATCGCCAACGACGTGCGCTGGCTTGCCAGCGGACCCCGCAACGGGCTGGGAGAGATCACGATTCCCGAGAACGAGCCGGGCAGCTCCATCATGCCCGGCAAGGTCAATCCCACGCAATGCGAGGCCGTCACCATGGTGGCCGTGCAGGTAATGGGCAACGACGCAACCATTGGATTCGCAGCGAGCCAGGGCAACTTCGAGCTCAACGTGTTCATGCCCGTGATCGCCTACGACTTCCTGCAGTCGGTTGGCCTCCTCTCCGACGCGATCGTCTCGTTCGACCAACACTGCGCGACGGGCATTTGTGCGAATCGGGAAAAGATGGAGCAGAACCTCAACGAATCACTTATGCTGGTCACTTGTCTCAACCCGCACATTGGATACGAGAATGCCGCCCGCGTGGCGCACAAGGCATACGAAGAGGGAGGCAGCCTGCGCGAGGCATGCCTGGCGCTGGGTTACCTCTCGGGCGAGGAGTTCGACCGCGTGTTCAAACCAGAGGAGATGGTCTAGTTCCATGGCAGACAAGACAGAGCAGACCAGTGCCCGCAGCCTGGCACTCCACGAGCGGCTGCACGGCAAGATCGAGGTCGTGAGCCGCGCGAAGGCCGAGACCGCCGACGACCTCGCCCTGCTGTACACTCCCGGCGTCGCCGAACCGTGTCGTGCCATCCAGGCGGACTACCAGAGGTCCTGGGACCTCACCCGCCGTGGCAACTTGGTGGCCGTGATCACCGACGGAACCGCCGTGCTGGGCCTTGGCGACATTGGCCCCGCGGCCGGCATGCCCGTTATGGAGGGCAAGTGTCTGCTCTTCAAGGAGTTCGGCGGAGTCGACGCGTTTCCCCTGTGCATCGACACGCACGACGTGGACGAGGCCGTGCGCACCATCTACCTCATCTCCAAGAGCTTTGGCGGCATCAACCTGGAGGACATCGCAGCCCCGCGCTGCTTCGAGATCGAGCGGCGCCTCAAGGAGCTGTGCGACATCCCCGTGTTCCACGACGACCAACACGGCACGGCCATCGTCACCGCCGCCGGACTTCTCAACGCCGTAAAGCTCACCGGCAAGCGCATGGGCGAGCTCAAGATCGTAATGAGCGGCGCGGGCGCGGCAGGCATCGCCATTGCCAACCTGCTGTTGGACATGGGCTTTGGCAACGTGATCGCCTGCGACCGCAAGGGGGCCATCTACGAGGGTCGCGACGACCTCAACATCGCCAAGATGGCCTTTGCGCGCGTGTCCAACAGGCACGGCGAGCGTGGGTCGCTGGGCGACGTGATGGTGGGCGCCGACGTCCTCATTGGCGTGAGCGGACCTGGCCTCGTGACTCCGCAGATGGTCTCCACCATGAACGAGGGAATCGTCTTTGCCATGGCAAACCCCGTGCCCGAGATCATGCCCGACGAGGCAATCGCCGCCGGCGCATGCGTGGTGGCAACCGGCAGGTCCGACTTCCCCAACCAGATCAACAACGTGCTGGTGTTCCCCGGCATCTTTAAGGGGGCCCTCGCGAGTCGCGCCCCCCAGATCACCCACGAGATGGAGGTCGCGGCCGCGTACGCCATCGCATCGCTCGTGCCCGAGGACGAGCTTGCCCCTAACCACATCATCCCCTCCGCGCTGGACAAGACCGTTGCGGACGTGGTGGCCCAGGCCGTCGCGTCCTGCGTGTGACCAGCCGCAGGGGACCGTCCGGACCACCAGCCACCGGGAACCGTCCGGACCACCAGCCACCGGGAACCGTCCGGACCACCAGCCGCAGGGGACCGTCCCTTCCGGACCACCAGCCGCAGGGGACCGTCCCTTACGGGCGATTCCTTCGTGACCGGTCCGAAATGCAGTACAATAGTTCGCATGAACGCAAACAGCCAAAGACAATACCTGTGCATCGACCTCAAGAGCTTCTACGCGAGCGTGGAATGCGTGGACCGTGGCCTGGACCCACTCGCCACCGACCTCGTGGTGGCCGACCTCACTCGCACCGAGAAGACCATCTGCCTCGCCGTCTCCCCCTCCCTCAAGGCCAAGGGCGTGCGCAACCGGTGTCGCGTCTTCGAGATACCCAAGCACCTGCAGTACATGGTCGCTCGCCCGCGCATGGCCCGCTACATCGAGATGTCCGCACAGATCTACGGCATCTACCTACACTGGATAAGCAAGGACGACATCCACGTGTACAGCATTGACGAGGCGTTCTTCGACGTTACGCCCTATCTCAACCTCTATGGGCTCTCGCCGCGCGAGCTGGGTGAGCGCATCCGCTCCGACGTGGTGGCGAAGACGGGCATCCCCGCCACCTGTGGCATTGGTCCCAACCTGTATTTGGCCAAGGTGGCGCTCGACATCACCGCCAAGCACAGCCCCGACTTCTTTGGCGAGCTGGACGAGACGAGCTACAAGGAGCGGTTGTGGAGCCATCGCCCCATCACCGACTTCTGGCGCGTGGGTGCCGGCACCGCCAAGCGGCTCTCGCAGATGGGCATTCACACCATGGGCCAGCTGGCGCTTGCGCCACAAGATCCCCTCTACGAGGCGTTTGGTGTGGACGCCGAGATCCTCATCGACCACGCATGGGGCATCGAGCCGGTTCGCATGGAGCACATCAAGGCGTACCGGCCGCAGACGCACTGCCTGGCCAATGCCCAGGTGCTGGGAAGTGACTACCCCTTCGTCGAGGCGCGCACCATCATCAAGGAGATGGCCGACGCCGTTGCGCTCGAGCTCGTCGAGCGACGCAAGGCGGCCACGTCCGTCGTGGTGTGGGTCAACTATGGGCTTACGGACGAGGAGCGTGCGGAGATGCGCGCGGAGGGCAACGTTCGATATTGGGGTGGCCCCGCCGACGGCGGGTCGCGCCGGTTCGTGTCTCCCACCAGCTCGCGCAGGCAGGTCATCGACGCCGTGCTCGGGGTCTTCGACGAGCGGGTCTCTCGGACGCGCATGGTTCACAGGCTCAGTGTTACACTAGACGGCGTGGTGGACGACGATGCGAGCGGGGTGCAGCTCGACTTGTTCGCCGACCCCGCCATGCTCGACCGCGAGCGCAAGAGACAGCTCGCCGTGAGCGCGGTCAAGGAGCGATTTGGCAAGAACTCGCTGCTCAAAGGCATAGACCTGTTGCCGGAGGCAACGGCTCGCGAGCGAAACCAGCAGATTGGGGGCCATCGCAGTGGCTAGCGGCAACGCACGTCGGGCATCCTCAAGAACGCCCATGCCCCTGGAGGACCGGGCGAAGATCTTCGTGCCGTTCGACCCCCTGCACGGCTTTCGCGAGGCGCTGCGCGAGAAGGAGCGCGAGGTGGAGGCGGAGGCGCTCGACGAATGGGGCGGCAACGACCTCGAGGCGCCCGAACTTCCCACCGACCGCGTCGTGTGACGGACGAAGGACAGCCCATCTCGCCTCTTGGCGACCGAGGGCACGTAGGAAGGAATGAGACATGATCGTTTGCCCAAAATGTGGACAGTCCAGCAACAGCAACGGGGAGTTCTGCCCGCACTGCGGCTTTAGGTTCTCGGGTCCCTCTGGCGGGAACGGCCAGCAACCACCCAAGCAGAACCAGCCGCTGATAATCGTCGCCGTCGTGCTCGGGGTGGCGGTGGTGGCCCTTGCGGCGATTCTCCTCCTCATGCCCACGGCAAACACCGGAAGCGGTGGCCAGCCCACCCAACTCGTGAGCCCGGTGGAGACCACCACGACCGACTCGGATGATGGCGACGCCGCGAAGGTGGAGACCACAACGAACACCGTCGTCGAGACACCCGTCGCTGAGGTCGAGCAACCAGAACCGGAGGGCCAAGTTATCGAGATGGACGGTTACCGATTCATCATGCCACCGGAGTGGACGAATCGGGTCGTCGTAGAGGATCGCCAGCAGGGAAACTCGGTCTTTACTGAGATTGACACCAATGAAGGGACGATGATCTGCTTGCTCTACCCGGCCACTCAGGACAATGGCGCGGATTGGAATCCCGATTTTGGGTATGTCGATACGCACACGTGCGACAACGGAAACGTCGTCGAGGCGGCAACGGGCAATGACGGCTGCCATCTTGGCTACGTGACCGACGGTTCCGGGCATGCGTGCTACATGTCCATCTGGCAGGCAATCGCATGGGGCAACTCCGCGGATGAACAGAGCAAGGCGGCCATCGCGCGCGAGCTCGAGGCGGCCGCCGCTGGCCTCTCGGTCGATGCGGGAGACCAGGAGATCGCGTTGCGCTGCCTCGAGGCATGTGCCGGTCGCATCTACTTCGACTGAGAAGGAGCCGATAGACGCCCACGACCGGCTCCAAAGGTGAGTGTCCACTTTGGGGCCGGTGCGCGACGTGGCATTGCCTGCCGCTACGCGAACGGCTCGAGGCTACGCGCCAAGATACCGTGCATTTGGGCGATGGCGACCCCGTAGTTCACCATCGGCACGCCGGCTGCCTGGCACGCCGCCATGCGATGTGCCATCTCGCGCTCGTTGAGCATGCAGCCGCCGCAGTGCACGACGAGGTCGTAGGCAGACGGGTCGTCGGGGAACTCCCCGCCCGACGTAAACTCAAACGTCGGGTCCGCACCTGCATATGCGCGAATCCACGTCGGCATCTTTACCGTCCCTATGTCCTCGCACTGCCGGTGATGCGTGCACCCCTCGGAAATGAGCACGCGGCTCTTGTCGGAAAGCGACGCGAGCGCCTGAGCACCCCGGACCAAGGCGTCGAGGCTGCCCTTGTAGCGCGCCATGAGGATGGAAAACGACGTGAGCGGCACACCCTCGGGCACCATAGCCGCCACCCGGCCAAAGGCCTGCGAGTCGGTGATGACGATGCGGGGCGAACGAACAAGCGACGCGAGCAGCCCGCGAAGCTCCTCGGGCTGGCAGACCAGCGCCGAGGCATGGGCGTCTATCACGTCGCGCATAACGAGCTGCTGCGGCAGGATGAGCCTCCCCTTGGGCGCCGAGGCGTCGATGGGACACACCAGCACCACCAGATCTCCCTCCTCGAGCAGGTCGCTCACGAGCAGGCGCCTGTGACCCGAGCTCGCGGCCAGCGCGCCCAGCCGTTCCTTGAGCTCGAAGATGCCGGTGCCCTCACGGGCGCTCACGAGCACCTCGTTCTGGGCAAGTTCAACCTCCTGCCCGTCTGCCAGCAGATCCGCCTTGTTGAGCGCGACGACGTGCGGCAGCTTGCGCACGGCAAACTCGTTAAGCAGCATGCGATCGGCGTCCGTGAGCCCGCGCGCAACATCCACGACGAGCACGGCCACGTCGCAACGGCGCAGCGCCTGGCGCGCCTTTCTCACGCGCAGCTCGCCCAGGCCGCCCTCGTCGTCGATGCCCGGCGTGTCCACGACCACCACCGGCCCCAGAGGCAGCAGCTCCATGGCCTTGCTCACCGGGTCGGTGGTTGTGCCCGCCACGTTGGACACCACAGCCAGGTCCTGTCCCGTCACGGCGTTCACCACGCTCGACTTGCCGGCGTTTCTCACGCCAAAGAAGCCAATGTGCACGCGTTCGCCCGACGGCGTCGCCTCGAGTCCCATGTCACTCCTTCCCACTGGTCCGTCGGGGACCGTCCCTTCCGGACTAGTCCGTCGGGGACCGTCCCTTTTGGGAGAGTCCCCCCGTGGCTAGAACCTAAAGTCGTTGCCTTTGCCGGTACGGATGAGCTCGATGCGCTCGGCACACAGCGCACGGCGCTTCTCGTCGGGAATGTTGGCCAACTCGCGCTCGATCATCTCCCAGCCCATGCGCTGCGTCTGCGGCGAGGCGTAATCGGTTAGGAACTCGCTGAGCGTCATGAGCGCGTTGGGGTGGCAGTAGTTGAGGATCTGGCCGCTCTTGCAAAAGCTCATAAAGCGGTCGCCCGTGCGGCCCGCACGATAGCATGCCGTGCAGAAGGACGGAATGTGGTCGCACTCCATGAGCCAGCGAATCACCTCGTCGAGCGTACGCTGGTCGCTCACGTCGAACTGCTCGGTGTCGGTGGGACGAACCTCCTCGGTATAGCCTCCCACGCTCGTGCGCGACGCTCCGCTGATCTGCGAGATGCCCAGCTCGAGGGCACGACGGCGCACGCTCTCGCTCTCGCGCGTGGAGATGATCATGCCGGTATAGGGCACCGCAATTCGGATGAGCGCGATGATCTTGGCAAACATGTCGTCCGAGAGCGAGTTGTCAAACTCGGTGGGGTCTATGTCATCGGCAGGCTTCACGCGCGGCACGCTAATGGTGTGCGGGCCCACGCCGTTGACGGCCTCCAGGTGCTCTGCATGCATGAGCAACCCCGCGAACTCGTAGGCGTAGCCGTCCAGGCCAAACAGCACGCCCAGTCCCAGGTCGTCGATGCCACCCTGGTAGGCGCGATCCATGGCCTCGGTATGCCAGTTGTAGTCGTGCTTGGGCCCCCAAGGGTGCAGCTTGAGGTAGTTCTCCTTGTGATAGGTCTCCTGGAACAGGATGTAGGTGCCGATCTCGGCTTCCTTGAGCATGCGATACTCGTCGACGGTGGTCGCGGCAATGTTCACGTTGACGCGCCTGATGGCGCCATTCCTGTGCTTCACCGAGTAGATCGTGTGGATGGAATCCAGGATGTACTCGATGGGGCTCATGCGCGGGTCCTCACCCGACTCGATGGCCAGACGCTTGTGTCCCATGTCCTGAAGCGCTATGACCTCGTCGCGGATCTCGTCCTGGGTGAGCTTGCGGCGCGGGATGGTCTTGTTGATGGCGTGATAGGGACAGTACAGGCAGCCGTTGATGCAGTAGTTCGAGAGATACAGTGGTGCAAAGAGCACGATGCGATTGCCGTAGTACGCCAGCTTGATTGCTCGAGCGAGCTTGAAGATCTCCTCGTTGACCTTGGGATCCTCGCAGGCAAGCAGCACCGAGGCCTCGCGGTGGCTTATGATGGCGCAGTGGTCCTTGTCGGGATGCAGGTTGGGCTTGCACTTCTCCAGAATGGAGTAGATGAGGTCGAGGTCGTTCTTGTGCTCCTGAGCATAGGCCAAGGTGTCCAGGATCTCCTGGTGGTTGATGAACTCATCCGCGCAATGGGACGCGGGGTCGTACTTGTATGCCATGGTCATTCCTCCTATGGGTTGGGCCTGAGCCCTCCCCCTCTATGCCGTTTGGTCCTGACGCGGGTCTCCCCGATCCACGACGACCTGGTATCCAATGGAAAGCATGCGCGCGCCAAGGCAGTCGCGGCATTGCGCGGACTCCTCGCCGGTGCAGATCTTGTTGTCGTACAGCTCGTACTTGCCGCGCACGGCGGTGGGCGACAAGTTGGGCATCACCACGTTTGCGCCGGCCAGGATGCCCTTCTCGCGCCCGCGCGGGTCGAGCGTGCCCAGCGCCGTGGTGGCGGGCAGCAGCAGATTGGGCTGCATGAGGCGCAGCAACGAGAGCAGAAGGCACGTGAGGTCCACCGAACCGCAGGGACACTGCGCGTACTCGGTGGCATGGTGCGGGACGAACGGGCCGATCCCACACATCTGCGGGCGAAACTCCTCCACGAACTTGAGGTCGGCCGCGAGGTGCGCCGACGTCTGGTAGGGAGAGCCCACCATAAAGCCGCAGCCCACCGCAAAGCCTATGTCGCGCAGGTCGCGCAGGCACCGCATCCGCTCGTCAAACGACATCTGCGCGGGATGCAGCAGCTCGTAGTGCTCGCGCGTGGCCGTCTCGTGACGCAACAGGTAGCGGTCCGCACCCGCATCAAAGAGCGCCTGGTAGCTGGCACGGCCGCGCTCGCCCACAGAGAGGGTCACGGCACAGTCGGGGTGCGCAGCCTTGATGGATGCCACGATGTCGCACAGGCGATCGTCCGTAAACCACGGGTCCTCCCCTCCCTGCAGCACGAAGGTGCGAAAGCCCAGGTCGTAGCCCTCGTCCACGCAGGACAGTATGACCTCGGGGAGTAGG
Organism: uncultured Coriobacteriaceae bacterium; assembly: GCA_902793195.1. Taxonomy (GTDB): domain Bacteria; phylum Actinomycetota; class Coriobacteriia; order Coriobacteriales; family Atopobiaceae; genus RUG440. The sequence goes on along the minus strand of CADBCS010000032.1, from coordinate 5,466 downwards.
CGGTAGCGCCGTGCCGTGGCATTGGAGCGCCTGACGCCGCAGTAGCGGCAGTCGTTCTTGCAATGGTTGCTAATCTCAATGAGGCCGCGCACAAAGACGTCGGTGCCATAGATCGCCTTGCGCAGCTCCACCGCGCGCCCGGCCGCGTATGCGGCGAGCTCCGGCGAACGACCGACGACCAGTCGCTCGTAGTCCTCGACCGGCAGCACATGACGCGTTGCGAGCACATCCACCAGATGTGCGAGATTTTCCTGCATGCTGTGATCCCTTGTCTTCAGCCAGGGCGACGGGCCTCAACCCACGCCCCACTTGTTATCAGGCACCGCGTACAGTATGCCACAAGCCAAAGGAGACAATCTCCTCACAAGAAAGATGGGGGATTCCCCACTGACTTATCAACAGTTCCCAACGATTCCCCGCGCAATCGTCCTGAGGCTTGCCAGGGGGATCTCGTACCCGTGGCGGTCGTCGGCATAGGAGAGCGAACCCTGCGTCTGCAGCCGTGCGAGCGCATTGGCCACGAAAATGCCCCAAGCACCCGAGGCCTCTTTGCCCCTATACGCCTGGGGCGCAAAGACGAACAGGTGGTTGCCGCTGGCAAGAGGGATGTCCAAAAACGCATGGTTGTCGTCCCATACGTGAATCAGCGCGCAGGTCCCGTCTGCGAGCGTGGCGCTTCCCAGCCTCCTCGCCCCATCCACGAAGTACGGCACGTTCTTTGCGTATACCGGGTAGCACGAGAGAACCTCCTTGCCCTCGATGCCCCAGCCGGTAGCCGTCACCTCGTAGCCCGCGAACTCACCGGCACCGTTTTGCGTCACGCTCACCGCACCACTCCAGCATTCGGGCAAAGTGATCTTGTAACCGTTACCCTCGAGCACCTGTGCGGACTCGGCAGGCCGCCGCTCGGACAACATCCGCTCGAGCGCATGCGCGAGTCCCCAAACGACTTGTTCCGTATGAATCGAGGTGCGTAGCGTGGCGGCGTATTCCATACTGTCTCCCCATCTCCCTTGTCTGTGTTACAAGGAGCATACGGGTGGCAGCAACGCATTTGTTGCGCAACATGGCTACTCGCTGCGAAGGGCCTCCACGGGGTCTGCCTTGGCTGCCTTGCGCGAGGGAATGAGACCCGCCACGAACGAGAGCAACACGCTCACCAAGACCAAGATTGCAGCGGCGGCAATGGGCAGGCGCGCCACGCGATGCACATCGAAGTTCGCCTCCACAATGATGTTGGCGGGAATGCAGGCCGCAGCCGTAATGCCCACGCCCATGAGGCCGCTCACCAGACCCTCGATGACGGTCTCGGCGTTGAACACGCGGCTCACGTCCCGCTTGCTCGCGCCGATGGAACGCAGGATGCCGATCTCCTTCTTGCGCTCGAGCACCGAGATGTACGTGATGACGCCAATCATGATGGAGCTCACCACGAGCGAGATCGCGACGAATGCAATGAGCACGTAGCTGATCATGTTCACGATGTCGGTGACCGAGCTCATGAGCGCGCCCACGATGTCGGTGTAGGTGATGACCTTGCCCTCGTCCTCCTCGCGCATCCGGTCGTTGTATGCGTCCAAGATGCCCACCACCTCGGCCTTGCTGTCAAAGTTGATGGGATAGATGTCTATCTCGGAGGGCTTCTCCTCGTCGGCGTACCCCAGCTTGATGAGGTTGTTGTCGTAGCTGGTCCGCTCCGCACCCATCAGCGACATCATGAGCTCCGAGAGCTCCTTCTCATCCATGTTGAACTGGAAGGCAGCCGCAAACGCATCCTCGTCCAGGTGGAAGGCACTTGCCATGTTGGACATGAGCTGGGTCATCGTCCCTTCCATCATGGTTGTGATTCCCTCGGTGAGCTGCGTCTCGAGCGCCTCTGCCAAGGCACCCATAAACTGCTCGAGCGCCTGACCCATGTACGACTGCAGCACCGTTCCCAACGATGTCGCAAACGTCCCGGCAAACTTCTCGCTCAGCTGCTTCGAGAGCTGCTTGCCCAGCTGCTCCCCCATCTGCGCGCCGACCTTGGCGGCGATCTGGCCCACGACCTTCTTTGCCTCCTCGCCGAGCTTGTCCTGCGTCTCCTTGGGAAGCGAGGCCCAGATCTCCTCGGCCGTGCGCGCCTTTATCTGCGACTGCAGCCGACTCGCGATGAGCTGCTGGTCCTTCTCGGAAATGGTCACCGCCCCCGAGACGCCCGAGACCACCTTGGAGAGCACCTCGGGCTGGGACAGGTAGGCCGCAATCGCCTCGGACAGCGCCTGCTGGTCGAGCGGGTTCACCCCTTGCTCGGTAATGTAGGCGAGCAGGCCCTGCTGCAAATCGGAGACGACCGGCGCCAGCTTGTCCTGGTCGACGACGGGGGTGATGCCCTCCAGCAGCTTTGCGAGGTCGATGCTCGAGAGGTCGGGCATGAGCGCGGCCGTGACCTCGGGCGACGAGAGCAGCTTGAGGTCGATCTTGCTCAGGTCGATGTCGGACAGGTCCAGCTTGCTGAGGTCGATGCCGGAGAGGTCGAGGTCGATCTTGCCCATGTCACCCATCGAGTCGGAGAGCTGGGAGAGGTCCATCTGAGGCATTTCCATGGACGAGAAGTCCATGCCCTCCCCCATGCTCGAGAAGTCCAGCGCGTCACCCATGTCCGAGAAGTCCAGCCCCGATAGGTCGAGGTTGTCCGGGTCGATGGCGAAGGCCTCCGCCATCTTGTCCTCATCGATGGTAAAGAGCTTGCCCATGTCGAAGGACTCGTCGTCATCGTCGTCCGCCTCGTCGTCGAAGGACTTGCCGCTGATCACGTTCGTCTGCCGGTCCCTGAGCTGCTCGCGCACGATGCGCGACGAGGACGCCTCCTTCATGAGCCAGCGCGTGAGCTTGGGCGTGTAGTAGATGCCTTGGGTTATGGTGGTGGCGTCGACGCCCTCCTTTGGCTGCACCACGCCCACGATCGTAACGGGCAGCCCCTCCCTCACCAGGCTGCGCACGTAATCCTCGTCGTCGGACTTGTCGGTCCACACGTCGTACTCGCTCTCGTACGAGTAGAACCGAGAGGCCGGCACCACCATAAAGCGCCTGCCCATGAGCTCGCCAACGCTGTACGTGCGCTCGTCGGTGGGGGCCTCCACGTCCTCCTGGTCGGCCAGCTTCTTGACCATGCGCTCCAGCACGTCGTGGTCGCGCAACCCAATGGCGTACGACACGAAGTCGCTTATCGTCCCACGCCGGCTCAGCACCAGCACGAGCTCGTTGTACGCCTCGGGCCACCGCCCCGCCCTTATGTCGAACTGGTCCTCGATGAGCGAGAGGTTCGCGGGCATCTCGTCGAACACGTTTGTCGTGAAGGCCGACGACGAGGACATGAGCGCCGACGACGAACCCCCGATTCCCAGCGACTGGAACGATGTGTCCGGGTTGATCTGGCGCACGCCGTCGTCGGTGTTCTCGTCGAATATCCGTGGTATGACGTCGTAGCGGTACTCGATGTCCTGCACGTACGAGTTTATCCCCCCGCCGTTGCCGTCCAGATAGGTCTTGAGCGAGGCGAGGTCGTTCTTTCCCACGCGACTGAACATCTTGTTTACCAGGGCCGTCTCGCCAATGCGATCCCCGGCATCGTCGTCCTCGTCCTCGTCGTCGCCTTCGTCGGTCTGGGTGTCCACGAACATGGAGGTCATGTCGAAGCCCGAGCTCATTATTTGCAGCGGGTACACCGAGAGCGTGTCCTCCTCCACCTCTTGGATGTATGCGTTCACGCCGTTTGCCAGCGCCAGGATGGCCGCGATGCCAATGATGCCGATGGAGCCGGCAAAGGCCGTCATGAGCGTGCGGCCCTTCTTGGTCATGAGATTGTTGAACGACAGGGACAATGCGGTGAGGAAGCTCATGGAGGTGCGCACCACCGGCTTGGCCTTGCGCATGTCGAAGGCCGACGGGGCAAAGGGATCCGTGTCGGAGCGCACGCGGCCGTCGGCGAGCTCGACGATGCGCGTGGAGTACTGTCGCGCGAGGTCGGGATTGTGGGTGACCATGATGACCAAGCGGTCTGCGGCCACCTGCCGCAGCAGGTCCATGACCTGCACCGACGTATGGGAGTCCAAGGCACCGGTGGGCTCGTCGGCGAGGAGGATCTCGGGGTCGTTGATGAGGGCGCGCGCGATGGCCACGCGCTGCATCTGGCCACCCGAGAGCTGGCTCGGACGCTTGTCCACATGCTCGCCCAAGCCCACGTCCACCAGTGCCTGCCGCGCGCGCTCCCGTCGCTCGGCGGCACTCACGCCAGACAGCGTGAGGGCGAGCTCCACGTTGGCAAGGATCGTCTGGTGTGGGATGAGGTTGTAGCTCTGGAACACGAAGCCGATGCGGTTGTTGCGATAGGCATCCCAGTCGCGGTCGCGATACTTGGCGGTCGAGATGCCGTCGATGAGCAGGTCCCCGCTGTCAAAGTGGTCCAGACCGCCAACCACGTTGAGCAGGGTGGTCTTGCCCGATCCCGAAGGACCCAGGATCGACACGAACTCGTTGTCCCTAAACGCCAGGGTCACGTCGTCGAGCGCCACCTGCGTGAACGCGTTGGTGGTATAGGACTTGGATATGTGGGACAGCTGGAGCACGACACCTCCTCATGGTGTGACAGGAACCGATTATATACCTATATGCATATGGGAACGCATGCGACTCGCCCGTCGGGGACCGTCCCCTGCGGACTAGTCCGGACGGTCCCCGACGGGCGAGTCGTACCGGATGTGGCGCCACATCCAAGGCATTGTGGCGCAAAATGCCGTATCATGTTTGTGCAACACTCACATACCTACGTTCGAGCAAAGCGAAAAGAGATATGACTACAGACGAACGACGCGCACGGCAAAGAAGGGCGCCCTCGGGTTCGCGCCACATCAACTCCCTGGATGGCATTCGTGCGTTCGCCATCATTTCCGTGGTTCTGTATCACATGCACATCCCCTGGCTGCCCAGCGGTCACATGGGCGTGGTGGTGTTCTTGGTGCTCACCGGTTATCTGGCATCGAGCTCGGCTCTGCGCGCCATGCGCAACGGCACGTTCTCGCTGCCGGGAACGTGGGCGAAGCGCATCGTGCGCATTTGGCCGGCAATGGCCGTCATGGTCGTCTTTGCCGTCGTGCTCTGCGCCCTGTTCAATCACGTGCTGCTCACCAAGCTCAAGCCCGACCTGTTGCCCTCGTTGTTGCTCAGCAACAACCTGGGGGCGATCTTCCGCGGCGCGTCGTACTTCGACAACCTCGGTGGCACGTCGCCGCTCATGCACCTCTGGTATGTGGGCGTCGACTTCCAGTTTTTCGTGGCATGGACGCTCATCGCGTACTTCCTGTGTCCCAACGGCCGCTCCACGCGCCTGAGCCGACGCGTCGCCCTGGTGCTCGCGCTTGTCTCGGCAATCCTCATGGCCGTGATCTACGATCCCAACGGCAATCCCACGCGCGTGTACTACGGACC
>CADBCS010000031.1:31100-37971 GCA_902793195.1 uncultured Coriobacteriaceae bacterium | reverse complement strand
AGAGCGTACGTGTTATGCGAAGTCCGGCGAGGCCTAAGCGCAGGCATCCGCCCTGCGGCGTCTCCCACTTCGCATAACACGGTGCTTCGCATTAGACGACTTTCTGACGACGCCGATAGAGACCGTCAACTCCGTTGACCTCTTCGAGATTCTCGAGGCGCGCGAGGGAAGGAGGTCGACGCTCATTGCCTCGCAGCTCGAGCCGAACGAGTGGTACCTGAGGATAGAGGGGGAGCTCATCGCCGACTCTATTCTGGGTCGCGTGGCGTCCGCTTGTAGGTATCTTGACATAGAGGGGCCCAACATGCGCAAATGGCTTGCCGAAAACAGGCCAAGAGAGGGATAGCGGTCGGTACCACTTAGACCGGAACTGCGGTACCGCCTTCATCGGATTGGCGGTACCGCGGTACGCTACTGGTCACAAAAGCGGAGGTTGCTGCGACATTGCTTGTATGTCAATCCGTTCGAGTTACGCGCGGACCGACTTGTTGGGATCGATTGTCATGGACTGGAAGCGACTTGCCATATATTCGTCGTTAAAGCTCTCGGCGTAGAACTGCTCAATTCCGGTAGCCGGCACATGCCCTGCCTTGCGAGCGCCCCAATTATCGAGTGCCTGCAGGGTCATGACGCAGTTCACGAGCATGAGCGTAGCGCACACCGTCGTCACGCCATAGCACCACTTCCAGGGTATGGCGTTAAAGAGCCTGAGGAATATGGGGAGCAGCAACTTGATCCACGCCGAACCAAGGACCCCGAACATGGAGGCAAAGAGCAGGCAGGTGCGTCCGCCAAACAGGTCGCCAAGAAAATCATAGGAATAGTCCCAAGCCGTCGCGCCAAACGCCACCTCCATGAACCAGCTGACAAAGTATTCGAAGGCACCGCCGATTATGGTGCAGACAATAAAAATAAGTATGATACTGCGGTCTTTGAAGCGGTTCAGCGCCATGGTCATGAGCACCCAACCAATGCCGTACAGCATGAACTCGCAAACCAACGAGACTATGGTTACAAAAATGTTTATGTTAATCAGTGCGCTGGCGGCACCTCGCCTGCCCTTGACGAGGCGAATTCCCACTACAAGCGAGAGTATTGCCGAAACGAATGAGCACACCGTTGCCGTAACAATGACCACGGCAAACTGGACCTGAACCCGGGTGTGGGGAAAGGCCTTGTCGCTGAGCACGAACTCAAGCGGTCTTCTGCTGGTCGTCGTTACGATGCCACGCTCTTCGAGCCTCTTTGCGTGAACCCGCGTATGCTGGGGCTCAGGTACATATAACTCGCCATCTCGCCAAGCGTCGCGTCGGGATTCAGTACCATGTTGAGTAGAAACAACGGCCGACCAGCAAGAATGGATGGTGACGAGCAGGATGGAATGGCTCTGGTACGTTGTCGCGGCACTCGGTGCGGGCGTCGGTACCGGACTTGCGGGGCTTTCTGCCGCTACGGTCATGGTTCCCATGTTGATTGTGCTGTGCCCGTCCTTCGCGGGGGAGACCGGTGCGTATCAGGCAACCGCCATCGCACTTGCCTCGGACATCCTCGGCTCCGCCGTCACCTCCTATACGTACGCGAGGCACAAGAACATCGACCTGCGGCGGGGCTGGCTCATCATGACATGCATCTTGGTCATGTGTACCGTCGGTAGCTATGCAGCCTTCGTCGTTGGCAATGTCGTGCTCGGCGGATTCACGCTGTTTCTGACCTTCTGCATCGGCATTCGCTTTTTGGTCAAGCCGGACACGTCGAGGGAAAACCAGGTGGAGAAGGGCGCGCGGCTTGGCTGGAAGGGCGTCGTCCTGTCGCTCTTCTTTGGCATCCCGATTGGCTTTGGGACGGGCTTCGTCGGCACGGGCGGCGGCATGATGATGCTCATCGTCTTCTCGGTGTTCTTTGGCATGGAGGTCAAGAAGGCCGTTGGCACCAGCACGTTCATAATGACCTTTACGGCACTGATCGCGTCGGCGAGCCATATCCTCATCCATCCCGCCATCGTGCTGGAAAAGTGGAACGTGATGCTCGTGTGCATCGTTGTCGCGACCTCCGCCTCGCTCTTCTCGGCGCGCTTTGCCAACAGGGTGCAAAACCGGACGGTTGGCCTGGTTACCGGCGTCGTGCTGACTGTGTTGGGTGCCTCCATGATCGTGCTGAACTATTGGGAGTTCATTTCGCAGTTTGAGCTGGTGGTGCAGGTGCTTCGCTGCATTGGCATTCTTGTGGCCTTTATCGTCCCGGTCCTTATAGTTCTGTTGCTGATTCGCTTTTTGGTGAGGCCCCCATCCTTTGTCTTTAGAAAGCTGCTGCATGTCGTGGCGTTTACCGGCATCTCCATCATGATTCTCGTGGTGGATAGTTGGGTGGCCGCGGCGCTGACGTCCGGTCTGCTTGCCCTGGCACTCTATCCGATCCTGATGCTGGCCGAAAGGCAGCCATGGTTCGACGGCCTGCTCGTGCAGAAGTCGCCGGGCGAGATTAAGAGAAGCATGGTGCTCCTCTTTGCCATGTTCGCCGTCGTGATTGCCATTGCCTGGGGCGTGTTTGAGCGAGCTGGGCTGGCGGCGGCCGCCATTCTGATGTGGGGTACCGGCGATGCTGCGGCGGCTCTGGTGGGGATTCCGTTTGGGAGGCACAAGGTTGCGTGCCGGCTCGCAGACGGGAAGAAATCCTGGGAGGGCAGCCTTGCCATGCTGCTCGTCTCCTTTGCGGGCGGGTTGGTTGTTTTGACGCTGTCGCAGGTATGCGGTTGGCCGCACGCGTTGCTGGCGGCCGGGGCTGGCGCATTGATTGGAACGGCGACGGAGCTGTTTACTCCCAGCGAATACGACACGGTCACGGTCCCGCTTGCGATCCTTGCGGTGCTGCTGATGCTGGAGAGGATCTGAGCGAGGTAGGATAGCGACCTGTTGAAGCATTGGAAGGAGAGGTCGTCTTGGCGAATGCACTCACCATAACCCGAATCGGCCTCAGCCTTGTGTTACTCGTTCCGTCCGCGCTTTCTCCCACATTCCTTGTCCTCTACGCCATCGCCGGGGCGACGGATATGCTCGATGGCTTAGTGGCGAGAAAGACGAACACGGCAAGCGATCTTGGGGCCAGGCTCGACAGCATCGCGGACCTCGTCTTCGCCCTTGCTTGCCTGGTGAAGATACTGCCCGCGATTGCGATTCCAATGTGGCTGTGGGTGTGGGTCACGCTGATAGCGGTGGTGAAATTGGCGAACGTGGTGAGCGGGTATGTCATGGAGAAGAGCCTGGTCATGCCTCACACAACCGCGAACAAGGTCGCTGGTTTCGTGGTCTACTTCGTTCCTCTTGCCCTGCCCTTTGTCGATGTCACCATCCTCGCAATTCCGGCGTGTACCGTTGCCACGTTCGCGGCGATTCAGGAGGGCCACCTCATTAGAACGGGAAGGGTGCCCTCGCCCAAAAAACGGTCACGCGTGCGACCCCTGTAGCACAAAAGCCCAGTTGAGGGCGAAGTGGCCCTGCACGCGTGACCGTTTTTCGCAGGTGGAGTAAGATGGAATTACTCTGTAGGCATAGCGGTCGGGAGTTCAACTGAAAAAAGGAAGCGGGGGAGACAACATGGCAAGTTACGACTACGACGTGATCTTCATCGGAAGCGGTCACGCCACTTGGCATGGGGCAGTGGCCCTTGTGGCTGCGGGCAAGCGCGTGGCCCTCGTCGAGGAGGGCGTGGCAGGGGGTACCTGCACGAACTTTGGCTGCAACGCCAAGTACCTCTTGGACACGCCGTTCGACTTTATTGACGGGCTGGAGAACTATCGTGGGCTTGGCGTGAACGAGCTGCCCGCGATTGACTACAGGGCGCTCGCGGCATACAAGAAGGCCAACATCGGCCCCATGCACTTGGGCCTTGAGGGCATCATCGCGCAGGCGGGAGTCGACATGCTGCGTGGCCATGGCTCTCTGGCCGACGCCCACACGGTCGTCGTTGCGGGAGACGATGGTGAGCGCCGCGTGACGACCGAGTTCGTGGTGTTCGGCACCGGCGAGCATCCGCGCCGCGCGGACATACCCGGCAAGGAGCTCCTGCACGACAGCAAGGACTTCCTCGATCTGGACGACATGCCTGGCAGCCTTGCGGTCATCGGTGCCGGGATCGTGGGCATGGAGTTCGCGAGCATCGCCCTCAAGATGGGGGCCAAGACCACCGTGGTGGAGTTCACCGACACCGTGCTCCGTCCGTACCCTCAGGCGTACGTGGCGACCCTCAAGGCCAAGATGGAGGCCGAGGGCTGCACCTTCATGATGGGACAGGCCGTCGCCAAGGCCGAGGCTGCTGCCGACGGAGGCGTGCTGCTCACCATGGCATCCGGCGAGACGCTCGTGGCCGACTACGTGGTGGAGGCCACCGGGCGCGTGCCCAACGTGGAGGACCTGGGACTTGCCGAGGTGGGCATCGAGTACTCGGCTCGCGGCATCAAGGTGGACGACCACCTGCGCACCAGCGTACCCAACGTGTTCGCCACCGGCGACTGCGTCGACAAGCGCATTCCCAAGCTCACGCCGACCGCCGAGTTCGAGAGCAACTACGTGGCGGGCGTCATTCTGGGAAATCCCGACCCCATCGACTACCCGGTCGTGCCCAACCTCGTGTTCACGCTGCCGCGCATCTCCCAGTGCGGCGTGACGGTGGCCGAGGCCGAGGCCGCTCCCAAGAGGTACCGCGTGGCGCGCGTGCCCTACGGTCAGGCGCTCACCTTTATGGCAAAGAGCGACAAGGCCTCCGACTTTACGTTCATCGTGGACGAGGAGGGCTGCCTCGTGGGTTGCGCCATCTACGGCGTGGATGCGGGCGAGCTCATCAACGTGGCGGCCATGGTGTGCAACCTGCGGCTCACGGTTGCCGACCTGGGGCGCATGATCTTCAGCTTCCCCGGCACCACCTACGGCTTCGTCAGCATGATGATGGGTGCCATGAGAGGGTAAGGATACCCAATCCGACGGCAGGCTGCGCGCGACGTCAGCCTGCCGTCTGGCGCATGCCGCACGGGCGCAGGCCGAGCGAGGGAGATGCCAACCATGAGCAAGGACTATTCCAAGCATAAGGAACGTGACCCAAGGGATACGGTCGCCACTATTCTTGCCATCCTCGAGCGTGTGGGCTTGGAAACGGAGCTGCGCTGGTGTCCATGTCCCTATGAGGGGGTTCATTCGAACTATGTGGGCATTCCCAAAACGATGTTGGCGACAAGCGGCAAGGGGACCACGCGGGACTATGCCTGCGCGAGCGGTTACGCAGAGCTCATGGAGCGCATCCAGAACGGCATCCTCGTCCTGTACCCGCCCGACGGTGCGAGCACCTATGCGCGGCACGGCTTTCTGGCCGCTCCCGACGAGCGGTACGCGCATGCGGCAGATATCGTCGCCCGGCATGACGCCGCACTTGAGGAATGGCTCGAGCTGCTGGGCGTCACCACCGACGAGGAGCGCCTGTCGGTGCTGGAGCTACTGCCCGCGCTACGATACGAGCGCGGGGACGGTGCCGTTGCAGAGGTTCCCTTCGCCGATCCCGCGAGCGGGAAGGTGACGTGGCTCCCTGCCGCCCTGGTCGCCTACACCTGTGGATCGAACGGCATGGCTGCCGGAAACACCGCCGAGGAGGCCCTCGTGCAGGGTCTCTCCGAGGTCTTAGAGCGCTTTGTGGCTCGCAAGGTCTTGCGGGGGGAGGCCGTCCCGCCACGGATTCCCAGCAAGATGCTGGCGGAATGCGGCGTCTCCCACCTCGTCAATCGCATCGAGGGAGGGGGCCGCTACGAGGTCCGTGTGCACGACGCCTCGCTCGGTCGTGGATACCCGGTGGTCATGACCACCCTGGTCGATCGTCAGCGCGCGACCTTTGGCGTGAGGTTTGGCTCGCACCCGTCGCTGTCCGTCGCCATCGAGCGCACGCTTACCGAGGCCTTCCAGGACCGCGACGCCCAGCGATGCACGGACATGAACCGTCTTGCCAGCCCCGAGGAAGCCGCGAGCCTTGGCAACATAACGAGCATGTTCGTGAGCGGTCTTGGTGCCCTGCCCTCTGTGGCCCTATGGGGCGATGCTGGGTGGGACGTTGCGCGATGGCCCTCTTGGAACGGGGCCAAGAATGCCGAGTTGCTGGACTACATGCTGGGGCTGCTGCGCCGGGATGGCTTTCGGCCGCTCGTTCGCGATGTGTCGCATCTGGGCTTTCCGTCCTACCAGATCGTCGTGCCGGGCATGAGCGACGTGTTTGCCCCGTCTGTCGGCCTACGCGAGAGCCTGGTCAAAAAACGACGGGCAAAGCACGCTCTCGAAAGCTTTCCGCGGTTGTCTCCCGATCAGCGAGGGCATCTTCTTGAGCTTGAGCCAACCGACCTCGTCCATGCGCATCCGGGCATATTCTGTCCTCCCTTGACGGACGGGAGGATGCATCCCTGCCGCGTCTTTGGGTTCCTGCATCTTGTGCGAGGGGAATACGAGGCGGCACGGGCGTGCTTCGAGGTTTTCTCGACCCTTACCGGCGAGATGGGCCTGAGGTACTGGCGGGCGATGGCGCGCTATGCCAGCTGTCGCGAGGAGGGGATGGACCACGAGCAGGCCATGCGCGTCGTGCGTTTTCTCAACCCACCCGACGTCGCCTGGCAGGTTGGTCGCGAAGTCGTGGATGCCAACGAGGACTTTGGAAGGCTGTTCCCCCGGCTAAGATGCCCCGATTGCGCACATTGCGAGCTTCGTGCCTGTGGTGGATGCGCGGGACTCATGGGCACGCATGAGGTCCTGGAAAGAATCGCTCGCGCGATGAGGGAGACTGCGGTGACACAGGAGCCACTGCTTGGGCTGCTGCGGCCTTACGGCCTCGCGCCGCACTAGTCCGCGGC
>CADBCS010000031.1:0-31089 GCA_902793195.1 uncultured Coriobacteriaceae bacterium | reverse complement strand
CGTTCGGCAGGACACGAACGTCGAAGGTCCAGCCGGGATGTTGCTCTTCGCATGCGCGCACGATGGCGTCGCGCAGCTCGTCGCGGTCCTCTGGGCCGTACTCCTTGATCGCGTCGAAGCGAACGGTGCAGGTGTTGGGGTCTACGTAGAGTCCTCGCAGGTCAACCACGTGGTCGTGCTTCCAAACGATGCGTCCCACGTCGGCACGGACGGCGGCGGCCTCGTCATCGAGCCTCGACGCGGCATAGGGCGTTACTCCAGCCAGTGCGACGCCGGTCTCGCTGAACACGCGTTGCTGTACGGTTCGGGCGATGTTGTCGAACTCTGACACTGTCATGTTGCCGTCCACCGTTACGTGGATGGACCCGGTCACGCGTTCGGGACCATGGTCCAACAGCATCAGATTGCTCGTTAGGATCACGCCGTCGACCTTCTGTGCCTCGTACTCGACCTGTTCCACGATCTGCGGACTCACGCGCTCTCCCAGTATCTTGGAAAGGGTGTCCCGCAGAAGCTCGATGCCGCTCTTGCAGATGAGTAGCGAGATGCCGGCGGCAAGCCACGACTCGACCTGGATGTGCAGCGTGAGGTAGAGGATTGCCGCGACGAGCGTGGCGAGCGACACCATGGCGTCCATGAGGGAGTCCGCTCCCGAACCCACGAGGGTCGACGAGCCCACTCTCTGGCCAACGCGCTTGTGGTATATGCCCAGCAGGGCCTTTACCACTGCGGCAACGCCAACGACCACTAAGGTTACGGTGCTGTAATCGGGAGTGGTGGGGTGCATGATGGAGCGAATCGATTCCGTAAGCGCGCTCACGCCCGCGGAGATGATGAGGGCAGAGACAATCGCGGATGCAAGATACTCCACGCGGCCGTAGCCAAACGGGTGGTCGCGGTTAGCTGGCTTATGTGCGAGTTTTGTGCCTACGAGCGCAATCGCCGAGGAAATTGCGTCAACCAGACTGTTTGCCGCATCGAGCGTGATGGCTATGGATCCGCTCGCGATGCCCACCACGGCCTTGCCAGCCGCGAGTACCGAGTTGCCAACGATGCCGACCGTGCTTGCCCTGACGATTTGTTGGTCTCGGTCCATGCTCACCTTACCCCCTTGGATGGGTAGCCAGCTCCTGCCAACCCATTATAGAGGGTGAGTGATGCCCGTGGTGTGCCTTTGCCTGTTTTTTTGTCCGAGCAGGCGTTATCCCAGTGGGCTGCCAGAACGCTCGAAGTTGTCGATCGTTCCGTAGCCGATGCCAGTTGCGGGAGTGTGCGCTTCCACCGTCACGCCGCCGCCAATGCAGATGCCCACGTGTCCGGGACGCCACACGATGTCGCCGTACACGGCCTCGCTGGCGGGCTTGTTGCAGTACTGCTCCTGATAGCTGTCGGAATAGCCGATGAAGTAGCCAATCGACTCGTATGCTGCGCCCGTGAGGCCAGAGCAGTCAAAGCTGTCCGGGCCATGCGTCGCCCACACGTATGGCTTGCCAATCTGTGCGAGCACGTAGTTCACCACTGCCGTGCGAGCATCCATGTTCGAGGTCCCGCTCGATGATCCCTTGTCCTGGGAGGCGGAGGAGTCCGTGTCGGTCGCAGGTGCCTGCTGGCTCTCCGAGGTGTCCTGCGCCTGCGAGCCCTCGTCCGCGTTGGTGCTCTGCTCGTCCTGCCGCGGCTGCTCGGTCGTCTGGGTGGCCTTGTCCTCCGTCGGCTCCTCCTGCTTGGCCTCCGCCTTCTCTTGGGACTTTTCCTCCTGCTGGCTTTGCTGCTGGGAGGAGCTGTCTTGGCTCTGGGACTGCTTGTTGGTCTTGGACTCGTCGGTGGTGGTTGACTTGGCGGCGTTCGCATCGGCCACGCCGGTGCTCTCGGAGCCACCCGCTGCCTTGAGCGTTGCCGCAGCCTCCGCACGGGCTGCCTCGGCGTTGGCCTGCGCCTGTGCGGCGATGGCCTCCTGCAGCTCGGTCGACAATCCGGACATGTAGGACTCGACCTCGGCGGCCATGGCCTCGAGTTCCGCCTTGTCCTCCACCTGCTCCGCGAGCAGCTCCTCGAGCGACGCCTTCTGCTCCTCCAGGGAGGTCTTTTGCTCCGCGAGGTCATCCTGGATCTCGCGCACGTCCGCAATCTGCTTGTTGTAGGCCTCGCTGACCTTGTTGGCGTAGTAGACGCGGCTAATAAAGTCCTCGAGGCTGTCCGACGAGAGAATCATGGACAGCAGGCCTGCGTGACCGTCCTTGTAATGCTCGGACATCGTGATCCCGAGCCTCTTTTGTGCCTCGGCGAGCTCTGCCTGCTCGACCTCTATCCGGTCGCTTGTCTCGTCGATGCTCTCCTCAGTAAAGGTCAGGTCATCTGCCGTCTTGTTTAGGTCGTTGCTCACGGACTCGGCGTTGGCGTATAGCTCGTTGAGCTTTGCCTGCGCCTGGTCGATTTGCGCCTGCAGGTCGGATGGCTTGTCCGCCATGGCTGTGGTGGGGAGAGAGTTCCCCATGAGCAAGGCCGTACATACTGCGACGATACAACGGTTGGTTCGGTTCATCAGGAGGACCCTTTCCCCGAATGGCTGCGATTATGGAGCTTCATACTATACCAGCACCTGCGCTCGGATGTAAACGTCTCATCGGGGGAGCGCCTCCGTTCCGTGCGCCTTGACACTTTTTTGACTCTTTTCTCACGGTTTGGGGAGGGATTGGGGGTGGCCTTCCACGATACCCTGACGTTGCGAGGCAACACACATGCTGGACACAGGGAAAGGAGCCAACATGTTCGACTTTAACCGCAACACCGACGACAAACCGTACGGACGCAACGTCGCTCCACGCAGGGGCATGGTTGCCGCCATGCTCGCACTGCTCACGTCGCTCGCCCTCGTTCTGGGACTCACGGGCTGCGCCTCTCTTGCGGGAGACGCGGGCGCGCGGAGCGTTGTGGGTGATACGGCACAGTCCGCACCCCAAGGCATGTTTACCGCAACGCAGACGACGGGCGGAGCGAGGGGAGAGGCCACAGATGCCCAATCGGCCACCGTGCTCGTCTACATGAACGGATCGGACCTCGAGTCCCAGGCCGGAGAGGCGACTTCCGACATTGCGGAGATGCTCAAGTCCGGCATTGGGAAGAATGCGAACGTGATTATCGAGACGCTGGGCACGCGCGAGTGGCATAACTACGACATTGCCTCGGACCACACGCAGCGCTACCGCGTTAACCAGGGCAAGCTCGAGCTGGTGGACGACAGCTTGGGCCAGCTCGACACGACCTCCGCCGACACGCTCGCTGACTTTATTCGCTGGGGTGTGCAGAACTATCCCGCCGACCGCTACATGCTGCTCCTGTGGGACCACGGGGCCGGTCCCGTGTACGGGTTTGGCTACGACGAGTTCCAGGGCGATTACGCGGCCCTCACGCTCGACGAGATTCAAGCGGCCCTCAAGGCAAACGCGAACGTGCACTTTGACCTCATCGGCATGGACTGCTGCCTCATGTCCAGCATCGAGACCTGCCAGGTGCTCGCGCCGTTTAGCGACTACGCGGTCCTCTCGGAGGACTTCGAGCCCGGCGTTGGCTGGAGCTACTCCAATTGGATGGGCAAGCTCGAGCAAAATCCCGGCATCGGCACGGTGGAGCTGGGCAAGACCATCGTGGATGACATGGTGGCGGCCACCAAGGAGGACCCCGACAACGGCGACGCCACGCTGGCCCTCATCGACGAGTCCGCGGCAGACGACATGTATCGGGCATGGATCGCATTTGCCTACGCGAACAAGGACAATCTGGTAAACACCAACTACAGCCAGGAGACCACATGGCGCACGCGCACCAGCAAGCCTGGCCCCAACGCAAACGGCGGACATGGCTACGACTCGTCCAACACGTGGGACGGCGGCGACCCTTGGGGCAACGGCAACACCTGGGATGGAAGCGGCGTTTGGGGCGACGACTCGTGGGGTGGCAACGCCTGGGGCGGCAACGCCTGGGGCGACGACAACTCCTGGGACGAGCTGTTCGACTACTGGGATACCGACACGAGCTATGTGACGATGTCCGACTACTATGTGACCGACGTCCTCACTGTGGCGGGATCGGTGGACTCCAACGAGTCCAATGCCCTCAAGGCTGCCGTGGACCGCGCCATCGTCCACTTTGCGGCAACTTCCGGCGAGGAGGGCATGACCGGCATTGGCGTGACGCTTCCCTATGGCGACGCGGAGTTCTACGACCAGCTCGTGGACGTGTTCACCAAATGCGGCATCGACCAGGAGTATGTGGCATGGCTGGAAGCGTTCGTGGCGAGTGACTCGAGCCAGATCATCCCCAACGCACCGAACGCCTACGACGACGTTCCCAATGCACCGAGTGCCGTCGACAACATGGTCGACTTGCAAACGGAGAACTGGGCATAACGCCAAGGGAGGCTTCTACAAGGGTTTGGGGAGTGCCCCGATAGGACGTGGGTCTTATCGGGGCACTCCCCTATAAGTTATCGGCAATGCCATCTTGTCCAAATGAGGTTTGGTACACTGTGGGATGTATCGCACCCTACGGCGAAAGGACATTGCATGAGACGTACGACCTCGGGCATCGTTGGTTCCCTGCTTTCCCTTGCCCTGATTGCGGCACCGCTTGCCGCATGCTCGGCCAAGCAGGAGGCTGCTACCGACGGTGGCGCCCAGACCACGACCACCACCACGACTGAGGGGACCACTCCGCAGGAGTACGCCAAGGAGGAGCTGCCCTCCAAGTACGACATGCGCGAGAAGGGGTTCGTCACGTCGGTGAAGAGCCAGTCTCCCTTTGGCTCATGCTGGGCCTTTGGAGGCATCGCAGCCGCGGAGAGCTCCATCATCTCCGCCTCGGAGGGCCAGATCAAGGCCGAGGACCTCGACCTCTCCGAGAAGCACCTCGCGTGGTATGCCGAGCAGGGAATCACAGAGCTCGAAGACAAACAGCAGCTGGGCGAGGGTCTGCATCCCATGAAGGAGGATGACCCCACCGCGGCATACGACACGGGCGGCACGCACCTCATCACCGGTAGCCTCTTCGCGTCTGGCGTAGGACCAATGGCGGAGGAGGATTACCCCTATAGGGGCAAGGACGCGATCCTGGCGTCGAAGTACTGGGAGGAGCATCCGGATGCCGCCCGCGAGGAGGCCATCAAGGAGTTCGAGGCGGATGGCAGCTCGGTCGCCGAGACGGCAAAGAGCAAGAACATGACCGAGGACGAGTTTGTGGACGCTCTCACGAAGGCATTGATAGAGGAGACAAAGAAGTCCGACTCCTACTCGAAGTTCGATGACTGGTCGCTGCCCACAAAGACCGAGAACGGCGAGTCGGCGCGCAACGAGAACGGTGGCTACGTGCTCCTGGACAGCAACATCCTGCCCTCACCCGCCATTCGTGACGCAGACGGGAATTACGAGAGCACGAACGAGGACGCAATTACCGCCATCAAGTCCGAGATCATGCACGGGCGCGCCGTGTCGGCCATGCTCAAGGGCGACGACGGTGGCGGCAAGTACATGAACAAGGAGACCTGGGCCCAGTATGTGGGTGACGGCAGCAAACTCGACCACGTGGTGTGCATCGTGGGTTGGGATGACGACTACCCCGTTAGCAACTTCGCGGCCGAGAGCCAGCCTCCCGCAAATGGCGCATGGCTCATCAAGAACAGCTGGGGGTCCGAGACCGACTCCAAACCCGATGACAAGGGCAACGTGGTTGACAAGTCGGACTGGGGCATAACGGACGAGAGCGGCAAGCATACGGGCTACTTCTGGTGCTCGTACTACGACCAGTCCCTCGACGAGGCGGAGACCATGGAGTTCGATTCCGACCTGTCTGAGGACGAATACATCGTCACCGACCAATACGACTACATGCCAGCCCTCAGCGAACCGCTCACGGTTTCGAGCGCAGATCGCATGGTGAGCGCAAACGTGTTCACTGCCGACCAGACGTACGACCTCTCCAGCCTGTCAACCCAGGTTGCCTCTCCCAACACCAAGGTCGTCCTCAAGGTGTACCTGTTGGAGAAGGACGCCAAGAATCCCGAGGATGGCAAGGAGGTCGCGTCCTACGAAGAGACGTTCCTCTATCGCGGATATCACCGCATCGAGCTGCCCAAGGCAGTGCGCATCGAGAACGGCCAACGCTACAGCGTCGTAGCCGAGTGCACGACCGAGGAGGACGGCAAGGTCCAGTACGAGATGAGCGCGAACATACAGGTCTCCAAGGAGGATGCCGCCGGTGCAGAGCTGCCCTTCTACACAACCGCAGTGGTAAACGAGGGCGAGAGCCTCCTGCTCTCCGACGGCGAGTGGCTTGATCTTTCCACCCAGCCCCTCACCGTCACCCAAAACGACGAGCAGGGCAACGAGGTGGACGTGCCGGTGGTCGTCGACAACTTTAGGATCAAGGTCTTTGGCTCGCCCGTAAAGAACTCGTAGTGCGTTTCCAGCAAGACGGAGCGAAGGTCTTTGGAGGTGTCCCCGTGGGTGAGGGGACACCTCCTTCTTGTGCGCCTACCGTGGTTGGTGTGGGTGGATGCCAGCGGGCAACTCCGCGCATCAACGCTTGGCGCCCCACCTGTGCGCCAGGCCTGAACAAGCTCGGTAATGCGACATCGGCCTGTTATGATGGGGTCGTTGGCCGCACGCGCGCCGTCGTTTTGCCGTATCTGGACGCGCCACGGTGGCGTTGCGGCAAGGAGACCTTTCGAGGATGGGGGATACCATGAAGATCGCAATGGCAAACGACCATGCCGGCACGCAGCTCAAGAACCAGATCAAGGCGTGGCTCGAGGAGCAAGGACACGAGGTCGTCGACTTTGGCACCTACGACGAGGAGGGGTGCGACCTCTCCGACTTCATCTATCCCGCGTCCAAAGCCGTGGCAACCGGCGAGTGCGAGCGCGGCATCTTTGTGGACGGCGTGGGCTATGGCTCGGCGATGATTGCCAACAAGTTCCGCGGCATCTTCGCCTGCGTGTGCCAAGACCCCGTGTGTGCGGAGCTCGCTCGTCAGCACAACGACGCCAACGTGCTTTGCATCGGCGGAAAGCTCATCGGCCCGGTGCTTGCGATGGCGATCGTGGAGACGTGGATGACGACCGACGCCCTCACCGCGCCGCGCTATGCCAACCGCAGGGACAAGGTCGCCGCCATCGACGAGGAGCGCACCGTCGCCCTGTAACCCTTGTGCAATAGGTACGTTGTGGGAACCCCCGGGTGCGACAGTCTACGCATGTCGCACCCGGGGGTTCCCACAACAACTCATGGCGTTGGCATGCTGAGCCTTGGACGCTATACTGAGCAGAACTCGAGGAAAGGAAGCTCGCTATGACGACAATTGCAGAGGTGGCCGCGCGGATGAAGCTCGAGAGCCCCGTGATGGCCGCCACTTCGGTAACCACCCGCAACGACGCGCTTGCACGCATTCGCGAGGAGCTCATCGCCAATCAGGACCAGATCTTCGAGGCGAACCGGCAAGACGTCGAGGCTGCGGAGAGCGAGGGCATATCGCAGGCGGTCATCAAGCGCCTCAAGTTTAACGAGGCCAAGCTCGCCGACGTGTGTGCGGGCATCGTCGACCTCATCGGACTGCCCGACCCCGTGGGACGCGAGTTGCTCAAGCGCGAGCTCGACGAGGGCCTGGTGCTGGTGCGTGAGTCCTGCCCCATAGGGGTCATCGGCGTTATCTTCGAGGCGCGTCCCGACGCGCTCGTGCAGATCTCCACGCTCTGCCTCAAGAGCGGCAACTGCGCGCTTCTTAAGGGTGGCAGCGAGACCATGCGCACCAACAAGGCGCTCTTCACCATCATCCACGACGCCGCGGTGGCTGCCGGACTGCCCCAGACGTGCCTATACCAGGTGGAGGCACGCGAGGAGATCACCGAGCTGCTCGACTGCGACACCTCCGTGGACCTGCTCATTCCGCGTGGTTCCAACGCGTTCGTGCGCTACATCATGGACCATACGCGCATACCCGTAATGGGTCACGCCGACGGCATCTGCCACATCTACGTTGACGGTTCCGCAGACATGCAGAAGGCCGTGCGCGTGGTGGTCGACGCCAAGGTCCAGTACACGGCCGCCTGCAACGCCGTTGAGACGCTGCTCGTGCAGCGCAGCGCGGCACAGATGTTGCTGCCGCCCATCGTCGCTGGCCTTGAGGCCGAAGGGGTCGAGGTGCGCGGCACCGACGAGGTCCGCGCCATCGTAGACTGCAAGCCTGCGTCCAACGAGGACTGGGACACGGAGTACCTGTCGCTCATCATCTCCATCAAGCTGGTGGAGGACGTGGACGAGGCCATCGACCACATCAATCGCCACGGCTCGCACCACACCGACGCCATCATTGCCGAGGACGACGACGTTGCGGCACGGTTCATGCAGCTCGTTGACTCTGCCGGCGTCTACCAGAACGCGTCCACGCGCTTTGCCGACGGATTCCGCTATGGCTTTGGTGCCGAGGTGGGCATCTCCACGAGCAAGTTGCATGCGCGTGGCCCGGTTGGGCTCGAGGGCCTTGTTACCTACAAGTACAAGATCTTTGGCACCGACCATGTGGTGGGAGACTATGCGTCGGGTAAGCGTAGCTTCCACTTTAGGGACCTGTCCTAGTTCGGCGCATGACCCACGAGCTACAGCAGAGATACGACGCGCTCCGCGCGTGCCTGCAAGAGCAGGCGCGCGTGGCTGTGGCCTTTTCGGGTGGCGTGGACTCCACGCTGCTCGCCAAGGTGACCCACGACGTGTTGGGCTCCTCCATGGTGGCGCTTACGGCGCACCTGCGCTCGGTGCCGCGCACTGAGTTTGGACAAGCGCGCACGTGGTGCGCGGAGCAGGGCATCCGGCATCTGGTGCTGGACTACGACGAGCTCACCATACCCGGATTCGCCCAAAACCCCGCCAACCGCTGCTACCTCTGCAAGCGAGAGGTGTTTGGCAGGTTGCGCGACCTTGCGACGGCCGAGGGGATGACGTACCTCGTCGATGGCTCGAACCTCGACGACGAGGGGGACTATCGACCCGGAATGCGGGCGCTTGCAGAGCTTGGGGTGCGTAGCCCGCTCAGGGAGTGCGGCTTCTCCAAGGCCCAGGTGCGCGAGCTGTCGTGCAAGTTGGGCCTTCCCACATGGAACCTTCCCTCGGCGGCCTGCCTGTCGTCTCGCTTTGCCTACGGCGAAACCATAACGGCGCAGAAACTCGAGCGCGTGGGCGCTGCGGAGGAGTACCTGCATGGACTCGGCTTGGACCAGCTTCGCGTGCGCATTCACGGCGAGGGGGGAGAGCTGGCCCGTATCGAGGTGGCTCTTGACGATATCGAGCGCGTGGCCGAGCCTGCCACCCGGAATCGGGTGGTCGAGCGGCTTCGCGCCTTGGGATTTGCCTACGTGAGCCTCGACCTTGCCGGCTTTAGGTCCGGCGCCATGAACGAGGTGTTGTGACACGAGCTTGTCGTTTCGCGCTGGCATGCCAGCGCGAACATCGCATTAGTCCTTGGGCAGGTCCTCAGCCGTGTGGGGCACCCAGAACAGGGGATAGATGGCGCCCTCGGGGCATGCCCGCATGCAAGCCTTGCAGCCGATGCATTGCGAGATGTCGATGTGCGCGACGTTGTTCTCCACGGTTATGCACTTCTGGGGACAGACGCGCGTGCACTTGCGGCACCCTATGCAGGTGTTGGCACATGCCTCGAGAGCGCGCTTACCCATAAGGGTGTTGTGGCAGAGGACGAAGGAGACCTCGTCCACGTCGCTCTTCTCCTGCAGGCTGATGAGGTGACGCGGGCAGATGGTGGTGCAGAGGCCGCACCCAATGCAGATGGCGGGGTCAACCACGGCGACGCTGTTCTTGTTGAGCGCGATGGCACCATAGGGGCACGATGCCATGCAGTCCCCGTAGCCGATGCATCCGTCCGTGCAGGAGTTGGAGAGATGCTCCAAGGTGGCATAGACGCGGCAGCTGGGCGCTCCCTGATACCCTTCGCGTTCCTTGAGCACGATTCGTTCGGCCACGCCGCGACATGCCACGATCGCGCGCTTTACGGTGACCTCGCCCGCGTCCACGCCCAACACCTTTGCGAGCTCTTGCGCCGCCTGTGGACCTCCGGGCCCGCAGAGGTTGCAGGGTGCGCCGTCGACCATCGCCTTGGCGTAGCCCTCGCAGCCGGGATAGCCGCATGAGCCGCAGTTTGCGGCGGGGAGCAGCGACACGAGGGTGCCTATGCGCTCGTCCTCCTCCACGGCAAGTGCCTTGGAGGCCACCACGAGCACGATCGCCCCCACGAGCCCTATGCCACCCACGACCGCTATGGTTAGCAACAACGTATCCACTCACGTCTCCTTACACGCCAAAGAGGTGTTCCACCACACCCGAGAATCCCATAAAGCTCATCGCGGTGATCGCTGCCGACAGGAGCGTGATGGGCATGCCGCGAAACGCCGCGGGAGGGTTGGCCTCCTCGACGCGCTGTCGCACGCCGTTGAAGATGACCATAGCCAACAGGAACCCAAGGCCGGCGCCCAGCGCCGCGACGAGCGATTGCGGATAGTCGTAGCCGTTCTCGATGGTGAGGATGGCAACCCCGAGTACGGCGCAGTTCGTGGTGATGAGGGGCAGGTAGACCCCCAGAGACGCGTGTAGCGACGGCACGAATCGCTTGAGCGTCATCTCCAGAAGCTGAACGAGGGTCGCAATGACCAGGATGAACGCGATGGTTTGCAGGTACTCCAACTGCCAGAGCACGAGGAGTTGCTGGAGGGGCCAGGTCACCGCCACGGCGAGGACCATCACGACCGTTACGGCCAGGCCCATGCCCACGGCGGAGTCGAACTTCTTTGACACGCCCAAAAACGGGCATATGCCTAGGAACTGCACCAGCACGAAGTTGTTGACCAGAATCATGCCAAACAGGATAGACGCGTATTGAGCCATTAGCGATCACGCTCCTTGAGTGTGGCGTTTGCCCGGTCGAATGCCGCCTCGAGCCGCTCGGTGAGGTCCTCGTTCACGCAGTCCTCGTGATCGGGGTCACCGATGCCGCAGTCCAGAGGGCAGGCGGCGCATAGGGTTTGGGAATGGGTCGGGTGATCCGAGATGAGGCTCTCGCGGTTGCGCTTGAGGCGTCTCTCCGTCCACACCGACGTGGCGATGAGCAGTCCCAAAACCGCAAATCCCCCGGCGGGCATGACCATGATGAGCATGGGCTCGACGAACGGCGGCAGAATCTGGAAGCCCAGGAGCGTTCCCGCACCCAGGAGCTCGCGAACCGCCGACATGAGGATGAGCGCGACCGTGAACCCCAGTCCCATGGCCAGACCGTCGAGCGCGGCGTGGCCGGGTCCGTTCTTGGAGGCATACTGCTCGGCTCTTCCCAGCACGATGCAGTTGACCACGATGAGTGGCAGGTAGATGCCAAGCGCCTTGTCGAGTGCCGGAACGTATGCCTTGGTGAGCATCATCACCAGCGTGACGAAGCTCGCGACGATGGTGATGAACGCCGGTATGCGGACAGACGACGGAATCACCTTGCGCAGCAACGAGACGACCACCTCGGAGCAAATGAGCACGAACGTTGTCGCGAGTCCCATGCCCAGCCCGTTGGTCACGCTCGTGGAGACGGCGAGCATGGGGCATAGTCCCAGCATCATGCGCATCGCGGGGTTCTCGTGGAGCAGTCCGCGCATGAGGATGTCTTTGGGTCGCTCCCCTTTGGGGCCGTTCTGGCGGTTCGTGCTCATGAGCGGGCCTCCTCGTATGCCGTCGTGGCGGTGTTGAACGCCGAAAGAACCGCCTTGGACGTGATGGTGGCACCGCTCACCAGGTCAACGTCCTCCTCGCCTATGGGACGTGCCACAAAGCCGACGTATTGGTCGAGGTAGGTGCCCTCGGTTGCTTTGGAGCCCAGTCCGGGCGTCTCCTCGTTCTCCATTACCACCATGCTCCGAACCGTGCCGCTGTCGTCGAATGCGACAGCAACGGGGACTTGGCCGCCGTAGCCCCTGCCCGACGCGACTACGATCATGCCGATTTGGTTGCCCGCGTCGTCGAAGGCGGCCTGAATGCCGTCGCATCCCTCAACCGAGGTGGGCAGCTCCTCGAACGTGCTTGCCTGGGGGAACAGGGACTCATAGATTGCGCGGGCCTCGGCCTCCTCTGCGTCGCGGATGACGGGGTCGGTGGCGTTGTGAACCAAGCCGAGCAGCGTCGCGGCGATGACGCATATGGCGACGAGGACGAGTATGGGTACCGCGGTTGCCGTCTTCTTGCTCACGACTGCCTCACCCCCCTCTTGCTCGCGCGTGCCTCTCCTCCCACGGGGATGCGTGGCGTGAGCGTGTCGATGTGGGGCACGAGGAGGTTCATGAACAGTATGGAGTAGGCGACGCCCTCGTTGAGGTTGCCCCAAAAGCGTATGAGGCAGGTGATGAGGCCGCAGCCCAGGGCGAAGACCACCTTGCCCTTGGTGGTGCTTGGCGTGGTGGTGTAGTCGGTTGCCATGAACACGGCGCCAAGCAGCAGGCCTCCCGAGAGCGCCTGCGCAATCGGGTCGTGTCCCGTTAGCAGGCTCATGGCAAATACCGTACCCACATAGGCCACCGGAATCTGCCAGCCGATGGTGCGGGTGGCCAGGAGGTAGGCGAATCCCAGCAGGATGGCGATCGCGCTGGTCTCACCCAGGACACCGGCGTGCGTGCCGAGCGCGAGGGTGAGGGGCGTGAGTGCGGCGGCGGATGGCGAGAGGGGTGTTGCCGAGCTCACGATGTCGGCGGAGGGCAGGGTAACGTGAGGCGCCACGAAGGTGGTCATGGCCACCGGGAAGGCGAGCGCCAAGAAGATGCGTCCCACGATGGCGGGGTTGGCGATGTTGCGCCCGATCCCCCCAAAGAGCTCCTTGGATATGATGATGGAGACGAACGCACCTATAACGACCATGTACAGCGGGAGCGTTGGTGGCAGGTTGAATGCAAGCAGGACTCCCGTTACCGCCGCCGACAGGTCCGTGGCGGTGTTGGGCGTGTGGCGCAGCCTGCACCAGGCGCACTCGAATCCCACGCACGAGACGACCGAGACGAGGGTTACGACGAGCGCCGGAATGCCAAAGAACACCACTGACGCCACGAGCGATGGCACCAGTGCGATGAGCACGTTGCGCATGATTGCGTGCGTGGTCCTGGGTCCGGTTATCTGTGGGGCGGAAAGCAGCAGATAGGGTCTATCGTCCTGGGGTGTCTCCACGCTACGCCTCCTTTCTCCTTCTGCGTTGCTCGGCACGCAGCATGTTGCGTGCGAGGCGCGTCGACTGGGCGAGCGGCTGCTTGGCCGGGCACACGTAGGAGCAGGTTCCGCATCCCACGCACAGGTCGGCCATGAGCTTGTCGAGCTGCTCCACGTCGCCCTGCTGGTATGCCCGATGGATCGAGAGGGGCGACAGGCGGATGGGGCAGGCGTTCGCGCAGGTGTCGCAGCGGATGCACGCGGTGATGCGCGGTGCCCTGGACGCCTCCTCGCTCAGAGCCAGCAGGCCGCTGTTCTGGCGCATGATGGGGGTGTCCAGCTCCACTTGGGTGATGCCCATCATGGGGCCGCCCACGACGACCTTGCGCGGCTTCCCCTTGAGCCCGCAGTGCTCGAGGATCTGGCCAATGGGCGTGCCCACGCACACCTCCAGGTTCTGGGGACGCTGCACCATGTCGCCCATCACCGTAATGCGTCGCTTGGTGAGTGGCATGCCGGTCTTGAGGAAGCGGCCGATCTCCGACATGGTGGTCACGTTAAAGAGCAGCGCCCCCACGTCGGTGAGGTGCCCCCCGCGTGGGACCGACCGCCCCGTGACGTTGCGCAAGATCACGCGGCTTGCGCCCTGCGGATATCGGGCGGGAAGCACGAAGACGTCTATGCGGTCGTCGCTCGCGCATGCCTCACGCAGCATCTCGATTGCCTTGGGCTTGTTGTCCTCGATGCAGATGAGCGAGCGCGGCACGCCCGAGAGGTCAAGGCAGGTCCGTATGCCGGCGAGTATGGTGTCTGGGTGCTCCACCATCTCGCGATAGTCGCTTGAGAGGTACGGCTCGCATTCGGCTCCGTTGACCAGCCACGAGTCGATGCCCGAAAGGTCGGTGTCCATCTTGAGCCATGTGGGGAACCCGGCCCCGCCAAGTCCCACGATGCCGCTGTGGCGCACCGCCTCCACCAGGTCGGCGTAGTTCTCGACGACCGGTACCTGAAGGGACTCATCGACGGTCTGCTCGCCGTCTGGCTCGATGACCACGGCCTGGTCGGACCTGCCGTCCGAGAAGTGGATAGTCCGGATCTCCTTTACCGTTCCCGAAACGGGGGAGAAGACCTCGGCGGACATGCGGGCATCCGTGCTGCCCACGAGCGTTCCCACGTCCACGTGCTGGCGCCTGCGAACCTGGGGCTCGCATGCCGCGCCCACGTGCTGGCGCATGGGCAGGATGATGGTGTCGGGTATTGGCATCGCACTGGTCTCGAGCTCCGCCGTTGCCTTCTCGTGCGGAATGTGAACCCCGCGAAGCTCCACCCGATGCGGGTGCGTGTGCATGCCGACCCTAAATCGACCCATTGACTCTCCATCTGTCTGTGTGGCGTATACATACAACTTTATACGATGTGGGGTCCCAATGGTATACAGACCCAACGGGTGGCGCAACCGTTAGGTGGGTTCTTGGCAGCGCATTCGCTTGGCTTCCACGAACCAGCGCCTCTGGTAGTCGTCGTAGTACAGGTACGTCTGCCTGCCGTTGACCTGTATGGTGTAGCGCATGCCCGTTCCGCCCGTCTTGAGCGAGTGAGCCTGCCGTCGGTTGGTGACCCTGTCGATGTTGAAGCGGCGGCCATCGTCCCACACTATGTACAGGGGCGTGACGAGCGCGTCGGACGTGGTGAGACTAACCACGTCCACGTACTTCTTCTCGCGGTCGGGCTGTCCCCCGTATACGTTGGTGTGCGTAATGTGTCCACGGTCGCTCATGGCAGCGGCACCTCCTTGGCCTCCACAAACCATCGGTCTCCCTCGCGAAACAGGTGCGTTGCCTGTTTGCCCACCTGCACGGTATAGCGCGTGCCCGCCCCCTCGAACCGGCGCGACGAGGCCTGGCGCATGTCGAGCACGCGAGAGATGGGATAGCTCGTTCCGTCGCCCCACACTATGGCGAGCGGCGTGTGACTCCCATCGGTGCCCACGTCCACGATTACCTCCACGTACTGCTTGTGTCGTCCTGCCACACCGCGCATGATTCCCCATTCCGCCAAAAGGAGAACTACCGTTCGCATACAGTATACATCGAGAAGGGGACGAAAATGCCCACACACGAACAACCGTACCCATTCAACGGGATTGACAAAAAAGCCCCCTGGCGTGTGCCAGGGGGCAGCGACGCGAGGTGATGGACCTCGCTATGTGACGATGCCTATGCCTCGTCGGCCTCGAGGAACTGATAGACGAACGCTGCGAGGGCGGCGCCCACGAGGGGTCCGACGATGAAGACCCACAGGCTGGCAAGGGGTGCGCCGTTGCCGGTGAAGAGGGCCACGAGGGCGGGACCAAAGCTGCGCGCGGGGTTGACGGATGTGCCGGTGAGGCCAATGCCCAGGATGTGCACGAAGAACAGCGTGAGGCCGATGACCAGCCCGGCGAGCGGGGCGTGGTTGAACTTGGACGAGGTGACGCCAAGGATGGCGAGCACGAAGATGAAGGTGAGGACGCACTCGACGAGGAGGCCGGCAACGATGCTGTCGTGGACTCCGGCCAGGCCGTTGCTGCCCAGGCCACCGGTGAGGTCGGTGACGGCACCCATCGAGAAGATGCCCATGAGCAGGAGGGCGCCGGCAAGCGCGCCGAGCACCTGGGAGACGACGTAGCCCACGAAGTCCTTGGTGTCGATGCCGCCGGTAATGAGGACGGCCAGCGAGACGGCGGGGTTGACATGGCATCCCGAGATGTTGCCGATGCTGTAGGCCATGGCAACGATGGAGAGGCCAAAGGCCATTGCGGTGAGCAAATAGCCGCTGCCGTTTGCCGCGTCGCAGCCAACGAGCATGGCGGTGCCACAGCCCATGGTGACCAGGACCATGGTGCCAATGAACTCTGCGATGTACTTCTTCATGGATCTCCAATCTGTACGGACCACAATGATCGCCCCTACGGTGGGCAAGGGCCGCACAATTCTATCACGCTGCGCTATCGTTTCAAGGTCATTTGCTCCCCGTCAGAGTGCAGTGTGACTCCCTGCGCAACGCGGTCTTGCGCGCAGGCCACAAAACGCTCGCGGCGCGCCTGCCCCCACTCCTGCCCAAGTGGCATCGGGTCTCGTCCCTTGTGGTGCCGCTGGGGTAGAATAGGTCGTGATGGGAGGGATCGAGGATGAAACGTGTTGTGGTCCATATGTTGTGCGCGGTGCTCGCCACGCTGCTGTGCACCTGTCTTCCGGCGTGCAAGAGGGGGGAGCTCTCGTTGGGGGATCCCGTGGTGGAGAACGGCATGATTCAGATGCCGACCGACGCGGACGACCTTGTGGGCAGAAACGTCCACGAGGTGGAGGACATGTTCAGGGAGTGGGGATTTACCAATCTGGTCCTCGAGCCACACGGTGACCTCTTGGTGGGGATGCTCCATGCCGACGGCGAGGTCGAGAAGATAACCATCAACGGGACGACGGAGTTCACCATGGATTCGTTCTTCGCGCCGGACCAGGAGATCATCATCACCTACCATACCTACCAGGTGGACGAGACCGGCCAGCCAAACATCTAGTGCCGCATCGAGAATGTCCCGATGCGGCACGTGGGTGTCGTTGGTGGAGTTGAGGCGACTATATGCCGAGCGCCTCGGCGAAGCCCGTCATCACGATGACGTGACGCACGTCCTTGTTGGCGTTTATCACCTTGAATGCGCCGCGCGTGCCCAGGCTCTTGTACATGATGATGAGCGCCCTGAGACCTGCGGACGAGATGTACTCGAGGTTGTTCATGTTGACGGTTATCCGTTCGAAGCGGTGACGTCTCGAGGCCATTTGGAACAGGTCGATCAGCTTGGGTGCGCTCAGCGTGTCAAGGCGGCCGGACACATGAAGGAACAGTTGGTCGCCGCTGTAGTTGGCACTCACGCGGAAGTCCTGCGACTCGTCAGTGAACGTCTCGCCCGTCGAGCGCTCTCGTGCGGTCATGACCCAAAAGCTGATGTCCTTGTACAGGTCGCGCACAGCGTCCCTTCGGTCCTCGGGCAGCGACTCGAGCAGCTTCATGTCACCCAGATAGTCAAACAGGGGAACGAGTTCGACGTCGAGTCCCGCCTGCTCGAGCACGTGTGTGATCTCCTCGCGCGTACTCCCCTCAATGAAGTTGGAGTCCATCTTTGTCTCCATCGAGCCCGAGGCAATTTTTGCCAGGACCTCGACGTCGATGCCGTACTCGGCCCTCTCGAGGGATTCGATGGTGATGCGACGGTTCCATGCGTCGAGCTCGAAGTCGGTGCACACCCAGCAGCCGCCGCGACCCTGCAGAAGCCTCCATACGTTGGCGATCACCTGGTGAGCCTCCGTGTTGGTGAGGTAGGGGAACAGACCCTCCGTGGAGACGAAGAGCTCGCCGGACGTGCCCTCAAGCGCCTGGGAGAGCGAGGCGTAGTTGGTGGCGTCAATGGCATGGTAGGTGATGTCGTCACCTGGGTTGGCGACCCGTCGCACGGCGGGCCCCATGACGTCAATGACGGCAGGCAGGTCCAGCCCCATGTAGCGAGTGCCCTGGCGGGCAAGCGTGAGTCCGCGTGGCACGAAGCCGCAGGGCATGTCGACGAACTGCCTCATGCCAGTCGAGCGAAAGTAGTTGTTGGTCGCGTGGTAGCGCGTCTCGTTGATGGACGTGAGTGCGACCGCCATGCGCTTGAGGTATTCCTGCTGCCTGGGCGCAACCTGCATGAACCCGGGCATTGGGGGAACGCGCATGCCAAGGATCGCGTTCAGGCGTCGGGCGTCTTCTACCCCGGCCCGATCAAGGAGGGCGATGCACGATTGCGCCGTAAGGTAAACGGGATTGATGGCCCTTCGAACCTTCGCGAGTTGAATGGCAGACTCATTCATGGCTGTACTCCCTCTCTCCGGTTGCGGCACGTGGTCGCAACCTCGTGCTGCATCATCGGTTTGGCCTGTGAGCAGGCAGCTCGTAGCCATCCGCCTCGACTATCTCGTCGTCGGCCGCCACCTCGCATACGTCGAGCACCTCGGTGTACTGCTCCCGTAGCACACGTCGGGCGTTGATGTGATCGATGGCTCGCTTCACCGACGAGGGAATCTTGGCGCTTACGGCATCTGCGGCCTGTGCAAAGAACTCCCTGGTGGGAATTTCCGAACAACGATTCAAAAAAGAGTCGAGTGCCTCGCGGGCGGCGTCAAGCTCCGTGCGGTTTGACCAGGCGCGGGATTTCTTTCGGTCTGCCATCAAAGCTCCAGGACGGTCGGGGGCACTCGGGCGATGCGTGTCTTCGCGTACGGTAACGATAGCACTCGTTTGCAACTGGATGCGCGTGGCTCAAGATTCACCAACCTTCGCACACGTCGACAAATGGGGCCGCCTTGGTTGCAGGCGGGCATGCGCAGGGCCAGTCGCGGTCGGTCAATACTTGACAAAATGTCAAAGTCATGGCGCGTCCATTGAGTCCGCGCTGGGTTATCATATACAGGTTGTAATATGTTCAGAGAGTTGTAAAACATAGAGGCGTTCTATTGTGTAGAGATTCGGCATTGCACGGAAGTTGGCGTACGGACCGCGGTTAGGGGTATTACCTTCTATGCTTCGCAAACACAGAGTGCCTTGGGTACCACCTGTGCCCCTTTAGGACGGAGGCGTCATGGGCACGACAACTAACAACGTGTACGGGAATCGCCTGAGCTTGGATAGTGCCAACGCACCGGGAGGTGTGCTCGCGTACCATGCGGACGGCGACATGGAGATCGTGCACCTCAACCAGTACCTCGTCGACCTGCTCGAGTGCGAGTCGACGGACGAGGCGCTAAGGCTCGTTGGCGGAAGCTTTAGGGGGTTCGTGAGCGACGAGGACTTTGGCGTGGTGCAGGATGCCGTCTGGCATCCCACAATCCAAGGTGACGGCACGAGCCATGTGAGGTATCGCGTCCGCACGAAGTCGGGCAAGCTCGTCTCGGTCGACGACTTTGGTCGGCTCATCGATCGCGAGGGGGAGCGGCCCATCATCCGCTCCTCCATCTTTGTGGTGACGCAGGACCATCCCATGGACTGGCTCACGGGCCTGCTCGGCATCTCTCGATTCTATGACTTCGCACGCCAGGAGGCCGACGAGGTCTTCGACTCGGGCAGCCACCCCGTTGCCGTTGCCCTCAACCTCATGGGGCTCAAGGCGCACAGTGCGCGCTATGGCCACGAGAGGGGAGACGAGCTTCTGTGCCAGTTCGCAGATGCCCTGCGCAGGCACTTCGACATGCGCACGTGCACGCGTCTCGCCGAGGACCAGTTCTATGCCGTGTGCGACATGGCGACGTTCTGGAAGAGGGTCAACGGGCTGTTCGACGACTTCGAGCACAACGAGGCCGGCGTGTTCATGCCGATCCGCGTGGGTGCGTATGAGTGCGAGCCCGGTGACGACATCGTCTCGTTTGGCTTCGAGCGGGCGAAGCTCGCATGTGACCTGGGGCACGAGACGTGGCAGTCGCATGTGACCTGGTTCACCTACGAGATGCGCGAGAACGAGAACAGGCGCATGTATCTCATCTCCAGCTTGGACAAGGCCATCGCCAACGGCTGGATTCGTCCCTACTATCAGCCCATAGTGCGCGCCGCCACCGGCGACGTGTGCGGCGAGGAGGCGCTGGCCCGTTGGATGGACCCCCAGTACGGAGACCTGCTTCCGCGGCAGTTCTTCTCGGTCCTCGACGAGGCCGGCCTCTCGCACAAGCTCGATATGCACATCGTTGATTGCGTGCTGGAGGACATACAGGAGAAACGGCGCCAAGGCGTGTCGGTCGTCCCGGTCTCGGTGAACATCTCTGCGCGCGACCTCACCCAGCTCGACGTTCCCACCGCGCTCGCTCGGAAGACGGCCGCCATGGGAGTGTCACCCGACCTCATTAGGATAGAGATCTCGGAGTCGGTGGTCTCCTCCGACGTGGAGTTCCTCAAGAGGCAGATCAAAGCTCTGCATAATGCGGGGTTCGAGGTGTGGATGGACGACTATGGCACGGGCTACTCGTCGCTCTACAACCTGCACAAGCTCGAGTTTGACAATGTCAAGCTCGATATGGGCCTGTTTAGGGATGCGTGGAACGACAGGTCCAAGGTCGTTGTGGAGGGGCTCATCCAAACGTTGCGCAAGCTGGGCATAGGTACCGTGGCCGAGGGAGTCGAGACCGAGGAGAAGGCCATTTTCCTCGAAGAGGTTGGCTGCGACATGCTGCAGGGCTACTACATCCATGGCCCGGAGTCACTCTCGAAGGTGGTTGACGACGCGCATGCCACGGCCAACAGCCATCGCGAGGCCGTGTACGAGGCCGACTATTGGGAGAGCGTGAACCTGTTCAACTTGGTGGGGTTCTCTGCGATGTCGGATTCCCAGATCATCGACGGCGTGCCTACGTCGGAGTTCCCCACGGGCGTCCTGGAGCTGCGAGGGGGCGATTGGCGCGTGGTTCGTGCCAATCGCCTGCTCCGCGACATCTTTGTGCGGGTGGGCTTCCTCACCGAGGCCGAGTCGAGCCTGCGCGTCTCGAAGATCTTGATTCAAGACGCGCTGTCCGAGTTCCAGCAGACCATCTATCGCTGCAATCTCTCTGGCGCGTGGGAGCGCATTCCCGGCGGAATCGAGTATGGCACGGGTTACCAGTACTACGTGAAGCCCGTTGCCTCTTCGCCCGATGCCGAGGCCTACGTGGTCATGGGCATTCCCACGCTGCTGGGCACTGCCCTGGGCGCCTACGGAGACGTTCCGGTGGCCTATGCGGTGTTCCGCGTGATCGTGGACGAGGCGACCGACAAGGTAATGGACGCCCAGTACGTCTACGCGAACGCGCTGTACTGCGACTGGAAGGGACTCGACCAGAAGGAGGTCGTGGGACGTTCGTACCTGGACGTGTCGAAGGGGACGAGCGGGAGCTGGTTCCCGTACTTCCGTCGGGCCGTCATCACGGGTGAGCACGTGCACGACGTGGTGTACAGCAACGAGATCAACCACTGGCTGAGCTTCTACATCGCCCCATCCACGATTCCGGGCTACTGCGTCTATGCCTTTGCCATTGCCGACGACGAGCACCGGGAGCGCGAGGCGATGACCGTGGGACTCGACACGTCCGATCGCATCATCGACATCGCAAACGACATGAACGGCGAGCTGCATTACGACGTGGCCATGAACGAGCTGCTCGAGAAGATGAGCACCATCATCCAGGCCGATCGCCTCTATGTGCTGGAACGCGACGAATACGCCACGAACAATACGTTCGAATGGTGTGCCGAGGGCGTTGCCACGTGCATGGCTGCCAGGCAGGGCATTCCCAACGAGGATATCGACGAGTGGGCTCGACTCTTCTCGCACGACTCCATGGTCCTCATCCAAAACGTGGATCTTGTCCGCATGATGAGCGAGCGCCTGTATGCACGTCTTTCCAGCAAGGGAGTCACGCGCGTGTTCATGGTGCCGTGCGTGAACAACGGGGTGTTCGTCGGTTACATCGGCGCCGACAACTTCACGTTCGACAAGGACCTTGACTCACGGCGTCTGTTCAAGACCATCGCGTCGTTTGCCGGCGCCAAGATCGCCAACCACAAGCTCGTAAAGACGCTCGAGGCGGCGAGCATGCATGATGGACTCACGGACCTGCTCAACCGTCGAGGAATCGACTTGTCGGTGGACTCCTACCTCAAGTCCCATCCGGGACAGCCCTACGTGATCTCGCTCATGGACATTGACGACTTCAAGACCGTCAACGACCGTTATGGTCACGAGGTGGGGGACGAGGCGCTCAGGACGTTCGCGCGCATCGTTACGGCGACGCTGCCCGAGGGTACGATTATCGGCCGCAACGGTGGCGACGAGTTCTTTGCCATGCTCATCGGTGAGCATGTGCAGCACGCCGACGCGATTATGGAGAACCTTGCGGGGCAGGACATGGAGTGCATCTATGGGGGCAAGCGGTACGAGCTCTCCATGTCGATTGGGTATGCTGCCTACCCCGAAGACGCAACGTCCCTGCAAAACGCCTACAGCCATGCCGACGCGGCACTCTACTCGGTCAAGCTCCAGGGAAAGTGCGGCTTTAGCCGATACGCGCCCCAGATGGACACCCAGTACCGATCGCAGCTCGGCTTCACCCCACGCGACATTGCCGAGAACGTGCCCGGCTCCATCGTGGTGCATCGTCCCACGGGCGATGGCGAGATACTCTTTGCCAACGAGGAACTGGTGCGGCTCTTCGAGTGCGACGATCTGGCGGACTTCATGAGTCTTACGGGAGGCATCTATAGGGGCATCATCCATCCCGATGACCGCGAGCGTGTCCAGCATGAGCTCGAGGACCAGGAGGTCCACATCGAGATGGGTGGTAAGGACCATGTGAACTTCCGCATCCTCACCAAGCGGGGCAACGTTCGCCATGTCTCGAACATAGGCCAACAGGTGGAGGTAGAGGGCATGGGCAAGGTGTTCTACGAGCTGATGGTTAGCGTCGAAGAGCCCCAGTAGGGCTTTGCATCATGCATTCGGGGGGGCGTGTCCGGTGGGGCACCCCCCAGTTCTCTCCTTAGCTCTCGTTCGCATTGAATCTCCTGCCAAATCGTGGGCTTATGCGATTTACATTCCAGTGGGGTGGTACAATGCGATTACGTATGATGGGAATCAAGAGGTGGTTTCGTGGACACAGTTGCCAAGACGACTCGGGCAGGAGGGAAGCGGCTCATCCTCGTGGTTGAGGACAACGACCTGGAACGGGAGATGCTGTCCATCATCCTGAGTGACGAGTACGAAACCGTGGAGGCGCGTGACGGCGTAGAGGGCCTGGAGATTCTCGAAGAGCGATACGAGGACCTGTCCCTGATTCTCCTTGACGTGTTCATGCCCAGGTGCAATGGATTCGAGTTTCTCAAGCGCAAGCGGGAGGACGCCCGCTACGACTCGCTGCCCACGATCGTCATGACGGCAAGTGGCGCGGTGGAGGACGAGATGCGCTGTCTCGAGCTTGGTGCCAACGACTTTCTCACCAAACCGTACAATGCTGGAATCATGCTCAATCGCATTCGCAACACGATTCGGCTACGCGAGACGGCGTCCATCGTCAATCACCTCACCTACGACCAACTCACCGGTCTTTACAACATGGAGTTCTTCTATGCGGCCGCCATGGAGGAGTATGCGAGCCAGCCGGACTGCACCTTCGACTTTGTGGCGAGCGACATCAACAACTTCCGTTCGCTCAACGACCGTCACGGCTCGGAGCACTGTGACGAGCTCCTCAGGCAGCTTGCGATTCATCTGCGCGCCCATCTCCCTGGCGTCTTGGTGGGAGGGCGCTCCGGCGGGGATACGTTCGCGTTTATGACCGAGCACTACGAGGGCGATTGGAACGAGCGCGTCCAAGAGGTGATGGATCGCTTTGCCTACCACAACATGCACGTGAAGTTTGGCGTCATGGAGGGTGCAGACCCCTCCATGCCAGTATCGGTGGCATGCAATCGGGCAATGAGCGCACTCAAGAACATAAAGGATATTGCTGGTACGACGGTTTCTCTGTTCGACGAGCAGCTGCACCAGAGCATGCTCACAGAGCAGACCATTTTGGAAAGCATGGAGTCTGCGCTCGAGGAAGGCCAGTTCAAGATCGTCTATCAGCCGAAGTTCGACGTTCAGAGGGGAAGGATCGGCGGTGCCGAGGCCTTGGTGCGCTGGATACATCCCACGCTGGGCTTCGTGAGCCCAGGCGTGTTCATTCCCATCTTCGAGCGCAACGGGTTCATCGTCAAGCTCGACCTGTACGTGTGGGAGCATGTGTGCATGGAGATCAAGCGTTGGGAGAAGCTGGGGTTGGAACCGGTTCCCGTGTCCATCAACGCGTCGCGAATCGACTTCGACGACATCAATCTGGCTCACAAGCTTGCCGACCTGTCCGACCACCATGGCGTTGACCGATCGCTTTTGCACATCGAACTCACGGAGACCGCCTTCTCGGATAACCCCGAGTCGGTTACCAAGGTGCTCAATGACTTTAGGGAGCTGGGATTCTCGACCGAGCTCGATGACTTTGGGAGCGGATACTCCTCACTTGCCTCGCTCAACACCATGCCGCTCGACGTGATGAAGCTCGACATGAGCATCGTCCAGAAGGCCACCGAGCTCAATGACTTTAGGATCGTTGAGGCGTCAATCAACCTGGCGCGCACGTTGGGCCTGGGTACCGTCATCGAGGGCGTCGAGCTTATGAGCGAGGCAGAGCGCGTACGCGAGCTGGGTTGCGACTACATTCAGGGATACTTCTATTCGCGGCCCCTGCCAGCCGAGGAATTCGAGGCGTGTCTGGCAGACCCCCACTCACTCGCACGGTAGTAGTTCATTTGTTGTAACGGCGCGTTGCGCATGCCATCCTCCATGGCATACCAACGTGCGCAAAGGGAGCGTGGTAACATGTCCATCCGTTCGAGCGCGGCCATTGCGGTATGCAAGGGCACGCACAAAGCAATGCGCCTTTTGGGCAGAACGGCCCGGGCCCTTCCGGGCATGGTGGCGCTCAAGGTTGACCCCAAGCTCATCGAGCGTCTCTCGCGGGGTCACAACACCATTGCCATTAGCGGCACCAATGGCAAGACCACCACGACGCACATCATCCAGCAGGCGGTCATCAACACGTTTGGCTCCGCGGCGTACGACCCCTCCTCGACCAACCTGGAGCAGGGCATAGCCACGACGCTGTGCCTGGACAGCTCGGTGGGAGGTCGGCGAAGGAGCGAGTGGGCCGTCATCGAGTGTGACGAGGGGGCGACGAAGTTCCTGCTTCCTGCCACCCATCCCCGCGTTCTCGTTGTAACGAACCTGTACCGAGACCAGGTGGACCGCTATACCAGCTGGACCACCGCACGCGACTACATCATCGAGGCGGCAAACGGGTCGCCCGATACCGTTCTTGTGCTCGATGCCGACTGCCAGGTTACCGCGTCGATAGCGGAGCACGTTAACAACAAGATCGTGTGGTTTGGCGTGGATTGCCCCGTCTACGAAGAGGGAATCGCCGACTACGACGACTCGGTGGAGTGCGTCGAGTGCGGCGCTCAGATCACGTTCGATCATAGGACGTTCGCTCACCTGGGATCGTGGACGTGCCCGTCGTGCGGGCGTACGCACCACAAGGCGGACATCGCATGCGTGGGCATTGCCAATCGCCGCGAGAAGAGCTGCACGCTCACGCTTCGGATAGACGGAGAGGAGCATACGGTCGAGGCCAACATCCGTGCCGGCTACGACGTGTACAACGCCGTGGCTGCCGTGGCAGGGCTGCTCACCGCCGGAATCGACCAGGGGCAGGCGTTCGAGGCACTTGCACACTTTGCCCATGCCGCTCATAGGTTCGAGATCTTCGACGTGAACGGTACGCCCACACGCCTGCTGCTGATGAAGAACACTGCCGGCTGCAACCAGCTCATCAACATGATCGTCTCGGAGGGACAGTTGCCCGAACGACTCGTGTGCCTGTTGGGAGCCGAGATCATGGACGGCCTCACGACCGATTGGATTCAGGACGTGCGCTGGGAGCAGATTTGCAACGAGAGCACGAAGGTCATCGTGGGCGGACCCAAGTACGAGGACATGCAGGACCGTCTGCTTCGGGCGGGTGTCGACCCCCAGAACATGGAGGTCGAGAAGAGCTACGCGGCGCTCGTGGACAAGATCGCGGCGATGGGGGAGCCCGTTACGGTGATTGCCAACTGCTCGACCATCGAGGCGCTGCGTCTTGTGCTTGTGAAGGACTATCAGCCCATGGATTACTGGTCGGACTGAGCGGGCATACTCTATAGTGCTCCGGCAGTCCGGTCGTAGGCTGTCGATTCTGGTCGAAATGTGACAAAGGCTATGGCATCGGGTTTCTCGGGTACCATAGATGCTCGTTGCTAGAGCATGGAGGTGAACATCGTGCAGGCAAACAGGAATCAGCGTAGGTCCAAGAGGCCACAGGCCACTCGGCGCGCAGACGCGCAGTCTCCTGCGAACATGGGACTCTATGTGGTGGCACTGGCGATCGTGGTCGTCATTGCCATCGTGGTTGCCGTCAATGTGCGTCCCAACGGAAACGATGCGACGGGCGGCCAGCAGAGTGCAGCCCAAACAGAGTCCGTGGACGGCAAGGACGAGGACGGAACGTCCGGAGGCGATGCCAAGGATGCCAACGCAAAGGACGCTGACGGCAAGGATGCCAACGCAAAGGACGCAAACGCCACGAAGACGGACGGCACGGGTGGAGGCGAGTCATCTGCCCAGATAAAGAACGAGGCCAGCGAGTCTCAAAAGGACGCAAACGGCAACAAGTCGGGCAGCACGACGGGAACTGATGGCACCAACGGCACGAGCGGCACCAACGGCACGAGCGGCACCAACGGCACGAACGGCACCAGCGGGTCCGGCACGGCGGGTGCAGACGCGACTGCCACTGGCGATGCCGCTGGTGGAGCGAATGCGACTGCGGGTTCGGAGACAACGCAATACTCGGATGGTGGCTGGGTCCAGTGCACCGCATATGCCGGCTGCGTTGCCGAGAGCGGTACGGTTACCGCCTCCGGCATCCCCTTCGATGACGGCGTACCCCAAGTGGGATTGGGAACGGAGCTCAATGCCTTTGCACACTTTGGCGACTACATCGAGGTCAGCTACAACGACAAGGTCGTTAAGGCGCAGATCGTCGACTACGGCTTCTTTGGCAGCGGCATCCTGCTCAATCCCGGCGTCTTTGAGCAGTTTGGCGTGGGAAGCACCTACGAATGGGGTGCACGCACCGTTTCGTATCAGTTCGTGTAATGCTTGTTCTATGGGGCGTGTAGCCTCTCATCACTTGCTTGGAGAGTGAACGACATGGATAGCATAGCGATACGCGTGGTCTTTGGTGTCGTGGCTATAGCAGTTTTGGGCATCATTGCGTTTCGTTACGTCAAGAGCGTGATGGGATATACGGTTCGCGGCGTGATGAGGGCGCCCCAGGGCAAGAACGCAGTCGACATCTTTGTGTGCGACAACGAGGTGCTCAAGCCGTACAAGTTCAGTCAGGTGTTTGAGGTGTCGGCCGTGCCTGGGACGCAGCCCGCAATCGATCGCATTGCGGGAAACGAGCGGCGCGGTGGGGGAGCGATAGCCTACAAGGGAACGACGTTTGGGTTTGCCGATACGTCGAGCCGGAGCGTTGAGGCGCTCATGAAGCTGGCGGGCACGCACGAAAAGGTGTTTGCGTCGGCTGTGATGTACGGTGTGGACAACGATGGGCGGCCCATCGTCAAGCTGCTCCTGCCCGACGAGATGTGGTTCGTTAAAGCCCTGACCCCTCACAAGTATTGATCGCTGGGCGTGCAACCGGGCGTGCAGGCGCGCGGCGTAAATATGTGGAGAAGTCTTCACATACTTGACCGTCAGCGCTAAAGAGTATATATTATTTTTCCGCGCAACGGCGCATACATAGTGCGGGGTGGAGCAGTTTGGTAGCTCGCCGGGCTCATAACCCGGAGGTCGTAGGTTCAAATCCTGCCCCCGCGACCAAATTATCGCAGGCCCTCCGGGGCCTGTTTTCGTATCGGAGGAGAAAGGCCGCCAATGAGCTTGGAGAACAGGCTGGGCATCACCGACCCCGTCGCGCTCGCCCACGTGGAGGAGCGCGTCTCCAAGGCCGCGGCGCTCGGGATGTATGCGGACGGCACGCTCGAGGCGCTCGAGCCCGGCACCCTCTCCGCGTTCGTGGCTATACACGAGCGGCTCTTTGGCGAGCTGTACGACTTCGCCGGCAGGATCCGCACCGTCAACCTCGCCAAGGGAAGCTTCCGCTTCGCGTCGGCGCTCTACCTCGAGCAGGCCCTCCATGCCGTGGAGGCCATGCCGCAGCGGACGCTCGACCAGATCGTGGGGAAGTACGTCGAGATGAACGTCGCCCACCCCTTCCGCGAGGGCAACGGACGCAGCGGCCGCATCTGGCTCGACCACATGCTCCGCGCGGAGCTGGGCAGGACCGTGGACTGGTCCGCGATCCCGCGCGAGGACTACCTGCTCGCCATGGAGCGCAGCCCCGTCCGGGACACCGAGATCAGGGCGCTGATTGCGGACGCCCTCTCGGATCGGCTCGACGACGTGACGCTGCTCGCCCGCGGCATCGATGCGAGCTACGCGTACGAGGGCTACGCGGCGTACCGGGCGGGGGAGCTGTAGGGACCGCACGACCTGGGCAGGGGAAGAAGGCTCGCGTGCAAGTATTCAAGGTGCTTGCGGACGCCTTTGAGAAGCAGGGCTGACGTGGGTGATTTCGTATACGATTCCTCGGGGCGCTGATCAATGACTGGCCTTTCTGGGCGCTGCCGACGAGCGGGATTACAGGCTCTCGGTACTTCTACTCATGCTCCACGTCGCGCGTGGGTGGCAACGGCACGGTGTGGGCCAGCAGCAAGACGGGGTGCACGTACTTCCGCATCGACACGGCAGGCACGTCGGGGTACATCACGGTAGCGTAGGACGACGATTGGACGCGAATAGGACATGTCCCAACAAGATGGACCATTGCCCCATCATGTCCCATCGAACGGAAGCCCTCCCGGCCGTTTCGGTCAAGAGGGCTTTCCCTAGCACTCCTCACTGGAACTAGATGGCCTCAAGCTCCCGATACAACGGGTCACCCTCGCCGACGAATTGGAGCTTGGCTATAGCAAGCGCGGGCTCAACGCCCGCGCCTTCTCGCTACGAACATGCCAGAGGGCACGTTCGCTTAACGCTCGAAGCGTTCCACCACCACTCGGGGCTCTCGACTCCCGACTGGCAGAGCATGTCGAGGAGCCTTCTCCTGGCATCGGCGGCAGCTGTCGAAGTCCGCACGCATGACGTCAAGCATGGCCCTGCTGGTGGAAATCATCTCGTTGCAGATCGCTTTCTTCTCCTCGAGCGAGTAGCTTTCGGGCGAGCAACGCGGCGTTGACTTTCTTGAGAGTTGGACTTACGCGCGCGAGAGCCGCGCAGCGGCTCCGCGTGTGAAGTAGCAGCAGAGGTCGGCCCTGAAGTAGGCCATGTCCTCGGCCTGCTGCAGGGCGGTCCAATCGGTGTTCGTGGCTGACATAGCTACCTTCCTTCCTCGGCACCAGAGCTGGGCGTTTGCCTGTCGGGTGCCGTGACTTTGCCGTGACTCTGACCGAAAAACCAGCGTCGCATCGTGTCTTGCATAGGTACCAGTGTCATCGAAAAGGGCTGGTAGAAGGTACTATTGTCAGTTCGTGTCCTACACTGTCTGGTCGTCTTTACGCCCTCATAACCCTTAAGGTCGTTGGCGCAGATCCTGTTCCAGGCCTCGCGCGGGCGCTCGGCGTTCTCGCTCAAATTGCTCCACTGGAGCATTTTGCCGGCTACGCCATCGCTCGAACCCCCGCGACCAAACGTTACAGCAGGTCAGCTAGCTTTTTTCAGGCGGCTGGCCTGCTTTCTTTCCTCAGGCGAAAGAACGTCGAGGGGATACCCGCGAAGATTCCATTTGAGGGGACATTTCAGGGGACTTCTCCCCAACATATGGCACGGGCGGAGTTGTTTAACGCAATCAGAGGAAGCGGTAAGCTGTGCAGCGACTTCCGCGCGTATCGGTTGCGGTTCGGCATGTGACGAAACTTGTGCAGTCAGAAAAAGTGGGAGCGTAATTCCCGCCGCTTAATGAGTCCAGCTCCTCATCGGACAGTTCCCGTCCGCTCTCCTTGGCGAGCGCTTCGAGTTCTTCCATTGTTTTAGCTCTGCGAGCCTTCTCTTGCATATCCATGCTCAGATCGTCGAAACCCATCGAGGCCTCCTGTCCTGCTTCTTGCGGTTTTGGTCTGCGTTGTTATTACATTGTACGATGGAAGACGCGCTCTCGTCTCAACACACTCGTGAGACATTGAGGATTTTCATCGTTGATTCCTTTCGCTTGGAATAAGCAAGGATGTGCAAACATTGATAGGAAAAGCGGGTCAGATGACTGGATTGGCGAGCTCTCCTCCGAGAATGACCTGAGTTCTCCGTGTCTGAGAAAACGATACACCTCAGCTCGACCACCTCAATGCGTGCCGAATAGGGGTAGAAGCGTTCTGGGTCCATCGAGAAGAACAACAGTCCGACGTTTCTGGGCTTGGTGTACTCTGGGGGACCGTCGACTATGTTCATGTCGCGACATAGCTCCGTGAAGTCCATCGAGTCGGCACGATCGTAGAGCGAGCTCCCAACTTCGCGCAGATACGCCTTTGAGTCCGCGTTGATCCATGCCTCTACGACGTGATGCTCGGTTCTCTTCTTGTCATCGAGGTCGCTGACCTTGTCTTCGCCCTTATCGACCACAACCTCACGCGTCTCCTCTTTGTACACTTTCCGCCGCGGGCCAAGTTACAGCGCATGGCCGCCTGACACCTTGATGACCTGGCCCGTTATCATCCTCGCCTGCTCGCTTGCCAGGAAGACTATCGTGTTCGCGATATCCTCCGGCTGGATAAGCTTCCCCATGGGAATCAGCGGTAGCACGGCCTTCTCGAGTTCTTCGTCAATCCAGCCCGTCTGAGTGGGGCCGGGCGCAACGCTGTTCACCGTTATGCCGTACTTTCCGACTTCCATTGCTATGCTGCGAGTGAGAGCTTCGAGCGTCGCCTTACTCGCACCGTAGGTTATCTGGCCCGCGAAGACCTGGGCGGAGTCGGTGGAGAGGTTGACGACTCTTCCGTAATCGCCGTGGCGACGCACGAACTCCGCCGTCATCATCAGGCTGCCGCGCACGTTGACGGCGAAGGTGTCGTCGATGACCTCGCGGGTTATGGCCTCTATGGTGTCCTTGCCGGTCTCGTCGTCGGTGGCGGCGTTGTTCACGAGGACGTC
>CADBCS010000030.1 GCA_902793195.1 uncultured Coriobacteriaceae bacterium | reverse complement strand
TCGCGCGACCTTCGAGGCGCGCGGCTACACCGTGTGGGACCCCATGAGCCCCGCCTTCATCAAGGACGAGGTGCTGTGCATCCCCACCGCCTTCATCTCGTACACCGGCGAGGCGCTGGACAAGAAGACCCCTCTCCTGCGCAGCCAAGTCGCCCTCGAGGACCAAGCCAAGCGCGTGCTTGCGCTCTTCGGGCGCGAGCCGCGGCGCGTGACCACCACCGTCGGCCCCGAGCAGGAGTACTTCCTCATCACCGAGTCCGACTTCAAGGCACGCCCAGACCTCATCCTCACGGGTAGGACCCTGTTCGGTGCGCCCCCCTCCAAAGGCCAGGAGCTCGAGGAGCACTACTTCGGCGCAATCCGCCCGTCGGTCAAGGAGCTCGACGACGAGCTGTGGAAGCTCGCCATCCCCGCCAAGACCAAGCACAACGAGGTGGCGCCCTGCCAGCACGAGCTCGCGCCGATCTTCGAGGACGGTTCAACGGCCATCGACGACAACCTGCTCACCATGGAGAAGCTCAAGCTGCTGGCCACCAACTACGGATTCGCATGCCTGCAGCACGAGAAGCCCTTCGAGTACGTTAACGGCTCGGGCAAGCACAACAACTGGTCCATCTCCGCCGACGGGCGCAACCTGCTGGAGCCCGGCCCGCACCCCGAGGACAACCTGCAGTTCCTCGTGTTCCTTGCTTGCCTGGTGGCGGCCGTCGACGAGCACGCCGACCTCATGCGCGCCAGCGTGGCCTCGGCCGGCAACGACCACCGCCTCGGTGCCAACGAGGCCCCGCCCGCGATCGTGTCCATCTTCCTCGGTGACGCTCTGTCGCCCGTGGTCGAAGCGCTCATAAGGAAGGAGAACGTGGAGGCGCACGAGAGCGAGCTCATGGACCTGGGTATCCCGCAGCTTCCGGCGATCCTTCGAGACAACACCGACCGCAACCGCACCAGCCCGTTCGCCTTCACCGGCAACAAGTTCGAGTTCCGCATGTGCGGCAGCCAGCAGAACCTGAGCGACCCCAACGTCGTCCTTAACACCGCCGTCGCCGAGCAGTGCGAGCGCTTCTGCGACTACGTGGCCGACCGCGCCGACGAGGACTTCCTGGTCGTGGCCATGCGCTTCGTGCGCCACACCTTCCGCGACCACCACCGCGTGATCTTCGACGGCAACGGCTACTCGCAGGAGTGGGAGGACGAGGCGGCCCGCCGCGGTCTGCCCAACCTCAAGACGACGCCCGAGGCGCTGCCCGCCCTCATCGACCCGCAAAACGTCGCGCTGTTCGAGAGGTATCACGTCCTCTCCGAGTCCGAGCTGCACGCCCGCTACGTGGCGAAGGCCGAGCAGTACGCCA
The DNA here is from genome assembly GCA_902793195.1 of uncultured Coriobacteriaceae bacterium. Lineage (GTDB taxonomy): Bacteria > Actinomycetota > Coriobacteriia > Coriobacteriales > Atopobiaceae > RUG440. The sequence continues at coordinate 79,811 of CADBCS010000030.1, read as the reverse complement.
AGCTCCTCAACATCGAGGCCAACGTGATGGTGCACATGGCCCGTCACCTGTACATACCCGCAATCCAGTCGTATGCCGCGGAGCTCGCTGACGCCGCGTCGACCAAAACCGGGATCGGCATCGACTCGCCGCTCGAGAAGGACCTCTGCAAGACCCTTACCGGCAGCATGGGGACCATCTGGTCACTGGCGGATGACCTTGAGCAGAAGAACTCGGAGGCCCGCTCGATAGCAGATCCCGCTGCGAGCGACGAGCGGTATCGTGACGTGGTTCTTCCCGCGATGGATGCCTTGCGCGCTGCGGTGGACGCCATGGAGGCCATATGCTCCAAGGACTGCTGGCCCGTGCCGTCGTACAACGACATGCTGTTCTACGTGTAGGGGTTTTCGCGGTGCCGCGGTGTCCCCTTCGTGCCCTTTTGCTTAGCTTCGCTTCGCTCAGATGCGCAAAGGGCACGAAGGGGACACCGACCGCGCAATCACACGGTAGGGACCGGGGAAGATGGTGCGCTGCGGAGCAGCGCGTTTTGCAGGGCTTAGCTTCGCTTCGCTCAGATGCGCACAAAGACAAGCGTATCCAGCCCCTCCGAACACACGGTAGGACTCGGAGAGCATGGTGCGCCGCGTTCGCGGCGCGTTTTGCATGGCTACGTTCCGCTTCCGTTTACGGATTCCCAAAGCGAGAAGAAGTGTCGCGCGTCCCCCGTCGAAAAGTAGTCAAACCACGATTGAAGAGCGGCTTCGTCCATTACGCCAAGCCGTTCGATGATGCGCCTCGTCCAAGCGATGGCGCCTGTTGCCCCCGCTGTGATCAATTCCCCGTCCGAGACCGCCTCCGCATCCTCGAAATATGCGGCACCCCTATAGGTTGGCACGAACATTTCCAGGAAGCCCTCCCCGTTGCTGGTGTGCGGACGGCTGTCCAACAACCCTGCCGCGGCGAGGGCGACGGTGGCCCCGCAGATTGCCGCGACGGTACCGCCTGCCGTCAGCACCTCTTCCGCCTTGGCGATTGCTGGGGCGTACATTGGATCTGACCAGGTATCTGCGCCTGGAAGCAGTAGGAAAGTGTTTTCGTCGACAGTGATATCGCCAATGGCGACGTCCGGTGTCATTTTCGTCCCACCCATGGAAACCACGGGCTCATCCGTCGCCCCCACGCGCATGAGCTGTATCTCTGGCGCATCTGGTTTGAAGAAGCGGCGGGAATTCAGCTCGGCCAACACGTGGCCCAGCTCCCAATCGGCCAAGGTTTCGAGGATGAATACGTAAACGGTTTTCATGACGACATGCCTCTCACTCGCAACCACACTTGATACGAGCACGTTATGCCACTATTCTTGACATAGAGTGTCAAGAATAGTCAGACACTCCGTGAATTGCATTTCGTTCTTTAACTAGCGGAGCGAGAGGACACGCACCATGAAAGCCGACCGTTTGCTGGGAATCACTCTCATCCTGCTCGAGAAGGAGTGCGTGAGCGCCAGCTTCCTCGCCGATGCCTTCGAGGTGTCCACGCGTACCATCTACCGCGACGTCGAGGCCCTTTCCATGGCGGGGGTTCCGGTTTTTTCCACGCCGGGCGTCGGCGGCGGCATACGGATCATGCCGGGCTTCAAACTTGAGAAGGGCATGTTCAACAACGACGATCTCTCGACGATGCTCGTGGCCTTGTCCGGCTTGGAAGGCATAGTTGAGCGAGGCACCTTGACGAGCGCGAAGGCGAAGCTGCAATCCCTCATTTCAAGCAATCAGGCCCCGCAGGTCCAGCTCAAGGCAGGCTACGTTCGCATCGACAGATTTCCGTGGATCCACAACTGCGACGTCGACGCCCATCTTGCTCGTATTCGCGAAGCCCTGAGCAAGTGCAATCTCGTTTCCATGACGTACCTCAACCAGCGCGGAGAAGAGAGCCGGCGATTCGTCGAGCCGCACCAGATTGTCTTCAAAAACGGGGCTCCTTACGTCTATGGATGGTGTCGGAATCGCCGGTCATTCCGGTTGTTCAAGCTCACCCGCATTCTGGACCTGCACGTCCTCGAAGAGACCTTCGAGCCGCGGGATATCCCCTTGGCCGAGCTTGACGGCACCCCTTACGCACGAGAGCTACAGAGCACGATAAGCCTCCGCATTAAGCGGCCGATCGCCGAGCGCGTGCTGGACTACTGCCCCTTCAAGGATTTCGCCCCCGACGGCGACGATCATTATCTGGTGAGTTTTCCCTTCATCGACCGTGACTACTATTACGACATGCTCCTGTCCTTCGGGGAAGATTGCGAGGTGCTGGGGCCGCCTGACATCCGAAAGAAGATGGCAGACAAGACCCGGCGCCTTTCGGATGCGTACGCTGATGGTGCGAGCACGCGGGCGGAAGGCGCCGCAAACCTACGCGCGGCAATTGCGGTCTTCGAGCCCTTCAACGAACAAGAAGCCGCCGACAAGCAGGTCATCTTGAACGCACTCGACACCGATCCCAGCTGTTTCGAGCGCAGCACGCAAGCGCACATGACCTGTTCGATCTGGGTAGTCGACCCCGTCATGGAACAGACGATGCTCGTATATCACAATACCTATGGTTCCTGGAGCTGGATTGGTGGTCACGCGGACGGAGAACGCGACCTGCAGGTGGTCGCCTTGCGCGAACTCGAAGAGGAAACCGGCGTCGAGCATGCGCACATAGTGGAGTGCCGCCCCGGCAACGTGTTCGCGCTCGAAGTGCTTGCCGTGGACGGCCACGAGAAGCGCGGAGAGTACGTGAGCTCGCACCTGCACCTCAACGTTACGTATCTGGCGGTGGTCGATCCCGCCGAACCCATCCGACCCAAGCTCGACGAGAACAGCGGCGTGCGCTGGGTGCCTCTGGAGGACGCAATCCGCCTGTCCACCGAGCCGTGGATCCGCCGACGCGTATACCGCAAGCTCATAGACAAACTTGCTTTGTTAACGTGATCGGACGAGCTGAGCAGATGCGCACACGGGACAGGCGCTTCCAGCCCCTTCGCAGCTCTACAGGGTGCGTAGCGCTTCTACCAGGGCCGTCTTGCTGGCAGTGCGGTCATCCTTCTTCTTTATTATCTTTGCGGGACAACCGGCCACGACGACGCCTGCGGGCACGTCCTCAATAACGACGGCCCCTGCGGCCACCACGGAGCCCGCTCCCACGCGCACGCCCTCAAGCACTACGGCATTGGCGCCGATCATTACGTCGTCCTCCACCACGACGGGAGTCGCGCTGGCAGGCTCCACCACGCCAGCGAGCACGGTGCCCGCGCCAATGTGGCATCGCTTGCCGACGATCGCCCGTCCGCCGAGGACGCAACCCATGTCAATCATGGTCTGATCGCCGACCACGGCGCCAATGTTGATAATGGCGCCCATCATAATGACCGCCCCGTCGCCAATCTCCACCTGCTCGCGGATGATGGCGCCGGGCTCGATGCGCGCATTGATGGGCTTGAGGTCCAGCAGGGGTACGGCCGTGTTGCGACGGTCCGCCTCCACGACAAAGTCCTCTATTGACCCGGCGTTCTGTTGCAGAACGGGTCCAAGCTCCGACCAATCCCCAAACACGATCTTGTCGCCTGTGCCAAAGACCTGCGCCGAACCGTAGTCCACGCATGCGTTGGGGCGCTCTCGTATGTACACCTTTACTGGAGTGGTCTTCTTTGCGTTGGCGATGAAGTCGATTACTTCCTGTGCGTCCATGGTTCTCCAATCGTATGGCTCGGGCCTTGGTGTCTAGTGCGGCAGCTTGTCGAAAAAGGGCGTGACGTCCAGCGTGGCAAAGTAGTCGGCGGGACTCTCTGCCCGTCGAACGAGCTCGTACGACCCGTCGGTTCGAAGCAGGACCTCTGCGCTGCGGAGACGACCGTTGTAGTTGTAACCCATGGCCCTTCCGTGTGCGCCGGTGTCGTGGATAACGAGCAGGTCTCCGACCTCGACCTCGGGAAGCCTGCGGCCGTTCGCAAAGCGGTCGTTGTTCTCGCACAACCCGCCCACCACGTCGTAGAGGTGCGTCGCGGGCGCGCTCGTCTTGTTGGGGCCACCGGGTCGACCCACAACGGTGATATGGTGGTATGCGCCGTACATGGCCGGTCGCATGAGGTCGGCGGCGCAGGTGTCGACGCCCACGTAGTCGTGGTAGGTCTGCTTGAGGTGTAGGACGCGCGTGACGACGCAGCCATGCGGTCCGGTCATAAAGCGCCCGAGCTCGGTGAAGATCGCCACATCGTCCATGTTCGCCCCTCCAAGAACCTCCTCGTATGCCGCGTGAACCCCCTCGCCAATGGCGGTGATGTCGCATGGCTCGTCGCTTGGCTCGTATGGGATGCCAATCCCCCCCGACAGGTTGACAAAGGAGACATGGATGCCCGTCTGCCGACGAAGCCTCACCGCTTCCGAAAAGAGCAGGCGCGCCAATGCGGGATAGTACGAGTTGCCATGCGTGTTGCTGCAAAGCAGCGCATGCAGTCCGACGTTGCGCACGCCCGCCTGGATCAGCATGCGGCATGCGTCGGTGAGCTGGTCGGGCGTCATGCCGAACTTGGAACCCTGTGGCGTGTCGAAGATCTGGTTCGCCCCCTCAAACTCGCCGCCCGGATTCATGCGCAGGCACACGACCTCGGGCAGAGTACCCACCTGGCTCCGGTAGAAGTATATGAGGTCGATGGAGTCGAAGTTGACGAACGCGCCGAGCTGGTCGGCCATCTGGAAGTCGGCTGCGGGGGTGTCGTTGGACGAAAACATAATGTCGTTTCCACGGGCGCCGACGGCGCGCGCGAGCAGCAGCTCGGTTGAGGTGGCGCAATCGAGCCCGCACCCGCATTCCATGAGGGTCCGCAGGATGGTGGGGTTGGGATTCGCCTTAACCGCAAAGAACTCCCTAAACCCCTCGTTCCACGAGAAGGCATCCTGCAATGCGTGAGCCGTGTTGCGAATCCCCGCCTCATCGTAGAGGTGGAAGGGGGTGGGGTAGCGGCTTGCGATGTCTTCCAACTGCTCTTTGGTCACAAACAGGGGCTTGTCGGTCATAGCGTTCTTTCTCCTCCGTGATGGGTGCGACGTTCGCCCTAACGTTATTCGAACCATTATCGAATGGTTATAGCGTTAGCCTCAAAGATATAAAGTGCTGGTTACACGATGGACGCAAACGCGCCATACACTCATTGCCGTGCGGTCCCCAGCAAAGGAGCTACCATGACCGAGGCAGAGCTGCTGCAATATCACCGGCGCCAGCTACACATGATTCCCGAGCTCGATAGCGATTTGCCCCAGACGCTGGCATATGTGGAGTCGTGCCTGGAAGCGTTGGGAGATGCGTGCAGGATCGTGCGTCCCTGCAAGAGCACGCTGTGCGCGCTGTTCGAGCATGGCGAGCGACAAGCGACCGCGATTCGCACCGACATGGACGCCCTTCCCGTTATGGAGAGGACCGGGGCGCCGTATGCCTCGCGGCATGAGGGGAACATGCACGCCTGCGGGCACGATGGGCACATGGCCATGGCGCTCGTGCTGTGCCGCTGGCTTGCGATTCACGCGGGCGAGCTTCGGCGCAACGTCATGGTTTTGTTCCAGCCCTCGGAGGAGACGTCGGGCGGGGCATTGCGCGTCTGTGAGAGCGGTGTGTTCGAGCGGCACAACGTGGATCGCATCTTTGGGTTTCACCTGTGGCCCGACATCCCCAAGGGCGTCATCGCCAGTCGCACGGGCGCGCTCTTGTCCTCGAGCAACGAGACGGACGTCTTTTTTTGCGGGCGCGGGTCGCACATCGCCAAGTGGCAGGAGGGGAGGGACGCGTTGCGGTGCGCCACGCAGTTCGTGGCAGACGTGTATGCGCGCATCGACCACCTGGACGTTGCCGAACCTGTGCTCCTGCGCTTTGGGTTGCTTCGCGCCGGGACCGTCCGCAACGCCATCGCGGCGTCCGCGGAGGTCCACGGAAGCCTGCGCACCTTCTGCGAGGGGGATCGGGCTGCTGCGAAGGAGGCCGTGGTGTCTGCCGCCACCGCGGCTGCCGAAGCCTTTGGGTGCAAGGCCAGGACGCACTTCTCGGTGGGAGATCCCGCCGTCGTCAACGACCCGGGTCTCTTCCGCATGGTTCGGGAGGTCCTGCCCGACTTGCGCGAGGTTGCCGAGCCGTTGCTCATTGCCGAGGACTTTGCCTGGTACCAACGGCGTCTGCCGGGGGTGTTCCTGCTGTTGGGCACCGGGACCGGCATTCCGCTTCATGCCGACACGTTCGACTTTGACGAGAGCGTCCTTGAGGTTGGCCTCAACGCGTACAAGAGCCTGCTGCGAGCCTGACGCCAGGGTGCCACGTTGGGGATACTATCCACCGTGGCTGTTCGACACAGGGAAGATACTCCTCGCCATGGGGGTCGAGGGTGGCGCGGGGAGGAGTGAACGGCGCGCAATTGCGCATGATGCCGTACAGTTCTATTATGCGAACAGGCATCGAGGAATCGAGGTACGCATGAACACGTCCGTTACGCGCCGCGCGTTCGTCGCGGCATCTGGCCTTGCGGCGCTGGCGACTGCCGCATGTGCCTCCCATGTAGGCGGTGGCCAAGATGGCCCCGCCTCGACCTCGTCGGTCGACGAGTTGATGGGTTCCCTGTCGGTGGAGCAAAAGATCGCGCAATTGATCATGCCGGCGATTCGCACCTGGGAGGGGGAGGACGCCAACGTTACCGACCTGTCCGCGGTGCCCGATCTTGCCGCCGCGCTGCGCCGCCATCAATATGGCGGTGTCATTCTGTTTGGCCAGAACGTCGTCGACACCGAGCAGACCGTGCGCCTCGTGAGTGACCTGCAGGCCAACAACCTCCAGAGCGACGACGCCAAGGCGACGTATGGCATTCCGTACCTTGTGGCGGCCGACCAGGAGGGTGGGTCCGTGTCGCGCCTCACCATGGGCACGCGTGGTACGGGCAGCATGGCCATCGGTGCCACCGGCGATGACGCCTCCAAGAACGCCATGGACACGGGAACGGTGTTTGGCAAGGAGCTCGGCGCATTGGGCATCAACGTGAACTTTGGGCCGTGTGCCGACATAATAGGCGACCTTGCCGACCCGGGCATGAGCACCCGTGTGTTCTCGGACGACCCCGACGTGGTGACCCAGCTTTGCAAGCAGTTTGCCGCCGGAGCAAAGAAGGGTGGCGTCATCACGACCTTCAAGCACTTTCCCGGAGCCGGCGACGGCGATGATGACCCCACGGCAATACGAATCTCGCTGGACGACCTCCAGGAGAAGGGCCTCAAGGTCTTTGGCGACCTCGTCGCAAACGATGCCGACATGATCATGGTTTCGGCGACAACCTTCCCGTCCTTCGACGACACGTACGCGCTCGGTGACGGCAAGACGAAGGGATACTATCCTGCATGCATGTCTTGCAAGATCGTGACGAACATGCTTCGTGGGGACTTGGGCTTTGGCGGCGTGGTGGTTACCGACGCACTGGAGATGAAGCAGTTTGTTGAGGAGCCCGACACGAAGGCCATGTTGCTGCCCGGAGACCCAAAGAGCGTGGAGCATCAGATTGCCGTCGCGGAGCGATGCCTTGCTGCCGGATGCGACATCCTGCTCATGCCTGCCGACCTCAAGGACGATGCGAGCGTGACGTTCTACGACGAGCTCATATCAGGCCTGTCGGCCAAGGTGCGAGATGGCAGCATCGATCAGGGGCACCTGGACGAGTCGGTGCGAAGGGTGCTCTCGCTCAAGCAGAAGTATGAGCTGCTGGTTCCCAAGGACCAGTCCGTGGACGCGATGGTGGCGGCTGCAAAAGAGGTGGTGGGCAGCGACGCGCACCACGGCATCGAGCGCAGCATCGCCGAGCATGCGGTTACGATGCTCAAGGGAGATGGCGTGCTTCCTCTGGAGGGCTCCAAGACGCGCCTCGTGATCGTTGGGCGCACCAAGGCGGACGCCAACCCCATTGGCTATGCCCTCAGCGAGTTGATGGAAAAGGGAAAGGTGGACCCGCAGGCATATGTGGACAATCGGCTGACGGGAAGCACGGACGGGTCTGCGGACAGTGCGACCAACATCTTCGTGGACTGCTATTACGACGCGGACGGCGATGGCAAGCTCGCGTACTCGGACGAGCTCTCTGCGGCGATTGCGGAGGCGGATGCCGTGGTCTGTCTAAGTGCCGTTGGGGCGGGAATCGACGCTCTGCAGGATGCGAACCCGTGCATGCAGGGCATAGGCCGTGCGCTCAAGGAGGCACACGCAGCGGGTGCCGAGTTCGTGCTGCTGAGTGACAACCTGCCGGTGGACGCGGCGCGCTTTTCCGACGCGGATGCCATCGTGTGCGCGTACCTCTCCGCGGGATTTGCCGTAGACCCCAAGGCCGAGGATGGCTCTAAGCACATGGGTGGCATCAATGCCAACGTGCCTGCCGCCATACGTGCCATCTTTGGCATGGGGGGCATGCCGGGAGCGCTGCCCATCGACGTGAAGATGCTCAAGAAGGGCAAGGACGGTAAGTATTCATACACCAACGAGGTGCTGTATGCGCGGGGGAGCGCTGGCGGCAAGGACTAGGTGCTTGGGTCCTTGGTAGCAATTCCGGACACTTAGGGACAATCGGGAGCCCCTATACGTCCAGTTTTGCTACCAAGCCGACCGCGCACGAAAAAACAGGCCAGACACACCGTCTGACCTGCTGTTTTTCTGGTCGGGGCGACTGGATTCGAACCAGCGACCCTCTGCTCCCAAAGCAGATGCGCTACCAAGCTGCGCCACGCCCCGTTTCGTTCACGCAGTATAGGGCATTTTGACACGACCTTCAATGGGGACCCGCGAAGTCAAGAAATAAACTCCCCGCAACAGGTCGCCAAAGCCCCGGCACAGCGTAGGCGGAACGTGTACAAATGGTTTCGCCGCATGGAATAAGACGTTACATCTTCGTCTCATCGTTGAGCCGCGCGACAAAAGAACCTATTCTTACCCACGAAAGATTGGCCAGGTGGTCCTGACCAACCAATCGGATCGAAAGGAGCGATTATGTCGTATTCCGAGCGCGTAATGGCAGAGCTCAAGGAGCGCTATGCCGATCAGCCTGAGTTCCTGCAGGCAGCCGACGAGGTGCTTTCCACGCTGCAGCCCGCACTCGACGCACATCCCGAGTACGAGGACGCCGCCCTCCTGGAGCGTCTCGTAGAGCCCGAGCGTACCGTAATGTTCCGCGTGCCCTGGGTCGATGACGAGGGCAAGGCCCATGTCAACCGCGGCTACCGCGTAGAGTACAACAGCGCCATTGGCCCCTACAAGGGCGGCCTGCGCTTCAACCCCACCGTCACCCTGGGCATGCTCAAGTTCCTGGGCTTCGAGCAGATCTTCAAGAACTCCCTCACCACCCTTCCCATGGGTGGCGGCAAGGGCGGCTCCGACTTCGACCCCAAGGGCAAGTCCAACAACGAGATCATGCGCTTCTGCCAGAGCTTCATGACCGAGCTGTGCCGCCACATCGGTCCCGACACCGACGTGCCTGCGGGCGACCTGGGCGTGGGCGGCCGCGAGATCGGCTACATGTACGGCCAGTACAAGCGCATCCGCAACGAGTGGACCGGCACCCTCACGGGCAAGGGCCTCTCCTTTGGCGGCTCGCTGGCACGCACCGAGGCCACCGGCTATGGCCTGGTCTACTTCGTGCAGAACCTGCTCGAGGACCACGGTGATTCCTTCGAGGGCAAGACCGTCGTCGTGCACGGCTCCGGCAACGTGGCCATCTACGCCATCCAGAAGGCCACCCAGCTCGGCGCCAAGGTCATCGCCTGCTCCGACACCAAGGGCTGGGTCGAGGACCCCGACGGCATCGACTACACGGTGCTCGAGGACATCTACAGCAAGAAGCGCTCCGGCAAGGATGCCGGCGTGAGTCTGGCGCTCTACGCGGAGGCCAAGCCTTCCGCCACCTGGCACGCCGAGGACGGCCGTGGCGTGTGGCAGCTCAAGTGCGACATCGCCCTTCCGTGCGCACGCGAGAACACCCTGCTGCTCGAGGACGCCAAGGCACTCGTCGCCAACGGCTGCAAGATCGTGGGCGAGGGTGCGAACATGCCCACCACCACCGAGGCGACCGAGTACCTCATCGAGAACGGCGTGGCGTTCTGCCCGGGCAAGGCCGCGAACGCCGGTGGCGTGGCCACCTCCGGCCTCGAGATGAGCCAGAACGCCGGCCACATCTCCTGGACCTTCGAGGAGGTCGACGACCGCCTCAAGGGCATCATGGCCTCCATCTACCGCGCGGCCGCAGACGCCGCCAAGGAGTACGGCCATGAGGGCAACCTCGTCTTCGGCGCCAACATCGCCGGCTTCCTCAAGGTTGCCGACGCCATGATGGCCCAGGGCATCGTGTAGTCGTACCCGCGCAAACGGTGGGCGGCGTGATCTCACGGCCGCCTGGCACACACCGGGGACCGTCCCTCTTGGGGGCGGTCCCCGCGCGCATTACCGCCCGGAAGGGACCGTCCCCGACGGACGGCGATCCCCACGTGCGACGCGCTGCCGGCCGTTTACGGACCCGTGATGCGTGTGTGTTTTAAAACGACGCCCTTTTGATGCGAGAGTTCATCTGATACCCTATCTTGGAATGGATATGCGATATCGGTTCATGTGCGTCATAGGGAGTGGCGTACGGCCGGTTCGGACACGTACGTCCATCAATACAACCTAGTTCGGGGAGGAGCGCTATGGCACACCTTAGCGGGGCTGCTGTAAAGCGGATTGAGGAAATCTGCGATCAGTACACCGATGAGAAGACCCCACTCATCATGATATTGAGCACGATCCAACGGGAATTCGGCTATGTGCCTCTTGAGGTTCAGGAAGTAGTATCCCGCAAGACGGGTATCTCCGTGGCAGAGATTTACGGTGTGGTAACGTTCTACTCGTTCTTCTCGCTCACGCCCAAGGGCAAGCACGTGATTGGCTGCTGCCTCGGCACGGCCTGCTACGTAAAGGACGCCCAGAAGGTCATCGACCGCTTCTGCAACGACCTTGGCATCGAGCCCGGCGGCACCACCGAGGATCGCATGTTCACCATCGATGCCCTTCGCTGCATCGGTGCCTGCGCCGCGGCTCCCGCCGTTACCATCGACGGCAAGATATACGCGCGCGTGGACGTGAGTGACGTCCCCAAGATCATCGATGAGTACCGTCTTATGGAAGGGGGCGCAGCATAATGTACGCAACCTCAGAAGAGCTCAAGCGCGACGTACAGAAGTTTGCGGACGAGCTGCACGGCAAGTTCGACGGCTCCGACGGCAAGAAGTACATGGTCCTGTGCGGTGGCACCGGCTGCATGGCTGGCGGCACCAACGACCTGCGCGCCGCGGCGCAAAAGCTCATCGACAAGGAGAACATGCAGGAGCACATCGTGATTCGCCAGGTAGGCTGCTTTGGCCTGTGCTCCGAGGGACCCTTCATCCGCGTGTACCCCGGTGACGTCCTGTATCGCTTGGTAAAGCCCGAGGACATTCGCGACATCTTCTACGACCACCTCATGGGTGGCGAGGTCGTCGAGCGCCTCGTGTACGTTGATCCGGCGACGGGCGACAAGTGCGAGCACATGGCCGACATCCCCTTCTACAAGAAGCAGAAGCGCATCGCCCTGCACGGCTGCGGCGTGATTGACCCCAACAAGATCGAGGAGGCGCTGGGCTACGGCGGCTTCCAGGGCCTTATGAACGCCCTCACCATGAAACCGCAGGAAGTCATCGACATGATCCTTGCCTCGGGACTGCGTGGCAAGGGCGGTGGCGGATTCCCCACGGGTCGCAAGTGGCAGTTTGCCCACGACCAGGTATCCGACGAGAAGTACGTGGTCTGCAACGGCGACGAGGGCGACCCCGGCGCATTCATGGACCGCTCGGTGCTCGAGGACAACCCGCTGGCAGTGGTCGAGGGCATGGCCATCGCCGGGTATGCCATCGGTGCGCAGGACGGCTACTTCTACATTCGTGCAGAGTATCCCACCGCGGTCGAGCGCGTGAACGCCATCATCAAGCAGGCCGAGGAGCTCGGCCTTCTGGGCGACAACATCCTGGGGAGCGGGTTCAGCTTCCGCGCTCATGTGCGCCTGGGCGCCGGCGCGTTCGTGTGCGGCGAGGAGACGGCCCTGCTCAACTCCATCATGGGCAAGCGCGGCATGCCGCGCCCGCGCCCGCCGTTCCCCGCGGTGAGCGGTCTGTGGGACAAACCCACGATCGTCAACAACGTGGAGACGCTGGCGACGGTGCCCTACATCCTGCGCGAGGGCTTGGAGAACTTCACGTGCTACGGCACCGAGCGCTCCAAGGGCACCAAGGTGTTCTGCCTGGGCGGCAAGGTCAACAACGTGGGCCTCGTCGAGATTCCCATGGGCGTCACGCTGCGCGAGCTCATCTACGACATCGGCGGCGGCATCCAGGGTGGCAAGCAGTTCAAGGCCATCCAGACCGGCGGCCCCTCGGGCGGCTGCCTCACCGAGGAGGACCTGGACACGCCCATCGACTTCGACAATATGGTCGAGAAGGGCTCCATGATGGGCTCGGGCGGCGCCATCGTCATGGACGAGGACAACTGCATGGTTGACGTCGCGAAGTTCTACATGGGCTTCATCTGCGACGAGAGCTGCGGCAAGTGCTCTCCCTGCCGCATCGGCACCAAGCGCATGATCGAGATCCTGGACCGCATCACCAGCGGCACGGGCACCCACAAGGACTTCGACGAGCTCGAGGCACTTGGCGAGGCGTGCAAGACCAACTCCCTGTGCGCCCTCGGCCAGACTGCGGCCAACCCCATCCTCTCCACCATCGCGCACTTCAAGGACGAGTACATCGCCCACATCGATGAGCAGCAGTGCCCCGCGGGCGTGTGCAAGGACCTCATCAACTACATCATCGATCCCGACAAGTGCCGCAAGTGCTCCGCTTGCGCACGCGTGTGCCCTGTCTTTGCCATCGAGGGCAAGGCGGGCAAGACCGTGTTTACCATCGATACCGAGAAGTGCATCAAGTGCGGCACCTGCGTCTCCGCCTGCCGCTTCGATGCCATCTACAAGGGCTAAGGGGGGTCTTCTAAGATGAGCTTGGTCAACATCACGATCGAAGGCAGGCCATATCAGGTGGAAGAGGGCCTCACCATCCTTGAGGCCGCCCGCCAGTGTGGATACGAGATTCCTTCCCTGTGCACCTACAACCACGGCGAGTGCAACCAGGGTTCATGCCGCGTGTGCCTGGTCGAGGCCACCGGCGCGCGTGGACTTGCCGCGAGCTGCGTGTTTCCCGTGGCGGAGGGCATGGAGGTAAAGATCAACTCGCCCAAGGCGGTCGCCGCGCGTCGCACGAGCGTCGAGCTTTTGCTCTCCAACCACAACGTCAACTGCCAGCAGTGCGGCAAGTCCGGCAAGTGCGAGCTGCAGCACGTGGCCCGCATCGTAGGTGCGCGCGAGGGCATGTTCCAGGGTGCCAAGACGCCTACCACCTACGACGACGCCTCGCCCTCGCTCGTTCGCGACACCAGCAAGTGCATTCTGTGCGGTCGCTGCATCGCCCGCTGCAAGAACGCCCATGGCAATGGTGTGCTGGGATTCGAGAACCGCGGCTTCGACGCGAAGGTCGGCCCTGCGCAGGACATCTCCTTCATGGAGTCTCCCTGCCTCATGTGTGGCCAGTGCGTGACGGTATGCCCCACGGGCGCCCTCATGCCCAAGACCGAGATCGACAAGGTCGACTTCGCGCGCGCCCAGGGCAAGTTCATGGTCGTCCAGACCGCTCCTGCCGTGCGTGCCGCGCTCGGCGAGGAGTTCGGCCTTCCCATTGGCACGCCCGTCACAGGCAAGATGGCCGCGGCGCTGCGCCGACTGGGCTTCGACCGCGTCTACGACACCGACTTCGGCGCGGACCTCACCATCATGGAGGAGGCCAACGAGCTCTTGGACCGCGTCAAGAACGACGGCGTGCTGCCCATGATCACCTCCTGCTCGCCCGGCTGGGTCAATTGGGCCGAGACCTACAACGCCGACCTTCTGCCTCACATCTCCAGCTGCAAGAGCCCGCACCAGATGCAGGGTGCCATCATCAAGTCCTACTTTGCCGAGCAGAACGGCCTTGACCCCAAGGACATCTTCGTGGTGTCCATCATGCCGTGCACCGCAAAGAAGTTCGAGAAGGATCGTCCCCAGATGGAGGTCGACGGCATCCGCGACGTCGACGCGGTGCTCACCGTCCGCGAGCTGGGCGACCTCATCAAGCGCTCGGGCATGCAGTTCAACCGTCTGCCCGAGGAGGGCTTCGACTACGACATAATGGGTACCGCGACGGGCGCAGGCGTCATCTTCGGCGTGACCGGCGGCGTCATGGAGGCTGCCTTGCGCACCGCCTACAAGGTGCTCGAGGGCAAGGAGTACTACGCGGTCCGCTTTGAGGCCGTGCGTGGCATGAAGGGCATCAAGGAGGCCACCGTCACCATGGGCGGCATGGACGTGCGTGTTGCCGTCGCCTCTGGCATGACAAACGCCCAGGTGCTCCTCGACCAGATTCGCGAGGGTACCAGCCCCTATCACTTCATCGAGATCATGTGCTGCCCGGGTGGCTGCATCAACGGTGGCGGTATGCCCATCGTCCGCCATGCATTCCTCCCCAACGAGGACGTCGACATCGTGGACACCTACCGCCAGAAGCGTGCCGCGGCACTGTACACCGAGGACGAGCGCAACACGCTGCGCCAGTCCCACAACAACCCGCAGATCGTCGAGCTGTACGAGAGGTTCTTGGAGAAGCCCAACAGCCACCTCTCGCACAGGCTGCTGCACACCACCTACGCCGCGCGCGAGCCGTTCCGCGTCGCAGACACCGAGGACGTGGAGATCGACCTGTAGCACGCGCTGAGGTCAGATACGAAACATGCCCCCTTGCGGCTCGGGTGAGCCGCAAGGGGGCATTCACATGGCTTAACTGGCCGCTGGAACTAGGCCTTCGTGCTGGATACCAGCGTGGCCGTGCTGCTGTCGACCCCACTCTCGTGGATTACGAGGGTGTAGTTGCCGTCGCTGCCGCGGCACAGGAAGGTGTAGTCGGTGCCATCGTTGGAGGGAGCCACCGAAAGTTTGGAGATGAGCTCGTAGCTCGTGTCCCCGGACTTGCTCATGGCCTCGTTGAAGATTGTGATGTCGTCGTCGTTGGGCTTCGATCCGGTGTTCTGCGCGTCATCTGCCCCATTGCTCGAGCTGTCGTTGTTCGCGTTGTTGTCCTGGCTTTCGGGGGCATGCTCAGGCTCCGGCTGAGGCTCGGGCTCAGGTTGCGGCTCCGGCTCCGGCTGAGGCTCGGGCTCAGGTTGCGGCTCCGGCTCCGGCTGTGGATCCGGCTGTGGCTCGGGTTGCGGCTCCGGCTCTGGCTCTGGCTCGGGTTGCGGCTCCGGTTCGGGGTTGTCCCGGAACACGGCCTCGATCGTGTCACCCTCGTCCACCAAAGATCCTGCCACGGGGTCGGTGCCCGAGAGGATGTCGCCGCCACGCGAGGAGTCGTAGTTGAGCACGAGGCCCTTCTCGCCAAGCGTGCGGCTGGCGTCGTCTGCCGTCATGCCTTCGACGTCGGGCACCTCGATCTTGGTGGGGGCTGCATCCAGCGTGAAGGTAACGATGCTGCCGACCTCCACCTCGGTGCCTGCAGGTGGGTCCTGCGACACGACGGTGCCGTACTCCTCGCCGCTCCAACGCTCCACGAGCCCGGCGCTCTGGATGGCCTCAATCGCCTCGTCGCGCGTGTACGTCATGATGTCGGGAACGGCGACCTTTACCACGGGCGGCTCGGGACGCTTGCCAAGGGAGACGGTGAAGGTCACCTGCGTGCCCTTTGCGACTTTGGTCCCAGCCTCTATGGACTGTCCGATTACGTAGTCCTTCTCGACCTCGTCGCTATAGGTCTCGTTGCGCACCGGGGTGAGTCCGGCGTTCTTGATTGCGTTGTTAGCGTCTTCGGCGCGCATGCCCGAGACGTCGGGAACGGCCACGGGTCCAGCTGGTTTGGCTCCCATCGACACCGTTATGGTCACCTTGGTGTCCTTGGCCACCTTGGTGCCGGCGGGAATCGACTGACGAATTACCTTGCCCTTGGCCACGTTGCTGGAGTACTCGTTGGCCGAGTCGGCCTTGAGCCCGACCTTTTGGATGGCGCTGGTGGCTTCGTCTGCCTTCTTGCCCACCACGTTGGGAACCTCAATGGGTCCCTGAGGTTTTCCTCCAAGCGAGATCGTGAGGGTCACGACCGTGCCCTTGGCCACTTTGTCGCCAGCCTTGATGGACTGCTTTACCACATGGTCCTTCGCAACGCTCGAGCTGAACACGTAGGTGGTGTCCACGTGCAAGCCCACCTTCTTGAGGGCGGCCTTGGCGTCGTTAAGCGACAGCCCGGCGAGGTTGGGGACGGCAACGCGATCGTCTTTGGGGGAGAGCGCAAGAGCGTACGACACGAGCGTGCCCTCCTTGACCTTTGTGCCCTGCTTGATGGACTGGCGGCATACCAGCCCGGGAGCGACGTCGGTGGTGACGACCATCGTGTCCTGGATCGGGACGAGCTTTGCGTCACGAAGGGCCTGCTCGGCCTCTTGGCGCGTCTTTCCGATGATGTTGGGCATCGAGGCCACGTTCGGGTTCTTCTTGCCCTTGGATATGACCAGGTTGACCTTCGACTGAACCTCCACGTCGTTGCCTGCGGCAGGGTCCTGCGAGATGACGTGTCCCTCGGTCACCGTGTCGGAATACTCCTCGGTCTTCTTGCCAACGTCGAGCATGGCATTGGTGATGGCCTGCTCGGCATCCTGGTACTCAAGGCCCACCACGTGGGGAACGATTGCGCGCGTTGCGTCCGCAGACATCGGGGAGGATTGCACCGACCCCGTTGTCGTCGAGGTATGCGGCATGAGCAGGAGGGTGCATGCCACTGCCACGGCGGCAATCGCCACTCCGATTCCCACCAGCTTTGGGACCGACAACCTTACCGTCTTCTCTTCGTCCATCGTGTCCTCCATTCAAATGATCGCTTTTTGCGGTTACGTATAGATAGTAATACGCCAAGCGGGTGCCCGTGGCTCAGCTTCCGCGCGACTTTTGTGCGAACGGGACAACCACAACATGTGTTTGTTTGTATTTGATGCGCCAAAATGGGGTATAGTCACACAAGCCCCCAGCCATCTGGTACTATGGTGGGCCGTGCGTGTAATGCGGGCGTGGCGAAACTGGCAGACGCGCTGGATTTAGGTTCCAGTGGGGGAGACCCCGTGAAGGTTCGAGTCCTTTCGCCCGCACCATCGCACTTTTGGGGTTTCCCCCAAAGGCACAAGAGCACGAGACACTGGAGGAACGTTGAAGATCACCGTAAACAGCGAAAAGCCCGAGAGCGGACTTCTGGTCGCTACGCTTACCATAGACAAGAAGGACGTTGACGCCGCCATTCTGAGGACCTACAAGGATATCGCGCGCAAGTATGCGTTCCAGGGCTTCCGCAGGGGACGTGCTCCCCGTCCGGTCATCGACGGCATCGTTGGGCGCGAGGCCGTGCTTGCTGACGCGACCAACACGCTCATGAGCGAGGCAGAGCCCCTCATGATCGAGCAGCTCGACGTCGTACCCATCGGGCGCGTCGACTACGGCGAGGACCCCGAGCTCATCAAGGAGAAGAGCGACTACACGATCGAGGCAAGGATTACGGTTCGTCCCGACGCCGAGCTCGACAGCTACGACGCACCGACCATCAACATGCCGCCCGAGGAGGCGACCGAGGCCGAGATCGACCAGCAGCTCGAGCTCATTCGCTCGTATCGCACGACGTTCGAGGACGTCGAGGAGGACCGTGGCATCGAAGACGGCGACATGGCCCTGTGCGACGTGGAGAACATCAACAACATGCGTGAGTACGAGGGCGAGAACCGCATGTTCGCCATCGACAACGCCCGTTTGCCCGAGGGGCTGCGCGATGGTCTTCGCGGCATGAGGAAGGACGAGGAGAAGGAGATCTCCTGGGTGGCCGAGCATGGTCCCGAGGACGACAAGCACGAGATCACCTTTGCGGCCAAGGTCACCGTCAAGGCCATTCGCCGTACCGTCACTCCCGAGATCACCGAGGAGAACGTTAAGGAAGACTACGGATTCGACACCATCCAGGAGCTGCGCGACGCAGTGAAGGAAGAGGTGGAGGAAGACAAGAAGAACAGCCTTCCCCAGCTCAAGGAGGACCGTGTCGTTGAGGAGGTCGGCAAGCACCTCACGCTGGAGGAGATTCCCGCCGCCTACACCGAGCAGGTCTTCAACGAGATGGCCAATCAATTCCTCACGCAGCTTCAGAGCCAGAACATGTCGCTCGACACCTACCTGCAGTCGCGTGGCATCGAGACGGAGGACTTCGTTTCCGACCTGCACGAGCAGGCCGCCGAGCGTGCCCGCCAGTCGCTCGCACTCGACGCCCTTGCCGATCACCTTGGTCTTGAGGCCACGGAAGAGGACGTGCGCGGCGAGTTCGAGCGCGCCGGTGTCCCCGACGTACAGGATGCGATGAAGGAGTTCTTCTCCGATGGACGCATGCCCGCCGTCCGCGAGTCCATTCGCCGTTCGAAGGCAGTGGAGTGGCTCACGGAGAACGCCCAGGTCAACATCGTTGACGAGATCGCCGAGAAGCGCGCGGACGTCGCCGACTCGGAGTAGCCCCGCAAGGCCAACAAGGGGGCAGTCCCCGACTCTCGCCACATAGTCATCTGACGCATAAGGGGACATACCTCGCTGAGGTGTGTCCCCTTTGACTCATTGCAAGGTCAACCCAAACAGGAGGACATATGGTTAACCCAACCAACATCCCGCTCATTCCCTATGTCGTGGAGCAGACTCCAAGAGGGGAGCGGAGCTACGACATCTATTCGCGCCTGCTCAACGACCGAATCGTCTTCTTGGGTGAGCCCATCACGCGAGAGAGCGCGAACCTGGTGATTGCCCAGCTGCTCCATCTGGAGAGCCAGGACCCCGACAAGGACATCTCCCTCTACATCGACTCTCCCGGTGGAGAGGTGTATGCGGGCTTGGGCATTCTGGACACCATGAACTTCATAAAGCCCGAGGTGTCGACCATCTGCGTGGGCATGGCCGCCTCAATGGCTGCCGTCCTTTTGGCATGTGGCCAAAAGGGCAAGCGCCTCGCGCTTCCCAACTCCATGGTGCTCATCCATCAGCCCAGCTCCGGCGTGCAAGGTCAGCAGACCGACATCCAGATCGTGGCGGACGAGACCAAGTGGATTCGCCAGCACCTCAACCAGATTCTGGCAGACGCCACAGGCCAGCCCATCGAGAAGGTCAATGTGGACACCGAGCGCGACAACTATCTGCGCGCGCAGCAGGCGCTCGAGTACGGCCTCGTGGACCGCGTCCTCACCACGCGCTCCGAGCAGGACAACGAGGAGTAGCAGATGCCCAGACACGACGAGATGCGCTGCTCCTTTTGCGGCAAGTCGCGCAATCAGGTAAACAAGCTCATCCAGGGGGCAGGAGGCATATACATCTGCGACGAGTGCGTTCGTGCCTGCAACGACATCATCACCGAGGCGGAGGAGGGCCAGGCAGCGGGAGGCGATGGGTCGCCAACCCCAATGCTGCTGCGGGAGCTTCCCACGCCGCATCGGATCTATGACGAGCTGTCACAGTACGTTATGGGCCAGGAGCAGGCAAAGCGTGCCATGAGCGTTGCCGTGTACAACCATTATCGGCGCATTCAGTCGGGTGACGACGCGATTCCCGAGACCGACGAGGGAGTCGAGCTCGCAAAGAGCAACATCTTGCTGCTCGGCCCCACGGGAACCGGCAAGACGCTTCTCGCGCAGACGCTGGCCCGTTTCCTTGAGGTGCCGTTTGCCATCGCCGACGCCACCACGCTCACCGAGGCTGGCTATGTGGGCGAGGACGTGGAAAACATACTCCTCAAGCTCATCAACGCCGCGGACGGGGACGTCGAGCGCGCCGAGGTGGGTATCGTGTACGTGGACGAGATCGACAAGATCGCCCGCAAGGCCGAGAACCTCTCCATCACCCGTGACGTGTCGGGCGAGGGGGTTCAGCAGGCGCTGCTCAAGATCCTCGAGGGGACCGACGCAAGCGTCCCCCCGCAAGGCGGCCGCAAGCATCCGCAACAGGAACTCATCCACATCAACACAAACAACATCCTGTTCATCTGCGCCGGCGCCTTCGTGGGTCTCGACAAGATCGTCGCCGACCGCATAGGCAAGCGCGGCGTGGGATTCTCGGGCAAGCTCGGCACGCGCGTGGACGAGGACCAGGACGCGCTCATGGCATCCGTCATGCCGCAGGACCTGCACAAGTTCGGCATGATTCCCGAGTTCGTGGGCAGGATTCCCGTTATCACTACGACTCAGGAGCTTACCGAGGACGACCTGGTCGAGATTCTCACGACGCCGCGCAATGCCATCGTCAAGCAGTACAAGCGCATGTTTCAGATTGAGGGAGTTGCGCTCGAGTTCGAGGACGAGGCGCTGCGAGAGGTCGCGCGACAGGCCATTGCGCGCAAGACGGGCGCACGAGGACTTCGCTCGGTCTGCGAGAGCGTGCTGCAGGACGTGATGTTCGACCTTCCCAGCGACCTTTCCATAGCGCGCGTGGTGGTTACCCGAGAGTCCGTGCTGGGCTTGGAGTCTCCGCGCCTGGAACGACGGGCGGAGATGTCGCGTCGCCTTGTCTAGGGTCTTACCGTTGGCACAGGCCGGCAGGGGCGCCGTCTCCCGGCGCCCCTGCCGCAATGCGCCACATGCTTGGACACGGTCCCGAACCCGCGCGTGAAAAACTATCGTTTCGAGCCGCACACGCGCTGTTTAGGTTGCTATTCTATAAGGGCTGCAAAACTTGGGCCGCAAGAGTTTGATTGTTGGGGACTGCGATGAACATGAGCTTGGAAGAGGCACGAAAGAGGGAGGCTGCCGCTCGCAGCGTCGTCGCCGAGAAGGCGGGACTGCGCAAGGAGGCGCAACGCATGCTCGTCGATGCACGAGACGCCCAGGTGGCGGCAGACGACATGCGCGCAGAGGCACGTGCCGTGGTCGACAGCCTTAGGGTGCGTCTGAGGGAGACGCGAGCCGCGATAACGCCCAACGAGGCTGCCCACAAGAGGGCGCAGGGTGCGCTCGACTCCGCCAAGGAGGCACTCGAGAACGCGCGGGCAGAGCGCAGGGAGGGGGAGGCCCTCATCGCACAGGCCGAGCGCGACCGCGACGAGGCGGAGCGCCTGCTGGCCGATGCGCAGTTCCAGCTCGACTCCGCTGGCGTGCGTGAATCCTCCGCGCGAGCCGACCTCGACCTCAAGGTGCAGCGTGCGACTGACGCCCAGCGTCAGCTCGACGTTGCGTTCACGTCCATAGAGGAGGCGCAGGAGGAGGTGCGCGAAGCCGAGGATCGACTAAGGGATGCCCGGGCAGACGCGGAGGCGCTTCCGGCAAACTACGATCCCCTCGAGAGGGTCGTACGCGAGCGCGAAGGTGCCCTTGCGCGGGCCGTCTCCGTCTCCAAGGAGGCGCAGCGCGCTCTCGATCGCGAGCGCAGGCGCCAGGAGGACGCCGAGCTCATGGCAGCCGATGCCAAGAAGGCGTATGAGCAGGCGCAGGACAACCTGCGCACCGCCATCGCCGCGGCCGACAAGGCGGAGGCCGAGATGAACGGCGCGCGTCAGCTGGCCGACCTCGGCGAGGAGGGCCAGCGTCGTCAGGAGGAGGCGGTGGCGGCGTACACGGCCGCAGGTGACGTGCGCAGTGCCGCCATGTCGGTTAACGCACAGGCCCTCACCGCTCTGGCCGATGCCGACGTGGAGGCTATCCGGGTTCGCCTCTCGTGCGAGGCGGCAGCCGTTGCGCTCGACGATGCGAATGCCGTGCAGGCGCGTGCGGACCGGGAACTTCGCGAGGCACGCGAGGCAATTGAGCACGCAACACGCGAGCGGCGCCAGTGCGACGAGCTCGTGCAGAGGCGCATTCACGAACTAGAGGAGGCAAAGGGCAACCTCGAGCGCCTCGAGCTCATCGGCAGGGAGGCTGCCGAGGAGAACGCCGCCGCACAGCTGGGGCTCAAAGACATCCAGGACATTGCCATTCGCAATGGAAAGGCAAGCAGAGATGCCGCGGGCACGCTCGACGAGCGGCGCCATGCGCTCACTGCGGCCGTTTCGGAAGTGGAACGAGCCAGGACGGCCTTGGTCTCGCTCAAGGAGAACGAGCGGGCGTGCGCCGATCAGGTGGCTTTGGCCCAGGCGGTGGCAGACGAGGCCGCACAGGCGTTGGCCGACGCGCAGCGATTCATCACGGACGCCGAGAACCGCATCGAGCAGCAGCTGGAAGTCATGCGCGCTGCCGAGCATCGCAGCGAGGCGCTCTCGCTGCGCTATCGCAAGGCCGACGAGATGCTCTCGCGCGCGCAGCGCGAGTTCGACGTGGCAAACGCCGACCTCACCGATGCCGAAGTGGCGGTTATCATGGCCGAAATCGACGCGCGCTCGGTGTGACGCGTCCGGAGATACGTACGAACGGTTTAGCGAGAAAGCGAAGAAACGTGGAAGAGATGCCAAAGACCTACGATCCGCAAACGAGCGAGCCAGAACTCGTAGAGCGGTGGATGGAGGCTGGTTGCTACCAGCGCAGCGAGGGCAACGAGGACTGTACCGTCGTTATTCCGCCCCCAAACGTGACGGGCGTGCTCCACATGGGCCACGCGATGGATGACACGATTCAGGACACCTACATACGCTACAGCCGCATGCGCGGCAAGTCCACGCGATGGATACTGGGTACCGACCACGCCGGCATTGCCACCCAGACCAAGGTCGACAAGAAGCTCAAGGACGAAGGCGTTTCCCGCTTGGAGATTGGCCGCGAGAAGTTCCTCGAGGCCTGTCAGGACTGGCGTCGCGAGTATGGCGGCATCATAGTCGAGCAGATCAAGCGCATGGGTTGCTCGATTGACTTCGAGGACGAGAAGTTCACCATGAGCGACGAGTACGCCAAGGCCGTGCGCAAGGTGTTCTGCGACTGGTATCACGACGGACTCATCTATCGCGGCAAGCGCATCGTCAACTGGTGCCCCAGCTGCACAACGGCCATCAGTGACGACGAGGCCGAGTATCAAGACGAGAAGGGACACCTGTGGCACCTTCGCTACCCGCTCACCGAGCCGGTAGACGGCGTGGAGTACATTGAGGTCGCGACCACGCGTCCCGAGACCATGTTGGGAGACACCGGAATCGCGGTGAGCCCCGAGGACCCCGACAAGGCAAAGTTCGTGGGCAAGACTGTGATGCTGCCCATCGTGGACCGCGAGATCCCCATATTCTCCGACTGGCACGTGGATGCGGGATTTGGCACGGGCTTCGTGAAGGTTACCCCCGCCCACGACCCCAACGACTACGCCATGGGCCAGGCTCATGACCTGCCCCAGATAAACGTGTTTGACGAGCATGCCGTGGTGGTGGACGGCTACGGCGAGTTTACCGGCATGGATCGCGACGAGTGCCGCGTGGCCGTGGTCAAGTGGTTCGAGGAACATGGACTCCTGGGTGACATCGACGAGCACCAGCACTCCGTCATGCACTGCTACCGCTGCGACTCCACCCTCGAACCCTGGCTGTCCGAGCAGTGGTTCGTGGCGGTGGACAAGCTCAAGGAGCGCGCGACGCAGGTCGTCCTGGATGGCGAGGTTACGTTCCATCCCCAGCGCTGGACGCAAACGTACCTCACGTGGATGGACAACCTCAAGGACTGGTGCATATCACGCCAGCTGTGGTGGGGCCATCGCATCCCCGTGTTCACCTGTCCCGACTGCGGTTGGGAGGACGCCCTCATGGAGGACGTCACCGAGTGCCCGCATTGCCACGGCAAGCATGTGGTTCAGGACGAGGACGTGCTCGATACCTGGTTCTCCAGCCAACTGTGGACCTTTGCCACGCAGGGCTGGCCCGACCATCCCGAGCTCATGGAGGGGCATCACCCCACCAAGGTTCTCGTTACCGCACGCGACATCATCGCGCTGTGGGTAGCCCGCATGATAATGAGCTCACTGTACTTCGTGGACGAGATCCCCTTCCACGACGTGTACATATACGCCACCATCCTGGCCAAGGACGGCAGCCGCATGAGCAAGTCCAAGGGCAATGGCGTGGACCCCATGGACCTCATGGACAAGTATGGCGCCGACGCGATGCGTTATGGCCTTCTCACCTTGGTCACCGGAAACCAGGACGTCAAGTTCGACGCCAACATCAACAAGAAGACCCACGAGCTCATTGACTCGCCGCGCACCGAGCAGGCGCGATCGTTCGTCACCAAGATCTGGAACGCGAGCCGTTTTGTGCAAATGAATCTCGAGGGCTATGTGCCTGGTGCGCCCGTCGCGCAAACGCCTGAGGACGCATGGATGCTCTCGCGTCTGGCACGCGTGTGCGCTGACTCGACGAGACAGCTCGAGACCTATGCCTTTGGTGACTACGCCCGCGGTATCCAGGCCTTCTTCTGGAACGAGGTGTGCGACTGGTACATCGAGCTCTGCAAGGGCAGGCTGCTTGGTGGAGACGATAGGGAGCGGCTGCAGGTGCAGCGCAACCTCGTGTACGTGCTCGACGTCTCGATGCGCCTGCTGCATCCGGTGATGCCGTTCGTCACCGAGCGCGTGTGGGACGCGCTGCCCGCCAGCGGGCTCGACGCGCACGAGTCCCAGTTCCTCATGGTTGCCCAGTGGCCCGACCCCGATGACCTCGCGGCATTTGTCAACGACGAGGCGGAGCACGACTTCGAGCTTGCGCGTCGCGTGATTTCTGCTGTGCGCTCGACCCGCGCACGCTACCGGTTGTCGCCCAAGACCGAGCTCGANNGCGTGCCGGCATCGAGGACGTCGCCGCTCTCGAGAGCCAGCGCGACTTCGTGTGCAACGTGGGCCGCGTGTCCCAGCTTGCCGTGGGCGCCCAGGTCGACAAGCCCCTGGCCTCCATCTCGGTGGTGGATGGCGGTCTGGAGATCTTTGTGGTCGTGGGCGGTCTCGTGGACCTCGCCAATGAGGCCAAGCGTCTGGAGAAGGAGCTTGCAAAGGCCGCAAAGCAACTGACCGGAGTGGTGAGGACCCTCGACAATCCGGGCTTCGTGGCAAAGGCGACGGCCGCTGTCATCGAGAAGAAGCGCGAGCAGCGAGAGGACCTTGAGCGTACCATCGCACAGCTGAACGAGCAGCTTGCCGACTTCTTGTAGGCGCTCTGCTAGATCGGGCGCAGTGGTATTTGGCGCCTCAATGGGGGTCGTGGGGTTCGACGTGGATCCTACGACCCCTCGTCATGCTTGTGGGGAGAAAAACCGGTACGTTGGGGCGATTTCTCACATAATGTGAATATTCTCTTCGCTAAAATGAGGGTATCCTTTGGGGTCATAATCTATTTACATGGTTAGGCGGCGCTTGGGGGAGGGCAACGTGGCTAAGGCAACTATTACACGCAGAAGTGCGCTCGGACTGTTATTGGCTTGTGCTCCCGTTCCAGTTACCCTATTGTGCTCGGGCTGTGGTGGGTCTGCGCCCAACGTTTCCGAGCAGGCCGCCACTGGTGGGCAGGACATGTCAGGCTACATCGTCGCGATCGAGGAGGAGCCGGACACGGTTGACTTCCAACGCACGACCATCCACTATACCGTCGCCACCAACGTCTTCAACCGCCTGGTCGAGATGGAGTTGGGCGAGGACGGTAACGTGAAGATCATGCCTTCTTTGGCAGAGAAATGGGAGGAGTCAAAGGACGGTACGACGTACACCTTCTATCTGCGCAAGGACGTGAAGTTCAGCAACGGTTCACCGCTTACCGCGTCCGATGTGCTCTACTCGTTCAAGAGGATGCTTACGATACCCGACACCGGCAACCAGGACATCGTGCTCATCATCAAGGGCGCCGAGAAGCTGGCGGCGGGGGAGACGGACGAGTTGGAGGGCTTCAAGCTCCTGGATGACCACACCTTCACCATCACGCTCGAAGAGCCATTCGAGGCGTTCCTGGCCTGCCTGTCCATGCCTGGCGGGTCCATAATGGACGAGGAGTCCGCAAGCAAGGCTGGTGACCAATTTGGTCAGGATCCCGCACAGACCATCGGAACCGGCTCGTTCGTTTTGAAGGAGTGGACGCCGGGCAAAGGCATGGTTCTCACAGCCAACAAGGACTGCTTTGCGGGCGCCCCTCAAAGCGAGGGTCTTAACCTGCTCTTCATCACGGAGCCAGAGGAGATACGCGCGCGCTTCGAGAGCGGAGAACTTGACATTCTCGACCTCGACGACCTGGGCAGCTCGGCGGAGTACTTCGTCCATGGGGACGTCTATAAGGACAGGATGAAGGAGGTGCCTCAGATCGGCATCTCGTACATCGCACTCAACGAGTCCAAGGCTCCGCTCGATGACGTTCGCGTGCGCCAGGCGCTGCAACTGGCATTGGATCGCAACATCTTGCTCGACGCGGTTTACAGTGGTCGTGGCGAGACCGAGAACGGCATCTTCTCGCATGGGCTGTACGGGTTCAACCCAAATCTTCCGGAGATCCCCTACGATGTCGACAAGGCGAAGCAGCTGCTCAAGGATGCGGGACATCCCAACGGATTCGACCTTGTGTTTAGCGTCAAGTCCTCGTCAACCCAAGCCGAGATGACCTTGGCAAAGGAGGCTGTGGCCATGTGGGCCGGCGTCGGCATACGGGCAGAGATCCAGAACATCGACGAGGAAGAGTTCATGACCAAGCGGAAGAGCGGCGACCTCGCCTGCTATACCGCAACGTGGATAGCGGACTACAACGATCCCGACAACTACATAACCACCTTCTTTGGGAGCAAAGAGAACACGACTGGTCGCAGTCTCTGCTATCCTAAGGAAGATGTCATGCGTAGGGTGCGCGCCGCGCGTGCGATAACGGATCCCGAGGCCCGCATAGAGGAGTACCAAGACTTGGAGAAGACCATCGTACAGGATGACGCAGCTTGGATCCCCCTCTTCTCGAGGATGCGTCTGTATGTGATTTCCAATCGCCTGGACGGTTTCGTTCATGCGTGGAACGGTTCGGTAAAGAACGTATATAGCGAGATGTCAATCAAGAGCGTTCCGTAGCACATAGGGGTTTCGACGATGCATTCGATTCGCTTTAGAATAACAGCGATTACGATCGCCGAGATTCTCACTACCATTCTGTGCATATTCCTCGTGAGCTTCTCCATCATTCAGACCCAGAGCGACACCAGTTCGGTTGAGATGATGGACCTCATCGCGAAGGACACACGAAAGTCGCTCGAGAAATACATGGATGGCATCGAGCAGTCCGTGGAGATGGTTGCCCATATAGCGAGTGACTCCTTGGACAGCGTGGTTCTCATCCAGTCAGGCATCGGAGGCGCCAATTCGGCGGAGCGAACGACTGAGCAGGTGGAGCGCCTGGATTCCTATCTTGCCGGCTACTGCAATAACATACAAACAGAGTTCGCATCGGTGGCGGGTCATACGCGTGGTATCGTCACCTACTACTACTGCATCAGCCCCGACGTAAGCACCACGCAGCACGGCTTCTTCTACTCACGCATTGGGAAGACGGGGTATCGCGAGCGTGAACCCATAGACGCGCGCGAGCTCGATCCCAACGACAAGGTGCATACCACGTGGTATTACACCCCAATCCAACGGGGTCGCCCCTCGTGGGTCGGTCCCTACAAGGCGCACTTTCTCGACGAGATGTCGCTCTGCTCATTCCTCACGCCCGTCTACAAGTCGGGAACCCTTATTGGCGTGATGGGCATGGACCTTCCCATGGAAACCATCACCGCACTCGTGAGCTCCATTCACGTCTACGACAATGGCTACGCCTGCCTGTTGGACTCGGATGGAACAGTGCTCTACCATCCGAATGCGGAGCCGGGCAGCACGCTCGACTTGCCCATCAACGAGCAGGTGGTCGGCCAGGAGGACAACGGAAACGCGCTCATTCGCTATACGGCGGATGGGGAAGAGCGTCAGGTATCCTTTACCACGCTCTCCAATGGCATGAAGCTCATGATCGTGGCACCGGTGGACGAGGTCAACGCCTCATCGACGCAACTCATGCGCACCATACCGCCACTCACGGTGTTGATAGTCGCAATCATTGCGCTCCTCACCATGTTTGTAATGCGATACATCACGCAACCATTGCTCAACCTCACTGCCGCCTCTCGGCGACTGGCTTCGGCCGACTACAACGTGGAGCTCAACTACAAGGGCAAGGATGAGGTCGGAGCGCTTACGGCGTCCTTCAAGACGATGCGCAGCCAGCTCGAGTCGTACATAGACGACCTCAATCGCAGAATACATGCGGACGATCTTACCGGACTGTCAAATCAGAGGTACTTCTTCACGATTGCCGCGGAGGAGCGGCGACGCATGCTAGATGAGGGAAGACATCCTGCCATCCTGTTCTTCAATCTCGTTGGCATGAAGCACTTCAACCGTCAATATGGCTTTGCGGAGGGGGACCGTCTCATCTGCGCAATTGCCGAAGTCTTGGCAAGCCATTATGGCGTGCAGCGGACGAGCAGCTTTGGCCAGGACCATTTTGCCGTCATCACCGACGACGAGCACTTGGAAAGGCGACTTGTCGAGGTCTTCGAAGACTGTGCGCAGGCAAACGGTGGCAAGTCGCTTCCCGTAAGCGTTGGAATCTATCTGTACGACTTGGAAGACGTTGTCGTGAGCGTGGCCTGCGATCGCGCGAAGTTCGCATGCGACCAGCGGAGGGGAACCTATTTCTCGGGCTTCTATTACTTCGACGCGCAGATGCTCGAGAAGGTGATGGTTCTGCGCCACGTGGTTGACCATTTGGACCAGGCGATCGAAGAGCGATGGATCGAGGTATACTACCAGCCCATCGTCCACGCCGTGAGCGGCAGGGTGTGTGACGAGGAGGCTCTGTCCCGATGGATAGACCCTGAGCGAGGTTTGTTAAGTCCTGCCGACTTCATTTCCGGACTCGAGGACTCTGGGCTCATCTACAAGCTTGACCTGTATGTGCTCGATCGTGTGCTTGAAAAGATGAGGCTTCAAGAGCAGTTGGGTCTCACCGTCGTGTCGCAGTCCGTCAATCTTTCCAGGTCCGACTTCGATGCCTGCGACATCGTTGAGGAAATCTGCAATCGGGTGGATGCGGCAGGCGTCGACCGTAGCATGATCTCCATCGAGATTACCGAGAGCATTATCGGCAGCGACTTCGACTTTATGAAGGAACAGGTGGAGCGTTTCCGGCAGCTCGGCTTCCCCGTGTGGATCGATGACTTTGGCAGCGGCTACTCGTCGCTGGACTACCTGCAGAGCATAGAGTTCGACCTCATCAAGTTTGACATGAGCTTCCTGCGCAAGCTCGACGATGGCGATGCGGGCAAGGTCATCCTTACCGAACTGATGCAAATGGCGACGGCACTCGGTGTGGACACCATTTGCGAGGGGGTCGAGACCGAGGACCAGATTCGGTTCCTGCAGGAGATTGGGTGCTCCAAGCTGCAAGGCTACTACTACTGCCGGCCCATACCGTTTGAGCAGATAGTCAAGCGATACGAGACGGGCGTCCAGATTGGATTCGAGAATCCAGACGAGGCGGAGTATTACGGGACCATCGGCAAGGCGAACCTCCATGACCTAACAACCGTCGTACGTGAGGGTGACGACTCGCTGCAGAACATATTCAACACGTTGCCCATGGGAATTCTGGAGCTTCAGGATGACGAGGTGACGTTCGCGCGCATGAACCATTCCTGCCGGTTGTTCATCCTTCGTTACTTCGGGCCCCGGAAGGCGAAGCCTGCGATGGGCCAAGAGGCAGTCGACACGCTGGCGGCCGAGTCCTTCCTTGGGCGCTATGTGCAGGATTGCTGCGCAAAGGGTGGCCGCACCATGTTCAATGACCGGTTGCCAGACGGCTCTTTGGCGCACTTCATCGCCAGACGGCTTGGAACGAATCCGATTTCCGGTAAGGTGGCAGTTGCCATTGCCGTTCTGTCGGTTGTCGAGCCGGGTGACGGCCCCTCCTATGCCAGCATCGTGCAGGCGTTGGTAAGGGACTACTACAAGGTCTACTACGTCGACCTTGCCACCGACCGTTACATCACATACAACTCGGTGGAAGGCAGCGATGAATTGGCCGAAGAGAGCCATGGGGAAGACTTCTTTTACGCCGCTCGCAAGGATGCGATGGACAGGATCGACGCGAGGGATCTGCCACTGTTCCTCGAGCGGTTTACCAAAGAGCAGATGGTTGGGAAGCTCGAAGCCAAGGGTTTCTTTACGGCAAGATATCGTCTGGCCGACGACGAGCATCCCACATACATAGACATAAAGGTAACCCAACTCAAGGGCGAGGGCATACACATCGTCATTGGCACGAGCCTCAAGACAATGGACTGATACAAAGGCGATGCGGGGGCGGATTACCGCAAGGGAAGGGGCTGCGGTAACCCGCGGGCCAAACCATGGCACCTTGTCTGTACGATAGCAGAGCGCGGCCAGACGCGCATTAGCTGACAGCTTAGCTCTGCTTAGCGGGTGTGTGGGGCGACGGTTGCCTTCCTGCGCCTGGCGAATGTGGGAACCTGTGCCCCAAACAACCCGTCGCGGTTGCAGTAAACGTACACGTCGCGGACGCCGGCGCGACGGAAGCGCGCCTCGGCAGGCCCCTCCGGATATAGCCTTACGAGCTGAACCCTATCGGGCGAGACGGCTGCCAAAAAGGTGAGGTGGTGTGCCTTGTCCATGGGATGCCCGCAGTGTACGTACAGCTCGTTCTCGACCATCTCCATCGAGAGTTCGTGCCCCTCGTCTGCCGGCTCTGCGTCCAGGGGCGGGAGCGCGATTCCATGGCAGCTCACGTGTGCTTCCCCAATGGCGCAGATCACGTTGCCGCATACGGGACACACGTACAACCGCGATCTGAGCATGTTGGCGCTCAGATTGGTGTTCGTAACGGCGCACCCCGAGAGAAGCTCGGCCGTCGATACGCCTAAGACGGACGCCAACGGCTCCACGAGCGTGATGTCGGGATACCCACGGCCGGTCTCCCACTTGGAAACCGCCTTGTCGCTCACACCGATCCTGTCCGCAAGAACTGCCTGCGTAATTCCGATCCGCTCGCGCAGCTCTCGTATGATGCGTCCAGTGACCCAACGCTCCATCTTACTGTCCTCCCGTCCCTCTCGTCCGTTATCCAAGATGATACGGGCGAGGTCTCGCGATTCCTACCTACGCTTCGTGGAGTCTCAGGTTTCCAAAACTTGGTTGGAGCATGCTTCCCGCATGCTCAATACCTGCTATTCTGTAGGTG
This sequence comes from uncultured Coriobacteriaceae bacterium, assembly GCA_902793195.1. Lineage (GTDB taxonomy): Bacteria > Actinomycetota > Coriobacteriia > Coriobacteriales > Atopobiaceae > RUG440. The sequence continues at coordinate 48,450 of CADBCS010000030.1, read as the reverse complement.
CGATACATGGTGCCTTACGTGGCAGAAAGGGGTCCGGCAATGGCCACGAAGCTCATTCCGCTCGTTTGTCCCAGATGTGGGGGAGCGCTCCAGATTCCTGAGGACGCCGACAAGGTGTTCTGCACCTATTGCGGAACGCAGATCATTGTTGATGACGATGCGGTAACCGTACACATGCACAACTATGACGAGGCGGCCCTGCGTCGATTGGAACTTGAGGAGCAGCGCAGGGAGCGCGAGCTGCTTGCGCAGGAACGACTGGATGTGCAGGTCGAGGCATATCGCAAGAAGTGGCGCATCGCGTTCATAGGCTACTTTGTGGTTGTAGCCCTGTTGCTCACGGTCACCTCGCTTCTGCCCAAGGACACGACCGCGAACAAGACGGTGAGCGCCCTGGCGGGATTCGTGCTCCTCTTCGCCCCGATTCCCCTGTTCGTGCTGCGACCAAAGCGATACGAGAGAAGGCACGGCGGCTAGCGCGACGTTAGGATCCCAAGCGGTCAGCGAGTCGCTTCCAGTTCTCCTGGAGCTGGTCTCCCATGTCTTGGTGGCGAATCTCCCCAAGACGTTCGCGTGCCCTGGAAAGAGATGCGATCACGTCGTCTGCGGTGGTGCCTGCTCCCTCGTTGGGTGGCAGGTCCGTCTCGAGCAGCAGATGGTCGGCGGGGATGAGCTTGAGCTGCTCGGAGGCGCGTCGGGTTCGGGCTTGCATCTCGTTTACGGAGAACCAACACCCCATGCGGATGGCTCGCCACAGGTCCTCGGTCGAGCCGCTGAACCAGTGGAAGATGCAGGTGTTGCGCCTTGCGCAGCCGGTGTTCTCCAAGATGTCGAGCACGGTCTGTGCGGCGCGAACCGAGTGGATGCTGAGCGTCTTGTTGCCGGACTCGGCACACCTGCGAGCGATGTGCCCAAAGACCCGCACCTGCAGCTCGTGATGCCCTCGCTTGGGCGAGAGGTCCAAGCCAACCTCACCGATGAGGCGAGCATCGTCGAACAGCTGGTCAAACGACGCGAGGTCGGCTATGGCGACCCACCAGGGATGCAGGCCAAGTCCCACGAAAACGTTGTCCATGCCTTCTGTGGCGACACGCGTTCGCACGAACCCCTGTGGGAGGACCGAGTTTGCCAGCAGCGAGAGGCCCTTCGCCCGGGCATCTTTGGCCGCAACGGACGGGTCGGCGAAGAAGTCGAGGTGCAGGTGGGCGTCGTGCCAGGTCGTATCCATGGCGCTACGCCCTCAGGCCGGCCAGTTCGCACAGCACGCGACTCGCCAGCATCTGACCCATGATGGGAGGGTAGTACGACATGGTCCCTAGCGTCTCGCCCTTGGATGGCCGCCCGCCATCGTGTTGGCCATTGGGCGTGGTGGTGGGACGCGACGGCTCGTCGGAGTATAGCACCTGCAGATTGCGGATGCCTCGCTTGCGGCATTCCTTGCGCATGATGCGGGCGAGGGAGTCCCCCGACGTCTTTTCGATGCGAGCAAAACGAAGGCGCGTGGGGTCGAGCTTGTTCGCGCCGCCCATGGACGACACGAGTGGGATCTGCTCCTGCTGGCACCATTGGGCTATCACGAGCTTTTGCGAGATGGTGTCTATGGCATCGACCACATAGTCGGGGCGGGGAAAGGCGCTGAGTTGCTCTCCAATGCGCTCGCGCTCCAGGAACAGGTGCTCGGCCCATACCTGCGCCCGCGGGTTGATGTCGAGCACCATCTTCCGCATGACCTCGGCCTTGGGCCTACCCAAGGTGCTGTGGAAGGCAAGCGCCTGTCGGTTTATGTTGCTCGGCGTCACCACGTCCCTGTCAATGAGCACAAGACGTCCCACTCCGCCTCGCGCCAGCGCCTCGGCGCAGCTCGAGCCCACACCACCCAAGCCCAGTACGCAGACGCAGGAGCGAGACAGCGCGTCTACCCGTTCGTCTCCCAGAATCAGGCGAAGCCTGTCGGTTGCCGTCTCTGTTGCCGCCATCACGCCTCCTTGACTTTGGGTTCCGGGCAGCTCGTGTCCGAGCACCCATCATAGCGCACCTAGGGCGTATGTGACTGCAGCCACCTCCTATTTGGATTGCGCCCAAGGTTTCCAGAGCGTTTAGTGTTTCGTGGCGAATGGCGCAGCGGGGCCCGAAGTTGTACCATAGCCTGCGTCGGTAAGGGGGAAATGCATGCATAAAGAGTTTTTGATGGGGAACGAGGCCATCGCACTTGGCGCCCTTGCTGCGGGCGTCAATGTGGTGGCGGGCTATCCCGGCACGCCATCCACCGAGGTGCTCGAGTCCGCTACGAAGTATGGGGATGGCCGCGCATACGTGGAGTGGTCTACCAACGAGAAGGCCGCCATGGAGGTTGCGGCCGGCGCTGCGTATGCCGGTGCGCGTTGTCTGGTCACCTGCAAGCAGGTAGGCCTCAACGTCGCCGCAGACCCGCTCATGAGCCTCGAGTACATTGGCGTAAAGGGCGGGTTGGTGGTGATGGTCGCAGACGATCCCGGCCCCATCTCGTCGCAGACCGAGCAGGACACCCGAACGTTCGCGCAGTTTGCCAAGGTGCCGGTGTTCGACCCGTCCTCGGTGCGGGAGGCATACGAGATGGTGCAGGCGGCCTTCGCACTTTCGGAGCGGGAGCACACTCCGGTGATCCTGCGCGCAACCACGCGCGTAGACCATGGCTACGAGGCGATAGACGTTGCGGATCGCGACGAGTGGCAGTCCCACGATGTGGAGGGCTTCGTGCGGGATGCGGCTCGTTGGGTCATCTTCCCGCGCCTCTCGGTGGCAAACCACGCAAAGATCGAGCAGAGGAACGCACGCCTGTCGCAGGAGTTCTCGCGGTGCGCACACAACTTTGTCGAAGGGATTGCCTGCGGAGACGTTCGCAGGGGAATTGCCACCCACGGCATCAACTATGCCTACGTTCGAGAGGCGCTAGGGGGAATGGAAGGCCACGAGAACACGCCGGTCCTCAAGGTGGGCACCCCGTTCCCGTTCCCCCAGGACCTGGCGGTCGAGTTCCTTGCGGGCCTGGACGAGGTGCTTTGCGTGGAGGAGCTCGATCCCGTTTTGGAGCGGGCGCTTTTGCAGGCGTGTGGGAGGCATGGTCTCAAGACGAGCGTTCGCGGCAAGCTCTCCGGCGACATCCCCCCATCGGGCGAGAACACCGTCGACTCGGTCCGCGCGGCCGTGGCGTCGTTCTTAGGTGTCGAGAACACTCGGACGACCGAGGCGGATGCATCGGCACCGCAACTGCCCGTGCGCCCTCCCGTGCTCTGCGCGGGCTGCCCGCATCGCGCGAGCTTCTATGCCGTGAAGAAGGCCATGCAAGGCAAGAAGACCATCTTTTGCGGTGACATTGGCTGCTATACGCTGGGCAATGCGCATCCGCTGGACATGGTGGACACCTGCCTGTGCATGGGTGCGGGCATTACCATCGCGCAGGGCGTCTGTCACGTGGAGCCCGACACCGCATGCTTTGCGTTCGTGGGGGACTCCACGTTCTTCGCGTCGGGCATCACCGGCGTCGTAAACGCGTACTACAACCAAGCCGACCTCACGGTCGTCGTGCTCGACAACTCCACCACCGCCATGACCGGCCACCAGCCGCACCCGGGTACGGGACGCACCATGATGGGGCAGGTGGTCGAGGCCGTGAGCATCGAGGCGGTGCTTAGGGGCATTGGCCTCACGACCGTCGAGACGATCAACCCGTTCGACCACGAGCGTGCGGTTCAGACGGTGCGTCGCGTGTCGTCGGAGCCGGGCGTCAAGGCCATCATCTTCAAGTCACCATGCGTCATGCTAGCCAGGCCCCAGGCGACGAGCGTCGTGGACGTTTCTCGGTGCGTCGGTTGCAGGCGCTGCATTCGCGAACTGGGATGTCCCGCCCTGTCGTTCGAGGACGGCAAGGCGCGAATCGACGAGACGCAGTGCTCGGGTTGCACGCTGTGCGAGCAGGTGTGTCCGGTGGGTGCAATCGGGGGAGGGGAGCGACTGTGAGGGACAGCATCATCCTGTGCGGCGTGGGAGGCCAGGGGACCGTGCTCGCGTCACGGCTCCTCTCTACGGCTGCGGTGCTGCGCAACGTTCCGGTTAAGGCGGCAGAGACCATTGGCATGGCCCAGCGCGGGGGAAGCGTCACCTCGCACGTGCGAATCGGCGAGAACGTCTCGTCACCGCTCATTGGCCACGGCGACGCCGACCTTCTGATGGCGTTCGAGCCGGCCGAGGCGGTGCGCCAGCTGGCGTACCTCAAACCGGGCGGAACGGCAGTCGTGAGCACGCGACCGATCATCCCCGTGAGCGCCACCACCGGCGGGCCCGCTTACGACCTCGATGCCATACTGGGCTATCTGCAAGACAGGGTGGAGCGTCTTGTGGTGGTGGATGCGAACGCGGCGGCGAGCGAGCTGGGCACGGCACGCGTGCTCAACGTCGTTCTGTTGGGGGCAGCCCTTAACGCCGGCGCGCTCTCCATGGGAAAGCAGGACATACGTGATGCGATTCGGGCGCGGCTGCCCGAGCGCTTTCACGAGCTGAACCTCAAGGCCCTCGACTATACGGACAACAAATAAGGAGGCTTTCATGCAAATCAGCGACGTGCAGCTCGATCAGGTGAACACGCAGATAGGGCGTCTGATCGCATCGGACAACTTCTATGGCCGACGCCTCAGGGAGGCCGGCATTACTGGGGTGTCGAGCGTGGAGGAATTCCAAAGGCTTCCCTTCAGCGAGAAGCAGGACCTGCGCGAGGCATATCCGCTGGGACTTTCGGCGGTACCCCAGCGTGACGTCGTGCGCATTCACTCGTCTTCGGGCACGACGGGGACGCCCGTGATCATTCCCTACACCCAAAAGGACGTGGAGGACTGGGCCATCCAGTTCGCGCGCTGCTACGAGTACGCCGGCATTACGGCGGACGACCGCATCCAGATCACGCCGGGCTACGGCCTGTGGACGGCAGGCATCGGTTTCCAGGCTGGCGCCGAGCGCCTGGGCGCCATGGCCATCCCCATGGGTCCGGGCAACACCGAGAAGCAGCTCCAGTTTATGATGGACATGGAGTCCACGGTGCTCACGGCAACCGCGAGCTATGCGCTGCTTCTGGCCGAGGAGATCGAGAAGCGCGGCATCAAGGACAAGATCAAGCTCAGAAAGCTCGTCACCGGCTCCGAGCGTTCCGGCGAGAAGATACGCCAGCGCATCATTGACGCCCTTGGCGTGGAGTACTACGACATCTACGGCCTCACCGAGGTGTATGGTCCCGGCATTGGCATCAACTGCCAGCATGGTCACACCATGCACGTGTGGAGCGACTACGTGTACGTGGAGATCATCGACCCCGACACGGGCGAGCTCGTTCCCGATGGCGAGTGGGGCGAGATCGTGCTCACCACGCTGGTAAAGGAGGGTGCACCGCTCATCCGCTTCCGCACGCATGACCTCTCGCGCATCGTGCCGGGGGCGTGTCCGTGCGGGCACAACGAACACCCGCGCATCGACACCATCACCGGACGTTCCGACGACATGATGAAGATCCATGGAGTCAACGTCTTTCCTGCGCAGATCGAGGAGATTCTCTCGAGCTTCCCCGAACTCTCGAGCGAGTATCAGATTCGCCTGTCGCATCTGGACGGTCGCGACACCATGCGCATCTATGTCGAGACCAACGGCTCGGTGGATTGGGAGAACCTGCGCATGCGCGTCGCCAAGCGCGTTAAGCACCGCATTGGGTTTACGCCCCTGGTCAAGATAGTGGAGCTGGGCGTGCTGCCGCGCAGCGAGAAGAAGACGCGCCGCGTGTTCGACGAGCGCTACGACTAGTGCCGCTTTCAAAGAAGAATTTATCTCCGCACTAGAATGGGTAATGGGTAGAGGGGCGTGATGCCCCTTTACCCAAGCAGTTGCCACGTTTATTGCCAGTTGATTGCATCTTGGGCATTTAGGTTCCATAATGTCAAACAGTTGACGATTGATGGGAGCGACATGCCCAGTATAATGCGCAAGTCTCGGGACACGCTTACGGGCCTGCAGGACCGCGAGTCCTTTATTGCCCGCGTTGGAAGGGTGCTTCCAAGGCAGTCGGACGACTCCTACTCGTTCGTGTACCTCAGGCTGCTCAACATGGGACCCTATAACGTGCGCAAGGGCATTGTTGCTGGCGATGCGATTGTAAAGCAGGTGGCGGACTACCTGCGCACATGCGTGCCCAAGCATTGTCTTGGACGCTTTGCATCCGGTAGCTTCATGGCTCTGATGCCCACCAACGATGTGGCGGAGGCGCTCGAGGACGCCAACAGGATGCTCATCGAGCTGAGCGGCGTCGATGGCATCGTCCTCAAGGCGGGATATTGCGCGTACGACAAGAACCTCGACGTGCAGATGGCGATGGACCGCGCGCGATTCGCGTTCGATGACATACGGTACTCGAGCCCTGCGTACTCCCGCTTCTTCGACCGTGGGCTGCAAAGGGCGTTCGAGCGTCGTTCATACATCGTCGAGCACCTCGAGGAGGCCATCGGGCGGGGAGAGATCAGGGCATATGCCCAGCCCATCATTCGCGTCCTCACCGGACTCATATGTGAGGTCGAGATACTGGCCCGATGGGAGTCGGAGGAGTATGGGTTCTTGCGACCCGACGAGTTCGTGCCCGAGCTCGAGCGGCATCAGCTCATCCATCGGCTCGACGCCGAGGTCATCCGCAGGGCATGCTCGCAATGGCGAGAGGCCGCCGACATAGGTATAAACGTGCCGTTTGGCATTAACCTCAGCCGGCTCGACTTCGAGCTGTGTGACATCTTCGAAGTCGTCACCGAGATCATGAAGCGCTACGACGTTCCCGTCGAGCAGGTTCACATCGAGGTTACCGAGAGTGCGCTCTCGCGTAGCAACGAGATGCTCATACGTGGCATCGAGCAGTTCCGCGATGCTGGGTTCCAGCTCTACCTCGATGACTTTGGTAGCGGCTACTCGAGCCTTAGCGTGCTGGAGGGGACGCTATTCGACGTCGTCAAGCTCGACATGTCCTTGTTGCAGGAGGTGGAGAGCAACGAGCGGGCGCGAGTGATCGTCTCGGATGCGGTGAGCATGGTCAAGCGACTTGCGCTGCAAACGTTGTGCGAGGGCGTTGAGACCTCGGAGCAGTTCATGTTCCTCAAGGCGGTTGGGTGCGAGAAGGCACAGGGGTACTTCTTTGGCAAGCCGCAGAGTCATGAGGAGATCATGGCGCATCTGAAGGAGACCGCCGAGCATCACGAGCGATGCGAGGACACGCGCTATTACGACGCGATCGGCAAGGTGAACCTCATGGACGGCACGCGCAGCAGCGTGCAGGGGGTTGAGGCGGCGCATTTCCTCGCGACCCAGCCGTTCTCGCTCATTGAGATCAGCGAGAGGGTCATCTCCTTCCTCTCAGCGAACACGGCCTTCATCCAACTCGTGAATCGATTGGATCCACGAGGAATCGAGGGGCTGACCGCAAGGATCACGACCGACTTCGCAGAGATTCGCAACAAGGTACTCTACTCTGCCGCGAAGGCCTCGCGCACCAGCATTCCGCAGCAGTTCGACCTCGTCATGGGGGGTAGGTTCTGTACCATCCTCATTACGCACGTGGAGAGTTCGGAGGGGCGAAAGGCATATCTGGTGCAGGTACTGAGCATTACCAGATACTCACAGTTCAATAACTTCCAACAGCTCGAACAGTCCATCAATTTCCTGTACACCATCTTCAAGCGAATCGACCTGCTCGACGTGACGGACGACACGTGGACGAACATCTATCTCAACGTTCCGTATTATGGCTCCTTGTGCGAGGGCAAGACACCTCGCGACGAGATAGAGGCGGTTTGCAAAACGTTTATCCATCCCGATGACCGGGAGCGGTTCATGGAGTTCTACGACCTCGACACGATTGAGGACCGTCTTGCGCAGGCAACCACCAACCATCTTGCCGACACGTTCTTTGCGCTGCTGGACAATGACCGATACGACGATCACATATTCATGCTCATTCCCGTGTCGATGAACAGCCACAGGCAGTACTTGTCATGCATGCGTGACCTCGACCTGGACCTCAGCGGAACGCCCAGCTCAAAGGTGACAGGAGATAGTCGCATCTCCGACGAGGTCCTGCTCAACGGCATCCTCAACGTTACCGAACGCAACATCTTTTGGAAGGACAGCCAACGACGCTTCTTGGGTGCAAACAAGCGCTTCCTCGACTACTATGGTCTCGCGGGAGTCGAGGACATTTTGGGAAAGACAGACGAGGACCTGGGATGGGGATTGCGCAACGAGTTGTTCCGCGACGACGAACTGCGCGTGCTCAGGGGCGATCGCATCCTCGGCGTGGATGGCGTGACGTGTCGTGGTGACGGCCAGATGCGAAGAATCAAGGCGTCCAAGATGCCCCTTACGGCCAACGGTCGCATCATAGGCATGGTGGGCTTCTTTAGCGATGTGGGACCGTACGAGGGGAAACCCCGTGAGAGTTGACGACGTGCCCGTCACTGCAAGCTTGGCCGAGCACATCAAGGCGGAAATAGATCATGGGGGATGGCGGCGTGTGCTGCTCCTAGGCACGCCCGAGCAGATGAGTGACCCCATGCTGAGGCGTCCCTTAGCCGCCTCTGGCATCTTGTTGCTGGTTCCAGGCGCGGCGGACCGTGCGTGGATTGGCGAGGAGCTTTCCTCGGGGTCTATGAGCGAGCGTATTGCGGACCTTGTTGCGCATGGCGTCGAACACGGCGTGCAAGCAGTCGTGGTGACAAACGAGCTGCTTGCGGGCACCGTGGTCGCCATGAATCTGGGCGTGCCCGTATTGGACGCGTCGTCGTACGGCAGTTGACGCCCGAGCTGTCCTGTCCGTGCCGTCCTATTCTCCCTTTGGGAGTGACTTGTGCGTAAGAGCGGAATCGTCGCGATCGACGATGACGACCTGCTGTTGCCCAAACAGGAGCTTGAATGCCAGATAGATGACGAGCGGAACCAAAATGGGAATGACGAACGACGTGACGATCATGACGGCAAACGCCTCAATGAAGTCGTTGAGAATCTCCTTCACCCAATCCAAGAGGCCCGAGATGTTGGTCGCGACGTTGTTGGCGGTTGCCTGCAGGTCCTCGAAGCGCTGCTGAATGTACTCGAGGGGGTTCTCGGGATCCTTTCGCTGGACCTCCTGGTTTGCCGTGTCCAGGATGTTGACGGTGCGTTGGGTTGCCTCGATGGTCTTGTCGATGGAGCTCTGATACGTCTCGTCGATCTTGCTCGCAACGAAGACGCTCGTCGGTGTGGCGACAAACAGGACGAGGCCAAACGTCAGCAATCTGCTTGCGATGCCGACGAGCCGCTGTCTGCGCCGTTCGTCTGCTCGCATGAACTGGACCACCACGAAGAGTGCGCAACAGAGAGGGATGATGCCAGTAAAGAAGACGAATCCCAACGTGGTGACCAGGTACTTCTCGAGCAGTAAGGCGGCGAGCACGATGGTGAAGTCCTTGCTTATCTCGGACATGCGATCGGCTATGGGCGTGCAGGTGTCGTCGGGAATCGCGGTGAGGATGGCCGACGTCGCGGCCGCCGCTGCCGAGAGGGTGAGGACGGTCGTCTTCTTCTCGTCGAGCTTTTGGAACATGTCGTGATAGGTGTCTGCCGACGAGAAGAGGGGCGAGAGCACGAGTGCCGACACGAGGGCGAAGACTACGAGCAACGCCGATACTATTGCCGAGCGCGGTTGGACCGGCAGCCTTTTGACGACGTCTTCGGAGGGGAGCTGGCTCATGGGACGCATGGTGCACCTCGCCTTTATGTGAGAGTGGATAGGAATGGCTCTGACGCCATTGTACATGTACCCGCTTTAGTGTGTCCGTAGTCCCAGCGGAGTCATTCAGCAAGCGTTAATCGTCGTGGAAGAGCGGGGATACGCGCGGCCGTTTTGGGAAACCTTAAGAGTTGTGCCGTAGCATGGTTGCGTCGGACGTACCAAGGAGGTAGTGAACATGAAGACTGCAACTACAAGAAGAGGGTTTCTTGCCATGTCCACCTCGCTTGCAGCGATGCTTGCGGCCTGTGGGTCCAGCCAATCGAACCAGACTGCGCAAACAGAGTCGACTGCGGAGGCCAGTGGCGCGGGAGCATCGAGGCGAGAGACGATATCGAACGACGTGGACGGCGAGCATGCCATAGCGGTGAGCGGTGAGCAGAAGAGCTACACCGCGGTGGACGTGACCAAGACGGGTGAGGCCGATGGTGACGAAGCAGACTTCTATGGAGAGAACTCCGCGATCTTTGCCACCGAGAAGGCGACGCTGACCCTCGATGATATAACGGTGACCACCAACGGAACGCACGCGAACGCGATCTTCTCGTATGGGGAACAGACGTCGGTGAGTGTGGCCAACTCCACCATCGAGACGAGCGGCAACTGTTCCGGCGGGCTCATGGTTACGGGTGGCGGAAAGCTCGAGGCACATGACATCACGGTCCACACGACGGGCAACTCCTCTGCTGCCATTCGCTCCGACCGCGGTGGTGGGACGCAGACGGTTGTTGGAGGGTCTTATGCCACCGAAGGAACAGGTTCGCCTGCCATCTATTCGACTGCCGACGTAACGGTGAGCGGGGCGAAGCTCACGTCGACGGCATCCCAAGGCGTCGTGGTGGAGGGCAAGAACTCGGTTACGCTCAACGACTGCGAGGTGCATGCGGACAACAACAAGAAGAACAGTGACAAGTCCGACTGGTTCCAGGCGGTCATGATCTACCAGTCGATGTCGGGCGATGCCGCCCAGGGCGAGGCGAGTTTCTCCATGACCGGCGGCTCGCTGGAAAACGCACAGGGAGACCTGTTCTTCGTCAACAACACCGTGGCGACCATCAGCCTGCAAAAGGCGAAGCTCACCAACGGTGACGCAAGCGGAAACATCCTGCGCGCCGCTGCGGCAGGGTGGGGTAGCGAAGGAAGCAACGGCGGGCATGTGACGCTCAGGGCGATTGGTCAGGAGCTTGTGGGAACGATGCTGGTAGACGAGGTCTCGAGCCTCAACCTGTATCTTTCGGACGGGTCAAGCCTTGTGGGGTCTGTCAACCCCGATGCCTCGGCGGGGGAGGTCTATGTGGAGATCTCCGACGGGTGCACGTGGGAGCTCACGGCCGACGCGCACATAGCGAGCCTCACATGCGGGGCCGACGCCATATCGCTCAAAGGTCACACGCTCACCGTTGGCGATGCGAGCTACCAGGAAGGCACCGCATCGACCGGTGAGGCGATCGAGGTGGAGGTAAGCTCGTCCGGAAACCCAGACGGAAAGCCGGGCGAGGGCAAGCATGGGGACGGGATGCCGGGAGACGGTTCGGAACCGCCCGCAAAGCCCGAAGGCAAGCCTGGCGATGGCTCTAATCCACCAGCGAAGCCCGATGGGCAGCCGGGAGACGGTACGGAGCCACCTTCGCAATCTTCGCAATCTAAGTCGTAGGTCTGCGCTGGTCGGCGTCCCGCAGTTGCCTTGTCGTGGTCGTCGTGCTACACTATGCCCGCTTTGCCCCTATAGCTCAGTGGATTAGAGCGTTCGCCTCCGGAGCGAAAGGTCGAGGGTTCGAATCCCCCTGGGGGCACCATGACGACGAGGGCTCCCAGCGATGGGGGCCTTTCTCGTTCGGCAACGTGGCATGGATTCGAACCCGCGAGGGCTGCACAAGCCCTCGGCTTGTGCAGGGCCGAGCCCGCGGGGCGAGGCCTACGAGCCTTGCCGCAGGCAAGGCGGCGAATCCCCCTGGGGGCACCATGACGACGAGGGCTCCCAGCGATGGGGGCCTTTCTCGTTCGGCAACGTGGCATGGATTCGAACCCGCGAGGGTTGCCACGTGTCCATAATCACTACCATGCGTATGTCACCGTGGGCGCCAAAAGAAGGGAATCGTTGCATTCGCGATAACGACTTCCCATCACGGGCCGTTGTTCTCTAGAATGAGAGGGCTACACGAGTTCGTTGAACGAAGTAAGGAATCGTATGGAAAAGAGTTCTGCGACCGCTGGTGCGTTGCACGGCCTCACTTCGCAGGAGGTTGCCGAGCGAGTTGCGGCTGGGAAGACGAATGCCGACACCGACGTAAAGACAAAGTCCATAGGGCAGATTCTTAGGGAGCACGCGTTCACGCTCTTCAATTTTGTGAACATCGCGCTGGCGGTGCTGGTAGTGATTACCGGGCAGTATCGCAACATGACGTTCATGATCGTGGTGGTCATCAACCTCGTCGTGGGCGTGGTTCAGGAGGTTCGCGCCAAGCAGATGGTGGACAAGCTGTCCATCATCACCGCCAACAAGGTTCGCGTTGTCCGCGATGGGGTGGAGCAGGAAGTGGGCGTAAACGACATCGTCCTGGATGACCTCTTCATGCTCTCGCACGGCGATCAGGTCCCCGCCGACGCAATCGTCGTGAAGGGTGGTCCTCTTATGGACGAGAGCCTGCTCACCGGCGAGAGCAACCAGATAGAGAAGCGCCCGGGTGACGAGCTGTATTCCGGCAGCTTTGTGGTGGCGGGTGCCGTTACGGCGCGCGTGTGCCGTGTCGGCCTCGAGGGCTATGCCGCAAAGATCAATGCCGAGGCCCACTACGTGAAGGTGGTTGCCTCGGAGATTCTCACCACGCTCAAGATGATCATAAAGTATTCCACCATGGCCCTGGTCCCGCTCGGAGTCGGCCTGTTCCTGCGCACCATGTTCATGAACGGCTCCTCACTCAACGACTCCATACTCTCGACCGTCGCCGCAGTGGTTGGCATGATCCCCCAGGGACTCGTGCTGCTCACGTCGAGCGTGCTCGCCATCGCAACGACGCGACTTGGTGCCAAGAAGGTGCTCGTGCAGCAGTCGTATTGCGTCGAGACGCTCGCACGCGTGGACACCCTCTGCCTTGACAAGACAGGCACCATCACGAGCGGACGCATGGAGGTCACGAACACGCGCGCGTCCGGAGACGATCCCATCGACGACGTAAAGTGCAGGGACATGCTCGTATGTGCCACCACGGTGATGAGCGCGAATGACGCCGACGCCAACGAGACGGCGCAGGCCATCCTGCGCTACTCCGAGGAGATCGGCTTCGAGCCCCTTCCCATAGCTCGCGAGATTCCCTTCTCGTCCGCTCGCAAGTACTCGGGGTGCGTGACCTCGGACGGCCGTTACATCGTGGTTGGCGCGGCCCAGTTCGTGCTGGGCGAGTCCTTCCCGGCCTTCGAGAGCGAGGTGCGCTCGTTCGCGCCCACCGAGCGCGTGTTGTGCATCGCCGAGGTACCCTCCTTTGGCGAGAAGGGCGAGATCGTGGGCGAGCCCACCGTGCTCGGCTATGTTGGCATTAGTGACGAGGTACGCGAGTCCGCTCCCGACACGATCGAGTTCTTTAGGCGGCAGGGCGTCCAGGTGCGCGTGATATCGGGCGACGACCCGCGCACGGTATCGGCAATCGCCGACTACGTGGGCATCGACGGCGCAGATCGCTACGTGGACGCCACGACGCTCAAGACCGACGACGACCTGCTCGAGGCCGTGCGCAGCAACGTGGTGTTTGGCCGCGTCACCCCGCAGCAGAAGCGCGGACTGGTGCAGGCGTTGCACCATGACGGCCATGTGGTCGCCATGACGGGAGACGGCGTCAATGACGTGCTCGCACTCAAGGAGGCGGACTGCTCGGTGGCGATGGCGTCGGGTTCGGCCGCAGCGCGCAACGTTGCCGAGATCGTTTTGGCGGACAACGACTTCGCCCATATGCCCGAGGTGGTGGACGAGGGCAGGCGCTCCATCAACAACCTGCAGCGCTCGGCGTCCCTGTTCCTCGTAAAGACGGTGTTCTCCGCACTGCTTGCGCTCGTATGCATCGTGCTGCCGCCCTATCCCTTCATTCCGATACAGATGACGCTGATTTCGTCTTCTGTCATTGGCTGGCCGTCCTTTGTGCTCGCGCTCGAACCCAACCACGACCGTGTGAAGGGCAACTTCCTTGCCAACGTGCTACGGCGCTCCCTTCCCGCGTCGGCAGCGATCGTGCTGGCGCTCGTGGCAGTGCAGGTGTTCGAGCGTATTGCCGGCATCAGCTATGCGGAGGCTTCGACGCTGAGCATGTACCTCACCGGCATCGTTGGCGTGGCGCTCATCGTGCGCATATCGCAACCGATCACCGCGCTTCGTGGGGCGCTGATCGCCTCTGTCGTGGCCATGCTGTTGGGTGGCAGCCTGTTCTTCCGCGACTTTTTTAAGCTTGCTCCCATGACGGCCCAAATGGGCGTCTTCCTGGCAGTGGTTGGTGTCATTGCCCTGTGGTTGTTCCTGTATCTGTATGTCCGGCTCGATGGACATGAAGATAAGTCTGATCCCGTTGCACGTTTGGTCGCGAAGCTGGAGGAAAGGTCATGATTGTTGATAGGACGTTTGAGGATGCCGTAAAGTCTGCGCGCGTACCTCAGCCCTTGCAGGTGGGTGCCGTGAGCCGATCGATGTACGACGTCTCTGGCATACCTGGTGCCGAGCGCCTTCCTCGTGCATTGGTGGTGCTCTTGGAAAACGTCGTGCGCAACGCACGTAGCGACGAAGAAGCCGTGCAGGCCGCAAGCCGCATCGTGGAGGCCGGCACGTTGGGCGCGCAGGGCGAGGAGATAGAGTTCATGCCGGCGCGCGTGCTCTTCCAGGACTTTACGGGAGTTCCGGTCTTCGTGGACTTTGCCGCCATGCGCGATGCCATGGTTGAGCGTGGGGGAGACCCGCGCAAGGTAAACCCGCGCATCCCCTGCACCTTGGTGGTTGACCACTCGGTGATCGCCGACTGCGCCGGCTGCTCCGATGCCGCGCAGAAGAACGAGCTGCTCGAGGCACGAAGGAACAGCGAGCGCTTCGCCTTCCTCAAGTGGGCCTCAAAGTCCTTTGACAACGTCACCATCGTGCCACCGGGCGGCGGCATCTGCCACCAGCTCAACATTGAGCGGTTCTGCAGCGTGGTGACCAGCGACGCGATGGCGGCCGAGGGCGACGACGTCGCCTGCTTCGACACGCTCGTGGGCACGGATTCGCACACCACCACGGCAAATGGTCTCGGCGTGCTGGGATGGGGTGTGGGCGGAATCGAGGCGGAGGCCGCGGCGCTTGGCCAGCCCATCTCCATGCTGGTTCCACCGGTGGTCGAGCTCCGTCTTGAGGGTTCCCTGCCCAACGGTGTGTCGGGCATGGACCTTGCGCTCACCGTATGCAAGCTTCTGCGCGAGGCCGGCGTCGTTGGCACGCTGGTGGAGGTCACCGGCCCGGGTGTGGCGAACCTCACGGCAACTCAGCGTGCGGCCGTGGCGAACATGACGCCGGAGTATGGTGCGACGACCACGCTGTTCCCCGTAGATGACGTCGTATGCAACTACTTGCTGCTCACCGGCAGAGATGCCGGTAACGTCACCTTTGCGCGCAGCTACCTCGACCGCCAGGGATTGTGGGGGACCAAAGAGTCACGCGTCTATTCCCGCACGATCTCCCTCGACCTGTCCAGCGTGCGGACCTGCCTTGGATGGCCATCGCCGCCATCACGAGCTGCACCACGGCAACCGATCCTGCGATGATGGTCGCCGCGGGTCTCACTGCGAAGAAGGCCGTGGGCCTCGGACTTACTGCCAAGCCGTGGGTCAAACGCATCCTGGCTCCGGGAAGCCGTGCGACCGAGTTGCTGCTCAAGAGGGCCGGCCTCACCGAGTTCCTGTTCAAGCTGGGATTCTATACCTGTGGCTTTGGCTGCATGACCTGCATCGGCAACTCGGGCGAGATCCACGAGTCGCTTCGCGAGAAGGCGGGTCAGATGGAGCTCACCAGCGTCCTCTCGGGCAACCGCAACTTCGACGGTCGCATCTCGCCCGATGTGGCGCAGAACTACCTCACGCAACCGGCGCTGGTGGTGGCCTACGCGCTTGTGGGAACCGTCGACGTCGACCTCGAGCACGACCCGATCGGGCTAGACAAGAACGGCGCTCCAGTGATGCTTGCGGACATACTACCGAGCAGCGACGAGATAGACCGCACTCTTGCGGGAGTGCTCGACAGGAGCCTGTTCGCCGAGGGGGCCGAGGGTCTCTACGAGGGGTCCGACGCATGGCAGGACATCAGCTTCCGCGCCTCGAACACATTCGACTGGGACCTGTCGTCCACATACGTCCGACGTCCGCCGTATTTCGAACAGGCACAGAGCCAGAACGAGTTTGCCGTCGAGGGTGCGCGCGCTCTCGTCATGCTAGGCGACTTCGTGACGACCGATCACATCTCGCCCGCGGGCTCCATCGCGGCCGACTCGCCGGCAGCGGCGTATCTGAGGGAGCATGGTGTCTCGGATGCGGACTTCAACACCTATGGCAGCCGTCGCGGAAACCATGAGGTCATGATGCGCGGCACCTTCGCCAACGTTCGTCTGCAGAACCTTCTGGCGGGCGGTCGTAACGGGGGATGGACTCGCGATCTGCTCTCGGGCCAGATAACGAGCGTCTACGACGCCGCGATGCACTACAACGACACCGGCGTTGCCCTCATCGGCGTTGCCGGGAAGCTCTATGGCTCCGGGTCGAGCCGTGACTGGGCGGGCAAGGGCCCGGCCCTGTTGGGCGTACGTGCCATGATCGCCGAGAGCTTCGAGCGCATTCACCGCTCCAACCTGGTTCAGATGGGCGTGCTTCCGCTCGAGTTCATGCCTGGGCAAAACGCCCAGTCCCTCGGGCTCGAGGGAACCGAGACGTTCGACATCGAGCTGTTGGACAACGGCAACGCGCGCGTGGTCGCACACGGTTCGTCTACCATCATGTTCGAATGCAAGGTGCGTGTCGACACGCCCATGGAGCAGGAGTTCATGGCGGCAGGTGGCATTCTGCCCTATGTGCTCGAGAGCCTCGTGTAGCGATCGCTCGGGGTTGCCACATGGTAGTGCGCAAGGAGGAAGCCGTGAGATGTCCCAACTGCGGTACGCTCGTGAAGGACGGACTTGACGTCTGTCCTGCGTGCCATGCGTACTTGGGTGACACGCTCAACCAATCCACGAGCGACGTGCTGTGGTGCGAGAGCTGCGGCTCGGCCATTCCGTCCGGAAGGGATGCGTGTCCCGTTTGCGGCCTGCCCGTTGCCGGCGCATTCGACGAGAGCTTCGAGGATCGGGAGGCAGCAGGCGAGGACGCGAGCGTGCTCGTGAGCGCCATTCCTCCCGATCCCTCGGAGAACCCCGAGGGACTGCAGGCAATCGAGGAGCGACCCCAGAAGCTCCGCCACCTGCTCATAGCAGCCACTGCGGCCCTGCTTCTGGTGGGGGGAGGAGCCCTGTTCATCACACGTCCGTGGGACCCGGACGCATACACCATACACGCCACGACCGATGCGGACACGTCGATGGAGGGATTTCCCGGTACGGTGACGCACCTGTCGTCGCAGGACCGAGTGGAGGATGCGGTGTGGCAGGCGTATCTGGGTGACGTCGACGACTTCCTCACGAGTTATCACGATCGCATGGGCGAGATGTCGCGGGAGGCCGAGGTCCTGTACCAGACGCTGCCGGGAATCGCTCCCAACGCCGACATGTCCGTGGTGCGCGACCGGGCGCTCGTCTCGTCCAGGCTGCGCGAGGAACTCATCGAAACCAGTACGCTCGCGGCTCGTCTGGTTCTGCCCGACACCGAGCTCGACAAGAGGCGCGACAAGCTGCTCGTGCTGTCCACCTACCTCCGTGGCGAGCTCGACATACTGCAGCAGGCGTGGGATGCGGCCAGCAAGGAGACGGATGCCCGCGCTGCGGGTGTTGCCGCCAGCGATGCGCTGAGACGCGCCTCCGATGGGCGCAGCCTCAACGAATGGCGCGACCTGTTTACGAATGCGTACGAAATGTAGGCCAAGGCTGTCGCAATACGTGCTATTGTGCGTGTGAGATGACTGTGAACGGCTTGCGTACCTGATAGAATCGTCTGGACTAGGCAATGTTTGGAGGGTGATATGGCACTATTCAAGGATCCGCTGTACACGCCAAAATATACGCTTCAAGGCAACGAGATTGCCGTGTTCGAGACCTCGTGTGGGACGATCAGAGTCCGTCTCGACGCGGACGGAGCCCCAATCCATGTGGCAAACTTCTGCGAGCTGGCTCTTGCGGGGTTCTACGACGAGACCAAGTTCCATCGCTATGTTCCCGGCTTCGTCATCCAAGGCGGTGACCCCAACACGAGGGACATGGAACCGGAGGCAGTGGCCGCCGGACAACGCGGGCCAAAGGGTGCGCCGGGCACTGGTGGCCCTGGGTATCGCATCCGCGAGGAGTTCACGACCAACCCGCGCAACCTGCATGTGGACGGGGCCCTCGCCATGGCTCGTTCCCAAGATCCCAACTCCGCCGGTTCGCAGTTTTACTTCTGCCTTGGCGCACAGCATGGACTCGATTCGGGTTACACTGTGTTCGGTCGCACCATAGAGGGAAAAGAGAACATTTCGTCTCTGAGGGCTGGAGACGTATTACAATCGGTTACGATTGAGTATGCCTAACAAAGCGGCTCAAATGGAGAATAGAGGAGCAAACGTGAATCAGCAATCATTCGAAACAGGTTACGCGGCGTATCAATCTGGCGATTGGGCGGGTGCCGCCGCTGCTTTCTCTCAAGCCAAATCCACGGGCGAGCATGCTGGTCGTGTGGACCACCTGCTTGGCAACTGCCTCATGAAGCTAGGCCGCTTTGATGATGCAGCGGCCGCCTATGGCGAGGCGCTCGAGGACGAGACCTACGGCATGGTGGGCGCCCTCTGCACCAACAGGGGCCGTGCGCTCATGGCCGCCGGCCGTCTTGAGGAGGCCGTGGAGTCCCTCAACAAGGCGACTGAGGACGAGACGTATCCCACGCCCTACAAGGCGTACACCGCCCTGGCTGGTGCCTATCGTGCCATGGGTGACGTGCGCAATGCAGGCATAGCCTACCGCAACGCGGCAATAGACGAGGCAAACCCCGACCCGAGCACCTCCCTGCGCAAGCTGGGCGGATGCTTCATGGATCTTGGCCGTCCGGCGGACGCCATCGAGTCCTATCGGACCGCGTTGGACTTCGCGTCGAGCACCGAGGACACGAATGCCACCTACTGCGACCTTGGATTGGCCTATGTGGCGGCCAACCGCATGCCGGAGGCGGTTGACGCCTTCGACCACGCGACGGCAGACGGATCGTACGAGCTCACTCCCGAGGTGCAGGCCGCCTACGATGCTGCCCGCAACGCCGTGGATGCGCTCACCGGATCTCAGCGTCCGTCCGAGACCGACGACCTTCTTGCCGCAGCTGGCTACGGCTCGTATCCCATCGATCCGCTCGATCCCATGGGCGGCTCCTCCGCCGACCTCATGCCCAGTCCCGAGGACACGGGATTCTTCTCGGTGAGCGAGGAGGAGCTCGTAAAGGAGGACCGTCGCCGCAGGAAGCGTGGCGGCAGGGTGTTCATCGTCATCATCATTCTGCTGCTCGTGATTGCGGGTGGTGCGGGATTCGCATACTTCAGCGGCTTTGGATGGCCTACGCAGGAAAGCGTCGTGCAGGGCGTGTTCTCCGAGAAGACCAACAAGGGCGACATGAACAAGTATTTGGCCAAGAGCCTCAACGATGACACGCGCCAGTATCTTGCGTCGCTCGTCCCCGAAGGTGCAACGCCCAACATTACGGGCGTCAACCGCTCGATGAGCAACTCCGAGGTCATGGTGACCGCCGTGCTCGCCACAGGCGGAGAGCAAAGCTACACGTTCACGCTCGTGCGTGACGGCATTGGCTGGACGATCAGCGACATCAATCCCGTGTTCGTGTCTCTGGGCACCGAGGAGGCCACGGTACAGGACAAGACCACGACCACCAACCAACAAAACGCCACAAACACCGAGGAGAAGAAAGAGGAGCCCAACCAGAGCGAAGCCCAGCAGGAGAACAACTCAGAGCAGGAGTCTTCCGAGGACTCTTCTGAGGAAACGGTCTCCAATGAGTAGGGCATAACCCTGCGCATCTATCTTCCGCACACACACTTTTACTAAGGATTGGAAGAAATGGCGTTCTTTGACTCACTATTTGGCGAGTATGGCGGCGACCTAGCGATTGACTTGGGAACCGCCAACACGCTGGTTTCAGCCAGGGGCAGGGGCATTGTCCTCAACGAGCCTTCGGTCGTCGCAATCGACAAGGCCGAAGATCGCGTGCTTGCGGTGGGAGCCGATGCAAAACGTATGATTGGCAGGACGCCGGGATCCATCATCGCCGAGCGCCCCCTCAAGGATGGCGTCATCGCAGACTTCGACGTTACCGAGGTCATGCTGCGCTACTTCATCGAGAAGGCTCGCACGCGTCAATACCCTTGGACCCCTCGTCCGCGCGTAGTCGTCTGCGTGCCGTCGGGCGTCACCTCCGTCGAGAAGCGTGCCGTGTTCGAGGCGACCATCCAGGCAGGTGCCCGTCAGGCGTACCTCATCGAGGAGCCGATGGCAGCCGCAATCGGTGCGGACTTACCGATCGAGGATCCCACGGGATCGATGGTCGTCGACATTGGTGGTGGCACCACCGAGGTTGCCGTCATCGCGATGGGCGGCATAGTGGTCTCGAAGTCGATTCGAACCGCTGGTGACGAATTCGACCAGACCATACTCGAGCATGTCCGAGACGTATACAAGCTATCGATTGGTGAGCGCACCGCCGAGGACATCAAGATCAAGGTCGGTTCGGCCGCACCTCTCGTGGAGGAGCTCGACGTGGAGGTGAACGGTCGCGACGTGATGAGCGGCATGCCCAAGACGGTGCGCATCGAGAGCGAGGAGATTCGTCGTGCGCTCGACAAGCCGCTTGACGAGGTGACCAAGGCCGTAAAGGACGCGCTAGACGCGACGCCTCCCGATCTGGCCAGCGACCTTATGTACTACGGCATATTGCTTACGGGCGGCGGCGCCTACCTGCGTGGCCTCGACCAACGTTTGCGCGACGAGACGGGTGTTCCGGTCAACGTGAGTCCAACTGCGTTGGAGAACGTGGTTAACGGATGCGCACGGGTCCTCGAGGCCAACGCCCTCTCTGGTGGATTCGTCCAGAGCGCTGGTCTATAAAGGCGCCTGCCATGCAAAAGATGCCGTCGATGCCCAGCGGTAGGAGCAAGTTTGCCGCGGCAAAGCTCAGGAAGTCGGATGCGGGTGCCGGTGCGGGCATCCTCGCCGCCGTCCTCGTGGCGATTTCGCTGGTGGTGTTTACCGTAGGCGCCAACGAGGGTGGGTCTGGGTTCTTTGGCCAAATGAGAAATGCGGCGCAGATGGTCACCTCACCGCTGCAGATGATGGGTTCGGCCATCACGTCGCCGTTTACCGGCTTGGGAAACGTGTTTAGAAATCTCACCGCAGCCGAGCAGACGCTCGTCGAGCTTGAGGAGGAGAACGCGCGGCTCGCCGCACGCAACGTGGAGCTTGAGGAGGCGGAGCAATCGGCAAAGCGCCTGCAAAGCCTGCTCGACCTGCGAGACACCCACTCGCTGCAATCGGTCGCGGCGCGTGTCATCTCCGGTTCGAATGACTCCTGGACGTCATCGGTCGTCATTGACCATGGCACTTCCTCGGGTCTTGCAGTGGGCATGCCGGTGGTCGCGGGTGACGGTGCGGTTGGCCAGATCATCTCGTGCTCGCCCACGACCTCAACCGTGAGGCTGCTCACGGACGAGCTTTCCTCGGTGTCTGCGATGCTGCAGGGCACGCGCGCACAGGGCATGCTCCAAGGAACGGTGGAAGGAAAGCTCAAGTTGGCCCTCATCAGGACTGACCAGTCGGTGAACGTGGGCGACATGGTGGTGACGAGCGGCCTCGGTGGCGTCTTTCCCAAGGGGTTGCCCATGGGAAAGGTGTCCGTAATAGACAGCGATCCCGGTGCCGGTTACTACCAGATCGAGGTAGAGCCACTTACCAGGATAGGAAACCTCGAGGAGGTCTTGGTAATCACGTCGCTTACCGAGGGGCAGCAGGCATCCGACGAGGACATTGCCAACGCAGATGCAGCCGATCAGGAGGCGGCCTCCGGGCACAGTGCAAAGCGTCTCGTCGCAGAGGGCGACGGTGGGGACAAGGAGGACGAGGAATCCGAGACGGGGGAGGAGAAGCAAGGCCAGCAGAACGAGGAGCAGACGGGCGAGCTTGGCAGCAACCAGATCGGCAATCGTGCTCTCGAACAATCAAATGGCACCGACAGCGGTGCGGGAAACGCTGCCACCGGCTCCGAGATGGGAAACGATCTGACCGGAGGGCAAAACTCGAACGCGAACGACGGGGTGGCGGGCAATGCAGGTTAAGGACGTAAACAGGCATCGTCGATCGACGGCGATCTCGGCGGTCGTTTGCCTCGTGCTCCAGGTTGCCATCGCTCCGAACCTCGGGCTTGGCAACGGGCGGGCGAACTTCGCTATGGTGTTTTGTGGAGCCTATGCGCTCTATGTGGGCGGACGCGCGGGCGTCATAGCGGGATTTCTGTCGGGATTGGCGTTCGACCTGTTGACGACGGGACCGTTCGGGCTCATGTCGGGACTGTTCACGGTCTTTGCGTATGCCTTGGGACGCGAGGCGAGAAATCGCTTTGCAGACGGCTTCGTGGCGTCGCTTACCTCCTTCGGCACGGGAGCCATCTTAACGCTGTTCGCATACAACGCTACCATGGTCATCATGGGTAACGACGTAAACCTGATCGATCTCCTGTTCATGAGGACGCTTCCCAGCTTTGCGCTCTCCTTCATATGCTTCATGCCCGTCGCATGGTATTTGGTGCAGAGAAGCGGCAAGGGAAGTGGGATTGGCTCCGGAGGCAAGAGCTCCTTGGGCAAGCGAGGAAGCCACTACGACGTTCGTGGCATCTAGGTGATGCGATGACTCTTACGACCCTCATCATCTTGCTGTTGGTGATTCTTGTCGTCGCGCTGGTTGGGCTCTACGTCTTCTACAATCGCGATGACAAGCGATTCACCTTGGACATCGGCGGCGCTGCACCGCGGGCTGCCGGTGGCAACGACGCGTCTGCCGAGCATACGGTGCGCAATCGCCTGCTCGGACTCGGCTTGGCGTGCGTCGGTGTCGTGGGCGGACTCATGACGCGTTTGTGGTCCATGCAGCTCGTCTCGAACTCCGAGTATTCCGAGCAGGCCGAGTCGAATCGCACAAGGACCATATCGGTCGCCGCTCCGCGCGGACGGATCCTGGACAGGTATGGAAACGAGATAGTGGGCAACAGGCCAAGCCTCACGGTGGTCGCCAAGCCCGAGGTGGCGGAGGCCACGATCGAGGTGCAGCTGCTCGCAAACCTCATCGGCATGCCTGCAGCGGCGGTGCGGCGGCGGATACAGGACCAAAGCTCGGGAGCTCAGTCGGACCGACTGGTGGCGTCCGATGTCTCCCGTCGCGTCGTCGCGTTCATTGGCGAGCATCCCTACCTGTTCGAGGGCGTCACGGTGGAAGAGCGATCGGTTCGCGCCTATCCGTATGGGAGCCTTGCCGCGCATGTGGTTGGATACACGGGTCCCGTTACCACCGAGCTGCTCGAGAAGAGCTCCAAGCTCACCGATGCCGACAGGAGCGCCATCGTATACGAGGCGGGCGACACCGTGGGACAGGCGGGTCTGGAGTATGAGTACGAGAGCGTCCTGCAGGGAGTGCGTGGCGAGCAGAACGTACATGTCGATGCCAATGGCGTGGTTCTTGAGTATTCCACCTCGGTTGAGCCTCAGGCGGGCTCGGACATCATCCTTACGTTAGACGCGGAACTCCAGCAGGCGGCTGAGGACTCGCTCGAGCGCGTAACCGCCGCGATTCGCAAGGACGTGAGCAAGGAGTGCTTTGCCGGTTCGGCCATCGTGCTCGACGTTAACAACGGCGAGGTGCTGGCAATGGCCAGCGCACCCTCATACTCGCCCAACGTATTTGTGGGCGGTATCTCCAACGACGACTGGCAGTCGCTGCAGTCCGAGGAGAGCAATAATCCCATGGTGAACCGTGCCGTCGGCGGACTCTACCCCTCGGCGTCGACAATCAAACCGATAATGGCGCTGGCGGCGCTCGACAACGACATCTCGACCAACCACTCGCATTACCAGTGCACCGGATGGTGGACGGGCTTTGGGGATGCGTCGGGCATGTACTGCTGGGAGAAGTCCGGCCACGGCGACATGACGCTCCAGACGGGCATCACCTTCTCGTGCGACGTCGTGTTCTACGAGATCGGCAAGGGGTTCTTCGAGTCCGACAATCCCGAGGCGATGCAGGAGAAGCTGAGGGAATGGGGCCTTGGGTCGAAGACCGGTGTGGACCTTCCTGGCGAGGCAGAGGGTCGCGTGCCGGACGCGGAATGGAAGTGGAACTACTACACGAGCGCTGCGGACGCCGATCGCGAGTGGAAGGGCGGCGACTTCGCAAACCTGGCCATTGGACAGGGAGACCTGCTCGTTACACCCATACAGATGGTAAGCGCGTTCGCGGGCATCGCGACCGGTGGCAAGGTATGGCGACCCCACCTGCTCAAGAGCGTGCGCTCGAGCACCGGCGGCGGTTCGGTGGTGGACTACGAGCCCCAGATCCTTCGGGAGCTTGATGAGCCCGAGGAGCACCTCTCCGTCTCGCGCAGAGGCATGCTCGGCGCGATCTACGAGGAGAACGAGTGGATTGCCAAGCAGTTCGAGGACCTTCCCGTTCAGGTTGCCGCCAAGTCGGGTACGGCGGAACGCATCGGCCACAATCCCACGGCATGGTACATCGCATATGCTCCATACGATGATCCAAAGTACGTGGTGGGTGCCACGGTGGAAGAGGCCACATGGGCATCGAGCTCGGCACTCTATGTCGTGCGCGACCTGTTGGGAGCCATATACAACACACCGTACGAGACCGAGCTTTGGATCTCGTCCATTGACGCTGGTGGCTAGAAGAGAGGAGGGAGGCAAGACATGGCATCGGACCAAGGCATTCGAAAAAGCGAACCAAAGACCCTCATGGAGACGATCCTTGCTCGTTTTGGCGTAAACCTGCAAAAGATGGGCGGGTCAAAGATCCAACACAAGGGTTTTTGGAGTCGCGTGTACCTTAACGAGTTCATTCCAAACGTGCTGTTGGTGCTGTTCGGCGCCGTCGTCATGTGGTCGGCTTCGCTCACCATCCCCGAGGCCTCGTTCCCGCGCCACATGGTCGGCATCTTCCTGGGGTTCGTCCTCGCGGTGGTTACGTGGCGCTACGACTACAGCCTCTTTGCCGACAAGTCGATGTTTCTTCTCGTCGTCGACATCGTGCTCATGCTCATGCCGTCAATTCCCGGTCTTGGATACAACGCCATGGGTATGACCGGATGGGTGCAGATACCGTTGACGGGATTCAGGTTTCAACCGTCCGAGCTTGCCAAGCCCGTCACGATTCTCCTCATGGCATCGCTCGTGGCGTCGTACAACGGAAAGATCGACACCATAAAGGACTATCTCAAGCTGTGTGGCATCCTGTGCATCCCCTTTGTGCTCATCCTCACGCAGCCGGACCTCGGCACGGGTCTCATCGTGCTGGTGTTGGGTGCGTCCATCATCGTATGCGGTGGGGCCAAGGGGAGTTGGGTGCTCATAACCGTGGGCATAATCATCGTGGGGGCCTTTGCCGTCGTGGCGTCGTCCATGACGGAGGGCATGCCGCACGTGCTCAAGCAGTATCAGCTCAATCGCCTCATCGTGTTCGTCGACCCCTCGGTGGACCCGTCGGGAAACGGCTACAACCTACAGCAGGCCAAGATCGCCGTCGGCTCGGGAGGCATCTTGGGCAAGGGCATAGGCCATGCCTCGCAGGCCGGTGGAGGCTTTTTGCCGGAGGCGCATACCGACTTTGTCTTCGCCCTCCTGGCGGAGGAGTTCGGTTTTTTGGGCTCTGCGGTCCTCCTCGGCCTCTTTGGTTGGATGATTCTGGCCACGGTGGGGTTGGCGCTGCGCGTGGAGACACCCTTTGGAAAGCTGGTGTGCGCGGGCGTTGCCGCCATGTGGGCCTTCCAGCTCATGCAGAACGTGGGCATGTGCATCGGCATCATGCCCATCACCGGCATTCCGCTGCCCTTTGTGAGCTTTGGCTCGTCATCCATGCTGGCACAGCTCGTCTCGGCTGGCCTGGTGCAGTCGGTGTGGCTGCACCGATCCAAGCCGGCGTAATGGTGGGGACGGGATTGTCCCGTGCCGGGTTCGGCGCTTTGGGGTAGAGTGGAGTGACAGTCGACTTCGAGGAGTGACTATGGCAAAAAAGTTGGCAATGGATCAGATCCGTGGCGTCATGAACATGGGGCGTGAGGCCGAGGAGAGCATGGGAGAGGGAATCCACATCTGCATTCTTGTGGACCAGACATGCCCCCGATGGCTTGCCGAGGCCGTACGCGACGTGCTGATGCCAGAACGGGATGCCGTTGTGGACGTGCGCGCTCTTAGCGCTAGTCCCGCGACGGTCGGCGTGGACATGGGCATCGTGATTGCCGGGCGTTCCGAGTCGCTCGTCCGCTCCGCCATCCGGACCTTCGCCGGATCGCGGCAGCATGTGATCGTGATTGCGGAGTCGAGTCTCGACATCCCCGATGCGCAGCTCCCCGCCAAGTTGAGCCAGTACGTCACGGATGTCGTCGCTGCCGAACGGGGTCCGCTCTACGAGCGTCTTGCGAGCACGCTCATCGACGTAACCGACAAGGATGTGTCATGCGCGGCGAACTTTGGCTTCTGCCGCCTGGTGACCACCGCACACCTGGTCAGCAAATGTGCGGCGCGCAACGCGCTCATGAGCGTCGCGGAGTTCATACCCGGCGCCGGCATGCCGCTCATGACCATGAACCAGGTGAACCTTGGCTTTGACATCGCCGCCACGTATGGGCAGGGGCTCTCGATACGCCGTGCGCCCGAGGTTGCGGTCATCATAGCGGCAGGGATCATCTATCGTGAGGCAGCACGCGTGCTCCTGCGCTTCGCTCCCGCCCTCAATCTGGTCGTGAGGGCTGGCATAGCCTACGGTGGGACGCTCCTCACCGGAAGGATGCTCTCCACGCACTTCGACGAGGGTGCGGCGCTCATCGGAATGGTTGAGACCGAGGCCACAGAGGCATGAGGATACCGCGCGAGGACCGCTTTGCGGACATCGAGCCGCTCCTGGGAATGGTCGAGCGTCCAAGCAGGTACTTGGGACACGAGTGGGGCGCCGTGGAGGACCAGGAAGGTCCGTTCCATGCATGTCTCATATATGCGGACGTCTACGAGGTGGGTCAGCCCTATCTTGGTCACGCCATCCTATACAACGAGCTCAACGACCAGGAGGGAATCTCGTGCGAGCGCGCTTTTTTGCCCTGGGTGGACATGTCGGCCCTCATGCGGGAGCGCGGCATCCCCATGCTCTCGCTCGAGACCGCCTCGCCGGTCGCGTCGTTCGACCTCGTTGGGTTCACGCTTGCCCACGAGCTGATTTGCACCAACATCCTCGAGGCGCTCGACCTCGCTCAGATTACGCTCGTGGCGCAGGATCGTGGCGAGGACGAGCCAATCGTCGTCGCGGGAGGGCCGAGCGTGTGGAACTGTGAGCCCGTGGCGCCTTTCTTCGACGCCGTGCTTCTTGGCGACGGTGAGGGTCTGCTCGTGGAGGTGGCACAGTGCGTCCGCGACGCCCGAACGGAGTCGGTTCCGCGCAGTGTCCTGCTGCGCAGGCTCGCCCAGATTCCTGGGGTATATGTGCCGTCACTGTATGAGGTCGTAGTGGACGAGTCGTCCACACGTTGGGGCTATGCCGTGCCCGTGGAGGGGAGCGGGGCCCCCGCGCGCGTGCTCAAGCGATGCCTTCCTCGTCTGGACACCACCGATCCCGTTGCCCAGCGCATCGTTCCGTACCTTGAGGCCGTCCAGGACCGACTTGCCATAGAGGTGCTGCGGGGCTGTGCCCGTGGCTGCAGGTTCTGCCAGGCGGGCATGACCTATCGTCCCGTCCGCGAGCGGCCCGTGGAGCAGGTGGTGCAGGGCGTGGAGTCCGGCCTCGGAATGAGCGGATTCGACCAGTGCTCGCTGTCGTCGCTGTCCACGACGGACCATTCGCAGTGTGCGCAGATGCTCAACTCGCTCCACGAGCGCTTGGATCGCGTGGGTGTGCGCGTGAGCATACCGTCTCAGCGATTGGACAGCTTTGGGGTCGAGATGGCAGCCGCCGTGGGTTCGTCGAGGCGCGCGGGACTCACGTTTGCGCCTGAGGCGGGTTCTCAGCGCCTTCGCGACGTCATCAACAAGAACGTGACGCAGGACGACTTGGAGCGGGCGGCGACGAACGCGTTCAAGAGCGGCTATCGTCGCATGAAGCTCTACTTCATGATGGGTCTTCCCACCGAGACGGACGAGGACGTGGTGGCCATTCCCAAGACGGCCGAGAGGGTCGTCCAGATCGGGCGCGAGCTGTTTGGCCCCAGGAGCAAGGTTTCGGTGTCCATATCCGTTGCCGTGTTCGTGCCGAAGAGCCATACGCCCTTCCAGTGGCAGGGCCAGCTCGCCTTCGACGAGGTTCGTCGTCGCCAGCAGCTTCTGTTGCATGCGGCCAAGGACCATGCGGTGCGCATCTCGTATCACGACGCCGAGATATCCCTCATCGACGCGGTGCTCTCGAAGATGGGCCGTGCGGGAGGAGAACTGCTTATGGCCGCGTGGCGAAAGGGCTGCCGCTTCGACGCGTGGAACGACCAGTTTAGGTTCGACTTGTGGCAGGAGGCCGCCGCCCAGGTGGGCATTCGCCTGGAGGAGGTTGCAAGCGAGTCGTATCCGCTCGACGTGAGGCTTCCCTGGGACCACACCTCTCCGGGCGTCACCAAGGGGTATCTGCAACGCGAGTGGCGCCGAGCGACGCAGGGGGAGACGACTGGGGATTGCACGCGTCATACGTGTACGGGCTGCGGCGTGTGCCCGACGCTTGGCGTGCGCAACGAGCTGGCGGCGACACGTTCGTAGGGGGAGCTTATGACAGCTGAGCCATGCAGACTTCGCGTGCGGTATGCCAAGGATGGGCGCCTTGCCTTCCTCGGGCACCTTGAGGTCATGAACACCATCATGAGGTGCGTGCGGAGATCTGGTCTTCCCTTCGAGGTGAGCAACGGGTTCGCACATCGAATGCGCATTCAGTTTTCGCAGGCACTTCCGGTTGGTGCGTCGTCGCAGGGGGAGTACTACGACCTCAAGCTGCCGTATGCGCCCGATTCCGACGATGCCCTTGCGCGTCTGGTGGAGGCGACGCCTCTGGGACTTCGGCCCGACGCGGCAGTTGTGCTTCCCCGCAAGGTCCCGGCACTCGAGGCATGGGCGAGCATGTCGAGGTGGGACGTGCTCGTTGTGGGCGGAGTGTGCAGTGCGCAAGGGTTTCTGAAAAAAGTTGACCAGTTGGTGACCGACGACGTGCTAGAGTACCTGCGTGGAGATAAGCCCAGGCGCATCTCGCTGCAACGAGCGCTCGTATCGTACGAGGCGTTCGACACAGAGGAAGGTATGCGTGTGAGACTCACCACGCGGGCATCGGAGCAGGGGGCGTTGCGCCCCGCCATCCTTGTGCGCGCCGCCATGGGCCTCGATCCGTTGCGGGTGTGTCGTGTGGCGCAGTGGCATGAGGATACGCAGGGAGTCAGGGTTGACCCCATGGACAAGAGGCGGTGTTTGGTTTGGTAGGACGGGGGAAGCACGAGGGTGATGCTTCCAACAAGCACGTCGCAAAGGTCGAGGCAAAGAACGCGCATCTGCCCGCCTGGATCGTGGCAATCGTGGCGGTGTATGTGACGGCATGCCTGGCCGGGCTCGTCTTCGTGGTGGTGCAGTCGCAGACGGCTGGCACAGCGCAAGCGAGGACACAGGAAAAGACGCAGGATAAGTCGGGCCTAGGAACGGTGGCACAGAAGACCGCCAAGCCGCTGCACGTGAGGGCAACCTACACGCCGCCCGCCAAGGGCGAGAGTGGCGAGGCTGTCGACGATGCGTCGAAGAAGAAAAAGAAGCCCGAAGTCAAGCCGGCCGAGGTGACCATGGTCTTGGGCGGAGACGTGCTGTTGCACCGCAAGCCACTCGACAGTGGCAACAATGGGGATGGGACGTACTCCTACGACCACTTCTTCGAGGAGACCGCAGAGGTGTCCTCGGAGGCCGACGTGGCGGTGATCAACCAAGAGGGCATGATCTCGGGGGAGTCGTATGGCTATCAGGCCGAGAACTACGTGTTCAACAGCCCGCAGTCGCTTGCCGACGCCGAGGTGGATGCCGGATACGACGTAATCCTAAAGGCCATGAATCACGTCTACGACATGGGCTACCAAGGGCTGCACGACGAGCTCGTGTACTGGCACGAGGAGCACGCAGGCGTGCCGGTGCTTGGGGTGAGGGATCCCGATGATGACGAGGATCTTCCCGATTACGTCAACGACGTCTACATCTGCAAGAAGAACGGTCTCAAGATCGCGATTCTCAACTACACGTATGGGGCGAACAACGTGCCGGACGACTCGGCATGGGAGTATGCGGCAAACCTGCACGACACGGACAAGATTGCCGAGGATGTGAGCAAGGCCCGTGAGGAGGGTGCGGAATTCGTGGTCGTGTGCCCGCATTGGGGTATAGAGTACGATACCGAGCCCAGCGAAGAGGAGACGAGCATGGCCCAGTTCCTTGCCGACTTGGGGGTCGATGCGGTGATAGGCGGGCACCCGCATGTGTTGCAGAGGGGCGAGGTGCTCACCGGGGAGTCTGGGAACACGTGCGTCGTTTACTATTCCATGGGCAACTACGTCGCCTCGGCACTCGATACGCGTGGCGTGACCGGTGGCTTCGCACGTCTCACCTTCAAGCGAGACAAGGATGACAACCATTGGATAGAGAGCGCGGAGTTCCTGCCCACCGTGGTATGCGACAGCGGCGGCAAGGCGCTGCGGCCCTACCTCGTCTCCGACTGGACCGACGAGCTCGCGGCCACGACGAACTGGCCCGGCTACGGGCGTGCCGCAGTCGACGACCATCTGCGTTCGGTCTTTGGCGACGGGTACGACCCCGAGACGTCCATACACACCATGGCCCTTCCCTCCAAGGAGGAGCAGTGTGCCAGGGAGTGAGGTGAAGGGGCAAATGGTGCCGTCCTACCTGCGAGAGTCCCAGAAGCGACCCCTGTGCCCATGGTCGGTTGTGTGTTTTGTCCCATGGGTAGTTTTTGATTGACGTGCGCAAACTTGGCGGTATAATCGATAGCCGTTGCATCAAAACAAGCAATGAGGAGTTACACATGTACGCAATCGTTTCCACCGGTGGCAAACAGTACAAGGTTGCCCAGGGCGACGTTATCAACGTCGAGAAGCTCGATGCGCAGCCTGGCGACAAGGTTATGCTTGACGTCCTGATGCTGAACGACGGGGCCACCAGCATTGTCGATTCCGCTGCGCTCGAGGGCAAGCAGGTAGAGGCAGAGGTTCTCGACCAGTTCAAGGACAAGAAAGTCATCGTCTTCAAGTTCAAGAAGCGCAAGCGCTATCGCCGCACCAAGGGTCATCGTCAGAACCTAACCGAACTCAAGATCGTGGCGCTTCCGGTTGAGGAGGCTGCAGTGGTTGCCTCTTCCGAGGATTCGGAGTAACAGAACAGAGCGTTCGCTCATGAGTAGATAGGCAGGTGAGACCATGGCTCACAAAAAGGGATTGGGATCTTCCCGCAATGGTCGCGACTCACGTGGTCAGCGCCTTGGCACCAAGATCTACGGCGGTCAGGCCATCAAGACCGGTCAGATCATCGTTCGTCAGCGTGGCACGCACATCACGCCGGGCGAGAACGTTGGTCGTGGCAAGGACGACACGCTCTTTGCCCTGGCAGACGGCGTCGTCGAGTTCACCAAGGGGACGAAGCACTTCGTGCATGTGCGCACCAGCGCATAACGTCTGGATTATGTAAACGTTCTATGGGGGGCCTCGTCTGTTCGACGGGGCCTTTTTCCCATTATTTGCGAGTGGAGGCATTCTCGTGGCGACCTTTACGGATATGTCGCACATCAACGTCCGAGGCGGAGACGGCGGCGCAGGGTGCATGTCGTTTAGGCGAGAGGCCCACGTCCCCAAGGGTGGTCCCGATGGCGGAGACGGCGGCAAGGGCGGCAGCGTTATCATCGAGACCGATCCTCAGCTGTCCTCGCTCATCGACTATCGTTACAAGCATCACTTTCGTGCCTCTCGCGGCACGCATGGCCAAGGCGCCCGCAAGCACGGACGCGATGGCGATGACTTGGTGCTGCGCGTTCCCCTGGGCACGGTGGTACGCGAGCTCGACCCGAGCACGCAGACACCCCTGTACGAGATAGCCGACCTCACGCAGCCGAACGAGCGCGTGGTGGTTGCGCCTGGTGGCCGAGGTGGTCGAGGCAACATACACTTTGTGACTCCCGTTCGTCGTGCCCCCGCGTTCGCCGAGAAGGGCGAGCCTGCGATAGAGCATTGGATCGAGCTGGAGATGAAGCTGATGGCCGACGTGGCGCTCGTGGGCATGCCCTCCGTGGGGAAGAGCTCGCTCATCGCCCGCATATCGGCCGCACGCCCCAAGATCGCGGACTATCCCTTTACCACGCTCGTTCCCAACCTCGGTGTCGTGCGGTCCGCCGACGGCAGCTCGTTCGTCGCGGCCGACGTACCTGGACTCATAGAGGGCGCAAGCGAGGGAAGGGGATTGGGCCATCAGTTCCTGCGACACATCGAGCGCACTGCCCTCATCCTGCATCTTGTGGACATGACCGGGGGGTTCGAGGGAAGAGACCCCGTGGAGGACTATCGCAAGATCAACGACGAGCTCGCCGCATATGCGCAGGACCTTGCCGAGAGGCCTCAGATCGTGGTTGCCAACAAGTGCGACATGCCAGATGTCGAAGAGGCCATAGAGGCGCTTCGTGCAGCGGCCGAGGCGGATGGTCGACCCTTCTATGCAATATCGGCCCTCACGGGTGCCGGAATCGATCGGTTGGTTGCCGAGACGGCCGGTAGGGTAGCCGAGCTGCGAGGTGCCATGGTGTCAGAGCAGACCGACGAGGGGATTGCATCGGAGGTATGGGAACGTCGCAGAGCCAAGCGCGAACGCGAGATTTCCGTCGTGGCGGAAGATCTTGGAATCTGGCGCGTGTCGGGCGTCGACATCGAGCGCATGGTGGTGCAGACGGATTGGGACAACGACGAGGCCATCGACTACCTGCAGCGCAGGTTCGCGCGCATGAAGCTCGAGGATCTGCTCACGCGCGCAGGTTGTGTGCACGGCGACGAGGTGCGCATCCTAGGCTATGCCTTCACCTTCGAGGGCGCGCACGACGATACGTGGGATGTGGGGGAAGAAGACGACCTTCGGGAGGAAGGGGAATAGGATGGCTACTCCAGAGCAGTTTCCGGGGCTGGTGGTCGTCAAGATAGGTTCCTCGACCCTCACCGACGAGCTTGGCAGGGTAGACGAGGGGTTTATCGCGAACCTGTGCGAGCAGGTTGCCATCCTGCGCGGGGAGGGACGCCACGTCGTGATAGTCACGTCGGGGGCCGCGGCGGCCGGAAGGGAGCGCCTTGGCATCGTGGGGCGCCCGCGCGACATCCCCACCCTCCAGGCTTGTGCGGCGGCTGGCCAGGCAGCCCTTACCGAGGCATACGCGAAGGAGCTCGCGCGGCTTGACCTAACGTGCGGCCAAGTCCTGCTCACCAGGCGTGACGTGGTTGATCGCGAGGGCTATCTCAATGCGCGCAACACGTTCGACCGGCTGCTCGAGCTCGGCGCCGTACCGGTGGTTAACGAAAACGACACCGTGAGCGTGTCCGAGTTCGCCTTTGGCGACAACGACATGCTTGGCGCCATAGTCTCCGCCCTGCTTGGCGCCTCGCTCTATGTGGTGCTCAGCGACGTGGCGGGGCTCTACACCTCGAATCCGAGCGAGGACGACGATGCCGAGCTCATAATGGAGGTGCATACCATCGACGACGCAATCGCGAGCGTTGCGGGAGGCTCGGCCTCGAGCGTGGGCACCGGTGGCATGGCGTCGAAGGTGCGGGCCGCGCGCGCGATGCTTGCGGCCGGCATCCCCATGATCGTGTGCCATGGTCGCAAGAGGGGAGTGCTGGTCGACGCCGTTCACGGGATGCGGGTGGGAACTCGCTTTGCAAACAGCTCTGGACCCGTGCGTGGCAATGGCCGCAAGCTCTGGATCGGCATAGCCGAGATACCTCGTGGCAGCGTGGTCGTGGATGACGGTGCGCGTGACGCCCTGCTCGTTGATGGCGCCTCGTTGTTGCCTGTGGGGATTCACTGCGTCAGCGGCGACTTCGATGCGGGGGACGTGGTGAGCATCGAGGACATGGAAGGTCACGAGATCGGTCGCGGTGTCTCGCGGTTCTCTGCGGACGACTTGATGCGCGTGCGCGGGCTCAAGCTCGACGTCGTGGAGAGGTTCTTTCCCGAGAAGGCAGGGCAGCCGGCGGTGCATCGCGACGAGCTGCTCGTGTTCTAGGCGATGGGTGAGGTGATGTTGCTTGCGTGACGAGAGGGCATTGGACATGACGCAACGGATGGAGGAGCGCATCGACCTTCCGTTGCTTGGGAAGGATCCTTCCCACACATATCGCATGGGGATCATGGGCGGAACCTTCGATCCCATACACAACGGCCACCTCGTTGCCGCGGAGCAGGCATTTGACGACCTGGAACTGGACGTGGTCGTGTTCATGCCCGCAGGACGTCCGGCATTCAAGCAGGACAAGCGCGTGAGCTCGGGGGAGGACCGCTATGCCATGACGCTGCTTGCCACCTCCGACAACCCGCACTTTATCGCTAGCAGGTTCGAGGTGGACCGGGCAGGCATCACGTACACCGCAGATACGCTCGAATACCTCTCGGGCATCTATCCCAAAAATGTGGAGTTCTACTTCATCACGGGTGCGGATGCGATTGCCGAGATAGTCACCTGGCGTCATGCCGAGACGATAGCGCGACTCGCCCATGTGGTGGGAGCCACAAGGCCGGGGTACGACCTGGAGCATGCCCGCAGCGCCATTGCCGCCTCGAACCATCACTTCGACGTGACGTATTTAGAGGTACCGGCGCTCGCAATCTCGTCGAGCTACCTGCGTGAGCGCGTGGTGGCGGGGCAGAGCCTAAGATATCTCACGCCCGACCAGGTTACCGGATACATTCACAAGCACCATCTGTATGGTGTTCTCCCACGCAGATACGGTGCCTCCAAGATTGCCGAGACGGACGTGGAGTGGGAAGGGGAGGTCGATGGGTAGCAGCAGAAACGATTCGTACTGGAAGCCTCGGGGAAAGTCGAAGGTCTCCTACAAGAAATGGCAGCGCGCCTCCATCAAGCAGATTGAGTCCGACGTGCGAAAGCAGCTGTCATCCAAGCCCCAACGGCTCGCCCACTCGATATCTGTCGCGCGAACGTCAGAGCGCCTCGCCTGCCTGTATGGGGTTGACCCCTACCTCGCCCGCGTCGCAGGTCTCCTGCACGACTGGGACAAGGTGGTGCCAAACGATGAGCTTGTGGCACGTGCCAAGAAGCTCAAGATCGACGTTGGGGTACCGTTGGGCTCCGCAATGCCCCTGCTGCATGGCATGGTCGCGGCGCGAGAGCTGCCAAAGCGCTATCCCAAGCTGCCCAAGGAGGTGTGGCATGCCATAGGATGCCACACCTCGGCAGCAAAGGACATGGGTCCGCTGGACATGGTCCTGTTCGTCGCCGACGGAATCGAGCCGCTCAGGAGACCGAGCAAGGGAATACAGGAGACGCGGGACATGGTGGGCAAGGCGCCTCTGGAGGACGTGTTTTGGAACGCGTTCGTGGGAGGCATCGTGTACGTGCTGCAGGGCGGGCGTTACCTGCTCCCCAGGACCATTGACATCTACAACTCGTTGGCACGCGAACGCGCGCGCCGCGGACGCTCATAGAAAGGGGTGCGACATGACAGTCACGCCTTCGGAACTGGCGCGCATTGCCGTGATGGCCGCAGACGAGAAGAAGGGCTCCGACATCGTTGCCCTCGACCTCAAGGGGCTTTCGGACGTGTGCGACTACTTTGTGATCTGCTCCGCCGACAATGCCCGTATGCTCTCGTCCATCGTTGAGGAGATCGAGGAGCGCATCAAGAAGAACGTTGGCCTCGACCCCCTTTCGCACGAGGGAAGGGCTGGTGCGACATGGGTG
Organism: uncultured Coriobacteriaceae bacterium; assembly: GCA_902793195.1. Taxonomy (GTDB): domain Bacteria; phylum Actinomycetota; class Coriobacteriia; order Coriobacteriales; family Atopobiaceae; genus RUG440. The sequence goes on along the minus strand of CADBCS010000030.1, from coordinate 12,234 downwards.
CTGCTCGATTACGGCTCGGTGGTGATCCATGCCTTTTTGCCCGAGTCACGCGACTACTATCGCCTTGAGCGACTCTGGGGCGATGCCCCGCGCGTTGACTTCCTGTCGTGAGGCATGCTATCGCTCATCCCGCTTGGACCGTGACAACCGTCCCCTGAGGCGCAAGTCGCGTCCGTAGGCGATGGCGTCGGCCCCAAAGCGCTCCCGTAGCTTGTCGGTGGCCGCTGCGAGCGCCCGTGTCTTGACATGGTCGGGATCTTCGGTCTCGAACAGGGATAGCTGCGTGGGACGCTCGCCAAAGTCGCTTACACCAACACCGACGAGTCGAACCGGTGTGCCGGGTGCCCAAAGGTCGCCAAGCAAGTCTTGGGCAATCGGCCCGAAGACGTGCTCATCGTCTGTGGCCTGTCCAAGTTGGCGCTGTGCGGTGTGCACCTTCATAGCCTCGAACTTGAGCTTGAGGGTCACCTGGGAGCCAACGAGCCCCTTTCGTCTGAGCCGCATGCCCACGAGCTCGCTCACGTGCCCTATAGCCGCCCGGATGTCCTCGACCTCGGTCAGGTCGGATGTGAAGGTCCGTTCGTGAGACACCGACTTAGTCTCGTCAGGGGCGTCGATGGCTCGAACGACGCTGCTCTCCTCTCCGCGGGCGCGCATAACCATGCGCGGCCCCGCCACGCCAAAGATTGACTCCATTTCGTCCGGGTCTTGCCCTGCGAGGTCGCCGAGCGTGCGGATGCCGAGTTCGTGCAACGTCTGCTCGGAGGAGCCGCCAATGCCGGACAGAGCGCGCACCGGCAAGGGGTCGAGGAAGTCCCGCTCCGTCCCGGGAAACACGGCCGTGAGTCCACGGGGCTTCTCCCGCTCGGAGGCGATCTTCGCCACGGTCTTTGAGGTGCCAAGCCCAATCGAGCACGTGATTCCGAGCTCGGCCACACGCCGTTGGATGCGCTGGCAAATGCGAAGTGGGCTCTCGTTGGAGTAGCGTCCCGGTGACACGTCGAAGAACGCTTCGTCAATGGACACCTGCTCCACGAGCGGCGTCTCGTTGACGAGGATGTCCATTACGGCGGCGCTGAGCTCACGATAGCGGGAGAAGTGGCCCTGCGTCCAGATCGCATGCGGGCAGAGCCGCTTGGCGATCATGGCGGGCATTGCCGAATGGACGCCGTACGGACGTGCCTCGTAGCTTGCGGTGGAGACGACCCCACGCTTGCTCGGCGAGCCCACGATCACCGGTTTTCCACGCCATTCGGGGTGGTCGAGCTGCTCGACGGAGGCGAAGAACGCGTCGAGGTCCATAAGGCCGATGGCACGGCCCTGCCAGGGGATGAGACGGATGGAATCACCTGCCATGGGTGGTCCTACGACTTGGCGAGCGGGAGCGTCGCGGTGAAGGTCGTCCCGTCCGCCTCGGTGCTGGTCACCGCAATTGTTCCTGCGTGCGAGGTGCAGATGCCCTGTGCGATTGCCAAGCCCAGCCCAAAGCCGCCGGTCTGCTCGTTGCGGCTGCGTGCCTTGTCCGTTCGGTAGAAGCGGTCGAAGACGTGTGGCAGGTCCTGCTCGTCGATCACGTTGCCCTGGTTGTTGACGCTCAGAACGCAGCGGCGCTGCTCCTTCCTCAGCGACACGTGGATGGGACATCCCACATAGGAGTACTTGCAGGCGTTGTCGACGAGGATCTTGCAGAGCCTCGTGAGCCATTCGCGGTCGCCCTCCACGAACACGTCCTCGTCGATGCTCTCCTCTATGGTGTTGCCCCGCTCGAACGCGATGGCGTCGAACTCCAGGCAGGCGTTCTCGACCATGGAGGAGAAGTCGATGTGCTCGGTGTGCATGACGCCCCTCGCCCCCGCCGTCGTCTCGTCGGTCCGCGCGAGCTCCAGCAGCTCCTCGACGAGGTTCTTCATATGCTCGGACTCGTCGGCGGTGCTGTTGACCCAGCGCATGCTCTCCTCGGGAATGCCCTCGTCCGACTTGAGGATCTGCGTGTTCGCGATGATCACGGCCAGCGGCGTCTTGAGTTCGTGCGAGGCGTCCGCGATAAAGCGTCGCTGCTGCTCCCAAGCTGTCTTTACGGGCCTGAGCGCCCACGTGGAGAGCCGCATGGACAGTACGAGCATCACACCCATGGCCACCGCGAAGATGCATACGTCGCGCACGGCGAGAGATTGCAGCGAGACGTCGACGGTGGAGGTGTCTGCGATCACGACGCGCCATGCGTCGCTCTCGTATTGCCTGCGCATCCATGCGATGTGGTTGGAGTCGTCCCAGGCGCTGTCGGTGTTGGCGGCCAGTATGTCCACGAGCATGGAGGAGAGGGTGGAGGAGTCAACGAATATGGGCACGTTGTTGCTGGAGAGCACGATGCCGTTTGGGTCGAGGTCGATGACCAGCGTGAGGACGTTTGCGCGGTTTTGGTGGATGGGTCTGAGCTTCTCCTGAGCCGAGTCGTCCTGTGGGGGCATTATGAGTGCCTCGCCACCCAGCTTGTGCTCGAGCGCCTCGGTGATGAGGTCGTGCTGCGTCTGCCAAGACGAGACATAGCTGCTTCCCAGCACCGACAGGAGCGCGATTCCCACGATCGTCATGATGATGACCACGAACTTCCTGCGTAGGCTCTTGAGCATGGTGCGTACCTCGCATTCCTATGACAAAGGCCTCCGGAAACGGAGTCTCCAGAGGCCATAAGCAAACACGTAATGGCAGATGGGCTACCCGATGACCTCCAGACGGTAGCCTAGCATACGCAGCGTGGTAATCTGCACGGTCGAGCGAAGATGGCTGATCTTCTTGCGCAGGAACGAGATGTAGGCCTCCACTGAGTTCTCGGATGCCTCGGTGTCGCCCCATACCCGCGTGAGCAGATCCTGCTTGGAGACGACGCGCGCGTTCGAGCTCATGAGCATCTTCATGACCTCGAACTCCTTGCCTGACAGGTGGACGGAGCGCTCGTGGCAGCTGAGGTCGTGCGTCGCCAGGTCGAGCCTGAGGTCACCAAAGCTCGCCTCCTCGATGATCACGTCTCCCGTCCTGCGCGTGAGCGCGCGGAGGCGGGCGAGTAGCTCGACCGTCTCGAATGGCTTCGTCATGTAGTCGTCGGCGCCTGCGTCCAACCCATCGACCTTGTCGGAGGTCGAGGTCCGTGCCGTGAGCATGAGCACGGGGGTCGATATGCCTGCGCGACGAATCTCGCGAACGACCTCCAGGCCGTCCATGCCTGGCAGCATGACGTCTAGGACGATGGCATCGTACATGCCCGTCTTGCCAAGAGACAGGCCCGTCGTCCCGTCATACGTGACGTCGGCACGCATGCCTTCGTCTTTTAGTATCTTGCAGATGGCGTCGGCAAGATTACGCTCATCCTCCACTATTAGAACGTTCATGGGCATCCCTTCCCTGAGGTGCCAGTATTATCCTTACGACGATGCTACACAACTGACATTAAAGTTGTCTTAAAAGAAAGCTCAATTTGATTAAATAAGCAGAAAACATGGCTCCTGATTCACAAAAACTGCACTTTGCGCCGCACGAAAGAAGCTATATGATGTGGTACTGCATGTATGGCTTGGCGACGCAGCCGCATCCGTATCCATCCGCGTCGCATGTATGGAGGAGTTTTCATTGGCAGTCAAGATTCGTCTGGCCCGTCATGGAGCCAAGAAGCGTCCGTTCTATCGCGTTGTCGTGGCTGACAGCCGTATGCCGCGCGATGGTCGTTACATCGAGCTCGTTGGGCGCTACAACCCCATCTCCGATCCCAAGATGATCGACATCGACCTCGAGCGCGTTGATGCCTGGATCGCCAAGGGCGCTCAGCCCACCAGCTCCGTTTCTCACCTCATCGCCATCGCCCGCGGCGAGAAGCCCATGCCCGAGAAGCGCGAGAAGCTGTCCAAGAAGGCGGCTGCGAAGGCCGCGGCTGCGGAGTAACCGTGGCGGACGAGGTTTTGGAGGAGGAGGGCACGCTCGAAGAGATGCCTTCCGACAAGGTTGCGGATTTGGTCGAGTACATCGTCTGCGGTCTGGTGGACGACGAGGACGCCGTGTCCCTTGACGTGACGGACGGCGAGGAGGGATCGCTCATAGAGGTCTCCTGCGCCCAGTCCGATGCTGGCAGGATCATCGGGCGCCGCGGTCGCACCATCAAGGCAATCCGTACGTTGGCGCGTGCGTTGGGTCAACGAGTGGGCACCTCCGTCGAGGTAGAGATTCTGGGATAGCATCTTGACGGAAGCGTATCGGTCCATAGCACACGTCGAGAAGACACATGGACGCAAGGGGGAGGTCGTCGCTGTTCCCACGCACGGCCTCCCACTTCTGTTGCGCGAGGGCCTTCGTGTGGTCATCGTTCCGCCAAGGCTCAAGGGTCCGCGTGAACTTGAGGTTCTCTCGTGCAGCGACTCGTCCACCGGGCAGCTCGTTCGCTTTGGGCGAGTCGATTCCATCCAGGCGGCGTCGGAGCTGGTGGGCCATGCGGTGCTCGCTCGCATCCGCGACCTTCCCGAAGACTTTGCCCTCCATGATGTGCCGGCGCTTATGGGCCGAGAAATCGAGGATGCGTGCCTTGGCGTGATCGGCACCATCGAGGAGGTCATGCAAGGGCCTGCAAACGACGTGTGGGTCGTCGTGGGGCCCTATGGGGAGGTGCTTGTGCCCGTGGTGGAGCACGTGGTGGCATCAGTGCCCGAGGAGGGGCCCATCGTGGTGAGTCTTCCTGGCGGGCTGGTTCGGACGGATGTGGTCCCATGATGCGCCTCGAGACGCTCTCGGTCTTCCCCGAGATGTTCGAGCCCTATATGAGCACCTCGATCATGGGGAGGGCACGGTCTGCCGGCCTGTTCTCGTTTGATGCGTACGACCTGCGCGACTGGACGCACGATCGTCACCGGACCGTGGATGATTCGCCCTTCGGTGGTGGCCAGGGCATGCTCATGAAGCCCGAGCCCATATTCGAGGCGGTGCGCGACATCTCCGGCCGTTGCGAGCCGGCACCGTACGTGGTGTTCTTCTCGCCCTGCGGCACGACCTTCTCGCAACGCGTGGCGCACAGGCTCGCACGTGGGGAGCGCACGCTGTTCGTGTGCGGCAGGTACGAGGGAATGGATGAGCGCGTATACGAGCTCGCGGACGAGGTCATCTCCGTTGGCGACTTCGTGCTCACCGGGGGAGAGCTGGCAGCCCTCGTCGTGATGGATGCGATGGTACGGCTTCTCCCCGGAGCGCTCGGTGACGATTTGAGCAGCGTGGAGGAGTCCTTCGAGGAGGGCCTGTTGGAGCATGCGCAGTACACGCGGCCCGCAGACTTCGAGGGCCGGACGGTTCCGCCGGTGCTGCTCTCGGGCGACCACGCGAAGATCGCGGCATGGCGGCGCAGCGATGCCGTGGCTCGCACGGCACGATGGCGCCCAGACCTCTTGGAGGAGGCCTGTCTCACCGACGAAGAGTGGGCCATGGCCCAAGAGATACTCGAATCCCAGCACGAGGAGGGATCAGCTGATGTCTGACGACGCGAAGCGACATGAGGTGGGGCAGAAGGGCGAGTCCGAGCGCCCGACGCGAAAGATCGGGAGGTGGGTGGTTCCGCTTGCCGCCCTTGAGTGGGCCGTCACCATCTTTGCCGCCATCGGCCTGGCGGTACTCATTCACACGTTCGTGGGAGAGCCCTTTATCGTTCCCACCGGCTCGATGCTCAACACGATCCAGCTCAACGACCGCATCTGGGGCGAGAAGATCTCGTATCACATGCGTTCGCCCGAGCCGGGCGAGGTCGTGATGTTCGACAATCCCGATGGTGGGGGGACCATTCTGGTAAAGCGCGTCATCGCGACGCAGGGGCAGACGGTCGACCTTCGCGACGGCCACGTGGTCGTGGACGGGCAGGTCCTCGACGAACCGTACGTGGAGAACCGTCCCTCCATGCCGCTCTCGCAGACGCTTCCGGGAACAGAGCCCGTCTCGTACCCATTCACCGTTCCCGAGGGACACGTATGGGTGATGGGAGACAACCGAACCAATTCGCGTGACTCCCGATACTTCGGGGCGGTTCCCACATCGACCATCGTCGCGCGGGCCGTCTTCACGTTCTGGCCACTGTCCGACGCGCGCTGGTTCTAGGATCGCGGAGTCACACGCACACACATCTGTAAGCAAAGGAGAAGATTGGTATGGCAGATACGTCGCTGACCTTTCAGGACATGATTCTTGCCTTGGAGCGCTACTGGGCCGATCGGGGATGCACCGTGATGCAACCCTACGACTCGGAGGTGGGAGCAGGGACCTTCCACACAGCCACGACGCTGCGCAGCCTTGGTCCCGCCGCATGGCGCACGTGCTACGTGCAGCCGTGCCGCAGGCCTGCGGACGGTCGCTATGGCGAGAACCCCAACCGCATGCAGCACTATTACCAGTTCCAGGTGATTCTCAAGCCGTGCCCAGCCGATTCGCAGGACCTGTATCTGGGGTCGCTCGAGGCCATCGGCCTCGATCCCAAGGAGCACGACGTGCGCTTTGTGGAGGACGACTGGGAGAGTCCCACGCTCGGCGCATGGGGTCTTGGCTGGGAGGTGTGGCTCGACGGCATGGAGGTCACGCAGTACACCTACTTCCAGCAGGTGGGTGGTCTCGAGGTAGACCCCGTTCCCGTTGAGATAACCTACGGGCTCGAGCGCATCGCAATGTACATCCAGGGTGTTGACTCCGTGTACGACCTGGTGTGGTCGTATCTTCCCGACGGCACGCCCATGACGTACGGGGACGTGTTCCACGAGAACGAGTACGAGTTCTCGTGCTATAACTTCGAGGTTGCAAACGTGGAGGTCATGCGTCGCAAGTTCGACGAGTACGAGGCGGAGTGCCACAGCTGCCTGAATGCCAAGCTCCCGCTTCCCGCGTACGACTGCGTTATGAAGTGCAGCCACGCCTTCAACATTCTCGACGCACGCGGCGCCATCTCCGCCACCGAGCGCGCCAACTACATCCTGCGCGTTCGCGACGTTGCCAAGGCCTGCTGCGAGGCATATTTGGAGCTGGTCGCCTCTCGTGACCAGGACAAGGGCGAGGAGGTGGCCTAGCATGGCCGACAAACGTGACTTTTTGCTCGAGATCGGATGTGAGGAGATGCCCTCCGCCCCGCTCATGAAGGCACAGGAGCAGCTGGGCAAGCTCGTGGACAAGGGGCTTCGCGAGGCGGGCTTGGCTCACGGCGCCGTGCGCACGTTGTCCACCCCGCGTCGCCTGGCGGTGCTCGTGGACGGGTGTGCGACGGCCACCGACGAGATCCACGAGGTCGTTAGGGGTCCCAAGACGCAGATAGCGTTCGACGCAGACGGCAATCCCACCCGGGCCGCCCAGGGCTTTGCCCGCAAGAACGGTACGACCCCGGATGACCTGGTGAGGCGTGTCGAGGCCGACGGCAACGAGTACGTGTTCGCCGAGCGCTCGGTGGCATCGGTGCCTGCGCTCGAGCTTCTCTCGACGCTGTGCGAGCGAACCATCGGCGCCATACAATGGCCAAACTACCGCAGCCAGCGCTGGGGGAGCGAGCACGCCACGTTCGTTAGGCCCATCCGTTGGATCTGCGCGCTCCTGGGCGGCGAGGTAGTGCCGGTGCGCTATGCCGACGTCGTGAGCGGCAACACCACCAGCGGACATCGTGTCTTGGCACCCGGGGCGCATGTGGTGGCAGACCCGGCATCCTACGAGGAGGTGCTGGAGCATGCCTTCGTGCTCGGCGAGCACCGTCGCGCCCAGGTGATCCGCGATGGCATTCGCGACATCGAGGAGAGCCGCGGCGGAGCGCACGTGGATACGCCCAAGGGCGTGTTCAACGAGGTGGTCAACCTCTGCGAGTGGCCGACGCTCGTGGTGGGGGAGTTCGACGAGGAGTTCTTGGCCGTTCCGCACGAGATCATCTGCGAAGCGATGCTCATGCACCAGCGGTACTTCCCCATCTACGACAGCGAGGGATCACTCACCCGCGAGTTCGTGATAGTGAGCAATGCCGACCCGGCGGTAAGCGACACGGTTCGTGCGGGCAACGAGCGCGTGGTGCGGCCGCGACTCGATGACGCGAAGTTCTTCTATGACGAGGACCTCAAGGTGGGTCTGAGCGCGTTTCGTGAGCGCTTGGGCAACGTCGTGTTCCAAAAGAGGCTCGGCACGGTCCTGCAGAAGACCGAGCGCATGGAGGCCATCGCGCGATCCGTTGCAGAACAGGCGACGGGGGGCGACGATGCCATGGCCCGCGAGGCCGAGCGTGCCGCACATCTTGCCAAGGCGGACCTCGTGAGCCAGGCGGTGGTGGAGTTCACAAGCCAGCAGGGCGTGATGGGTGGCTATTACGCTGCGGCCCAGGGCGAGTCCGTCCTCGTCACCCAGGCGATTGCGCAGCACTATCGTCCCCGCTTCGCGGGCGACGAGCTGCCCGACTCGGTGGTGGGAAAGGCCGTTGCCGTGGCCGACAAGCTCGACACCATATGCGGCATGTTCGCCATCGGCGAACCTCCCACCGGATCGTCCGACCCGTTTGCCGTGCGCAGGAGCGCCATCGGCGTGATCGCCATGCTTCGCACGATGCCCAAGGTGTCGCTCTGCTCCCTGGTGGACGTGGCGTTGGAATCCTATGTCGCACAAGGGCTCTCGTTTGACTCCTCGGACGTGCGGCAGCAGGTCCTGTCGTACTTCGTGGGACGGCTTTGTGCCATCGCGCGTGACGAGGGGGCCGATCCCGACACCATAAAGGCAGTCTCCGACACGGGCATCTGCGACCCCGCGGCATTCCTTGGTCGTGTGGCAGCGCTCGGGCGTGCGAGGCGGACCGAGCGCGAGGTGTTCGATGACCTGGCCACGGCATATGCCCGTGCGAGCCATCTTGCGGACGCGAGCTTGGGCATCGACGTGGACGAGACCATCCTCGGCGACGCGGAGCGTTCGTTGCTCGAGGCCGTCGACGCGGGGTCGGGCGAGGTTCAGGAAGCCATCCTCAACGGCGACCTGGACGAGGCCCTTGCGTCCCTGGCGCGTCTGCGCGAGCCCATCGACCGATTCTTCGAGGACGTCCTGGTGATGGACGAGGATATCGCGGTTCGCGAGAACAGGCTCAAGCTGCTCAATCGATTCGAGCGGGCGTTTGCTGGTGTCGCGAACATCGGAGCGCTTGCGCGGAAGGGATAGGAAGAGACGCGAATGGATTGGCTGTTTTGTGGAGAAAGCGTTAAGGGATTGCTCTCGCCGAACCTAAGCAGCCAATCAGCCTTTCCTCTGGTGACTCCCATGGAGCGAACAGTCAAACTGGATATGCACGGAGTCGTGTGTAGGTAGGACAAAATTCTATGCGTCGGCCACAGCGGTCGTGCGCGGAAACGAGAGGAGATACCATGGCAAGTCTCGATCTGAGCACCGATGAGGTCGTCGAGGACGTTAAGCCTATCGTGCTCGTTGTCTCGGATGCTCGAGGTGACACCGCCTATAGCGTGGTTGTCGCTGCGGCAGCCCAATTCGAAGTGGACGCTATGGACATAGCGCGCCTCGCCGATGCCACCAGCGTCGAGAAGGTCACCAAGTTCCTCGAGGAGCAGAATGTCGAAGGCAGGCCGATGGCCGTGTTCCACACGTTCGTCGACGAGCGCCTGCGTCGTGATGTGAGGCACGAGCTGGTCCGTCGTGGCATTCCCTCCATCGATCTTCTTGGTCCCGCGGTAACCGTTCTCTCCACGCTCACGGGCTCCGAGCCCTCGAACAAGGTTGGCGCACTGCGCGATCGTCTGGTCGAGTCGTAACGAAGAAACCATCCAATTGCTCGTGGCGGCCGCCCCTCGTACGGGGCGGCCGTATTGTTGTGTGTAGGGGGCCTCTGCGAAGCGTCCGTTCGGGGCAAATGACGTTGATGTTGTTGATATGCATAAAAGCTGGGAACTGTATATCGAGCCTAATCTGCGTGCGGCAATTTGGTAAAGTCTTGGTATTTGGGGCGCACACGCGCCAAAGTTTGCAACAAAGGAGTTGTACATGGCAGAGAAGCACGTGTATCGCTTCGGTTTCGACCAGGACGGCAACAACGTAAGTGAGGTTGCCGGTGCCACTGTCGACGAGGCAAAGTGGATTACCGGTGGCAAGGGTGCCAACCTTGCCGAGATGGCGGCCCTGGGCCTTCCGGTTCCCGCTGGCTTTACCATCACTTGCCAGACCTGCGTTGAGTACTCAGGTGCCGGCAACGTGTGGCCCGAGGGCGTTCTGGACGAGATCGACGAGTATCGCATCGACCTCGAGGAGCGCATGGGCAAGAAGCTCGGCGACGCCGACGACCCACTGCTCGTCTCCGTTCGCTCCGGCGCTCCGTTCTCCATGCCTGGCATGATGGACACCGTTCTCAACCTCGGCCTCAACGACGATTCCGTGCAGGGTCTCATCAAGCAGACCGAGAACCCCCGCTTCGCGTACGACTCCTATCGTCGTTTCGTCCAGATGTTCTCGAGCGTCGTCATGGGCGTCTCGGGCCAGCTCTTTGAGGATGCCATCTCCGCGAAGAAGGCCGCCAAGGGCGTCAAGCTCGACACCGACCTCGATGCCGACGACCTCAAGGACCTCGTTGCTACCTTCAAGCAGATCTTTGCTGACAACGTCAACGTTGCCGACTATCCCGAGGTCGAGGTTGACGGCAAGGCCGTCTTCCCGCACGACCCGATCCTGCAGCTCCGCCTTGCCGAGCAGGCCGTGTTTGGCTCCTGGAACACCGAGCGCGCAATCCTGTACCGCAAGCAGAACAAGATCGACGACTCCCTGGGAACCGCCGTCAACGTGCAGGTAATGGCGTTCGGCAACAAGGGCAACACCTCCGCCACAGGCGTCGCCTTCACCCGCAACCCGGCCGACGGCACCAACGAGCGCTATGGCGACTACCTGGTAAACGCCCAGGGCGAGGACGTCGTCGCAGGCATCCGCAACACCGAGCCCATCGCCAAGCTTCCCACCGAGCCTGGTCTGGAGGAGGCTGGCAAGCAGCTCTTCCACGTCTTCGAGATTCTTGAGGACCACTACGCGGACATGATGGACCTCGAGTTCACCATCGAGCAGGGCAAGCTCTACATGCTGCAGACCCGCGTGGGCAAGCGTACGGCCCTGTCCGCCCTCAAGGTGGCCATCCAGATGGTCGAGGAGGGTCGCATCACCAAGGAGGAGGCCGTTATGCGCGTGGCCCCCGACCAGCTCGACCAGCTCCTGCACCCGCAGTTCGACGCCGATGACATCAAGGGTCGCGAGACCATCGCCAAGGGCCTCAACGCCTCTCCTGGCGCTGCCGTGGGCGCCGTCGTCTTCTCCTCCGAGGAGGCCGTGGCCTACGCCGCCGAGGGCAAGCCCTGCATCCTCGTACGCTGGGAGACCACGCCCGACGACCTGCCCGGCATGGACGCCGCCGACGGCATCCTCACCTCGCACGGCGGTAAGACCAGCCATGCTGCCGTTATCGCACGCGGCATGGGTGAGCCCTGCGTCTGCGGCGCCGAGTCCCTCCAGATCAACGCGGCTGCCAAGACCTGCGCGATCGCCGGCACCGACATCGTCCTCAAGGAAGGCGACATCATCTCCATCGACGGCACCACCGGCAACGTGTATGCCGGCGAGGCCAAGCTTGTCCGTCCCGAGCTCGGCGGCGACCTGCAGACCATCCTGGACTGGGCCGACGAGATTCGCTTCAACGAGGAGCGCGGCCGCGTGATGGGCGTTCGCGCCAACGCCGACAACCCCGACGACGCCACCCTCTCTCGCGAGAACGGCGCCATGGGCATCGGCCTGTGCCGTACCGAGCACATGTTCCTGGGCGACCGCAAGTACCTCATCCAGAACTTCATCCTGGCCGATGACCCCGCAATCAAGGCTGACGCCCTCGCCAGGCTCGGCGAGGCCCAGAAGGGTGACTTCCTTGGTATGTTCAAGGCCATGGAGGGCCTGCCCGTCATCGTGCGCCTGCTCGATCCTCCTCTGCACGAGTTCCTCGACTCCCCGCGTGAGCTCGAGGTCGAGATTGCCAAGCTCGAGTCCGCCAGCAAGGCCATCGAGACGGCCGCCATCACCGACGAGGCGCTCCTCGCCCTCAACGAAGAGCTCGAGAAGGCCATTGCCGTGAAGCAGGCCCTGCTCAAGCAGCTCGACTCCTTCCAGGAGGCCAACCCCATGCTCGGCACCCGTGGCTGCCGCCTCGGCTTCCTGTATCCCGAGCTCAACCACATGCAGTTC
>CADBCS010000029.1 GCA_902793195.1 uncultured Coriobacteriaceae bacterium | reverse complement strand
CATGACCATGCGCATGCCAGGCCGAATCGTGCCGTCGAACACACGCACGGTCGCGACCACACCGCGATACGCATCGAAGTAGGAGTCCAGTATAAGCGCCTTTATCGGTGCGTCGGATGACCCCTCGGGCGGGGACACCAGATACACTATGCTCTCCAGGAGGTCGTGGACGCCCTCCCCCGTCTTGCCACTCACCAGAACCGCATCGTCGGCTGGAATGGCGAGCACCTCCTCTATCTCCTCACGCACGCGCTCCGGTTCGGCAGATGGAAGGTCAATCTTGTTGATGGCAGGAACGATGTCCAAGTCGGCATTCATGGCCAGAAGGGCGTTGGAAACCGTTTGGGCCTCGACCCCCTGAGTTGCGTCGACCACGAGCACCGCGCCCTCGCACGCGGCAAGAGAACGAGATACCTCGTATGTAAAGTCCACATGCCCCGGCGTGTCGATGAGGTTGAACTGGTATTCCTCGCCGTCGTCTGCCTCATACATAACGCGCACGGCATTCGACTTGATGGTGATGCCTCGCTCCTGCTCAATGTCCATGGAGTCGAGCAGTTGCTTGGTCATGTCTCGAGCCGCCACCGTCTTGGTAAGCTCCAGGATTCTGTCGGAAATGGTGGACTTACCGTGGTCGATGTGGGCCACGATCGAGAAGTTTCGGATGTGAGATGTGTTCATATTAGTAGACATGAGGAAGATAATAGCGGAATTTTGTGCCAATGTGTACGGAACATGCTATACTCACCGAGTTGACCTCCACATATAACCGTGTCTCAGTGTAGAGGCCTCAATGTACATGACCGAAAGGGTAAGCACGTGGCAAACATCAAGTCTCAAAAGAAGCGCATTCTCACCGCCGAGAAGGCACGCGTCCGCAACCGTGCGGTTCGCTCTGAACTCAAGACCTACATCAAGAAGGTCCGCGCTGCCGTGGAGGCTGGCGACAAGGACGCCGCCCAGCTGGCAGCACAGGCCGCCTGCCGCAAGCTCGACAAGGCTGCCTCTAAGGGCATCATCCACAAGAACCAGGCCGCCAAGCGCAAGAGTGGCGTCCAGATGCTCGTAAACGGCATGGAGTAACGTTACGCTCACATGCGAGAAGGTGCGGGGCCCGGTTTTCCAGGCCCCGTTTTCTATGCCATTTGTTCATGGCAGAAACGCCGAGTCAGATCTCACTCACCTTGGCAGATAAAGATGACGAGCCTGATGAAGGAAGTCTGAGGGTCAGCTCCCCCCTTTATCTCGCGCTCGCATGCTGCGCACGCCCGAAGGCACGCCACAAGGCGCTCGTCGCTGAACCTACGTGCCGACTGCACGACTGAGCGAACCTGCCAATCCTGGCGCCCGAGCTCCCTGGCTATGTCCGACTTCTGACCCCTTGCGATGAGCGCATGCGCGCATATCAGTTCGCGCAAGCGACGCACCAGCAGTGCCAGCAAGGCAAGCTGCGAGGGGCTCTGCATGTGGCCATAGAGCTCGAGGGCCGTATCTGTCTTTCCTGCGGCAACCGCGTCTAGGAACTCCCATGGCTTTACGTCCGCTGTCCGTGCAACATGCCTGCGAACGTCGTGAATGGTGATGTGGCGCGTACGCGCACAGAACTCCCCAAGCGTCACGATCTGCCTGTCCAGCAGGGTCGTGCTCTCTCCCACCCTGCTTTGTAGCTCGCGCGCTGCATCCAAGTCGAGCGTGAGACCCTTTGCCGCAGCGTGTTGGACCAAATATGAAGGGACATCCCTCGGACGAATGGGCGTGCAGTCGATGACCGCCCGCTTTCCCACCTTCGCCACGGCTTTGTAAAGCCTCGTGTTCTTTGCGAGCTTTTCGGCCGAGAGGCACAGCACGCATCCGGGATTGGGATTGACCAGATACGAGATGATGGTCTCCGACACGGCCTTTGGCAGCTTGTTCGCCTCGTGGATGAGCACCAGACGAAAGCCTTCCCCCACCGGGACCGTGTTAAGCGAAATGGCGACATCAGTGGGGTCCAAGTCGCCCGCTGCGGTTCTCTCGTCCAGGTTGAACAGTGCGCAAGAAGGATCGAGGCGTGCCTTGAGACGCGAGACGGCAGTCTCTCGCTTGAGTTGGTCCTGCCCCACGACAAGATAGGCCGCGAGCAGCGATGGACCGCCACCTCGTTGATTCACGACAACCCCTCTCCACGTCACGCATGGTGCACGACATTGTAGCGTATTGCGGCTGTCGTTTGGAATTCTGCGGTCTCACCTGCAGGCCTCAACACACTACCGTGGATCCACGCCACCCTTCATCTTTCTCTTGGTCGCGTACATCACCTCGTCGGCGCGCCGAAAAACGCTCTGCACGTCGGAATCAAGATCTGGGTCGTATGTTGCGTATCCTATGGCCGCTGATATGCGTTCCCATGGGGCGAGCTCTTCGGAATCCGCCTTCTGCAGGTCTTCGATAACTCGCTTGAAACGAGAGACGAGGTTTTCCACGTTCTGGTAATCGTTGTTCCTCAGCAATATGGCAAACTCGTCACCGCCAATGCGGAATACAGGCGAGTGCATGAAGATCGCGCAGATGATGTTGCACAGTCGCGTGATGGCTATGTTGCCGCGATCGTGACCATATACGTCATTGATGACCTTGAGGTCGTTGAGGTCGACCATCGCAATTCCAAACTCGCACAGCCCCTCCGCGCGATCACGCTCGAGGATGAGCATCTCCTGGTCGTATGCAAGCTTGTTGCGGATACCCGTGAGTGAGTCACGTCGTGCCTGGTCGCTTAACATGTTTGCAGCGATCTCGGTGTTTTGCAACTTGGTGCGCGCTTCCACGAGGCTGTCGATGTACCTGTCTATGTCCTTCTCCATACGCACCATCGATTGGTAGAGCGTCTCGATCTCGTCGTGCGAGTGGATGTCGAGATTGGAGAACGAGGTGACGTCTCGACTCTCCGGCGAGCAGTACTTGCTCGCGGCGACGGTTAGCTTGTTGATGGGACGAACGATGTTGCGGCGCACGAATAGGATGGCAAGGAAGCTCAGAAGCATAGTAAGGCCCACCACGCCACCAGACAACGCTAGGAAGTAACTCGATTCCTGGTGTTTGATCACGTCCATCGAGATGTCCACTCCGGCATAGCAGACCACAGAGCCGTCCTCGTCGAATACCGGCGCGGCTGAGGTAACGAGCCATCCATACTCGGGGGCGTCTGATAAATACGCCTCGAAACCGAGGGCGGGGTTTTCCAGCACCCCCCGATTGCTGTCGTAGAGCGGGTCGATACACCCGATGGGGCACGGATTCGTGCTGGAGGAATCCACCAGGTACAGGCACAGCTCGGTCTCTTTGTCGACTATCAGCAGGTAGAAGCAGTCGACGTCATTCGCGTCCTGTACCTTCTTGAGTTGTGCCAACAAGGACTCATACTCTGGCGTCTGTTCGAGCGAGGTATAGTTCGCAACGTATGCATCGAATGCGGCGGTCCCCCACTCTTCGCTGGTGATGCGGTCTGCGCCATCGATCGTACGATAGATGGCGAGCGTCTCCTGCGCGAGCGTTCGGGCATTCTTTGCGTCCACGATGGTTGCGACCGTCGCGGCGAGGTCGTCGGCCTTACCCTTGTAATACCCACCCGTCATTTCGTCAACGACGCGGTAGCTGACGATAATGGTAACGGCGCTAATCGCTGTCACCAACGCCACGAGAAGAAACACTATCTTCTTGCCAAGAGTGAGTCTCAACACCCAATCCTTTCGTCGGAGTGAGTCTTAGCATAGCGAAGTGTCAGAGAGCTCTCATGTGATATCGGTTATGGGTCGCATTCTGTTCGTGGCTAGCACGAATGGCAGGCTGCTGGCACCTGAGAATTGACGCACTAGCTCTCGAGTGCCCTCAGCACCTCCCGCGTGAATCTCTCGGGTTGGTCGGCAATCAGCATGTGTGTGCTGTCCTCGAACGCGACGGCCTCGTAGCCCGAGTGGACATGCTCCTCATACCAACTGGCCAACTCTGGCGAGAACAACGAGCCGGGCACCGCATAGAAGTATCGTACCGGTACGGAGATTCGCCCAACACTCTCTCGGTAATCCTTTGTCTTCATGGAAACCGCAAGCGATTTGAGGGTCTGCTCGTCGCACGCGCCGAGGATCTTCTTGAGCGGCTTCCTAAGGAGGAACCCCGGCACCTTCTTGAGCCGTGGGATGGCCTCGACAGCAAACTTCTTGTATAGACCGTAGAAGCTCTTCGTGGCTTCCTTCTCCATATCCTCCTTGGTGTATTTGCCCTGATACAGGCCGAGGTGCCAAGACTCGTCGTTGAGCTGCTTGGGTGTCATGTCACAAAGGATCGTCTGACGTAGGGCACCGCAGCCATATTCTTCCATGTAGTTGAGGGCGACACCTGCGCCCATGGACCATCCGAGCAAGGTTACGTCGCTCAGGCCCAGCCCCTCGATCAGCTCATTGAGATCACTGGCCAACGTGTCCATGGTCACATCGTCGCCGTTCACGTCCTTGCTGTTGCCATGACCCCTGTGATCGTAGGTGATGCATCGAGCCTTCTTGCTGATTTCGGGCACACAGGGCGAATAGGTCTCGTGGCTGCTGGACCAGCCATGCATCATGATGATGGTCTGTTCTCCCGAACCAGTGTCCTCGTAGTAGATCTCTTCACCATTTCCAAGTGTGAATCTGCTCATGTGATTACCTTTCTCGTTCTGTCAATGACTGTCGCATGGAGGTGCGGTGAGTCGATGACCATCGCCTGTATCGTGGGCTCTGCATGCGGATGCGATGCTGCAGGTTCAGGCCGTGTTCCGCCTAGCGTCTGAGGTACTGTGCTGAGACGGGAAAATCGAAGTAGGTGTCGGGATAGGGCTCATCACGTAGCGTAAAGTGCCACCACTCGCAGTCTATGGGCTCAAAGCCTGCCCTCATCATGGCATGTCGAAGCTCCATTCGATTCTCGTACTGCTCTTCGGTCACGCCCTTGTAATCGGGATGCGACACCTCACCAAAGAAGTCGAAGGGGCTGCCCATGTCCACCTCTTTGCCAGTGGTCATGTCAAGCAAGGTGAGGTCGATGGTGCTACCCCTGCTGTGACTCGATTGCCTCGCGATGTAACCCAACTGAAAGAGGCTGGTCTTGTCGAGGTCTGGATAGAAGAAGGGCTTCATGCGCAGGTCAAGGTCCTCTATGCCCCACAAAACGAAGTGTCGGACTGCCGTGGCAGGCCGGTATGTGTCAAACACCTTCAGACGATATCCGCGTGCCGCCATCTCGCCTGCCACATACTTGACCGCCCGTGCTGCCTCACGAGTGATGAGAGCACACGGTTCCTCGTAACCATCAATGCGATCGCCCACGAAGTTGTATGTTGAGTAATAGCGAATCTCCTGCACGATGGACGGAACGTAGTCCGCCAACAGGACGAATCCCGAAGAGTCATGTTCCGCCATACGCTTGAAGTCGACGCTCATGGTCGCCTCCCCAGTCGCTTGCCGTGTGTGCTGCATATAGTACGGCACTATGTTGCGCCTCGTCTCCCTTTTTTTGAAATTGCAGAATTGGTCGAGAGAGGTTACTCGTCTCTTGGGAAGACGCGCATCGCCGTTTTGTAAATCGAGCTATGCACCCCAGCTGGAAACGTCACACTCGCCGTAGTCGTTTTCGCCTGCGGCTACGACGGTGCCGTCCTCGAGGAGCGCGACAGTGTGACGACGTCCCGCCGACACGGCCTTCACATTACGCCAACCCGAGACGCTGCATCGACCGTCGTCGTTGTTTCCCTTTGCGACCACGGTGCCATCGTCAAGGAGTGCGACGGTAAAGTGTCGTCCAGCCGAGACGTCCTTAACGTTCCTCCAACTTGTTACATTGCACTCTCCGTAATCGCCTTCGCCCGTTGCGACCACAGTACCATTGTCGAGAAGCGCTACGGCATGCTTGTCCCCCGCGTCAACGAGCGTCGCGTTTCTCCAACCCGACACATCGCATCTGCCATCTTCGTTATAGCCCTTCGCCACCACGGTTCCATCGCTCTTCAGGGCCATGGAGTAGTTTTCTCCCGCCGAGACGGCCACCACATCCTGCCAGCCCGAGACATTGCACTGGCCGTAGTCATTGTTCCCTGTGGCGACCACGGTGCCGTCGGAACGCAGCGCGATGGTGTGCGACCATCCTGCCGAAACAGCCACGATATTTCGCCATCCCGATACGTTACACTGGCCGTCGTCGTTCTTGCCCACTGCCTCCACACTTCCGTCTTTGTTGAGTGCGACGGTGTGGTATCCCCCCGCCGAGACGGCTACGACATTGCGCATGAATGATACGTCGCACTGACCGGATTTGTTTAGGCCTGTTGCCATAACGCTGCCATCTGCCAGCAGGGCAACGGTATGGTAACTTCCGGCCGAGATCGCGGTCACCGCATTCGCGCTAGGTTCTGTTGTGTCTCGGACAATAGAGTCAATCGTCGTTGTGGAGTCATTCGTCGTTGAAGATTCGGTCTCTTTTTGCTCTGGTGGGTTTTCGGAGACAGGCGCTGTGATGCGAGGAAGCATGAAGAAGACCGCACATGCCACCGCGACGATTCCACAAACGACCAAGATGAGCTTCCTACGCTTCCGTGTCTCCTCCTCGGCTCTGCGCCTTTCCTCCTCGGCTTTGCGCCTTTCCTCCTCGGCCTTATGTCTGGCTACCTCGTCGTCAATGAACCTCAGCTCGCCAACGTACAGGTAATCGGCCATGCCGCGAGCGATACCCCAGGCGATGATATGCGCATCCTCACCTCGTACGCGACGAATCTCGTTCAGGTAGCACTCCACCCGCTTTGCGGCCTGTTCGAGTTTGCCTGCCGCACGTCCACTCGTCACCTCCACGTATGGGCGCAGCATTTCTTCATCGCAGCATGCATAGAGAACCGTCATTTCAGGGCAGTTCGGGTCCTGCATGAAGTCGGAAATCGCCCCGACGAATGCATGCGGATTTCGCAGTACGCCAACACCGGTCTGCATGAGAGCCGAGCGTGTTGCCTGCCTGAGGATATCCTCGTGGTTCATGTGTGCCTCCAGCCGAGGTTTTAATCGTTCTTAAATTACCACATGACGTGACTGTGCTTGGTGGCAGCTACATACAAGCCCGAACCGCTGCCTTCATCTCTTTGACACCGCAAATACGTTGGTAGTCTAAAGCTTAGGTTGATGGTAGAGCTAAAGCTTAGGGTTAGGAATTATCATCCGTCGGGGACCGTCCCCGACGGACTAGTCCAAAAGGGACGGTCCCCGATGGTCAAGTAACCACTTCGCACCAAAGACGAATGCCACCCACGGCATCCTTACCGCCGTGGGTGGCATCCAATTCATCGTTATGAAACGCTAGTACAGGATGAGTGCGATGAACTCCAGAGGCACGTCACCGGTGTTGACCAGGCCGTGCATTTCGCCGTCGTTGCACACGGTCGTGTCGCCGGGGCCCACGGTCACGATGGTCCCGTTGTCGTTGTACTCGCCGGTGCCCGAGAGGAAATAGAAAATCTCATTGTCGCCCTCGTGCTTGTGCTCGCCAATGCTGTTGCCCGGCGCAACGATCATGCGATTGAACAGCCTGCCCTTGCCATAGAGCTCGTCGACGCTCTCGCATATCTTGTGCATCTCCACCTCACCGATGCCACCGCGAATGTTCTTGCTCTCGACTGCCTGCGCTTCCTTCTTCCTGAGCATGTTTGCACTCCCCTTTCCCTATTGCCTTGCGAACAGGTGCAACAGCATCTTGTGGATGTCCTCCACCGAGACGCTGGCTCTGGTGTTTTGCACCGACCCATTGTTCTCCCAACGAGGCAGGCCCTGCTGGATCTGTGCGTCGGTCATGGTGATGTCGTATTTGGGCACGCAGCCCCTTACCAGGTCGCAGAATGATTCCTCGTCAATGCCAACCTGACGGAAGAACGCATTCGCATACTCCTCGTCGAAGCTACGCACGCACGAGATCATCTGCGGGAGGAATATCGCACAGGCAAACCCATGCGGTACGCCGTAGTTTTCGGTTAGGTAGTAACCGACATTGTGGGGGAAGCAGGTGCCCGTTGTGTTGATGGCGAGGCCACCCAGAATCGATGCCTCGTACAATTGCCGACGCTGCTCATCGTTGAGCTCGGCACCCTGCATTGCATGGGTGAGTGGGTCGATTGCCAGCATTGTCGCACGTATTGCAAAGGCACGTGAGACCTCGTCGGCCTTGTGACTAAAGTAGCTTTCGGTGGCATGCGCGATGACGTCGACGCCACACGAGAGAGTTACGGCTGACGGACATGAATGCGTATAGGTGCTATCGCCAAATGAGAGCGTGGCATACAGACGGTCGTCATGAATGCTGTGCTTGCGTGCGACACTGTCTGTGAGCACCGACACCTTGGTGACCTCGCTGCCCGTGCCTGCGGTCGTGCCCACCAGCACGATGGGAAGCGGGTCGACGTCCCACGCGAACGCATAGAAGCCAGCCTCGTCGAGAGTGGGGTTTGCAGCGAACACGGCCACAGCCTTGGCGGCATCGAGTGCCGATCCACCGCCGATGCCAACCACGTACCTCACGCCCTCGCTGGCAAAGCGCCTGCCCGCCTCCATGCAATTTGCGACTGGCGGATTAGGCGTGACCCCTTCCCATACGAAGCGCCTCACACCGCCCTGGGAGAGCACCTCGCTCACGTCATCGAGGGCGCCGCTCGCCTTCGCCGCCTGGCCTTCCGTTACCACCAGACAACAGTCCCCGAGTGCATAGAGCTCCTTTGCGTGCTGCCTTACGCAATCGCTTCCACAGTACAGACGTGTCGGCATATAGTAGTTCATCGATTCAGCTCCCTTCGAACGAGCCGTGTACACGAATGAGGGTTGGGCTCAGTCTTGTTGGGGTCCGATTCCGTCCACAATGAGCCTCAGCAGACTGGAGGTAAAGACGTCCGTGGAACCATTCCCGTCGTAGGCCTCCACAGCCGCAAAGGCGAATCCACCGCACACCGAGATCGCGGCCAGCTGAGCGTCCACATCCCTGCGGACGACTCCCTCGTCCTTTCCCTTCTCGAGCAAGTCTGCAACCACGTCAACGATGTGCTTGAGGCTAACGTTCTCGTCGTTGCTCGATCTTTTGCGATCACATATGAGCTCGTTCATGAGAGCGAGGGCCAGGGGACTTCCCGCGCTCACGCGACTGGCATACTCGCTGCATACCGCACGAAGAGCCTTATCGGCCGTCTCCGAGCGACTGACCGCGTTGTCGATGGCATCCACCAAGTCGGCGATTGCCTCATCGAAGATTGCCTGTATCAGGTCTTCGCGGTCCTCGAAATAGTAGTACAACGCACCCTTCGACATGAAGCACAGGTCCGACACCTCGCTCATGAGAAAGGAGGTGCTGCCTCGCTCCACCATGAGCTTGGACGCATTGATCATTATCCGTCTTCGCGTGAGTGCGCTTTTGCGCGTCTTGTCACCCGCTCGCTTGTGATCGCGTTCCTGAGCATCCTTCATGCCTATCACTCCTCTTCCAAGTTGAGTCTACCATGAAGCACAGGTGATAATGACGCAAGGCCCGATGTCACTTTGCAAGCGGTATCCGAGAGCCACATACGTCTTTCTTGGTATCACGCACACCGCCAATCGTCCCGTGGCACCCCCTCTAAAGCAGGTCCTCGACGAATCCGACGCGGTAGTTGTCGAATACGACGCTTCCCGACTCCTGCGTGGCATCCAAGTCGACGTCTGCCGCTATGCCAAAGTCGTGGTCGCCCTCTGAGTCGTGGAATGTCTGGCGAACATGCCACACATGGCCGGCACGCTCGTCCTCGTCGTCGATGATCAGATATGTGCTCGAGCGTGCATCGGCGTCCAGAAGCACCTCCTCGTGCTGGTCGTAGTACGCATCCAGCACGGCCTTCCAGCGAAGCGCCCGCCAACCCCAGTCTGCGTCCAGCTCCCCCAATGCCTTTGCGTCGTCGTGGGCCGCAAGTCTCACGCGGGCGAAGAGGGCGTTGCGAACCAACAACGTAATCGCCCGGCGGTCGCGAACGACCTCGTCAGCCGTGGCAGGGGGCGCGATAGCCTCCTCGTCGATCTTTCCCGCCCTCGCCCACTCGTCCACAAGGCTAGAGTCCACCGACCTTACGACCAGACCCAGCCACGCGATTATGCCCTCCAGTCGCTCATCGCGCTTGTCGAGCGGCAGCGTGCGATCGAGCGCCCTATACGCCTCGGACAGATAGCGCAACAGGATACCCTCCGCACGCGCGATCTGACAACGCTGGACGTAACCCTTAAAGTCCGACGCGGTCTCCAACATGTCTCGCAACACGGACTTGGGCCTAGGCTCATAGTCGTTTGCCCAAGGCACCTGCTCGCAATACTGTGCGAATGCGGCATCAATGAGCTCCTCGAGCGGTTTGGGATACGTGACCTCCTGCAGACGTTCCATACGCTCCTCGTAGTCAACCCCGTCGGCCTTCATGCGCGCCATCGCCTCGTTGCGGGCAGCACGCTCCTGCGCCCGAAGAATCTGGTAGGGGTCCTCGAGCGTCGCCTCCACGAGCGAGATGGCATCGAGCGCATACGTGTCGCCGTCCCTGTCAAGCAACTCTAGCGCGGCAAGCAGGAATGGTGAGAGTGGCTGGTCGAGTGCAAAGTCGTCTGGCACGTCGACGGTTGTGTAGTAGTCGACTACTCCGTCGAGCTCCTCCCGAACGACCACACCCGCGTCCATGAGGGTCGCGAAGATCTCGTCGGTGCGCGTGCGCAACTCGTCCTTCTGTTCGTCCGTCTGTGCGGATGCGTCTATGAGCTGCCTCACGCGTTCGAGCGCGTCACCGCCCTGACACACCTCGGCAAGAACCATGGAATGGGTTATCTTCATGCGCGGACGCAATGGCTCGGGATCCGATGACACCAATCGGTCGAACGTCGAACGGTTCCAGCCCACAAATCCCTCGGGTGGCTTGCTCACGCGAATCTTTCGTGCCCTCTTGGGGTCTCCGCCCGCCTTTGCGAGCGCCTTTGCCTTCTCCACATCGTATTCTGTCGCCTGCGCGATGACTACGCCCTCGGTGTCGTAACCTGCACGTCCTGCCCGACCGGCAATCTGATGAAACTCACGCGCATTGAGCCTGCGTTGCCTGCGGCCGTCGTATTCGGCTAGGGCCGTACGCAAGACGGAGTGGATGGGAACGTTGATGCCAACGCCTAGCGTGTCGGTGCCGCAGATCACGGGTAGCAATCCCTGCTGCGCCAGCTTCTCCACGAGCAGCCGGTAGCGTGGCAGCATACCCGCATGATGGACCCCCACACCGGTATGCAGCAGGCGTTGGAGCGTCTTGCCAAACGCAGTCGAGAATCGCGTCCCCTTGCACGCGGCTCGTATGGCATCTCGCTGCTCACGCGAGGACACGCCGTAACTGGCCAGTGCCTGCGCGCTCTTTAGGGCGGCATCCTGGGCGAAGTGCACGATATATATGGGGGCATCACCCGCACGCAGCGCGAGTTTCACCGTGGCCTCAAGGGATGTCTCGACAAAGTCGTAGGTGAGCGGCACCGGACGCTTTGCATCCAGCACGAGGTCCACGTCGGTTTTCGTGCGCTCGCTCAGCGACTTCGCTATGGAAGTCACGTCACCGAGCGTTGCGCTCATGAGGAGGAACTTCGTATATGGCAGCGCGAGCAGAGGCACCTGCCAGGCCCAGCCACGGTCCGGGTCGCCGTAATAGTGGAACTCGTCCATCACGGCCCACGCGACACTGGTGTCTGAGCCTTCGCGCAATGCCTGGTTTGCCAAGATCTCGGCCGTGCAGCACACCACCGGGGCACCGGCGTTTATGGAGACGTCGCCCGTGATCATGCCCACACTCTCCCGGCCGAATATCTCAACCAAGTCAAAGAACTTCTCGCTGACCAATGCTTTTATGGGTGCAGTGTAGTACGAGGTATAGTCGGCACACAGGGCGATGAAGCACATTCCCAGCGCAACGAGCGACTTGCCGGATCCGGTGGGGGTGCCAAGGATCACGTGGTTACCCATTGCCAGAGAAAGCAATGCCTCCTCCTGGTGGTCCCAAAGCTCCAACCCGCGTGCCTCGACCCACTCCACGAAACGCTCGAGTGCCTCCTCGCCGTCTATCGGATCCTCGCCTGCCTCAAAGTCTGGCGCGAGCGCACCAAGCGATCCGTGCATATAGGCGTCTGCTTCAGTCATCATGCTCCCGTCACCGGACGTCACCGTCTCCCTTTTGGCAACATCATATCGCATCGGCTTTGGCAGCTTGCACGTTTGGCGTTATCTTTGCGCATGCCACCCGCCGATGGGGTCTGGCTCACATACGCCGTCCCATTCGCGCATGGTCGCCCGCCCCACCGTCATGCGCTCTTCATCACCACGGAGCGAACGACTCCAGCGGCATGGTCGCAGGCATTGAGGCACCTCTCCATCTGGTCGAAAATGCGCAGCCAGATCACGACCTCCTTGCCGCCCTTCTCCTCTGCGAACAGCCTTCGCAACGCGTTTTGGTACACGCGATCGGCGCCGTCCTCGATGCGACTCACAGCAATGGCGTGGTGCATGAGTTGCTCGTCACGCTTGTACCGTGGAAGTCGCTCAATCACTTCCTGCAGCTCGATGACCGCCTTGTGGGTTAGCTCGGCCATCTCTATCGCCTCAGGGCGCATATGGTCCATGCCAAATAGATCGAGCCGTGCGGTCACGACCTCCATGGAATCCACCACGTCATCCATACGAAGTGCCAAGTCACTAATGTCCTCGCGTTCGAACGGAGTGATGAACGACGTATACAGGTGCTTGTGGATGTCGGCGACGATCTCGTCGGTGGTTGTCTCATGCACCTTCATGCGTGGTATGCGCGCGAGGGAATCCGGGAAGTCCCTCATGATGGCAGCATACTCGACCGAGGCATCGAGCATTTGCGCGGCTTCTTTTTTAAGCATGGTATAGAAGACATCTTCCTTCTTTGGCATTGCTTTCCTCCTCAATAAGATGTGCCAGATATGGTACATCCCGTCTAAACGCATGTGTGCGTGTTTGCTAGAACAGGAACAGGAACAGTTTGGCAAGGGCAAAACCGATGATGCCGCAACCAGGGAAGGTGAACACCCACGTGAATACCATGTCCCTGGCAATCGCCCAGTTCACCGACCTCACGTCCTTGGCGGCACCGGCCCCCATGATTGCGGCGGTCTTGGCATGCGTCGTCGAAACGGGCAAGCCCGTGAGGGTGGCCACGAGCAGCGAACCCGTGGCACTTACTGACGCCGCGAAACCTTGGTACTTCTCGAGCTTGACCATGTTGGTGCCCACCGTCTTGATGATCTTCTTTCCGCCCACTGCCGTGCCAATTGCCATGGTGGATGCACACAGGACCTGAATCCACAGGGGAAAGCCACCCATCTGCGTGACGCCCATTCCCTCCGCGAGTGCAATTGCCATGCATGCCGTCGACATGAACTTCTGCCCGTCCTGCGCACCATGCATGAGGGCAACTCCAGCAGCACCATACACCTGCATGCGTCCAAACAGGTCGTTTGCCTTTCGCCGATCCGCATTCTTGCAAACTATGGGAATAACGCGCGATATGATCCACCACGCCGCAAACCCCATGGCGGTTGAGAGGACGAGGCCATAGATTACCTTGACCCACTCGGACATGTTAACGCCACCCAAGTCGCCATGCACCGCAATCGCCGCACCGGTAAGGCCTGCGATGAGCGCATGGCTCTCGCTGGTCGGGATGCCAAAGGCCCATGCACCCACACCCCAGGCAACTATGCCCACCGTTGCTGCGGCAAGGGCGATGAGGGCGGCGCGGTTGTCACCCCCAAAGTCAACCATGCCGCTCATGGTGTCGGCGACGGCGGTGGACACGAGGCTCATTCCCACCAGACCGACGAAGTTGCAAATGACACTCATGATTATGGCCTGCCTCACACCGATGGATCGTGTGCCCACGGGCTCGGCGATGGCGTTGGCCGCATCGGTTGACCCATTTACGAAAATGGATCCAATTACCAAAACCATCACTATGGCCAAAAAGGGATTCGACGCCAAGGCATCCAAGAACTGGGGGAAACTGACCATGAGGTGACCTTTCTCTCAGACTCATCTAAATGGTACCCTTCGAGTTCGGTTTCCATTTTGAACATGGACGGAAATGGTCATATAAGAGGCCCAGCGTACTGTTTTCCTCGACCAGCGGCCTTGCCATGAGGCGTCACAAGATGGTCATGCGCATGGAGAGGCCACTTTGGCGCTAAAAGAGGGCGAACGACGTCTATACTGGTACGGCACATACGGCACGAAAGGAAAGGCAGCCATGAGCAACACCAACCAGAACCCGGTGCGCGTGCGCTTTGCGCCCTCCCCCACCGGCAAGCTCCACGTGGGAGGCGCACGGACCGCCATATATAACTGGGCGTTCGCGCGTGCCAACGGCGGGACGTTCATTCTCCGCATCGACGACACCGATCCCACGCGGTCCACGGAGGAGAACACCCAGGTGATTCTTAGGGCAATGCGCTGGCTCGGCCTAGACTGGGACGAGGGTCCCGAGGCAGGCGGCGGCTGTGGCCCCTACTTCCAAACCGAGCGCATGGACCTGTATCGCGAGGCTGCCGAGCGTCTTGTGCGCGAAGACAAGGCATACTATTGCTTCTGCACTCCGCAAAAGCTCGAGGAGGATCGCAAGGCGGCCGCCGAACGCCACGACTCGTTCCAGGGATACCAGCGCACCTGTAGAGGTATCGACCCCGAAGAAGCGCAGAGACGCGCGAAGTCTGGCGAGCCATGCACGATTCGCATCAAGGTCCCGGACGACCGCGGCGACATAGTGGTGCACGACGCCGTGCACGGTGACGTGACGTTCAATGCCAAGGAGCTCGACGACTTCATCATCTTCCGCTCCGACGGAACACCCACCTACAACTTCGCAACCGTGGTGGACGACGCGTCCATGGGCATCACGCACATCATCCGTGGAGACGACCACCTGTCCAACACGCCGCGGCAGGTCGTGGTCTACGAGGCGCTTGGCGCCCCCACCCCCACATTCGCGCACATTTCCATGATACTGGGCGCCGACGGCAAGAAGCTCTCCAAACGCCATGGGGCCACAAGCGTAGAGGAATACCGGGACGCCGGATACCTCTCCGATGCCTTTGTCAACTACCTTGCACTGCTGGGCTGGGCGCCAGACGGCGAGACCACCATCGTGTCACGCGACCGTCTTGCAAGCGAGTTCTCACTCGACCACGTTTCCAAGAACCCTGCCATTATGGACCCCAAGAAGCTCGACTTCATCAACGCCGAATACCTGCGTGCCCTCTCCGACGCGGAGTTTGCAAAGGACATCCTCATTCCCGAGCTCGTCTCGGCTGGCCTCGAGAACGAGAAGGCTCTGAGGCACGACGACACTTGGTACGAGCTAGCCGCATCGGCGTTCAAGCCGCGCACCACGCTCTCCAAGGACGTCGTCGCACAGGCTCGATACCTCTACACTGACGATGACGAGCTGTCGTACGACCCCAAGGCCGTAAAGCGCTGGCTCTCCAAACAGGGGGCCCGCGAGGCGCTCGATGCCGCTGCAGACGCCCTTGCCAAGCTTGGTGAGGCCCAGTGGAGCGCATCTGCCATAGAAGGCGCGCTTGATCCCCTGCCCAATGCGCTTGGCATGGGCAAGGGCAAGGTGTTCCAACCCGTGCGCGTGGCCGTAGTTGGCAGTGCCGCATCACCTGGTATCGGCGAGACGCTCGAGCTTCTGGGACGCGAGTCTTCTCTTGCCCGCATCGAACGGGCGAAATCCCTCGCAGCCTGAGTCTGGCTTCTCAACACCCACAATGACGCGGGGCGCTCTCCTGATACGTCCAGGCGAGCGCCCCGCGTCGTTATGCCTACGTGAATAGAGGAACTCCTGATTCCCCGCCTGTCACTCTTTCGCCATCACTTCTTCTTGGGCCTGAACGTGGCGACGCCAGCGCGTGACGAGCCACCGGTGCCCAGGAGCTTGCCCTTGACCCGCTGCACGCGCTGGTAGATGCTCGTTGAGCGATTGCGTGAACGCAACCCGAGCAGCGGAGCCGACAGAATCGTCGGGCCAAAGAACGTGAGTATGCGCCACACCAAGAATCCCGCGCTCACGTTTGCTGCGCCGAACATGGGTCCGTAGAACATGAAGAAGCTGCCCTCGGCACCTCCCGTGCCACCTGGCAGCGGCACGGCCGTGGCAACCATCTGCACCATCGACCCCGCGGCGAGACAGTTGAGGAAGTCGGCCTCAATGCCAAAGGCACGCAGCACGAACCACGGAATCATGTAGAAGCTTGCAAGCTGGGCCATGGTGACAACCAGCGTGAGTGCCATTGACGGCAAGTCCTTCGCTGCCTCCTTGAACGCATGGGAGAACTCCATCACCTGCACGTTTACCATCTCGTTCCAATGGCTCGTGTTCTTGAGCCATCCACGACGCGAGAAGAAGCGAATGAGGCCATTTCCCACACGCATGACGAATCGGGGACAGAGGCAGATGACGAACAGCCCGGCCAGTTCCAGGAAATGCACACCAAACACGATGAGATTGACCATTACGATGTCGCCATATGTCTGGAAGAAGAACGCGACCTTTGCCACGAGCATGATGGCGGCAAAGAGCACCACCGCGAGCTGGAACATGATGAAGCGAGTAAACTGCGTCGCAGAGGCCTCACCCACGTCGAGACCCGTACGCGTGAGCCTTACGATCTGCGAGGGAACTGCACCAGCCATCATGGGGGTGAGGTTTCCAAAGAATATGCCAGATGCCTCCACGCTCATGAGATCGCGAATGCCAACCGGCGAGTCATGGTCTATGTACACCGCGATCGCGTAGGCCAATACGCCAAAGACGAAGTAGGCGGCATAGCAGGCAACTCCAAGCATGACCCAGCCAAGGTCAACGTTGGCCAGGGCTTCCACAAACTGTCCCATCTGGCCAGAGAACACAAGGTACAGCAGGTAAATAATAACTACAACGCCGAGAAACAGGGCGCCCTTGCGCGCTTTGGCTTTGTTCTCGGCCTCGTCGTCTGTGGAGCTAACGGACCTGACCTTGCCACCTACCTTGAGCGCGACATGTCGCTTGCCGTCGTGCACGTTGGGCTTCTTGTCTGACGTTGCCATGCTTCTCCTATAAAGAGGCCATTTTCGAGCCAAGCCTCACGTTCATCTCTGTTTCGTTTAACTGTTGGTCTACTATATTAACCGCCATTGATTTGAATCCGAACATCGTTCATTGTATACGCTCATAAAACAGACTTCCTGGGAGGCAGGTGCCATGCAACCCGATCAGATGAACATTTCAGGCAACGATGCCCATAGCGAGTACGAGCTCAATCATGCCATGCTCATGTCGGTTCTCACCGAACGGGAGAACTCCATCATGGCTGATGCGGGAGAGAGAACCTTCACCATCTCAATCGAACGCGTTCTGTATGACCACACCACAAGGACCATGGTGAGATTCGACGGACAAAGCGGAATCGAGGCCATGCTTGGCGAACTTGTCAGTCTTTATCCGGGATGTGTGGAAGAATGGCACGACGGTCATCTGATGGGGTTGTCCACCGCCGCATCGAAGCATCTGGTCGGGTGTCCCATGATCGTTGAGCTGGGTCCGGGCGGACAGGTTATTTGCAAGGTCGGTCCCTCCCAGAGCGTAGTGGAAATGCTCGACGCATTGCAGGGTTTCGATCGCGCCGTCCATGTGGCAAGTCGCAACCTTGGCTGCGACTACGCCTTGCTGTCCGAGGGATATAACTCTTTTGTTGACACGCCGCTTGACGTCCCCTTGGTCCCACGCACCAAATGGACGCTGATGTCGGCCTATCTCTCTCAGACTGGACGCTACGCACGTGACGCGATGCGCTGTGCCTGCGCCATGCATCTGTCGCTTGACTTCTCCAGCGAACGCGACGGGCTCGCAATCTACCGCCTCGGCACGGCGTTGACTCCCCTGCTCATGTTCCTCACCGACAACGTTCGCAGCTTCCGAGGATCGGGGGCGCGACGTTGCCCCAACATGACGCGCGCAATCATATGGGAGGAGGTTGACCCCAAACGATGCGGCATCGTTCCGGGAACCTTCGATTCCGCGTTCTCGTTTGACAGGTATGTGGAATGGCTGGAGGGCCTGTCCCCCATACTTGCGACCACCGAGGATGACGAAGTGTCATCCACGGGGAAGCGAACACTCAGACAGGTTATGGAGGCAGGGCCATTCTCGACTTCTCAGACATTGCACGCATTCGACATCGCGCTACCCTTCGTGCGTCTTGGGGAGTCCATCGAGTTTCTGCAAATCGACGCCCTGCGTCCGCGCATGGCAGCAAGCATCTGCGCATTTGTGAAGGGCCTCTTCTGCGATGCCCGATCGGTGGACGCCGTGTGGTCCATGCTCTCGTTTGTAAAGGAGAGCGATGTTCAGGACGCCCTCTTCGAACTTCGCCTGAGGGGTTGGAACGCTCCGGTCTATGGCCAGCGCGTCACCGATTTGGTGGCGAAGCTTGTTGGCATTTCACGAGCCGGACTCCAAGACCCCACCGAGCGGCGCCTCTTGGACGAGATGACCGAACTCTGGGACTTCTCCATGGTTCCCCGGGACGCCTTCATTCATCAGGAAGTCAAGGCGAACCGCGGCTGGTAGGCATCGAACCAACGAAGTCGGGGATGTGCGCGAAAAAGGGTCCACGGTCGTCCAATTAGGATGCGTGAATATGTGTGTCGCAGGAGTATACTCCTGCATAGGGCAACGACGTCCTTATGGAGGTGACCTGTGGCTGAGACTACCAATTATCAGTGTCCCAATTGTGGTGGGCAGCTCAACTTTATTGGCAAGACGGGAATGTTGCACTGCGACTTTTGCGATTCCGACTTCACTCCCGCCCAAGTTGAGCAGATCTATGCAGAGCGTCAGGCCAAAGACGACGCTCGTGCTGCAAAGGAACGTGGCGACGATGGGACAGCGCCCAAACCGACGGGCAAGCACATGTCTGCGGCAGAGGCGTCTACAAGCGAGACGACGCGCGTGCATGTTCATCGCTCGACCTCAACCGATCCCGTCCAAGCGTACCTCGAGAACTCTCGGTGGGAAAACGTGGACGAGGAGAACATGCGCGCCTACAACTGTTCCTCATGTGGCGCTCAGCTCATGGTCGACCAAGTTACGGCCGTCACCAGCTGCCCGTATTGCGGTAACAACACGGTGCTTCCGGGGCAGCTCTCCGATGTGCTCAAACCCGACTACGTCATTCCCTTCAAGATGAGCAAGGATGACGCTGTCCAGGCGCTGCAAGAGTACTACAAGGGCAAGAGGTTCCTGCCCGACTCGTTTACCAACCAGAATCACATCGAGGAGATGCAGGGCGTCTACGTACCATTTTGGCTCTACACAGGTCAGGCAGACGGAGACATCACCTTCTCCGGCGAGCAGGTAACAACGTGGAGCGATTCTCAAAACAGCTACACGCAGACCGATGTCTACGAGTTGCGTCGTGCCGGCACCCTCAACTTCACCAAGGTCCCCGTCGACGGATCAACCAGGATGCCCGACACGCACATGGATGCAATCGAACCCTTCGATTACGGTGAGCTCACCGACTTCTCGGTGGCATACCTTCCGGGATACATTACCGATCGCTACGACCAGGATGTCTTGGAATGCGACCCCCGTGCGCGCGGCCGAGTGGAGAACACGTGCACGAGCTCCCTTCAGAACACGACCGGAGGGTTTAGCAGCGTGAGCGTCAATGCCGCCGAAATCAGCATCGACTGGTCCCAAGTCTCATACGCACTACTTCCCGTGTGGATGCTGCACACCAGGTGGAATGACACCGACTACCTCTTTGCGATGAACGGACAGACAGGCAAACTCATTGGAGACCTGCCCATCGACAACGGTAAGGTTACAAAGCGATTCCTCACCATATGCGTGCCGTTGCTCGTGGTCATAATCTTGGTCATCCAGTTCCTGCTCGGTGGATATACGGCATAGGGAGGCTCACATGCGAATCATCAAAAAACACCTCTTCGCCTTGCTGCCCATCGTGCTCTTGGCACTCTTCCTTACACCGACCGTGGCATTTGGACAAACAGGCACGTACGTCTTCGATGAGCAGGACGTGTTGTCTTCCAGCGAGTTCAACGAACTCGAGTCCAAGGGTGCCGATTACGAGAGGTCGTACCACGTTGGCGTCCACTTCCTGTTTACCGACCACATGAGCGGTGACGAATCCTCGGCGTCTGGGCGAAACGAGTTCGGCCGTTCGGTCATAGTGGACAAAGGCTTGGACAAGCGTGACAACAATGGATGCATCCTGTTCGTCGTTGCCGTGAACTCGCGTAAGTACGTAACGGTAAAGTACTTTGCCAGCTCGGCCAACGACCCATTCTCCGATGACGGGGTGGATGAGCTTGAGGATAACGTCAAGTCCGAACTCAAGCATGACGCATGGTACGACGCCGCAAATGAGTACTATAGCACCGTCGGCAAACAACTCGATTACTTTGCTAAGCACGGAAAGCAGTGGACGAGCCCGCATGTCATCACGCTGCTCGTTAAGGTATTGGCGACGATTGCTATTCCCCTTCTCATAGCCTTTGGCATCGTAAGGAGCGAGAAGGATGCAATGCTCACTGCCCGTACCCAGTCGGCAGCGGCGAATTACGCAGACCCAGAAGGCTTGGACCTGCGCATAAGCACCGACACGTTTGTTGACAGGCACCTAGCGGTCGTACCGCTTCCAAAGCACGAGGACAACGATAGTGACAGCGGAGGCGGATGGAGCGACATGGGTGGCGGCTTTAGCGGTTCTGGTGGTGGTGACTTCTAGGCGCCGTCAATCCGACGCTCAAAACGCGGGCCAGGCATCCTCTGCCTGGCCCGTTTCTTTAGCCTATCCTGCATGAGGACTTGGTCCTATCGGGCTATATGCTCTTTTCCAAATTGATAGCCAAGCGTGTAACCAGACAAAAGAAGCGCACCAAACAGGCCGAACACTGCGTATCCACACAGCATGCCAGTTATCAGGCGCAAGACGTTGTTGCTCTCGTACGTTGTCCGTGCCTGAACGGTCCCATCAACTATGAGCGGTACGATCATTGCGGACAAAAAGGGAACGGGCGGAACAAACCAGTATGCAGTCAGAACAAACAAGAGCATCCCTGCAAGCATTCCTGTACATCGCGCACAAATAGGAAACTGAACGCCCCTATAGAAGAAGGAGCGTTCAGGCTTGCAATGGCAACCAAAGATTATCGGCAGCCACCTATAGGTTATATCGACAAGTCGTCGTAGAACCACTAGTGCACGGAGGCCGCAACGCCTGCCACAATGGCGATGATGTAGAACACAACGCCAATGGCTACGGATACGAGAGCACCAATGCCCGCGACCTTTGCCGAACGAGGCTTGGTGTCCTTCCATACGAGGAACAGAATCAAGCCAACGAGGGGGATGCAGAAGCCGAGCACACCATAGCCAAACGAACCCGAGTCTACGACCGCATTGTTCGGGGCGCCCGGTGCCGCATTATTCGGAGCAACATTGTCCTGAGCGGTTCCGCATGAAGGGCAGACAGTCGTTCCATCGGGAAGCTGGGCACCGCAATTCTTGCAAAAAGCCATAATATCCTCCTAACCTTTTCGGACGAACGAATTTATACACTTAGCGGGTCCCTCACGACTTCCCGCTTTGTACACCTGTAACACGATGGATACATCCGTTAGTCTCTTATGTCCTCCCCCACCCAAGTCCTTGCGCGGCATGCTGTACAATGCCCAATATCGTTGATGGAATGGGAGGTACTGTGGAATCCAAGCGCAGCGCACAGAAAACCACCGCACGAACCGCATCCGAGGCGGGATGGCATGTTTCGCGATACAACATAAGCGCGCGAGTCCCAGGCACGAAGATGGTTGCAATCGCCAACCTCTATAGAGGCACGTGTGCAGAGTACACCCCCATCGAAACCTACCTGCTCTCCGTCCTGGACGATATCGACGAGCACCATCCCATAATCGAGCGGTTCGCCAAGCGTGGCGTAATCTGCAACTTCGACGAGCGTGCCGCGCTCGAGGTCATGGGGCGAGGCGCATGCGCCAGCCCTCATGCTGTTGGCCTGACAATCTGCCCCACGATGGGATGCAACTTCGACTGTCCCTATTGCTTTGAGGACCATCGTGCGGGAATGATGTCCCAAGCGGTGCAGGATGACGTCGTCGCGTTGGCAAAACGCATGCTCGAGACGAGCGGTTGCGCGAATCTACACATAACGTGGTTCGGTGGCGAGCCGTTGCTGGCCTGCGACATCATCGAGTCTCTTTCCGCGCGTCTGATAGCCCTAACAGATGAACGTGACGGCAACTACCATGCAAGCATTGTCACGAACGGGTACCTTCTCACCCAAGACGTTGCCGAAATGCTCGGTCGCTGCAAGGTCGAAAGCGCGCAGATAACCATCGACGGTATGGGAAGCACCCACGATGCAACACGCCGTCTTGCCAATGGCGGTCCTACGTTCGATTGCATCACGTCCAACCTGCGCAATCTGAGGCTTCCCTTTAAGGTTGACATTCGC
This sequence comes from uncultured Coriobacteriaceae bacterium, assembly GCA_902793195.1. GTDB lineage: Bacteria > Actinomycetota > Coriobacteriia > Coriobacteriales > Atopobiaceae > RUG440. Next base: position 12,076 of record CADBCS010000029.1, on the reverse strand, counting down.
CACAACGTACATGAGGGCAACCGCTCCGAGATGGACGCGCTCGAGGCATTCATCGGTGAGCTCGCAAGGGAGTCTGGCAACAAGCTGCACTATTACTGCGCACCCGTTACCACCAGTACGACTGCCGAAGAGCGTGGCGTGCAGGTTGGTTTGCTCTGCGGTGGTGACGGAAGCGAGGTTGGCATCCGCCTGGAAGCCAGTCGCTTTAGTGTGGGTCGCGGTCACTACTGCGGGTCGCATTCCATCTGGGCTGTGGGCATAGACGAGAAGGGCAACCTGCAAAAGTGCTGGGAGGCAGTGGACAAGCCTTCCATTAGCTTCGGGACCGCACGTGACTGGGATCCGGCAGACCCATTGGCCACTGCGAGCAAACCCGACAACCTTACCATGTATCTCAACACTGCCTGTCCCATTCCCGACGAGGAGTGTCGTGAGTGCGTGTGGCTCCCAACCTGCGTTGGCGGATGTCCTCACAAGCGCCTGTTCTACGGTCGCGACTGCATCGCGTTCAAAAACGATCCCGAGCAGTATGTCTTGGCGCTGCACGCCCGTATTGGTGAGGAAAAACACGACGACGAAGCCTGATGGCAAGATTCTTTGTTAGGTAGATTAAGAGTCAGCGAACGTTGAGCAGTTCGAGCAAGCGAGCGGTGTTGTTGGGACGAATGAGCTCCTGGTCCTCAGTTAGCCCCAGCTTCTCTGCCGATGCATCGGCAAACACGACATCGGCCTCCCCGGGCGTGGCAACCAGCTCACTTGCGAGCATAGTCGCAAAGTCGCGCACGTTGAAGAAGTCCGTCGTACGTATGTACCTTAGCAGGAATGTGATATCGCCCTCCCCCGCGATGTTGCGCATGCTATGCTCACCAATGTTGAGCAAGATGATTGCGGGGTCCTTCAGGTCGAGCGCAATAAGGTAGGCGGCACGACTCGGGCAGTTCACCACAAACGAGGTCTGCACGGTAGCCGGTTCGTACACCTCGCCCGAATCCATACAGTCTCGCAACATATAACCTGCACGGCATATGCATCGGTCGAAGGTCATGCTGCTGTATACGTTGTTGCAAAACACCAGGTAGTGATGAGCATCCCCATAAGCCTTGGTAAAGGCCGGAAGATCCACGTCAAAGTACTCTGAACCCCCCTCATAGCCACTCGTCTCGTCGCCGGAAAAGAGAAGCGTACAAGATTCCTCGGCTGCCATGGTCCGCCAAGAAAACTCGGACGTCACGCCACGGTCACTTAAGGCAAGGCACGATAGGTCGATGTCGTCTACCTCCTCCCAATAGGTGAACACACGGACCTTCTTGTTCTCGGGCAACGGGATGCGAGTACCGCGTGGCAAGGTTCCAAAGCCATCCATCGAAGCGCCCTCTTGCAATGGGACCGCAATGTTGTGCATGCAATCGGCTACGTACACCTTTCCAAGAGAGGCATGGCATATTCGATCGAGCCGCCCGCGCACCCACGTCGCCACGCGCTCCGCTCGCTCGCGAGGCAATAGGGACCTGCGACGGGCGACCTCCTCGTCGGTCTCGCGATGCTTGGTCAGCAAACCCAGGCGGATGAACGCAAATTCACGTGCGCGCTGGTTGTAGTGCGGAAACGACAGCGCACCATACTTAAGCAGCAACTGCGCGAGGATGAGTCGGTTGCGTGAGCTGCAGGCTGCAATCACATAATCGACGTCGGCATCTACTTGCTCAGTATTCCGAGTGGAATCGATTCGGCTGAGCAGGTAATCCAGATGCCGAAGAACCGCTCCTGGGCCCTTTGCCTCAACTAGGACATCGGTTGCGCCTCGAACATCGCCCACAGCAAGACAACGCTCCATCGCGGAGTATGCCGAGCGTTGGTCCTTGCTACGGATGGCCGCACAGAATTCCTGCGCGAGGGCGCATTTTGGCCGATAGTGCAAATGATGAAGCAAGCCGTTCCACAGGCGCTTCTTCTCAAGACAGGTATCGATGTCAACCCTTCCACACTCGAAGAGTCGGTCCATCACGGCAGTGATGCACTTTCTGTCGCGGTTGCGCAGGTTGAGCTTCTTCATCTGCGAGACAGGCGCGTATTCCAGAATGCTCAGGCCTTGGTGGAACTCGCTGTGAACGAGCTGCATCTCCTGATAGCGCGTCTCGTGTAACCACTCCACGAGCCGTATCACATCGGAAAGCTCGATGAAGCGTGTAAAGTCGAGGTCTCCGGTATTGAGAATGATGCGAATGGCCGTATCCTTGCACGCGCAGCGTTCCACGACAAACTCGGGATTTTCGCTGATGAATGCCTCTAGCAATTCTTGGTTGCTTGCACTGAGAGGTCGCGTGCTGGAGAGAAGGCCTTCCGCAGTTCTTTTGAGTAGCTCGGCGGCCTCTTCGAGCGTAATGACGGCGAGCTCCTTTGGATGGACGTGCTCAGCAAAGGCAATGCGCTCGTAGCGAGCCTCGAACAGCGAATGTCCCGCACGCGAGAAGTCACCCTGACAGTACGTACGGAAGTAGTGGAGCAGCTGGTCGGCAATGCGAAGGACGGTCGGCATGTTGCGAACCGAGTCCGGGAATCCCCTATAGAACGGATCGGGGACGTTTAAGCCGAGGTTACGCTGGGCAACCTCGAGCATGTGCGCATTTGCCAACTCAGGAAAAGAGGTGATTCTGATTCTTGCGTAATGCCAGAGCGAGGCAAGCGAAGCGACCACCGACTCCGCATGCTCCATGCCAGAAGCATCTTCCCCTGCTACGAAATATCCCCGAGCGAAGAGGTGGTCTTCGAATATTGGCAGCATGACGCCTCCCTTCGAATTAAGGAGGTGGCGGGCGATATCGCAGGACTGAACTAATAAGATCTTAACCTTACGTTGGAGTAAGCCCTGCTAGCTGCCCGCCATGACCATTGTATCCCAAGTCCAACACCATGGTGTCTGCTTTCGGCTTCATGCGACCGATTTGGCCATGGTCCATTGTTCGCGCGAACAGCGCCTTCTCGACCGCATGGTCGCGAATGCCCCTCACCTTCTCTCGGATAGCGAGGGGCGGCCAGGCAAGGAAAGCAGGCCCCGAAGGGCCTGCGAAAGTTGGGTACGGCTTCTATAGGCGGACGGCCTCGATTGCGTTTACCAGACCGCCGAAACCATGCTCGGCAAGCGCCACGAAGCGAAGCACCTGCTCGCTCCAACCTGCCATGACGTTGACCTTGGGACCCGCAAACTGCTGCGTGCCGTAGCCCTGCAGGTCAAGCGCATGGCACCATACGTCGTGGCCCACATGCGCCCGGTATGCATCCAACGCGTTCTGTACCGTGCGCGTGCGCATACCAGAGGTACGGCCACCAAAAGCCATGTTCACCTCGCAGTCGGACAACACGACCACGCGATCTGCATCGAAGCCACTCTGCATGAGGCGGTCGAAGCCCGCAATCATGTTCGTCCCACCGCCCGACGCCGGCACCGACCGAATGTCTGCCAGCACGCTCGTTCCCAAAAGTGTTAGTGCCGAGGCACTCGTATCGAACCTGCACACCCAGGCGTCGTCGCACATGCGCGTGAGCAGGGCGCACAAGACCGCCGCGACGTCGCGGCACGTCACCTTTGAGCCGATGCTCAACGGGAATCCCATGGAGCCAGACGTGTCCACGAGCACCGCAGTCCTGCCAGGAAGGCTCCCGGCGCTTTCGCACGATGCCGCCAGCGCCTGGTCCAGCGCTCGGGCAATGCTTGTGGTCATGAGGCCAGCAGCACTAAGCTCTCGCCAGGCGCTGTAGTAGCGGAAGGGCAGCTGACGCGCGCGACGCACGTTCCCTGCATCCGAGAGGACCTTGAGCACGGGGTCGTAGTCCGCGCCGCTGGCCACGATGTTGCGCAGGTTTCGCAACAGCGCCATGTAGCCCAGACGATGCTCGACTATGAGCTCGTTCCACACCTCTGCGGTATTGCCGCGAGCCGACAGCTCGCTCTCCCACCCCTTGGGCACGGCAAGCGTCCCCTCCACGCAGCGCCGCATGGCACGTGCCGCCTCCGCATCCCGAGGCACGGGATGCGCGATGCGCAGCGTGTCGCGCAGCGTGAACTCACGTCCCCTCGACTGGTACTTGGCGATCTGGAAGGCGCTCATGCCCTCCAGTGCGTCGCGCACGCCTCGCTGAAGCGCATGCGGCCAGCGCACAGATTCTCCGAATAGGGCATGGTACGTCGCCAAGAGCTCGGTGCCGTCGTCACCACGGCGGGAGGCCACGACTCTCACCGCTGGCCTAACGAACGCCTGGCCCGTGCACTCGTGAGCGACCACTGCCATGAGCACGTGGCTCACGGAGCGTATGTTGCCCTTGGTGCGCGCCCACACGGCGAGCTTGGCCACGAAGGCCCCCTCGCCAGCTCGGCACAGGTCCTGCGCCAACATCAGCAGATCGGACGCTGTGTCACCGTAGAATTTGGGCTCCGCCAACATGGAGGTGAGCGCCATGATCACAAGCTTGGTCTTGTCATCCATGGCATAGGCGGGATGACCGCTTCTGTTTATGGTCGCGGCACCCGCGTGACGTACGCTTCGGTTGAGACTCGACATGGTTCCTCCCTTCGGATGTATGCTGCCGTGTTTGTTGTCATGTGAGGGAACTCCCTCAGGTAACGTTTAGGGACGCGCACGGGGGATGGCATGGATCGCAACGGGGTTGGCCGTCGCCTACGGCCCTCAAAATGGTGGCAAGTGAAGTATCCCGTCACTTCGGCGCATCCCCTGGAGCCGTTGCCCTCCCCCGTCGGTTCCGGGCTAGCCCCCTTTCGTGCGCTGACAAGACTATACGACACGACACACATGGCGCATAATGGGAAAAGGGCCGTATCGCCTCAATATTTTGAGGAGGATACCCACAGAGACGCACGAAGACGGAGGGGATACCCATGGCCATCACGCCAACCCAGGCTCACGAGCTAGCCCAGATGCTGGACGAGGGACTGCGATGCGACAATGCGCGCCAACGGCTGCTGTGCGTCGCCACCATCCTTCAGGAGCTGACTGACGCAGACCACCCACTCTCCAACGCCGACATGCGCATGGTCATGCAGGAACGCTTTGGCCTCGACCACACCCCTTCCGAGAACACCCTCGCGGCCGACATCCACGCCCTGGCGACCAGCGGCTACCAGGACATCGTGGTGCACGTGACCCCCGTGGGTTACTGGTGCGAGCATACGCGACTCTCGCCACCCAAGGTGCGTCTTCTGCTCAACACCGTCCAGTCGTCGCGCTTTCTCACCGTTGCCCAGAGCGCCGAGCTGCAGGAGGATCTGTTCGCGCTGGTGAGCCGTTATCAGGAGGACGACCTTGCTGGCATGGTGCACGTGGACCAGCGCACACGCAAGAGCTCCCAGCAAGTGTTCAAGACGCTTGACGTCGTAACAAGAGCCATGAACACGAGCAGGATGATCGAGTTCGTGTATACCTACTCCGACTTCAACGGCCGCGCCCACCCCCTGGCAGGCGACAATGGCAGCACGCTGCGCGTTGAGACTCCCCTTGCACTCTACTACAGCGAGAACAACTACTACGTGGAAACGTATACCACCACGCCGTGGCGCCACGGGCGCGAAGTCATGCTGAGTCGCGCGGACCGCATGCTCGACGCACGGGTCTCGAACCAGCTCGCCCATAGAGGCCGCGCGGTCTACGACCTAAGGCGCAGTGCGCGCAGACGCATGGACCAGGCCTTCGACATGGTGGAGGGACCGGCGCGAAGGGTCTTCTTGCGCGTGCGATCCGACGCCACGAACCTGATCTTCGACCGCTTTGGGTTTGGCCTACGCTTTGGTTGCTTCGAAGGTGTCGAAGGCGATCCGCATGCCACCGGTCTCACGCTGGTACACGTGCCCCAGACCTTCACCTTCTTCCGTTGGCTCGCCTCCACGCAGGGAGGCGTCGTGATGACGGTGCCACCAAGCGAGCTGGTGCTGGGATCCGGCCCGTGGACCCGGTCCCTCAAGGGTGTGAGCCGCGACGAACTGCTGCAGGACTATCATGCCATCGTTCAGGGCTTTCTCGCCTACCTAGACCAAGCCCGCGCGTCTTACGGCGGTCAGCGAAGCAGATAGCGAAGTGACGAGGGCCTCTGTATGCAATGAATGCACACAATGGCCCTCGCGACAACGAGCCTGCGATGGTCGACGCCATATTACATAGTTGTATAGACGGCTTAGCTGCGTGCGCTGCGCACGTCCATTGCGTCTATCGGCCGGCGTGCAGAGCACCGGCTGATAGGGACACCCCCGTTTTGGGACACCCTCCACACTTAGTGACTGCGTCCCCATTCTTGGACGGATAATAAGCGGCCTACGCCACACGTAGGGGGCTGGCTCCGGAACTCATCCGGAGCCAGCCCCTTCAGTTTAACCTGCCGCTGACCTACGATGCGCGCGACGGACGTGCATAGGTGCGACTCGCGCCCTTATAGGTAGCGGGCGGTGCGCTCTGCCCCTTGGGCACGAGCACCACCTGCATCGCCTCGACGCGTCTCGCCTCGCCCGTCGTGCCCGCCGTCTGGCCGTTCTTCGCCCAGCCCATCCATCCGAGTTTCTGCGCATGTACGCGATACCACACGTCGTAATGCTTGGAGAGCTCACCTTTCAGGCGAATCTGAACGGCCTCGATGCGTTTGCCCTTGCCGGTGGTGCCGCTCGTCTGGCCGTCTCTCTTCCAGCCGTTCCGCCAGCCCGCAGTCTGAACGTGCGATCGATACTCAATCGAGCCCCTATAGGGAAGGTTCGAGATACTGAGCCGAATCGCCTCGAGGCGTCTGCCCCGACCGGTGGTACCCGCCACCGCGCCGTCACGCACCGTGCCACGCCATCCCATGCGCTGCACGTGCGCGCGGCAGCCGACAGACGGAACGACAGGTGGCATGCGCGCCTGCCACTTGGCGTACAGGGTGAGGTCACCCGTCACCTCCGAAGAGAAGTCATACGCCTTGGTGAGCTTGGCATCAGTAAACCAGCCGGCAAACGTGTACCCCATGCGCGTTGGGTTGACGGGCTTTGTGACCTTGGACCCATAGGTCAAATCCTGTGCCGCCACCGTGGAACCACCGTTAGGCTCGAAAGTCACCGTATAGGAAGCTTCGCTCCATTTGGCGTACAGCGTAAGGTCTTGCGTGACCACAGACCTAAAGCTGTATGCCTTGCCGAGCGCCTGATCGGCGTACCAGCCCTTGAACGTGTAACCAGCACGGGTGGGATTCGAGGGCTTCGCAACCGTAGAGCCGTAGGAAACAGACTGCTTGTCCACTGCGCTGCCATTGTTCTTCTCGAACGACACGGTAAGCGGCGGGTGGTTGTACTCGTTGGTGATGGTAAGCTCCTCCCACTGCGCTGCCTCGGCCTTGGAGGGACCATACGTCACCGTCGTCTGAAGCGTTGGGCGATTCTGCTCGGAATTCGTGCGCGTAACGACGACACGCGCCCAGTACGTGCTCGTGTTGTACCCCATTTTTGCAAACGGCGCCAAGGGGCTCACTTCGCTTATGGTGTAGTAGTAGGTCCCGGGCTGCACGAAGGTTATGGGAGCGAAGCTCGCCGTCTCGCCGTTCACGGCCGTCGCCGTACGCACGTCCGGAAGGATGTCCCCAATGGCGACGTCCTGCTTGGCGAGGCGGAAGGTGAAGGACTCGTTACCGTCGTATCCCTCCCCCGCGACCGTCTTCTTCACCTGGAGCACGGCTGTCTGCTGAATTTGAGTATTGGTGAAGCTCGCTTTCGCACCTTCGCTCTCGATGATGCCCGACTCGCCCGTCGCCGACGTCGCGAAGCCGATCGCGGGCTGCTGGCTCACGGTGTAGCCCATGCCCTGCGGCAGGCCCGAAATCATCTTCGACGATCCGTTCGCGAGCCCGAACCGTGCGACACCGTTTTGGAACAAGAGGTCGCCGAATTTCGCCGAGGCTCCCTTGTCCGAAAGCGTGACCACATAGCCGAACTCTACGCCGTTGAGGGGCTCGCCCTCGTTGTTGAGTACGTTGTTCGTCACCGTGAGCGTCGCTTGCTTGCGCACGTTGGAGAAGGCCGCAGTAGCAACAGGTTCGCCTGTCGCAGCCACCTCGCCCGTGGCCTCCACGCCCGTGGCCACCTTGTCATCATTGCCCGACCACGTCGTGACGAAGCCCGCGTCCGCCTTCTGCTCCACGCAGTACGTCACACCCGCGGGCAGGCCCTCCGCCGTGACGGTCTGCTTGTTCCTAAGCGTCTTTGTTGCCCTGCCGTCCACGAAGCGCAGGCCACCATAGGTGCCACTAATGGGCGCGTTCTGCAGCGTAACGATGTAGGTGAACTCGCGCGAGGCGTCGGCCGGGAGGGTGGACACTACCGTATTGCTTACCCTGAGACCGCCGGTCTTTCTTACGTTGCGCCAGGCGACCGTGGCTGCGCCCTCAGTGGGAACCGTCCCAGACGGCCAGTCCACGGCACCGGAACGGAAGTTATTGTCGGCTGTTTGCGAGATAACGTAGGAGGCGCCCGCAGGCAGGCCCGTCAGTGCCTTGGCCTGTCCGTCGGCCAGCAAGAAGGTCGTCTGCCCGTGGCCGTCGGCATCGAAGGTGATGTCACCGACCGTTTTGCCCGCCATGGCCTGGCAGTCCACTTTTACCGTAAACGCGAACGTCTTGCTCGCGCCATGGTCTGCGGGCACGTCCGAGACGACCTGGTTGCTCACCACAAGGCCGCTGGCAGCGTACGTGTTGCTAAACGACGCGGTCGATTCCGCCGTTCCTATCGAGCCCGCCGCGCCCGAGCTGGTTGCGAGGTAGCCATCATCCGACGATCCATCAACCGACGTCTGCTCCACGGTGTACGTGACGCCCGCGGGCAGGCCTGTGGCGGTCTTCGAATCGCCGTCGCCCAGCGTAAACGTCGCCGCCCCGGCATCGAAGGTCATCTCACCATACGTGCCACGCACGCTCGTGTCCGACAGGCGCACCGTATAGTTAAACGCCGTATCCGATCCACCCGTCACGGCATTGCTCACCTTGAGCGAGCCCGTCTGACGCGTGTTGGTAAAGGCAAGGGCTTGCGCCTCTGCAGGCACGGCGGCCTCCTTCTCCAGGCTGTCGGCCGTGAAGCCTGCAAGCTGTTCTTGTCGCACTGTGCACACGATGTCCGTCGGCAGCCCTTCCACCGCCTTTTTCTGCTGATGCGAGAGCGTAAAGGTCGCCACGCCGTTAACGAACTCGACGTCGCCGTAGGTACCCGAGATGCTCCGGTCCGAAAGCTCCATCGTGTACGAGAAGGGACGCTGGTTGTCGGAGTCGGAGCCTTGGCTCACCTCGTTCGAGACCTCAACGCTACCCGTCTTGCGCGCATAGGCAATCTGGACACGACTCGATTCGGTGGCGGAAAGTGACCCCTCCGCCCTCTCGGGTGTACCTTCGAACTCAGTCCCCACATCAGTCACATCAGGCGCAACCACATACCTCGTATCGGCAGGCAGACCCGTAGCGAGCCTCGAACCGCCGTCACCGATTGTGAACGTCGCCTGGCCGTTCTTGAAGGTCATCTCGCCGTAGGTGCCGTTGAGGCTGTCCAAGTCTGTCAGCGTCACCGTAACGGGGAAGCTCTTTCCACGCTCCGACGCTATCGGCGACGTTACGGAAGCCGAGACCAACAGGCCTCCCTCAGCCCGCACGTTGGTAAGAGTCGCGCGCGCCTTCACGGCTTCGATCGCTCCCGTGGTTCCGGAAGTCGTAAGCGAGAAGCCCGGCAGCTCGGCCTGCGAGACCTCGTAGTCCACACCAGCGGGAAGCCCCTCGGCAACCTTGGATTCCCCGTCGCACAGCGTGAATGTCGCAACGCCATCACGGAAGAGCATGTCGCCATACCAGCCGCTCACGGTTGCATCCGAGAGCCTCGCCACGACCGAGAACGCCTTTGTTTTGTCAGCCGCCGTAGAGCTCTTGACTGCCAGCGCGACCTCCAGGTCGCCCTCCTGATGCGCACTGGTAAACCTGGCCTCCGGCGTCGTCTCGCCAATGGTGCCGGCGACACCATACTTGTACGCCTCAAATCCCGCGACGGGCGTCTCCTCCACAGTGTAGCCCACGCCCTGCGGCAGACCCCCCGCAATGCGCGACTCCCCATCCTTGAGCGAGAACTTCGCGACGCCATCCACGAAGGTCATGGCGGTGTCTTCCGCGCCGAAGGTGCCGTTGATCGACGGGTCGCTGAGCGTTACGGTAAGGGCGAACGGGCGCTCGCTGTCAGACAGCGTGCCGCCTTCCACCACCTTCATGACTTTGAGATCCCCCGACTTGCGCGTGTAGGTGGCCGACGCCTCCACCGGCGCAACAGGCTGTTGGTTATTTTCAACCCCCGCAATTGTGATCGTCTGGGAGTCCTCGGAAGGTTCACGGACAAAGTCGCCGTCCGCGCCCCATTTGACCGTGTAGGTACCAGAGGGCAAATCCGTCGCCAGCGCCGTCTGCCCGTCCGCAAGGGTCAGCCTCGCAACGCCCTGATTGAATTCCAACTCGCCATACGTGCCAACAAATGAGTCCGCTTCGTTGCCTGTGGCACGAACCTCTACGGGGAAGCCCTTGTCCCTGTCGGTCGCGATGGGGGAATCTACCTCCACGCTCAACGCCAAGCTGCCCTGCTTGCGCGTGTTGGAAAACGTTACGTCGGACAATTCAGAGGATGTGGTGCCTCTATAATGGCTGCCCTTCGTAATAAAATCGTCCACCGATAGGCTGTCGCCCGACGGGCCTTCCTGTATGACTGTATAGCCGACCCCCTCGGGTAAGCCCAGAATCGTTCGCGGCTGTCGTCCCACCAAAAAGGTTTCGGATACGCCATTCTCAAACTTTATTTCCGAGACGGTTTCGTTAAAGCTGGTGTCATTGAGCTGGATCCTATACACAAAGTTTAGATTCCGATCGGTTGGAACGGGACTCTTCAAGATGCTGTTTATCCGCATCCCACTATAGTGTTGCTCCCATTGCGCCTTGAGGTCGAGGGTGTACGCCCCATCCCCCGGCACCAAGTAATCCACAAGCTCCAAATACCGCTTGGAATCACCTGGTGAAAATACACGGGATTTTCCGTTGCCCTCGCAGAGCCAGTTCTTGAGGTCGAAGTGCTGCCGATCCCATGGTGAGGGTTCGATGTCGAACGTCAAGTCAAAATGTCCTTGAAGGTCATATACATGCGTCACGGTCTTGCTACGGTTCTCGCCACCGTTCTCGTGGTATACGAAGTTTACTCTCCGTGCGCCACACACGCAGTCGCCATGCTCATCAAAGTTGTGCGGAGCCTCGCCATATGTCTTGTTAACGCAGCATCTACAGTTGAAATTATGCATCTCCTCGGTGCAATACGGTGCGCTGAGGAAGCCCTCGGGATGGGTGCATGGCTCGACGCGCACGTAGTAGGAACGGCAGCGACCAGCTCTTTCTTCCGCATCAGCGGCTACGGCACCCGAAGCGCTTGGGGCGCTCTCGTTGTAGAACACCCTCTCACCATTGCCCACAAAAAGAGGGCCTTCTTCGGTACCGCGCCTTCCGTGACCAATGGCCTGCACGCCACTCATGCCATCGCCATTGACAAAGGCCGTCACAGTCGCCGCGTGCTCAATGGTGACGTCGGCACCCGTGGCGACACCACCGCCGCCACCAATGCCGGCAGCATGCTTGCCACCACGGACTGTTACGTTTGCGTCGCCACCTATGGTGACGGTGCCGCCATCACCGTCGATGCTGCCGCCAATGCCGGCCGCCTCGCTGCCACCACGGGCGTCGACCGAGCCGCCCGAGATATTGACCGTGCCACCGTGGCCATACTCGCCGCCGCCGATGCCGGCCGCCCCGTAGCCTCCGTTTGCCGTCACCGTGCCACCAAGAATCTTTGTGACGCCGTTGCTCACGTCGTCGCCACCACCAATGCCGGCACCCAACTCTTTGCCCGTCGCGGTAACGGTGCCACCACTTATGGTTACGGTGCCGACGCCGCCGTCACACTCGTTGCCGCTGCCAATGCCGGCAGCCTCCACGCCGCCGGTGGCCTCCACGGTGCCGCCCGATATCGTGACCGTTCCGGAGTCTCCATCAGCCT
>CADBCS010000028.1 GCA_902793195.1 uncultured Coriobacteriaceae bacterium | reverse complement strand
CAGATGATCTGCGAGATATGCGGGAGCAACGAGATCAGGAAGGACGGCGGCGTGTTCGTGTGCCAGTCGTGCGGCTGCCAGTACACGGTCGAGGAGGCCCGCAAGATGCTCGTCGAGGTCGAGGGCGTCGTTGAGGTAACCGGCACGGTCCAGGTTGACAACACGCCCTACGTCGAGAAGTACAACATGGTCGAGCAGAACGACCCCGACAACATCGAGGCCATCTTCTACAGCGCCTACGGCAAGGCGATGCAGTCCCTCGTGGACTCGGACATATTCAGGCGGGAGGCCGCGTTCAGGGTGTTCACGAACTCGATCTCCGTCGTGGACGACCACTACAGGCCTGAGCGCTGGGAGGAGAACAGGGAGTCGTTGACCCAGATCGCGATTGACATGGCGAGGATGGTGAGCAGCAGCTACGTCTTCACCAAAACGGTAAACGGCTACGGCACCACGGTCTCCTCGGACTCCTGGAAGACCACGGTCTTGTTCGAGAATGTGCTGACCTCTTTCAAGGAGAGCATCGACAACATCAAGCACATCGACCCGCACAAGTACCTGTACGAGATCGCTTGCGCGCTCTACGAGGCCGCCGCGAGCTTCGACTGGGGCAGCGAATCCGAGATGGGCTTCACACTCGGCGGATGGCTGGCAGACGAGCGCAGGGACCTGCGGGACTTCGTGAGGATCGACAACTCCGTGTACTGGAAGCTGCATGAGTCGGAGCGCGTGCAAATGGACGCCGAGCTCAAGAGGCTCCGGATGCGCGAGTCCGTAGTCACCTCCAGAATCGAGCGGCTGCCTGAGTGCGACGCCGTGGACGAGCTCAAGGGGCGCATCGCAGAGGCGAAGCGGCAGCTGAACGACACGCCCAAGGCAAGGCGCAACAGGAGGGCCCAGCTCACGGACGAGATCGTGGTGCTGGCGGCCGACCTCAAGAAGGCCACGGAGAACAAATCGAGGGCGACGGAGGCCTCGAGGACTGAGCTGCGAGAGATAAGGCGCGATGCCGAAGCCATCGAAACGCGCCTCGACCAGGCCAGCCTCGGAGATGGCAGCGAGCTGCTCTCGGGTATCATGCGCGAGCACGAGGGGTACTTTGGCAGGTACGTGCGCGACAATCCCAAGGAGGCGTATGTCCTGAGAGACGCCAAGCAGGAGATTATGCGTGCCAGCCAGGATATCAAGTCCATCCAGAGGAAGCGCGTCTACCACGCTTCGTATCTCGAAAGGCAAGTGTCGGACGACAGGGCAATCGCCGAGTGCAAAACGCGGATAGCCAACGCCAACAGGATAATCGACTTGGTCTGGGAGCGTGCGGAGAGGGCGTTCCTTGACGACGAGGTGGTGACGCACCTCATCGAGGAGGAATCAGAGAGACGTAAGCTAAGCACGTGAGTTCGACTTAACGAAAGAAATTGGCTTTAATTGCAGGGTTTTGAAATTAAGGGGGAAGACGCCATGAAGCAGATGGTTTGCGAGATGTGCGGAGGTACCGACCTCGTGAAGGACGGCGGCGTGTTCGTGTGCCAGTCATGCGGTGTGAAGTACACCGTCGAGGAGGCCCGCAAGATGCTCGTCGAGGTCGAGGGGGCCGTGGAGGTGACCGGCACGGTCCAGGTGGACAACACGCCCTATGTAGAGAAGTACCTACAGAACGCGCGACGCGCCAAAGAGAAGCAGGACTGGGAGGAAACCGAGAAGTACTACAACATGGTCGAGCAGAACGACCCCGACAACATCGAGGCCATATTCTACAGCGCGTATGGTAAAGCGATGGCATCGTTGATAGATGGCGACATCTACAAGCGCCAGGCGGCTTTCAAGGTTCTGGAGAACTGCGTCTCTATAATCGACGACCACTACCGCGTGAAACGCAGGGAGGAAAACAAGGCAGCGATCTTGAATATGGCGCGCGACCTTACGAAAATGGTTACCAGCGACTTCGTGTACACGGAGTGGAAGAATCGCTATGGCATCGTGACGAGGACCAACAAGGACGAGACCTACTCTCTGTTCGTCACGCTTATCGCTGAGTTCCGCAAATCCGTACGTAACATCGCAAAGAAAGACAATCAGCCTTACCTCCATAAGATACTTATCGAAATCTTTATGGTAGTCGAGAGAATGGATATCGACAGGCAAGTCAATAAGCTATGTATGGACTGGATCAGCATCGAAAGAAAATCTCTCGCAGCTTCGCAAGAAAAAGAAAAATCGAAAATGGTGAAGGAATACTGGGCCAACCATCCCGACGAGAAGGCTGCCATCGAAGAGGAGTGTGCCTCTCTTAGGAAGGACCTAGAGAAGCTGTCCGCAAGAGAAGACGCCCTTCCCGGAATGAAGGAAAAGCGGCAGTGCGAGAAGCAGATTGCCAGCTTAGAGAAGGAGATCTCATCGTTGGGGATGTTCGCGGGCAAAACCAAGAGGGAAAAACAGGAGCAGATCGACGTGCTCCGTTCCCGCGTGAAAGAAATCGAGGCGTCGTCTACAGGGGCATTGGTCGCTAATTTGGAGGGCCGTCGTAAGACCGCTACCTCGAAGCTCTCATCGCTAGAGAACAGGTTAAAGACTGCCGGCCTGTGAGCAAGACCCCTCATCCGGTGACAGGTGGCGGGCTACTCCCCGCACGTGGCGAAGAATTCGCTCGTGAAGGCGAACAGGGGGTACGTGCAGAAGCCGCTGGTGCCGCACGCGCCCGTGAACGACGCCAGGCCGTTCTCGACGAGGAACGCGGGGGCGGCGGGGAGGTTGTTGGCGTCCACGTAGGCGTACGACGCGTTCTGGTTGCGCGCGTCGCAGAGGTTGACGGTGAGGGTGGCGTAGGGCTCCCAGAAGCCGTCGCCCTCGCGGAGCGCCTGCACGGCGAGCGGCCGTCGGCGTAGGCGCCGCGCACGAGGCGCACGCGCGTGACGCCGCCCCACTGGTCTGTGAACTCGAAGGTCTTCATCTTGGTTCTCCTCTCGGGTAGGTTGATAATCCAGACAGATTTGGTTGACTACGTGGGCGACTGTAGGTACGAGGCGCCACGTGCGTTTGGGGACTACGACGTCGGCTTTGCCAGGGAGCTAGAGTTCGACTACTTCGCCTTTGGCTCCACCATACGTTACCGTGCGCCTCGAGAGGGGCGCACGTTTTTTATGCCGCAGGTGGCCACGCGGAGAATCGAACTCGAAGGGCCGCACAAGCCCTCTGGCCTGCGGCGGCGACGAGCACCGCGAGGAGCCGGGGGCGCGAGCGAAGCGAACGCCCATTCTCCGTACCTCCACCAAATACGATCGCGTGCCTTTACTAGGGGGTGCGCGTTTTTTCGTGAGACGCAAGGGGCAGTCCCCTCAGTCTCATGCAGCAAATTGTAGGTACGGATAAATCTCGTGACGGGAAGCGGTTATGCCCGATAGCACTATAATTTGCGGTAACTAGTTATTTTGTTGGCTTACCGCGAATTATGAGGAGTACAGACATGTTCGTTGCTCGTGAACAAGAAGTACAGCTGTTACGATCAACCATTGACGACGAGTATTCTCAGTTCGTTGCTGTATACGGCAGGAGGCGCGTCGGAAAGACGCTCCTCGTGCGAGAAAGCTTCCAGTACCAGTTTACCTTTCAGCACGCTGGCCTTGCCGACGGCGGATTGCGCGACCAATTGTACGCCTTTTCCGAATCGTTGAGGGATGCGGGAATGAGGGACTTCTCTCAACCAAAGAGCTGGCTTGAAGCGTTTAGTCTTCTCAGGGAGCTCATCCGAACGGCGCCAGATGGGAAGAAGGTTATCTTCATTGACGAGCTCTCGTGGATGGATACGCCAAGAAGCGGGCTCATTACGGCTGTCGAGAACTTTTGGAACGGATGGGCGTCGGCGCGCAGGGATATCGTGCTTATCGTATGCGCTTCCGCAACCTCATGGATGCTGAGCAAGATCGTCCACAACAAGGGAGGTTTGTATAACAGGCTTACCAAGCAAATACATCTGCGTCCGTTTACCTTGCGTGAATGCGAGCTCATGCTCACGGCCAAGGGTATAGAGATGAATAGTTATCAGACTCTGGAGTGCTATATGGTGATGGGCGGGATTCCGTTCTACTGGGATTTCCTTCAGAGAGGCAAGAGTCTCGCCCAAAACATCGATGCCATCTTCTTTGCGAGAGACGCACCCCTCAGGAGGGAATTCGATTATCTCTTTTCGTCGCTGTTCAAGCACCCGTCAGACTACCTCGCCATCGTGTCTGCCCTGGCAAGGCGTAAGGCCGGTATGACCAGGGAGGAGATACTCGCCTCAACGTCGCTGGCTGACTCGGGGGCACTCACCCAGAAGCTTGGCGAGCTCGAGAGCTGCGGGTTCTTGCGAAGGTATCGTGCGTACGGGAAAAAACAGCGCGACGCGCTCTATCAGCTCGTGGATAACTTCACCCTGTTTCACTACAAGTTCCTCGCGGATGGGGACAAAGACGAGTTCTTTTGGGAGCACATGACCGATTCGGGACTTCATAACGCCTGGTGTGGCTTGGCGTTCGAGCGCGTTTGCCTGGAACATGTGTCGCAGATAAAGCGGGCGCTTGGCATCAGCGGGGTGCTTACGGACGTTTGCTCGTGGTCATGCAAGTCCGATGCCGACAATGGCATATACGGCAGCCAGATAGATCTGGTCATTGCAAGGAGAGACCACGTAACGAATCTTTGCGAGATGAAGTACGCACGGAACGATTTTGCGGTGACCAAGGCAGTTGACGAATCGCTGCGCCACAAAGCAGCTGACTTCCGACAGCTTACGAAGAGTAGGGACTCCATACACGTGACCATTGTAACGACGTATGGCCTCAAGCAAAACGCATACTCGGGCATGATCCAATCAGTCGTAACGGCAGACGATCTCTTCGCGGACTAGGAAAACCTCGATGCGCAACTGCCACAGGAGCGTCGCGTTCGTCAGCCGGACGCGACTATGGGGAGTTCGACTACTTCGCCTTTGGCTCCACCAAAGATAACCGTGCGCTCCCAAAAGGGGTGCACGTTTTTTATGCCACAGGTGGCCACGCGGAGAATCGAACTCGGCTTCCTTCCGGGGCCGAAGTTTGCCATTAGGATATGGTTCTGAGCAAGGCTTTATATCTCGCTCAGAACTCTTTGTTCTGTTCAATTTATCCCTCTCGGTGGCACCACCCTGGCACGGGCTTCGCGGGAGGGCAGGCACCCCCTGACGCCCTCCCGCTCCGCCGGACGCGAATCCGCCGCGTGGTGCCGCGCCATGCCCGCACCCATGGTGCCACACGGCGAATCCGCTTGCCCTCAGGGCGCCACCGAGGGGGTGAAGGGCATCCCCTCACGAGTCCGAGAGGGGACACCATGAGCGAGACAATCACCACTACCGCACGCGAGGGCACCCAGAGGCTTGGCGCCGTCGAGCCCACGATGGCGAGCCCACAGTCCCGAGTACGCACGTTCCTTCTCGAGTCCCCGCAGACGATGTCATGAACCGTCTCCCTCCTCATGCGGCTTCACCATGCGGGCTTTTGCCGGCTCATGGGCTAAAGAACACGGCCTTGGTCGAGCTGGTGGATGGGCGCAACGCCTTGCTTGCGCGCGACCAGCTTGGTTGGCAGCGTGGGTCCACGTCCTCGTGCCCGCGGCACAAGGAGCATTGTGGATGCCGATCCGTCACTGCGGAACTTCAAGGTATCATGTTTGCCGAGGCGGGATGGAGGCAGGAGCACACAAATGAAAACAGTCGTCATTACGGGGTCGACAAGGGGATTCGGGCTCTGCCAGGCCAAAAAGTTCAAGGAGCTGGGATGCAACGTCGTCGTTTCCGGCGTACATGAGGAGAATCTCGCCGCGGCCCTCGAGGAGCTCAAAGGGATTGGCCCGGCGGAGACGAACGTCATTGCTGTCCCCTGCGACGTCACAGACCCCAAGCAGATAAGGAACCTGTGGGACCGGGCGATGCAGGCATTCTCCGCTGTGGACATCTGGGTGAACAACGCCGGCGTCAACTCCCCCAACAAGCCGGTGTGCGAGCTCGACGAGCGCGAGATCTCGTTCATCTTGGATGTCGACCTCAAGGGAACGGTCCTTGGATCGCAGGTCGCGTTTGCCGGCATGATGCAACAGGGCTTTGGGCAGATATACAACGTCGAGGGATATGGGTCCAACGATGCCATGATGACCGGGTTGACCATGTATGGAACCGCGAAGCGCGCGGTCACGTATTTCACCCGCAGCCTCGCCAAGGAAAGCCAGGACCTGACGGGAGGAAAGGTCCAGGTATGCAGGCTGACGCCAGGCATCATGATTACGGACTTCATCACGCACGCCAACGGCGGCGCGACCATCGTCGAGCTGTCCGAGAAGACCAAGAGGGTCTACAACGTCTTGGGAGACTACCCCCAGACGATCGCCGACTACGCGGTCCCGCGCATGCTCGCCAACACGAAGAACGACGCCGGTGTCGTGTGGCTCACTGGCGTCCGTGCGTTCTCGCGCTTCCTCACCGCTGGCTTCAGAAAGCGCGACTTCTTTGCGGAGGGATAGCCCTGACGCCATCTGGGTCTCAACGCTGCGCGCAGGCTCACTATCAAAAGGAGTCTGGGGGAGTTGACACTTGCCATTTAGCAAGACGCGTAGTACGTATATGTCCAGGTGACCTATGCCTTCGCCGACCGAAAGACGGAGGAGCGCAAGCACGCGCTGCCCGAGAAGGCTGCGGATGGCTACCTGAAGCACCTCCGACGGAAGCTACATGCCCGCCAACACCTGGCCGAAGTCGAACTCGAAGCCGGGGAAGACGGCGGACGGCACGGGCGTGGTAAACGCATAGGTCTGCACAATGGCCTCGGAGTCGAACACGTAGGCAAGCACGCGCCGCTGCTGGGGGTCGCAGATCCAGTACTCGCGCACCCCCGCCTCCCGGTAAAGGTTGAGCTTGGACACGTAGTCCATGCCGGGGTTGGAGGGCGACACGACCTCGGCGACAAAGTCCGGCGCGCCCTCGCACCCGCGGTCAGAAAGCTTGTCCCTGTCGCACACGACCGACACGTCGGGCTCCACGAACGTGGTATCGTCGGCGAAGAGGTTGACAGCGAAGGGCGCCGGGTACACCTCGCACGTTCCGTGGTGCGCGTCGATGTGGTTGGTCAGTCTCGTTGTGAGGGCGGACACTATACGTTGATGCGCGCGGCTCGGCGAGGCCAAGTCCCACAGCTCGCCGTCGATCAGCTCGGACCGGACCCCGTCGGGCAGGTTCCAGTAGTCCTCGGAAGTGTACGAATCGTTCCTTGGCAACGGCATGGTCGCTCCTCTGTCGTGGTGGTGCGGTGTGTCTGTGTCCAGTATACCCTGTGGCGTCAGTGTCCTCGTCGGATGCTTTCCCTCTAAGGGAGCGGCCCAGCAGTACGTCAAGGCGCTAGCCAAGGAGTAGCCATCGCACGCACCGCCCCCGCGACGCACACCTCAGGCGCCGAGGGTCCTGAGGGGAATCACATACACGCCGTCAGGTCTCCGGTATGCCGATTCGCCAGTTCCGGTAAGCACGGCGAGGAAGGACGGGTCCCGGGTTCGAGTGAGCGCGTCACCGGCAAGCTTCTTGCGTATCCTCAGCAGGGAGGAGGCGGCCTGATCGACCTTGTTGGGGCTCAGCTTCGCCTCGATGACCGCCCATCTCCCATCCGAGAGCTCCACGATGAAGTCCGACTCGAGGCCCGAGTCGTCGCGGTAGTAACGCACGGGGCTAAACCCGGCGCCTGGCACGGCGCGAGCGTAGACGTCCACGTCGCGCATACAGAGGTTCTCGAACACGAGGCCGAGCGTCTGCCAGTCTTGCAGGAGAGACTCCACCGAGAGGCCGAGCAGCGACACGGCAAGCGAGGGGTCGGCGAGGTAGCGCTTGGGCTTGGTCCGCATGCGCTTGGGCGAGCGCGAGGGCGGTACCCAGCCCGCAACGGCGTCGACCAGGTACGCGCGCTCGAGCAGCGCGAGATGCCCGGAGACGCTCTGCTGCTCGTCGTTGGACGATCCGCGGGCATCGTCGCGCGCGAATACGTCGCGAGCATACGTGTCGAGCGTGACGGATTGGCCAAGGTTGCGGGCGACGGAGGTTGCGGATCGTTCGGCGATCGTCGTGTTGCCGCCCATGCGTGGGATGGACTGGCCGAAGATGGCCGAGAGGTACTCGCCGATGACCACCTGAGCGTCGGCGGGGTCGACATCGACGAGGTCGGGCCATCCGCCTCGCACGCACGCGCGGGCGAGGGACAAGATGTCCGGGTTGGCTCCGCACGGCCTGAACCTGTCCTCGAAGAGGCCGGCAAGGCTCACTTCGCCCGTGGACTCGCCCGACTCGAGCAGCGACATGGGGTGCATGCGCACCCTGCCGATGCGCCCCGCACCGCTATGGGCCCTCTTTTCGTCGCTTGGGGTGGAGGACCCTGTGAGAATCCACCGCCCCTTAGCGCCTCCCGCGTCGTCCACCGCATGGCGCACCACGTCCCACAGCTCAGGAACCCGCTGCCACTCGTCCACGACGTGAGGGGCCTCGCCTGCGAGCGCGAAGGACGGGTCTGCTTGGGTTATCTGGAGGTTTGCGCCGCGGTCGACGTACGTGACGCTCCTGCCGTGCGCGAGCGACGTCCACGTCTTGCCACACCAGCGAGTGCCCGAGATCTCGATTGCGCCGAAGAGCCTCAGCCAACGCTCGATCTGGGCGTCCACCACACGTGGCCGATATCCTTCGGGACGCACCTGCCGACCATCCATGCAACACCTCCCCGTGATGGGAGAACCTAGAGAATACGAATTATAGAACCTAGAAAAAACGAAAGTCAATTCCTAGAAAAAACAAATGTCAGGGGGCCAAGCAGGTAAGTTACTATTCACGGGCTGGCCAGAATGTGTAGGCCTATCAATAGGGGTTACCCCCTGGTGTCACAGGCATCTCGCGCCATCCGTTCGCAATCCGCGGTCCACATTCCCGTAACACGTGCCTCACCTGCGGGCAATACGGCTCCTCGACAATGGCGCGGTCATTGGGCACGTGCTCGACAGGCACGTCAGTCAACGAAAGGAGATGCCCATGAGTGCGAGTGACACTGGTTTCGTATTGCTCTGCGCGGCCTTCGTCCTGTTCATGACTCCTGGCCTTGCCTTCTTCTATGGAGGGCTGGGAAGGAGAAAGAACGTGGCCAACAACATCTTGTCGTCGTTCTTCCTCATTGGGATTGCAACCGTCATGTGGTTCGCCTTCGGATTCTCGCTGGCGTTTGGTTCAGACCATGCCGGGATTATCGGGGGCTTCGACCACCTCATGATGCAGGGGGTGGGCATGGATCCCGGGCACTACGCGAGCACGATTCCCTTCTCGGCCTTCGCCATGTTCCAGATGATGTTCGCCATCATCACCCCGGCGCTCATCACCGGCGCCGTGGCGGGCAGGATGCGCTTTGGGTCTCTCGCCCTCTTTGTGGTGCTGTGGACGCTCGTGGTGTACTACCCCATAGCCCATATGGTGTGGGGCAACGGCGGCTGGCTTGCCTCGATCGGCTCGATCGACTTTGCCGGTGGCAACGTGGTGCACATCAGCTCCGGGGCAAGCGCGCTCGTGCTCTGCATGGTGCTAGGCCGTCGCATGGGATACGACCAAGGCGGATACCGCGTCCATAACATCCCCATGGTCGCCATCGGTGCGGCGCTTTTGCTCTTCGGCTGGCTGGGATTCAACTCGGGCAGCGCCCTTGCGGCAGACGGCCTGGCAGCGCATGCATTTGCGGCCAGCATCGTGTCGGCGGCGGCGGCCGAGTGCACCTGGATGCTCATGGACGTGGCAAACGACGGACGACCCACGCTGGTGGGCGCCTGCACCGGACTCGTGATCGGTCTCGTGGCCATCACCCCGGGATGCGGCTTCGTACCCCTGTGGGCCGCCCTTCTCATCGGCGCCGCGGCCAGCCCGATCTGCTACCTGTGCGTATCTAGACTCAAGCCGAGACTCGGATACGACGACGCGCTCGACGCCTTTGGGTGCCATGGTGTCGGCGGCATATTCGGCGGACTGTGCACGGGACTCTTCGCCACCAAGGAGGTCAACCCCGCCATACAGTGGAACGGACTCGTGTTTGGAGACACCCAGCTCTTTGTGGCCCAAGTGATCTCCATCGTGGTGACCATCGCTCTGGCGGTGCTCGGCACGCTCGTGTGCATATTCGTGGTGCGGCTCGTAGGCGACCTGCGGGTGAGCGAGCGCGAGGAGCGTCTGGGACTCGACCTCACGCAACATGGCGAGCGCGCCTATCCTTCGTTTAACGGACTCGACGACTAGGGAGGTTGGAGGATGTTCAAGATAGAGGCGATCGTGCGAGAAGACTCCTTGGAGGACGTGAAGGCGGCATTGCTGGCACAGGACATCCGAGGCATCACCGTGAGCCAGGTGATGGGTTGTGGCACGCAGATGGGCTACACCCAGCTCGTGCGCGGCAGCAAGGTGAGCACCACCATGTTGCCCAAGATCAAGTTCGAGATCGTTGTTTCGACCAGCGACTGGGCCGAGCGGGCCATCGAGGCCATACGGTCTGCAGCCCACACCGGCAACCCCGGCGACGGAAAGATATTCGTATACCGCATCGACCGGGCCATTCGCATCCGAACCGGCGAGGAGGACGTCAAGGCCATCACGCCCGCCGGATAGGAACGGGCTGCCATGCGTAGCGTCCTACGCGAATCTCCATTCCCTCGTTTATCCGCATTGGAGAGGAGATGACGGGGCTGTGACACAAGGGGGCAACCAGTGAGCAACGACTTCCTCTATGCCATCGTTCTGAAAGCGGGGGACCCTGCGTGACGCGGGCTATGCAACGCATGCTATTCGTCGTCGCGCTGCTAACGCGAACGTGGTGGCGTCGCCCGCCTTGCGTGTGCCAGAGATGACCATGAGGTTCACGGTCTCTTGGCTGCCCACATAGGTCGACGCGATGTCGAAGCGGCCGTCGTCCCGGTAGGTCGAGGCAAAGTCCAGCACGCGCCGGTCGTCGCCGGTCACCGTCTCGTCGATAATGCGTGTGCACGGTTTGCCTGCCACAGCACGACGCCGATGCGTGCCACATAGTCGTTCGCACTCACGGTAAAGAGCTTGAGGTGAGACGAGGAGAGGGCGTTCTGGGCGCACGGCCAACACGCCTATGCCAGGATGTCGCGGATCATCTGGTCCTTCATGCGGTTGGCGACCTCCAGCTTCCAAGCGGGGTAGCCGAACCCCGGGTCCTCGTAGGTAAAGTCCTTGAGCTGCACGAGCCGGGCACGCATGTCGCTGGTGAGCATGGCACGCGCGACGACCACAAAGCCGCCGCCGATTTTTGGTTCTTGGTATGAAAGGTACTCGTCCAAGTCGTCATGTTCCATGAGGTAGGGGAGCAGGGCCATGTTCTGGTCGAACAGCGGGGCCATGCCCAGTACCTCACCCGTGTCGTTGCGCACCAAAAAGCCGTAGTTGCCAGCGTGTCGGTCCACGTTCACGCACACGGCGTCCATCACGAGCATCTGGCGGAAGAGCTCGTCTCCGCCGTGGTCGGCAAGGAAGGACAGCACGTCATCGATTCCAAATCGCTTGCCAAACATACGGATTGCTGGCACGAACCCGAACTCTTCCGAGGTAAACAGCGGACAATCGGACGCCAGCTTTCCGTGGTAGTTGCGCAGGGAATAGGGTACGTGGCCTATGGAGGTGGCGTCAAGAATGTCGGAGCAGAGCTTCTCGGAGTACGGCTCGAAGCCGGCATTGGCATAGCCCGACGTGCCGCGCTTGAGCAGGTGCGGTCCATCCGCCTCGCGGACCCAGCATTTGTCGAACGAGCCCGACGTGCCAAATTCGGGGCTCGTGCTGGAAAACTGACGGCCATACATGCCCACGCCGTCGAAGGCGATGCGTGCCACAACGTCATCGAAGCCGTTGGTGTAGAGTGACACGTCCTCCCAGGCTAGCTCCGAGTTCTCGCCCCTCATCCAAAAGGTGTCTGTGAGTGACACGCAGCGCACCATGTCTATAAAGCCCTTGCGGTTGTCGATGCCCAGCTCCTGCATGAGCCTCTTGATGGACGTGCGATGCTTGGCGATCTGTCGGTCGTCGATCCAGTCATTGATGTCAGTGAACCCATAGGGCAGGTAGTCGTCGACCTGTTCGACCAGGTCGTACACATACTCGCCGTAGGCGTTGCGTTCCCCAAACACCGCTACGACCTTGTTTTTGTTCATGAGCTGGTATCGCATCGCAACCTCTCCTCGACGGGCTCTTCCATCATAGTGAATAATGGCCGTGCGCATGAGCGCCACGGACCCGTTTTGTGAGAATACCCTGTGGAGAATCGAACTCGAAATCGAACAACCGCCCAAGCTCCACCGTAGGCTTGCCCAGCAGCGCCCACCCCAACTCGTAACCGACGGTCGGATATCTGAAGCTTAGGGTTTCGACGATGGCTACTCGTTCGTCTCGGCCTTCTTCACGTCGGCGGAGCGGTCCACGGTAAAGTCGGTTCCCTCGAACTTCTGGGAGCCGGGCAGGGCCAGGTCGAACTCCTTGGTCTGGTCGATGGTCGCCGTGGCCTTGCCAACCGCGCAGTCGAGCACGTGCCCGCCCTGCTTGTGGTCGGCCGTCACAAAGTGGAAATGCCAGCCGGCGCTGTTCAGGCTCGCCATGTAGGGCGGGCAATAGACGCCCACCATGCTGCCATCCACCTTCTCGAGGTCGAAGAACGTCTGGTCGGCGGCGAGCGCGTCGACGATGGTGGGGTAGGGCTCCTCCTGCTTGTATTCGCTCCGCACGTTCATCTTGTCGAACGTGCCGTCAATGCGCACGGCATAGAAGTTGTTGATTCCCAGCTCTGTCACGCGGCCATCGAGCTGCTCGAGCAGGGCCTCGAAGCTCTCGGCGCCGGAGACGTCGAGGGTCTCGTCGGAGTCGAGGAAGGTGACGTTGCCATAGGGAATGGTTGCGGTGTCCTCCATGAGGTTGACGCTGCCGTCGCCGGCAGCCTGCCACACCTGGCCGTCGAGCATGACCGGGAACGGGGGACGGGTTTTTCGTTCCAGATGGGTGGCAGGGGTCGGGCCCGTTCACGTGGAACGGAAAACAGCTCTTCCATGCGAGGCATGGTCCGCGGAAGGGGAGAGGCTCATAGCGAAAAGACAACATGTGTTCGGGGAGGTTGCCTAGGCTCGAGATGAGCCTGTTCACGACCCTCGTCGTGGCACTCAGTCTGTTCGGCGTCCCGCCGACACACTCCCGATGATACAGAACAGGTTAACTTGGCCATGGGAGCCCCCACTCGTCTGGGCAAGGAAGTCGGCGATTGCCTGCTCCCGGGAACACTCGCCTTGGGCGGGCGCATCGGTGGAGTCGGCCCTTTCCACCACGAGCGACAGGCCGAGGCCCGGTAGACCGCGAGCAGCTTGTTAAGATGCATGCCGGGTTTCTCGCCGAGCTCGAACGAGCAAATCGTGTGCTCCGAGACGCCGGACCTTCTGGCAAGCTCGCGCTGGGTCATCCCAAGCTCCTTGCGTCGCTCCGGCGCATACTTGCCCGCGTTCCCCGGGATGATTACGGCTTGTCCGCTCATCGCAGCTCCTTCCGCAATGCCTTGCGGATCCAATCGCCAGCGAACCCAGGGGGGTACCCCTCCAGTTAAGGCGAGGGAATCTACGGTCTCGCGCCGTACACATACACCTCGTGGATCTCGTGGTCATAGCCATCGTAAAAGCCAACCGGCATGCCCTGCTTGATCCTCGCGCCGCGGTTGTACAGCACGAGCATCTCGTTCGACCCCTCGTCGAAGCTCAGGCCCTCGATCTCGCCTTGCAGCCGAACGTCGTCGACTGCCTTCGCGGGCCTCACCTGCGCCTTGGACGCCCCGTCAGCAGGTTCGAAGCTATAGACGTGGTCGGGGGCGCCCTCGTCCGCATCGCCGTCGTCGGCAGTAAGGTAGTAGGCGCCATCGTGGTAGGCAATTCCCTGTATCCATGTTGGCGCAGGAGAGAGACGCACCTTTCCCAGATAAGACCCCGTGCTAAGGTCGTAGTTATAGATGTGGTCGCCCGTGCCGGTCCACGAGCACATGGAAACAATCCGCGTGTCGGGATTCACGCAGATGCCGCTGCACTCGTCTTGTCCGCTGCTCCGCTCGAAATTGAACGTGCGCTTGAGCTCCAGCGTGTCTGCGTCGTAGACGGCGATCTGGATGTTTGAGGCAACGCCATCCTCAAAGAGCTCTACCCCGCAGTACACCTCATTGTTGTACACGTCGATATCGCCGATGTGGTTGACCTCGAGCTCGTAGCCCTTCTTGAAGGGGGCATCGTTGGTCGCAACAAGATTCCAGTTGCGGTCATACTTCGACAAGGTGGTCGAGCCGCTCACCCAATACCACCCGTTTTCGGCCGCGATCCCCTGCCTGCCGTCAACCTCCACCGTCTTCGTGAGAGCCCACGACTCGGTTGCCCGACCATCACCAGCATCGGAAACCAACGAACTCTGCGCGCATCCCGCCATGGGCGACGTCGCGGCAAGTGAGAGTGCGGCCATCGTAAGCACGCTTCCAAGCTGTTTGCGCACCAGGCGCGCATGGTCGCGCACACAACTGTTAACCATATTCCTCCGTTCCGGTCGCATCCGCCTCGTTATGCGCCTCGATGCCGTAAGGTTACTTGCTGTACGTCTCCATGTCCAGCGCGTGCTCCTTCTTGGCAACAACCAAGCTTGCCACCACGTCGCCGGAGCAGTTGCCCACGGTTCGGAACATGCCCACCAGGGCGTCTATTCCCATCATCAGGCCAATGGCCTCTACGGGGACGTTCATTTGGGCAAGCAGGACCGACAGGCATATGAGCCCGGCGCCCGGGATTCCCGGCGCTCCACAACCGATATCACCAATGGGCCGCGGGCGGAGCTTTACCCGACTGGGTGGCCTTGTTCGCCCGCAGGTTTTGGGATTAGCCCATGGCTTTTGCTCGGAATGTTTCGTGGCGTCGTCCCTGGCCCTTTCTTGATCTGCCGCCCCTGAGACTGACTTTCAGGGCGCCACGCAGACCTGTGCCAAGGCCTTCCTGGAACTGAGAAAGGGGGTTTTGGCCCCTTTCCTCAGGCGACCTTCCAGTCGGAGAGCAGGCGCGTGCGCGCGTCTCGCCGCTTCCATCATCTTGGTGGGATATGGGTATGCTAGCATACATACCTATGAGTAGGCTCCGCAGATGCTTGGAGCATCTGGTGCAAAACCCAAGACGGAGGAGGGAACAACGTGAGGGACCGCAGAAGAAAATCGCTTGCAACATTCATGAGCTTGCTGCTTGTGGCGACGCTCGGCCTTGTGGGATGCGGAGGAGACGCGAGCAATTCCTCCAGCTCTTCGGCTGGCACGAACCCTGACGCATCGTCGGTGCCTACGGCAGCCGCGACCGGCGAGCTCGTCGGCAAACCTTGGGTGAGCAGCATGCTTCAGGGCAACCTGCCCACTCAGGCACCCGAGGCGAAGGACGACCTGTACACTCACTACGCCTACGACTGGCTCAATGAGCACCAGGCTCAGCCCGCTGGAAACATGCTTGCCCATTCCTCGGAATTCCCGACCGCGATCGCCGGCATCGTCAATGACGAATCCAAGTCGAATCCCGAGTTGGACCAGCTTCGCATCTTCTATCGTCAGGCCCTCGATGCGGAAACGCTCAAGAAGACTGGGCTCTCCGAGGTCCAGCCCTACCTCGACCGCATCGACGCCGTGAAGTCGCTTGACGAGCTCAACGCCCTTCTTTTGGCCGACGACTTCCCCTTTAGCCCGTTCATCCTGGCAAACCTCGCCACGTACGACCTGCGCCAGAGCATGTGCGTTGCCATCTTTCCCAATCTGCTCTTTGCAGACCCATATCTTCAGGGCGGCATGTTCTACCAGGACGCCGATACCCCCGAGATGCAGCAGGCGATGCAGAACGGCCTGTTGATGCAGGGTCAGTACATCATGCTCGATTTCATGGCATTGGGCATGAACAAGGATGAGGTGAACGCAAAAATCCAACCGCTCATGGACTTCGAGAAGACGTACGCAAAGTACGCCGAATACGGTGGCAAGTATCTCAAGTCCGAATTCGGTACTGCGGCAAAGGCCACCAAGGAAAGCGCGCTGACGCCCGAAGAGATGACTGCGCTCAGCCCCAACTTCCCCCTCACGGAGACGCTCGCAAAGCTGAAGAAGGACAATTCGTCACTCTACATCGTACAGGCCGAGTGCCTCAAGGCCTTCAACGACTGCTGGACCAACGATAACCTCGAGTCGCTCAAGCTCATCACAAAGGCCAAGGTCCTGCAGGAGACCCGCCCGTACCGCGATCCGTCCGGTGTGAACGCGCAGCTGGAGTCGGTCGGCGCGCCCGTGCCCGACAGCGCCACCTTCGCATACAACGCCTGCAACAACCTCGACACCCTCTCGCAGGTCGTGGCCAAGACGTACGTGAGCGACGTGCTGGGGCCCGACGCGAAGTCACGCATGGAGTCGATGGCCAACGACCTGCTGAGCGAGTATCGCGACCTGATCTCCAAGACCACGTGGGTTGGCGACGAGTCGAAGGCCAACCTACTCGAGAAGCTCGACCACATGACGCTCAATATCCTCGAACCCGAGGGCGGCTACTTTGATTACAGCGACATCAAGCTCAAGACCACCGAGGACGGCGGCACGCTCATGAGCAATTACCTCACGCTCAAGCAGTACCGCATCGATCGCGAGAGCGAGGAAGTCGGGCAGCCCGCGCGTGCGGTGGCCTCATGGTTCTCGATTGGCCCCACCGTAATGAACGCGTTCTACGATTCGTCCAACAACTCCATCAACCTCAACCCCGGCTACATGTCGAGCCTCATCTACAATGCCGACATGAGCGATACCGACCTGCTCGCCTCGCTCGGGTTTACCATCGCCCACGAGATCAGTCACGGATTCGATTTCCTTGGCTCTCAATGCAACGCCTACGGCGAGGCCAGTCCCATATTTACCGACGAGGATGTCGAGGCCTTTACGCAGAGGACCACGAAGCTAGTCGATTACTTTAGCGCCATCGAGCCTCTGCCGGGAGTTACATGCGACGGACAAAACCTCATCGCGGAGGCGGGGGCCGACCTCTCCGGCATGCAGGCGGCAATGCTTTTGGCAAAAAAGACCGATGGCTTCGACTACGACCAGTTCTGCACCAAGTTTGGTAATACGTGGGCACAGGTGGCCGACCAAAATACGTTCGTGACCCTTCTGGCCGACACGCACCCGCTCAACAACTTGCGCATGAACGTGTGCTCGCAAATGTGTGACGAGATGTACGACGCGCTTGGTGTGAAGGAGGGCGACGGCATGTACCTCCCCCCCGAGCAGCGCATCAACATCTGGGGTGAGAAGGCCTAGCGCCATTACGCTCGTGTGAGCTAGCGGGGGGTGCCCGACGGTGGTTATGCTACTACCGGCGGGCGCCTCTCTTGTGAGGGTGTCCCTGAGGAGGACCGATGGCTTAGTTCGTATCAGGGTTAGGTCGTTTTCTGCTTCGTCGGGGGTCTTGCACCAATGCCGCGCTTGACGCGAGTGAAGTGCCGTCTCGGCCTTGCCGCACCATTTCATCCACTGCTTTTGGGATGGGCTCGCGGTCGCCATGTGAAGGAAGTGTATGCGCCGCATGTGGGCGAGACATGTCGCGCATAATCGCGTAGAAGAGGACAAGGACGCATGATATAGGCAGGTGCGCCCAAAACCAGGGGAGGCGTCATCATGAACCAGAAGACTTTTGCAGCAATCGCTCTTGCGGGAACGCTCGCCTTCGCACCGCTGCTTGGCTGTGCGTCTCAGCAGGCCGCCAGCGAGCCGGCGGCTCAGAAGACCGAGCAGACCGAACAGGTAGAACCCGCGCCCGAGGAAGTCCCAACCGAGAAGG
Organism: uncultured Coriobacteriaceae bacterium; assembly: GCA_902793195.1. Taxonomy (GTDB): domain Bacteria; phylum Actinomycetota; class Coriobacteriia; order Coriobacteriales; family Atopobiaceae; genus RUG440. The sequence continues at coordinate 17,717 of CADBCS010000028.1, read as the reverse complement.
AGCAACTCGCAGGTGGTTGGACCGTGACCCCCGAGACGATGGCTTCCTTATCCGAGGAGGAGCAGGAGGTCTTTGCGAAGGCCACGGCCGAGTACGTGGGTGCCAAGCTCGAGCCGGTGACGGTTGTCGCAACGCAACTGGTGTCGGGCACCAACTACGCCTACCTGTGCAAGGTGACGCCGGTAACGGCAGACCCCGCAGCGCACTGGGCCGTCGCCGTGGTGTATGCCGACCTGGAGGGAAACGCGAGCGTGACCGGCGTCAACGACATCGACCTCGCCAACATCAAGGTTGTCAGCGACGCCCAAGATTCGAGCGAGCTTGTGGGGGCGTGGGAGGTTCGCGAGCCCTCCAACGCCGCCGTTCTTACCGAGGACGCTCACGAGGCCTTTGCCAAGGCGTCGAAGAACTACGATGGCGTGAATCTGGCCCCTATGGCCCAGCTGGGAACGCAGGTCGTTGCCGGCACCAACTACCTCGTGCTCTGCCAGGGTGCCCCGGTGGTCCAGAACGCCAAGCCGACGCTGTATGTGGCTCAGGTCTACGCCGACCTCGAGGGCAACGCGGAGTTCACCTCCGTGCAGCCTCTCGACCTGCTTGCGTACGTGTAGGCGGGCCGGCGAACGAGCCAATACAAAACTACTGTCACAGTAGTAGATGAGTGAAATCCTGTTGTTCCGAATGGGGAGGTCGGTTTTTACGTAGTCTGCGCGCGGTTCTCTCACTCAACCGGGGAGGGCCTGCGCGAGGGGAATCGTCATGGTCACCACCGTGCCCCCACCCACGCGGGGCTTGATGTCCATGCTGCCCCCGCACATCATCTCCAGCCTCTGGCAGATGTTCGTGAGCGTGGTGTGCCGCCTGTGCTCGTCGTAGGGGTCGAAGCCGGGGCCGTTGTCCTCCACGGCGACCTCGATGCCGGCGTTCGTGCGCCGCGTTCGAATGGAGACGCGCAGGGGCCCTGCATATGGGTCCATGCCATGCTTGACGGCGTTTTCTGCAATGGGTTGCAGAGTCAGCGGCGGCAGCCGGAAGTGGGTGTACTGCACGTCGTAGTCCACCAGGAGTATGTCCTCGAACCGGGCCTGCTCCACGGCAAGGTAGGCGCGGGTGTGCTCGAGCTCCGCAGAGAACGGTATTGCGCTGTCGCTGGCGACGGCGTTGAAGTTCTTGCGCAGGTAATCGGTGAAGTCCGCCGTAACCTGGCGGGCCTTCTGGGGGTCGAGGTTGCAGAGGCTGTAGATGCTCATCAAGGTGTTGTAGATAAAATGGGGGCGCATCTGCAGCACCATGACGCTCGCGCGCTCGTGGGCGATTTGCTGTTGCTGGCGGGCAATCTCGCGCTGGTGGCTCAGGTCCCGCTCGATCTGGTCGGACAGAGCAAAGCTGTACATGGACAGGGCGGAGAGAACGATGGCAATGTCGATGAGCGGAAAGACGTCGACGAACAGCTGCACGATCATCGCCGCCGTCATGGGCACTATGGCGACGACAAAGCCAAGGAGGGCCTTGTGGGAGAGTCGCGGGCGGCGTCGCATGACCCCCGCGAAGTTGACGAACAGGAGCGCGACCAACGGCAGGATCAGGATTGGGTACAGGGGTCCACGGTAATACGTTCCGTCTGGGGTGATGAAGGAGAAGCCGTCAACGAGCGAGGCGACTGCCAGAAGGGAGGCATATGCCGCCCACAGACCAAGCGCAATGTGGAATAACCTGCTTCGGTGCATGTCCTCCCCGCAGCAGTGCAGCAGGTAGACCGTAAGCATAGGCAGAGGCAGCGAGAGCAGCAGCGACTCCAGAATCAGCGTGAGGTATGTTGCCGAGCTCGAGACGGGATGCTGGCTGAGGGCGCCTTCGACGATGCTGGACAGGCAGCTCAGCATGAAGGCGACAAAGTAGGCAAGGAAGAAGCGCTTGCTCCAGCGATCGGCCATGGGCACGACTGCGCTGAACCACAGTCCCAGGGCGCTGAGCAGCAGCGCCGCACCGATTATGAAGAAGTAGAAGAACTCGACCCAGTCGCTCACGTGCCGGCACCTCTCATGAGCGGATACCGCAGCCTGCCGAGCTGCTTGCGTATGCCCTCCAAGGTCAGCGGCTTGACCATAAAGCCGCAGGCCTCGGTGCCCCACGCGTCGAGGGAGTAGTCGGGATATGCGGTTAAGAAGACCACATTGGTGTGGGGGTTGACCTCAAGAAGGGTGTGGCAGAGGTCGAGGCCGCTGGTTGTTCCCAGTTCGATGTCCACGATGGCCAGGGCGACCCGGTTTGCCCTCGCGTACTCGATTGCCTCCTGCGGCCATATGAAGCCCGTGATGATGGCGTTGGGTATGGCTTCCTCCAGCACGGACAGGCTGTCGGCGAGGATGGGCTTGTTGTCGTCCACCATTATGACGTTAGGCGACTCGTCGCTTGCGGCTACGGTGGAGAGCAGCGTGCCGATGTCAACCTCCAGGGCCTTGGAGAGACGGGCGATCATGGTGGCGTCTGGCAAGCGGCTGCCGTTCTCCCATCTGGCGATCGTGGAGTTGCTCACAAACACCTGCTGTCCCAGCTGGATCTGCGAGAGTCCCCTGGCTTGTCTCAGCCGTTTTAGCGTGTCCGCAAATGGGCTACTCATCGTGGCACAACCTCCCTCCCGTCTTGAAGATAGCCCGCCGTGACCGTGGAATCAAGCGCTCGGGGAGGTTGGGGGTTGACATTATGGAAACCCTGTCCCAAGGCTCAGATGATGCCGTAGCCAGAGGTGCTCTGGCCCTGGCTTTTTGTGGGCAGGAGAAACCCCACGACGGAACCCACGACGCCGCCGGCGATGTGGCCGAGGTAGCTGACGTTGTCGCGCACGAAGACGGCGCCATAGATCTGCTGGCCAAAGTAGAGCACGGCCACAAGAATGAAGGTGAGGGGAAGTTCCCCCTCGCGCAGGCCCGTAACCGAGGAGAGCAGGATGAACGTAAAGACGACCCCGCTGGCGCCAACGACTGTCGCATGCAAGAGGACGATGTTCGCGATGCTTCCGGCGAGGGCGCTGGCGAGCATGATGCATGCGAGCCTGCCCGAACCGTACTTCTCCTCGAGTAGCGGCCCGAGGAGAAGAATGTAGCCCATGTTGCCAATGAGGTGCTCCCAGCTCGCGTGGCCAAAGATGTGCGAGACGAGGCCAACGTACATGAGGGGGTCGGTGAGGGGCCCTATGCGAGACGAGAAGAACGCGCGCGTGCTGGCGCCTCCCGTGAGCGTGCTCAAAACCTGCACGGCCACGCATATGAACACGAAGCAGAGCACCACGGGCGAGTTGAACGTGATCTTTGGCAGTTTGACCTTGTTCGCTTGCATGTGCTTTTCCTTCCCCTCACGTGACGACGGACTAGCCCAACAGGGACCGTCCCCGACGGACTAGCCACGCCGACCGCTGCGTGAGCCTGCGAACAAGAAACAGCGTGAGCACCGTAAGCGCCGCACCGACGCATAGGCACACGATCCAGTTTTGGAAGAATCCCGCGAGCAGGTAGGTAACAAAGCAGACGCCCGCGACTGTCATGGCATAGGGAAGCTGGGTGGAGACGTGCTCCACGTGCGCCATGTGCGTGCCTGCAGAGGACATGACCGTGGTGTCCGAGATGGGCGAGCAGTGGTCTCCGCAGACCGCCCCCGCAAGGCAGGCAGACATGCCGACGAACATCAGCGGGTTCTCGGGGGAGAAGGCGACCGTAACGATGGGGATCATTATCCCAAAGGTGCCCCACGACGTGCCGGTGGCAAAGGCGAGCAGGACCGAGACGACAAAGATGACGGCCGGAAGCAGGCCGTAGAGCGCACCGGTGGCCCCTGCCATCACGTCGTGCACGAAGACGTCTGCCCCAAGCGCCGAGGTCACCGTCTTGAGCGTCGTGGCCAGCGTGAGGATGAGAATCGAGGGGACCATGGCCACAAAGCCCTGCGGTAGGCAGTCCATCATGTCCCTAAAGCCGACCACGCGGCGCAGGAGCAGGTAGACGCACGAGACGCACACGGTTACCAGGCTGCCCAGGGGGAGGGCGACGAACGCGTCCGTGCTGCCCAGCGCGTCAATGAGGTTGCCGGCGTTCTCTGCTCCCGTCCAGCGCGTTGCCCCAAAGAAGCCGCCCACGTAGAGCATCGACAGGAACGTGGCGACGAGCAGCACGAGGATGGGCAACAGAAGGTCCGCTATCGTCCCCTCACCCTCCGCGTGCTCGGCCGAGGGTGCCGTCTGCGACTCCTCGTCCGCCGCGTCTCCCACATCGCCGGACAGGGCCCTTCTCTCCGCCTCTCTCATGGGGCCATAGTCCACGTTCATGCAGATGAGCGCGATTATGAAGACGGGCAGGAGCAGGGAGTAGAAGTTGTAGGGGATGGACCTAACGAAGAGCTCCACGCCCGACATGCCGCCACCAACGTCGCCAGCCACGCCGGAGACCGCGGCCGCCCACGAGGAGAGGGGTACGATCATGCAGATGGGCGCGGCAGTCGCGTCGATGAGAAACGCGAGCTTGGCCCGGGAGACCCTGTGCCGGTCCGTGACGGGGCGCATGACGGAGCCGACCGCAAGGCAGCTGAAGTAGTCGTCGACAAAGATGAGGACGCCCAGAAGGAAGGTCGTGAGCTGTGCGCCCTTCCTCGCCTTCACGCGCCTCTTGGCCCAGGTGCCAAAGGCCCGGCTTCCGCCCGCGCGCCGGATGAGGGCGATGAGGCAGCCCAAGAGCACCAGGAAGCAGTAGTTGCCCGCCATGCTGGAGACGGCGCCCGAGAGTCCGTCCACCACAATGAGGTTGAGGGCCTCCAACGGCTGGAATCCGGTGGCCATGAGCGCGCCGGCCAGGATGCCAACGAACAGCGAGGAGTAGACCTCCTTTGTGGCCAGCGCAAGAACGATCGCGACAAACGGTGGAAGTAGGGCCCAAATCGTGCCGTGCATGCGTGTCTCCTTCGTCTGTGTGCACAACTCGTGACGGGGCGGACTTATCACAGAGCACTCATTATAGCGGGATTTGAAACCATGTCCCATAGGTGAAATGGCATCCTGCGCTATGATTGGCAAAGAGTCGCGAAGAGTCACATGGGAGCTAGAACTGGTGAGGGCGCTATGAGATATCCGCTTTATTCCGAGCTGCGCACGTTGTACGAGGCCACCAACGAGAACCCGCGCACATTCCGCCTTACCATCAAGCTCAAGGACATGGTGGACGAGGCGGTGCTGGTACGCGCAGTGCGTGCCACCATGGAACGCTATCCCTACTTTCGCGTGCGGCTGGGCATCGACGAGAACGAGGCCTATTTCGAGGACAATCCCTTGCCCGTGCCCGTTCTTCACACAGACCACCCCATCATGCTGGGCAGCTACGAAACGCAGGGGCATCTGATTGCGTTCTGTTGGTGGAAGAACAAGGTTCACATCGACGCTTGGCATGCCCTTACGGACGGCGGGGGAATATACCACCTCCTCAACACGTTGCTCTACCTCTACTGCAGCGAATACTATGGGCGCGAGCTTTCGAGCGAGGGCGTCTGGCTTGCTGGTGACGAGGTCTCGCCCGACGAGTGGGCGGATCCGGGGCGAGGCGAGATTGCCGAGTCGTCGCCACTTGTCAAAAAATGGAGCGACCGGGGCTTCCAGCTGGCAGACGGCGGCATTGCGCACGTCACCAACAGGTGCCTTACGTACAACCTGCGCATTAGCGAAGAGGAGTTCATGCGCTTTAACATCTCGAAGGAGGGGAGCCCCGGCACCATCGTGGCGCTCTTTCTCTCTCGTGCGATAGCGAGCGTGCACCCAAAGACGGACGACCCCGTCGTCATCGCGCTTTGCGTGAACCAGCGCCGTGCCTTGCGCGCGCCGCTCGCGCACCAGAGCCTGGTGGGGGACGCGCGGCTCGTCTTCCACGAGCGCATGAAGAGTATGGACTTCGCAACGCAGGAGACGTGCTTCCGTGGCATGGTTGCCGCCCAGACGGACGAGGGCATGGTCCGCCGGGAGATTAAGGAGTATCAGGAGCTCATGGAGGAGCTCAAGGGCATGCCCACCCACGACGAGCGGCACGCCCATTGCGTGAGGCTCGCGGACAAGAAGAGCCAGATGTTCACGGCGACCGTGAGCTACGTGGGCAAGAGCAGCTTTGGCGATGCCGAGTTCTACGTGCAGGAGTTCCACGCGCTGCCCTCGACGGCGCTGCCCTCGTGCGCGACGCCCCTCACGCTCGAGATGAGCGCCGTTAACGGGTGCTTCTACGTGAACTTCATCCAGTACTTCGAGGAGGACGCGTACCTGCGCGCGTTCATCTCTCAGCTGCGCGAGAACGACATCAACTACGACGTGCTCTATCAGGAGTACACGAACTACCCCGGTTTCGTCTGCCCGTGGGCGTAGCGGGGATGTGCGGGGGCGTAGGCAGCTAACCATATGCGCCATGTGAGGCCGCCGAAGGTTGCCGGGGGTCCGCCGCGTACGATTCAGTGACAAAAACCTTCCCTACCGCGCGCGATTTTTGGACCGCAGGAGGACGCCGCGTATCAATTTCTGGTCACAAACGACCCCTACCGCGCGCGATTCTCGGAGAAGATTGTACGCGGCAGGCCTAGCTCGTTACAAAATTGTACGCGGCACCCTCCGGTGGCTCGGAATCGCACGCGGCAGGCCGAACTTGTCACGGAATCGCGCTGTGTTGCGACCTGGCAGTTCGAGTCCCGCTCGTGGTTTTAAAGCTTGGCCCAAATTATGCGTTCACGTTGCGGACCCATCCCCTTCGTCTGGTCAAGGGCGTGACAATTCCTCGCTTACGGCGGGACGATACTTGCGGCCACAGACCACGTGGGATCGCTACACCACCGAGCGCTCAGGAACGCCTATAACGCAGAAAAAAGCACTCACGTGTATGGAATGATGATATGTACAATACCGCCTATCCTTTATGATTGCTGGTATGACATGACCTAACAATAGGGCTAACGCCTTTTACCGAAGTGTTGGATGTCGCAGCATGATCGTCGTGAGAGACTAAGCTTACATATAGCTTAAGACAAGGGAGCGACATCATGCTTAAGTCGAGCACGCGTTTCATTCTCAGCGCGTGTATTGTATGCCTACTGATATTTTCAATGGTGGGATGCGGTTCTCAGCATAGCAATGCAACAGGCGTTGCCAGTGAGAGTGCGCCGACACCAGAATCCGCGAGCAAGAATGCGGATGTAACGAAGTGCGTGGTCAAAGATTTGTCTTTGACGCATCCATCATCCTGGAGAGTCACTGATGCAGACGACAATGGGAAGTACATCTATCCAACATTCGGCGGTATGCTTTATGTTGCCTATGTAGATGACATGACACCCGTACAGGGTGAGACTAAAACCATATCTGATTTTTTGGACGGTATGGAGAAAGCAGACGGTCTCAAACTTGATAGGTCTAGTGGAGCCGTATTCAAAGCCGGAAAAGATAGCACCAGCGTTTATGTCTTTCCAATGACCTACGAAATGGATGGCGTGCAGTACAAGGGCGAGGTCGATTTGGTCTGTGATTGGCCATGCTTGTATAATGTTGTAGCAGCCTCTCCACTAGAAAGCTACGACTCAAACAACAAAGAGGTATCTGACGTTCTGTCAAGCATTGAACTACGAGGCGAGAACTTAGCGTCGACCGCTGGGAAGCGCGAAGCATTCAACTCGAAGGCAGAACAAAAGACGGACTCGCAGCAAACTTCCTCAGTCCAAGAGACAAAGCAACAAGAAAAAACGGAGGAGGATACTGCCAAAGCAACAATTAGGACGTCACAATCATCGGAGCAACCATCTGCAAGCTCTCCGACGGTTTCTCAAAGCAATGCGCTGAAGAAGGCACTTCAATACTTGGACTACAGCGCATTCTCATATAGCGGACTTGTCGAACAGCTGGAGTTCGAAGGGTTCTCCACTGAGGATGCGACGTATGGGGTAGACCACTGTGGCGCAGATTGGAACCAACAAGCGGCGAATAAGGCAAAACAGTACCTTGATTACTCCGCTTTCTCACATGATGGTCTTGTAGAGCAGCTCGAATTCGAAGGCTTCTCTCATGAGCAAGCAGAATACGGTGTTAGCTCCGTAGGGCTGTAATACTTCAAGTTCATAGACGCTATCCGAGGCATCATAGCCCCATCCCATGATGTCTCTGATTATCTTAGAGCATAGATTGCATTTCGTATCCATCGACTCTCACCAAGACCACGCGGCACCCCCGAGTCGTACGTGGCGCCTCGCGAATCCGCTCCAGCTTCTGGCACCGGATTCCGCTCCATGCAAAAGCCCCCTCGACAGGCATGCCGTCGAGGGGGCGATGTGCACGTGGTGCGTGCCTGTGTTGGCGTGCCAGCCCAAAGAGCCTTTCAACGCCTTACCCGCCCTGCGGGAGGTATTCTCTAGTCAAGGCTACTGTTTAGATATTTTTCATGCTGCTGACAGAAACCCAAACCTCGCATCGCTTCAGTGCAAACAACGCATGCCTTTGCTGAGCGGCGTCTTTATCGCGCGTTTAGCAGCTCATTGCGCGACCGTGTTCCTCACCAATGTGGCCGACAAGTCTTCGACTCCGTCGACCTGTCGGACGAATTCCTCCGGTAGCTTGTGTCCCATGGGATCCACAAGGAAGTCCACGCCCGCACGGCGGGCCACCTTTGCGACTGGTACAAAGTCAGTGTCACCGGCGATAAGGATGATTTGATCCACGATTTTCTCGCTGGCGAGACTGGCAACATCTAGTCCGATTCTCATATCCACACCAGATTGCTTCATGCCTACGAGTGTGAAATCCTCCTCGGTCAGGTCATCTACAGTGATCCCCTTGTTCAACAGCTTTTTTTAGCGAGGCTTCCTTGAGGTTGAAGTGCATATTCGCCGTGCGCACTTCGCCCATCCGCATCGCGACTTTGCGCTTTCTGGCAAGAGCCGCTTGGAACTCAGTGCTCCAAATGTTGGATGGATTCTTTTTGCTAAACACCCTGTTGTGCTCATCCCATGGCTGCTTAACCCGTGCGTCGGAGACGGGCGGACAGTCGTAATAAAAGATTCTATAGAGAGACCTGCTGCCATACTCAAGCTTGACGTCGCGTCTTTGGGTTATGTGCTCCACCGCATACGCGTGGAGTTCCTCTGCACGCTCTGTCGGCGTTCTATTGCCCCTTAACCTGCGCGCGCGACGTAGGTAGAAGTTTCCATCAACGAGAATGGCTGTGCGCGTCATATAACCTCCAGGAAGAAAAATGGCCGCCGATCTGTGGTTCCCCGGAGAAGAATTGGGGCCACTGTCGGAGGCCTGTTGAAATAGAGAGGACAGGAGCTGATCTTGTCATCTCGTACACTGCATTCTACCCACTTTTACCGAGACGTTCAATACGTCCAGTGGCGTCAACTGAAAGTGCTGACAGCTCGTTGCCCTCGTTGTGCGACCGTGTCCGTTTGGGAAGAGGTGCCTGTGGGACACGGCGGGCCACCGTGTCCCACAGGCACCTCTTCCCAAACGGACACGGTGGGCCCATATCCCGTGACAAGTCCTACCAGCGCTTATGCAGGGTGATGACGTTGCTCGTGCCAACGCGCTCGTACTCCATCGCGTCGACCGACCGCTCGGCGATGAGGATGCCAAGACCGCCCAAAGGCATGTCCTCCACGTCTGCGTGAACCACCTCGCGTGGCTTCTCCAGCGGGTTGAAGGGGGTTCCCTCGTCGGAGATGGTGACCGTGATGCTTGGCTCATCGTCGTCAAAGTGCAGGCCAATGCACACCTCGCCGGGATTCTGGGGCGTGGCATCGGGGTATGCGTAGTTGCACACGTTGCAGAACAGCTCCTCCACAGCCATGTCGATCGCGTTGAGCACCGCCTTGGGCGCCTCGTGGAAACTCAGCTCCTCGTGGATGAAGGCGTACACTTGCACGAGCTGCGCGATGTCGGCCGGCAACGAGATCATGTCTCGACGCTCGGCCACCTGTCCAAACTCCAGGGCCAGGATGGTGATGTCGTCACTCTGCTCGGCGCCCTCGGCCCACGCGGCCACATCGGCGCGCAGGGACAGCGTGAGCTCGCGCGGGCGCAGCGTCGTGTGCTCGGACAAGAACGTCTCGAGCCGGTCGTTTCCGTACTCCTCATCGTCGACGCTAAACGCCTCGTTGACGCCGTCGGTGTACAGCAGCAGCTGGTCGCCTGGCCGGAGGGTGAGCTTGGAGGAGCGGTACTTCGCCGTCTCGAACGTGCCGAGGAACAGGCCGCCGCGCTTGGTGAGCCAGCTCCAGCTTCCCTCGTGGCGCAGCAACGGCGGGTTGTGCCCGGCGTTCACGTATGTGAGCTCGCCGCTCCAGAAGTCGAGCGTGGCGGCCCACACCGTAACGAACATGCCGGCGTCGTTGTTGGCGCACAGGTGCCTGTTCGCGCTCAGGATCGCCTGCGCGAGGTCCATGCCCGTCGTCATGTAGTTCTCGATCTGCGTCTTTGCGGCCATCATGAACAGCGCGCCGGGGATTCCCTTGCCGCTCACGTCGGCGATGAGGAAGCCCAGGGTCCGCTCGTCGATGAGGAAGAAGTCGTAGAAGTCGCCGCCCACCTCCTTGGCCGCGTTCATGGAGGCGTAGATGTCAAAGGACTCGATCTCGGGGAACGGGGGGAACGTGCGCGGGAGCGCGCTCTCCTGGATGGCCTTTGCCGTGGCAAGCTCCACCTCGTTGCGATGCTCGATCTCGACGATGGTCTCGCCGAGGGCCGAGACCGTGTCGCCCAGGGCGGAGACGGTGGTGTTGATGCCCGTGGAAAGCGAGTCGAACTCGACCACCCTGTGCTCCTCCACGCGACGCTCGAGGTCTCCGTCGGTTATGAGCTCCAGCGTCTCGTTGGTGCGGTGGATGGGCTTTACCACGATGCGGCGCAGCAGGCGGTGTGCGACGAAGATGACGACTGCCTGCATGGCGAGCAGGAAGCAGGCATTGTACATGAGCGTCGCCGTGCGCGCCCGGTACACGGCCTCGAGCGGGGAGTCGATGATGAACAGGTATCCGTTGTCGCCCCTGAGGCCGCGCACGCCGGAGAAGCTACCGGTCTCTTCGTCGTAACCCGTGAGCATGTACTTGCACACCTCGTTGAAGAGGTGGTCGAAGTTGTCCTTGTCGCCCGATCGGAGCACGGCCCTTCCCGAACTGCCCACCTGCGTGGGATCGTTGGAGGACACGATGATGTCGTCGTGGATGATGACGACGCTTCCACCGTAGGCCGTGTGGAAGCCGGTTGCGACCGACGAGATGTCCGCGCCCGCTTTCAGCCGCACGTCGACCTGCTGGTTGAGGTACTCGAGCTCGCTGAGGAGCGTGGAGTCGGCGTTGCTCGTGGCGGATACCGTCTCCACGCAAAAGGAGACGGAGGAGGCCACGAGGAAGACCAGGATCATGGCGAGCGCGAAGCAGGTGTTGAACAGCACGTTGAGCTTGCTCATCCAAACTTTCGACTTCACATTGGCCACATACATGTCTGTCAGGACGCCCAAGATCGACATGACGCATCCGTTGAGCAGCGCTTCTCCTAGCACATAGGGACCGGAGAGCGACGCGATGTAGCCCGCTATAACCGAGGCGTAGTTGTATTCCTCGCCACCGGGTTGTATGAACAGGTAGATGAGTCCGCGCGTGCCATACGAGAAGACGAAGGCGAACGCAAGGCAGCCGAGTACGGTTGCGACGACGCGCTGGGGCTTGATGCGTCTGGAATACGACGTCCGCGCGTCCTGGTCTTCGGGCCAACGGCGCATTGCGGGGCGTACGATGGCTGCCATGAGGGCGGCTCCCATGGTGATGCTGACCACCGAGAGGAGCGGGTCGGCGAGGTGGATGTCAAACAGGGTGGAGGATGTCCACCAGCAACGCAACATGATAAGAATGCCGGTGATCAGCGCAAGGGCGATTCCCGACGCGGCACCTAGCAGCACTATGCACAGAACCACTGGCAGGAGGAAGAGCAGGAGGTTGAGGTCGCTGGAAATGTCACCGACGAGCACGATGTCGCCAAGTTGCGAGAAGCACAGGCTTGCGGAGACGATGGCGAGCGCGAGGAAGGTGTACCACCGCAGGCGCTTTTCCGTGGGCCTTTGTGCCTTCTTCGTTGTTGCCTTGCGCTTGTTGGATCGACTCATGCCACTCCCTCCAGTCGCGGGGCATAGTCACTACAACATTTGAACACTAATCCTTGGCGTTGCACGCCCCATTGCGACAGGCGGTACCTTTCTGTTTCCAGTCGGCTCAGACGTTGGGGAGGGCGGGCACGCCCACGCGCGTGTGGCTGTGCACGCGTGCGCTACGAGATCCTGCTGCGCGGTGTGAACGGCTTGCGCAGGTAGCACAGCTTATCCTTGCAGTTTGCACACGAGAGCGACGCGTTGGTCTGCTCGCTAAAGCGCTCGGGGTGCCGGGCGAACGCAAGCTCCCAACGTGCCAGAACCACCAGCGACTGCAGGAGAAGCAGTCCGCTAAACCAGCAGGGTGCCGCAAGCAGGGGCGTGACGGTCATGATGCCGTCCCAGTTGAAGATTTGGCACGTGGTGCAGCAGCGATTGCGCATGAGGACCAGCTGCAAGGGGCACCACAGTACGACGCACACCATGTCAAACACAAAGTAAAACAGCGTCCAGAGCAGTGCGAAGCGTGCGGAGAACCCCCAGATGCGGTCTACGATCAGGCCTACGGCAACGTTGAAGACCACCCAAAAGACCAGGACGGGGATGATCTCGCGCAGGCGGGCGCGCCGGATCTCGTCTCGCAGGCGCTCTGTGGCCGTGAGGTCCTCCTCGGGCCAGGGCAGCAGCCGCAGCACGTCGATGGAATAGGCGAGCTGCTCGGCGAACTCCGCGACTCCCTGTGCCGTCTCGCGGATGGCCTGTCGGGTTTCCTTTGCGCGCTGCTCGATGAGGGCGGGGGCCTGCAATATGAGCCTCTTTGCGTGCTCGCGTCGCTCCTTCGCCCCGCCCGTAAAGAGCTGCGCGGTGGGCACGTGATACTCCGCGTATTGCTTGCGGCTCCCCATGGCGATCTTCGCGTGCGGCAGGAACTTGGTAAAGAGGTCGGCGGTTATGAGGACGAAGGACACGTCAACAAAGTCGAGGCCATGAGCCAGGCCGAGGTTTGCCGTAATGTCGAGCTGGTCTGGTCGCACGACGTACAGCGCGATGCCCGCGACAAACAGAATGACGCGCAGGACGAGCTGGACGACGTAGTGCACGAACATCCTGGTGGGCCGTGCGCCCTCTTTGGGTGACTGTAAGCGTGTTGATGACATACGGGTATATTACCCCTTTCGCCGCAGGACGAGGTAGCGATTGAGGTCCTTGCTGCGCCCGTCGGCCGAGAAGCGCGCCTCCTCCCGTGCGTGGCCTCGCACGCTGGCGGCCAGCTCGTCGATCTGGGTTTCCTCAAAGCTGTGGCAATACCGCTGCGCCTGTGCGTCGTCCTGCCAGCCGAGCAGGTAGTCGCCCGGCTCGCCGTCTTCGATCGGCCGTGCCTTGGCGAGCAGGCGCGCGTCGTGGGCAAACTGCCAAAACGAGACGGCCACCCAACCGCCTGGCCGGGCGTGTTCCACAAGCGTGGAGAGCAGGGCGGCTCGCTGGGCGTGGGTGGGGAGGTGATGCATGAAGCCAAACGAGACGCACAGGTCGCAGGGTGGTGCGGACACCCGCCCCGGATGCTCCGCGAGGTCGAGGTGCGTATAGGTCGTGGGGCAGGGAGCCTGGCCCACGAGCTCGTCGCAGTTGTCGTAGGCCCATGCGCGCACAGTGCCCACGCGCTCGGCCAAGAACCGCTCGAACCGCAGGTTGCCACAGGCGAGGTCGAGGACGTGGAGGGGGCGCTTGTCGGCGCGGCCGTCGATTTGGCAGACCTCGATCAGACGCTCCCAGCCCTTCCACGGCGACTGGCGCGTGGCCGAGAAGGAGGCGGCGGAGCGTGCGTAGAACTGCGTGGTGAGGTCGCTCAGGCGACGCGCGGTGTCTGGTCTCATGGCCCCAGTGTAGCGCACGAGGGCACGCGACGGCGACTGGCCCGTGGCCCGTCGGGGACCGTCCCCTTTGGAACAAGGTTCCGTGGGGGACGGTCCCTTTTGGAACCGCCCGTCGTGCGAAACCCCTATACTGACCCTATGGAAGATGCCATCACAGAGATCATCGCCGCCATCAAGGCGGGCAGGCGCAGGCTCGACGCTGCGTGGCTCGAGAAGCTCGTGCGTCGTCACAACCGCACCATGCACGACGGTCGGCGCACCGTCGCCAAGCGGCGCCTGCTGCCGTTCTACCTGAGCGTCAAGGCAAACGACCCGCAGCGCTGGGCTTCCTGGGACGTGGACGAGGCAACCGAGGAGGTTCTTCTCCGCCTGCTCAAGATGAAGCCCCGGCGCACCGCCTCGGGCGTGGCGACCATCACCGTCATCACCAAGCCGTGGCCCTGCTCGAGCGACTGCCTGTACTGCCCCTGCGACGTGCGCATGCCCAAGAGCTACCTCTCGGACGAGCCGGCGTGCCAGCGCGCCGAGCGCAACTACTTCGACCCGTACCTGCAGGTGCGCTCCAGGCTCACGGCCCTGCGCGAGATGGGTCACATCACCGACAAGATCGAGCTCATCGTGCTTGGCGGCACGTGGAACGACTATTCGCACGAGTACCAGGTGTGGTACGTGTGCGAGCTCTTTAGGGCGCTCAACGAGGGGCTTGGCGGTGTGTCCGCACCCGAGGACGTCCGCTACACCGAGGCCATGGGCGCGACCGCGGGCGACCGCGACCGCTTTTACTGCTCTTGCGGCCTCACGTACGACAAGGACGAGTTGGTGCGCCGGACGTCCGCGTTGCAGGAGCGCGTCGACCGTGGCGAGTGTACCTACAACCAGGCCGTGCGCGAACTCGAGGCGCAGGGATGGCAGCAGGTCGCGCCGCATCAGCGGGCGTCTTTGGAAGACTTGGACCGGCAGCATCGGGCAAACGAGACAGCCGCGCATCGCGTGGTGGGCCTTACCATCGAGACGCGCCCCGACCTCATTGACGTCTGCCAGGCGCGTGCGATGCGGCGCCTGGGCTGCACCAAGATACAGATGGGCGTGCAGAGCCTCGACGACGAGACGCTGCGCGCCAACCGGCGCAACGTGTCGGTTGATCGCATCGCACAGGCGTTCGAGGCGTTGCGGCTGTGCGGCTTCAAGATCCAGGCGCACATGATGGCCAACCTGTTGGGCATGACGCCCGAGCGCGATAGGGAGGACTACCTGCGACTCGTGCGCGACCCTCGGTTCCTGCCCGACGAGATCAAGCTCTACCCGTGCTGCCTGGTGCGGAGCTCTCGGCTCAACGACGCCCACGAACGCGGCGACTGGCAACCGTATGGCGAGGACGAGCTCATCGAGCTGCTTGCGGACGACCTCGTTGCCACGCCGTCGTACGTGCGCATATCCAGGATGATTCGGGACATCTCGGCCACCGACATCGTGGTGGGCAACAAGAAGACCAACCTGAGACAGCTCGTGGAGGCCCATGTGTCCAAGAGTGGCCGGCGCGCGGGCGAGATCCGTCAGCGCGAGGTTTCCACGGCAGACGTATCGCCCGACGAGCTGCACTTGGAATGCGTGGACTACACGACCACCGTGAGCGACGAGCGGTTCTATCAGTGGGTCACGGCCTACGGGCACATTGCCGGGTTCCTGCGGCTGTCGCTGCCCTTCGACCGCAACGAGGCCATGATCCGGGAGGTGCACGTGTACGGTCGAGTGGCGCGCATCCACGGAACCGAGCGCGGCGGCGCCCAGCACGCCGGGTTGGGCAGGCACATGGTGGAGCAGGCCTGCGCGCATGCGCGGGAGCGCGGCTTTTGCGCGATCAACGTGATCAGCTCGGTGGGCACGCGCAACTACTACCGCTCACTGGGGTTTGCGGACGGCGACCTGTATCAACGTCGCGAACTCTAAGGTCAAGGCGTGTTCCCACGTGGCAGCTCAGTTTGCCATGGGGGGACACGCCTGGCCCCGGTCGGCGTGGTACCATGGGCGCGGCATTGCGGAATGGAGGTTGTCATGGCAAACGACGTGGCCCTGGTCCTGGAGGGCGGCGGCTACCGCGGCGTGTTTACCGCCGGCGTGCTCGACGTGCTCATGGAGCGGGGGGTGTACGACTTTGGTAGCGTGTGGGGCGTCTCGGCCGGAGCAATGGCGGCCGCGAGCTTTAGGGCGCGGCAGATAGGGCGCAACCTGCGCATCATGCTGGCGTTTAGGGATGACAAGCGGCTCATGTCGTACTTCTCGCTGGCCACCACGGGAAGCATTGCCGGCGACTTTCTGTATCGCGAGGTGCAGGACGAGCTCGACCCGTGCGACGTGGGGACCTTCAATGCGAGCGGCCTGCGCATGTTCGCGGTGGCAAGCGACGTGGTGCTCGGGGCACCTCGCTACTTCGAGATACGGGCGCTGCCCGACGATATCGAGAAGATCCGCGCGTCGTCGTCTTTGCCGCTGGTCTCGACCGTCGTGGAGATCGACGGGCATCGCTACCTCGACGGCGGCACCACCGACTCCGTTCCCGTTGAGGCCGCGCTGGGGCTTGCCGAGGTGCCCTATCTCGCGGACTATGGGCCGGCGTCGCGAGCGTTGGTGGTGCTCACCAGGCAACGCGACTACGTAAAAGGCCAGCGACTGGAGCGCATGGCCCTGCTCAGCAGGCGCTACGCCGAATATCCGCTGTATGTGGAGGCGCTGCGCACGCGTGCCGAGCGCTACATGGCCCAGCGCGAGCGCATCTGGGAGCTTGAGGAGGAGGGTCGCGCGTTGGTGCTCATGCCCGGGCAGCCCGTCACGGTTCCTACCACGGCACCGTCCGGCGCCGCGCTGCTCGACCTGTACCTCAAAGGCCGCTCCGTCGCCGAGCAGAGAATCGATGAAATCCTCGAATTTCTCAAATAGCGCCGCTTGACAGCGGGGCGCTGCTGTATACTTTGTAGGCTTCTTTTGCAGAGCCCCGTAATCTCTGGCAAAACACGCAAGCAACGACGGTCAGTCCAGGGGCCGTCGCATCGTAGAGTACGTATGGAGGAGTCAAGTGAAGAAGTCGACTCAATACGCCAAGCCCGGCGAGGTGGAGCGCAAGTGGGTGCTCATCGACGCCGACGGCGCGACGCTCGGCCGTCTCGCCACCAAGGCGGCCATGATTCTTCGTGGCAAGAACAAGCCCCAGTACACCCCGCACACCGATACGGGCGACTTTGTAATCGTGATCAACGCCGACAAGGTTAAGCTCACGGGCAACAAGGCCGAGCACAAGTCCTATTGGCGCTACTCCGGTTGGCTCGGCGGCCTTAAGACCGAGTCGTTTAAGGAGGCCATGGAGAAGCATCCCGAGCGCGTGATCGAGCACGCCGTTAAGGGCATGCTGCCCCACAACACGCTTGGCCGCAAGCAGGGCATGAAGCTCAAGGTCTACGCTGGCCCCGAGCATCCGCATGCCGCTCAGAACCCCGTCAAGATTGATTTGGAGGCGTAACCGATGGCTGATAACACCGCAGTATACATGGGTACCGGCCGTCGCAAGGAGGCCGTCGCGCGCGTGCGCCTCGTCCCCGGCACCGGCAAGGTTACCGTAAACGGCCGCGACGCTGCCGAGTACTTTGGTCGTCAGCAGCTCGTGGACAACGCGACTGCCCCCTTCCGCGTAACCGACACCGTCGATCGCTTCGAC